>NZ_MOMB01000058.1 GCF_002752165.1 Erwinia sp. OLFS4
TAAGCGTAAGTGAGTTGAAACACGCGGTGGCAGTCACGGCAGCGAAATCTGTCATAGCCTTTAGGGTTCTGACCATGGCGGTAAACCTGAACAGACTGACAACGGGGACAATGAACGTTAACGCTGGCCATAAGAGAACCTCAAAAGCCCGCATTATACATCAGATTCAACCAATTAGAGGCATCACCAAATTTTGCATAAAATCACCGGAGGAAATATAAAAAAAACGCAGTATGACCATAATGAAATTGTTGCAGTCACCCGGCCGGTTAAAATTACCGCTTTATTAAAAAGATCATTAAAAAAACGCCGTCTTATAACTGGCACAAGGTGCACGAGATGATGACTGCAGCTGCGGCCAGAGACCACTGGTTGCAGCTGGCTATTCCCGCTACAGCAGATGTTGAACGGTGGTAACAGTCAGCGCCTGTAAGGGGGTTAGGCCCACACAGGGTGATTACCCCACCTGGTTATCCGGATGACAGAAACAGCCGGTGACATGATCGTTAATCAGTCCGCAGGCCTGCATAAAGGAATAGCAGATGGTGCTGCCGACAAAGGTAAAGCCGCGTTTTTTCAGCGCCCGGGATAGCGCATCTGAGGTTGCGCTGGTGCTGGGGGCGCTGCGGTAGTCGGTATAATAATGTTGCTGCGGGTGGTTATTAACAAATGACCAGACAAAAGCGGCAAATTTCTCCCCCTGACTTTCCATTGCCAGCAGCGCCCGGGCATTGGTAATGATGGCGGTAATTTTGCCCCGATGGCGGATAATTCCGGCGTTTTGCAGCAAATTTTCCACATCTTCTTGGTTCATCAGCGCCACCCGGTCGGGATCAAACTGATGAAAAGCCTCACGATAATTCTGGCGTTTTTTTAAAACGGTAATCCAGGAGAGTCCGGCCTGCTGGCCTTCGAGGCAAATCATTTCAAACAGCGCCTGTCTGTCGGTTTGCGCAATACCCCATTCATTATCGTGATAATGCAGATATAGCGGATCGTCAGTTACCCAGCCACAGCGTTGCATTGCGTGTTTTCCTTCATGATGATGCCGGCAGGCCTGCGCTGCGCCTGGCGTTAGCCGCAAACCTGTCATAGTGTCATTATGCCGGTTAATTTTCTCTTCACTATAGCCTGTTTTAGGGGTATTCGGCTGCGCCCTGAAGTCATTTAATGTTATGTCATCGGTACCAAAACGCAGCGGCTGGCCGCTATGGTCGGTTAAGCCCGACGGGACAGGCTTACTGAAACAGTGATTCATCGCGCAACAGGTGCAGGTTGCCTTTACGCCGGGTGAAACCGCTGTGATCAAAATATTCCAGTATCTGCACCGCCAGCTTACGACCAATGGCTAAATCATTACGAAAGTCAGCCGCACTGACGCCGCCGTGTTCAGCACAGTGATGACGTACCAGCCGGGCAAATTGGTTTATCCGATCGCGATGATAAAAGCGATCGGGAATCACTGCGATCAGCCAGCCGCAGCGGGCGGCTTTGTTTAGCAGCAGGCGCAGCACTGTTTCTTCGCAGTTCAGGGTGCGGGCGAGGTCGCGCACCCACCAGGGGTCGGCAGTAAACAGCGTTTCTGCCTGTTGCCACAGCACCTGTTCTTCAGCGGTAAAATGCAGCCTGAAGCCGGGTAAATGCAGCCAGCCGCGCTGGTTTTTAATTTTGCCTTCATCCAGTAGCTGCATAATGAGTGTCTGCACTAATGGCGCCGGTTTATCCGCCAGTGCAATACGTCGCAGCCTGTCGCTTGCCAGGCCAGGCTGATCGGCCTGTGTCTGATGAAAGCGGCCCAGTGCCTCAAGCAGATGTTGACGCCACTGCGCCGCCTGCTGCGGCAGTATAAGGTGATCGCCGGCAATGAGTGGTCTGAGGGGGGCCAGTAAAGTGGTTAATGCCGGCGGGGTAAGCTGTCTGGCCCAGCCGATCTGCTTGAGGGAACCGGGTTGTTCAGACAGCCGGATTGCCAGACGACGTTGCTCATCCTGGGTGTTTGCCAGCTGCTGTAACCACGCCAGATAGTCGGGCTGGCGTTTGCCGCGTTTTCTGGGGGTCAGCAGTATGACACGTGCCCCGGCCAGCGTCTGACGGGTATGGCTATCACGCACAATCAGCCGGTCTTCTTCTGCCAGCCATAAAGGACGTTCACTGATCAGCTCGGCGAGATCGTCGCCAAGTAAGGCAATGCGCCCGGTTACATGGCTTACGGCATGATAAATCTGTACGCTTTGCCAGTGATGAATTGGCGCACGTATATCCAGGCTGACAATGAAGCGCTGTGCAGCCGCAGGCGGCGGCTGGGTGAGCAGCCAGTCGCCGCGATGGACCTGTTGTTTGCTGATATCACCCGCCAGATTCAGTGCAATACGTTCACCAGCGACGGCGCGTGCGGTCTGCTGATTCTGGCTGTGCAAGCCGCGCACCCGCAGCCGGCGGTCAGCGCCGGTCAGCCAGACACTATCTTCCAGTGCCACTTCGCCTGCCAGGCAGGTGCCGGTTACTACCAGCCCGGCACCTTTGACGGTAAATACCCGATCGATGGCAAGACGAAAGGGGCGCCCGCTGGCCGGTGTTCGTGCTTTCAGCTGGCGTAAATGCTCGGCCAGCGTGGCGATGGTCGCCGGTTGATAGATGCTGGTAGCCACACAGGTGATGTTCTGCCAGCCGTAATGCCGGGCAAGCCCGATAACCTGCTGGCGTACCTGGGCCAGTCGCTGCGAGGAAACCCGGTCACATTTGCTCAGGGCAACGCTCAGCGTCGGGCGCCCCAGCAGGCTGAGCAGTGACAGGTGTTCTTCGGTTTGTGGCATGACGCCGTCATCGCAGGCAACAACCAGCAGTGCGGCATCAATGCCGTTGATACCGCTTAACATATTGCTGATAAATTTTTCATGGCCGGGAACATCAATAAAACCGATAACCCGCCCTTCTGGCTGAGGCCAGTAAGCATAGCCGAGATCGATAGTCATACCGCGCGCTTTCTCTTCCGGCAGCCGGTCGGCATTGGTACCGGTCAGGCTGTGAAGCAGGGCGGTTTTGCCGTGATCGATATGGCCGGCGGTGGCGATAATCACGGCGCGCTATCCGGCGCAAGCATGGTTTCAAGAAATAGCGCTTCATTTTCCAGACAGCGTAAATCCAGCCATAGCTTACCGTTGTGCAGGCGGCCAATAACCGGTATTTCGCGCTGGCGCAGTTGTGCTGCCAGCGCATGCAGGCTGCTATCGCCGTTTGCCGTGGGCATAAAGGTCAGCGCGTAGCCAGGCAGGCGGTCAACCGGTAACGACCCGCTGCCGATTTGTGACAGACAAGGTTCGGCATTGACCTGCCAGCCGGCGCAAAAATGAGCGCGTAATGCAGGCAGCAGGCGTTGTGCCTGTTCGGCGAGGATGTGCTGACTGCGGGTGAGTTTATTCAGTGTCGGCAGCTGCTGAGCGAGGAGTTCTGGCTGCTGATACAGCGCCAGCGTTGCATCCAGCGCGGCGAGGGTAATTTTATCGGCACGAAGCGCACGTTTGAGCGGGTGTTGCTGTAGCCGGGCAATCAGGGCGCGCTTACCAACAATGATACCGGCCTGAGGGCCGCCTAACAGTTTATCGCCAGAAAAGCTGATCAGGTCGACGCCGTCGGCGATCAGCTGCTGCGGCATTGGCTCTGCTGGCAGGCCGTAGGCGGTTAAATCTATCAGGGAGCCGCTGCCGAGATCAGCGACCAGTACCAGCCCGTGGCGCTGTGCCAGCGTCGCCAGTGCGCTTTCACTGACACAGCCGGTAAAACCGTTAATCTGATAGTTACTGGTATGCACTTTCATCAGCAAGGCAGTTTGTTCACCGATAGCCTGCTGATAATCATGCAAATGCGTGCGGTTAGTGGTGCCGACTTAGCGTAGCGTACAGCCAGCCTGGCGCATTATGTCAGGTATGCGAAAAGATCCGCCAATTTCAACCAGCTCACCACGTGACACCAGGACGTCTTTAGCCGATGCCAGTGCCGACAGTATCAGCAGGACCGCTGCGGCATTATTGTTAACAATGCAGGCATCTTCTGCCCCGGTCAGTTGGCAAAGGCGCTGTGCCAGCGCCCGGTCGCGATGGCTGCGTTGGGCGCCACTCAGATCGTATTCAAGGGTCACCGGTTCACGCATGGCGACACAGGCGGCGGCAATGGCCTGTTCTGCCAGCTGTGCGCGGCCGAGATTGGTGTGTAGCACGGTGCCACTGAGGTTAAAAACCTGACTCAGCGCATGACGCTGGGCGCTGCACAGGCGCCGCTGGGTTTCCTGATGCCAGTCAGGATACCAGTCGGGCAGTCGTTGCTGACGGCTGATCAAATGGCGGGCGTCCTGCTGTTGCTGGCGTAATATGGCGGTGACATGCTGGCGGCCGTACTGTGCAATCAGCGCGGCAAATGCCGGCTGACGTAACAGGCTGTCAATGGCCGGTAGCTGACTGTAAAGCGTGTTCATGAGATCCCTGTCTAAGGTGCCGGTGGACGGGTACGGGCAAAGCTGTCGCGCTGGAAAAGTTTTTCTGCCAGTTTCACCAACGCAGGCCGGTTTACACACCAGTCAGGGGAAATATGACGAAAATTGAGATAGCCCAGCATGCAGCCACAGGCGATATCGGCAAGGTTTATCTGTTCGCCGTTAAGCTCCTCACCTTTTGCCGCTGCTTGTTCCAGTTCATCCAGCCCCTGGTGAATTTTTTTCCGCTGGCGGGTCAGCAGTGATTCGCACTGTTTTTCGGGGGCGCGCAGCTGCTCACGGACAATCATCAGTGCGGCTTCGCAGAGGCCATCGGCCAGCGCTTCCAGCTGGCGTATTCGCAGCGCCGCCATGGGCGCTTTCGGCACAAAAAACGGCGGCTTATCCTGCAGTTCCAGCCAGCTGGCAATGATTGGTGAATCATACCAGACTTCATTTTCACTGACCGCCAGTGCGGGGACTTTACCCAGCGGGTTATAGTCAGCCATCTGGCTGCTTTCCAGCCAGGGATTTTCATTTACAAATTCAAAGAGAATGCCTTTTTCCATCAGCATAATGGTTATCTTGCGCACAAAGGGGCTGGTGTAATTGCCGATAAGTTTCATTATGCTCTCCTGTCCAGGCGTAGGGGCTCAGAGGATGGGGAAATTTTTCCCGGGAAACATAATCATTCTGTCTGCGCCCACTGCAGATGACAAGTCTCAATCGGTATTCGGTGGCGAATTGTTGATAGTGATGAGATTATACATTTCCCAAAACAGATACTGCTGCATTTCTTTATTAGCAGCAATACTTGTGGCCAACCGGTAAAGCTGGTATTTACTGCGCAGACGCTGTTTGCTAATCAGACTTCGTTTGTAGTTGTAAACACTTTTTTCCGAACATCCCAGTAAGCTGGATATTTTTTCCTGTTTTATTCCCTTGCCTATTAAATCCATCACAACTTTTTCACGTAATGACAACAGATAAAACCCTCTGGCGTGTGCGTTCCTGTTTTTATTTTTTAATGGGGCTTTTTGGGAAGTAATGTTGTTGTCATTTTTAATTTTAGTTAATATTTCTTTGATGATGTCGGCGATGTTTTTGTTGCTATTTTTTTTAATCATAACGTCGCGTGCATACAGGTTATTTATTGACATCTTTTTTTCTGTTCTTTCAATTGTGGCAAGAATGGCAAATTCATCATAAAGATAGAGCTTTATTGGGTTTTTATTTTTTATTACATAATCACAACCTTGTGGGTTGTTCGTTATGTTTTCCACTTCAAATTCATGAGAAATAACTTCATGAAGGCCTTTTTTATAATATATATTTTTGGTGACAACTGATATTTCCAACATGACTTGTACTCCATCGTACTCATGGATGTTGTAGATGTTCTATAAATTGATATCCCTCAGAATAAATCGTGTTGTGGATTATCCAGCGGAGGGATGCTTCTTATATAAGTAATATTTTTATAATGGCGTGATGGTTTTCAGTCATCCGTATCAGGCGTAAAGTTATTTATCACACTGACATAATGACGCCTTTGATGTTCGGTGAACTCATCTTCTGCATTTAAGGTAAAAATGATAATGTCTCTGCCGCCGGGGTTGTAATGTTTATTTTGTGGTAGTCTTAAAATTGACTGAACCTGACGGATAACTTTTCCATTATTAAGGTAGCGGTTGGCGACCTGAACCGTACTTAATTTTGCCGGGCCTATCTCATCTTTAAGCAGCTTGCCCTCAATCTGAAAGCCAGGTAGCCGGTTAAGCAGGCTGTCCATTTCTGACTGACACCACTCCTCTATCGTTTGTTCCTCTTCAAGAACCGCACGATTAATAATGAACTGGTATTCATGATTATCCGGGTCGCGGTACATAAGAATATTAATGGTTCTGTCGAGCACCGGCAGTGGCGTCAGAAATGAACCTTCAAAAATAGTATATGAGTTATCACTTTTGCTCATAATATATGACTCCTGTTAGATTTTGATGGTGGATGGAATAATTAAAACTTCAATACGCCTGTTAAGCTGGCGACCCGTCGGGCTATTATTGCTGGCGACGGGCTCTGCATCTCCTGCTGCATTAATCATTATTCTTTCTGGCGCAATATGATTTTTTATTAACCAGTTGCGGGTGGCAGAAGCACGCTTCTCTGATAAATACAGGTTATATTCTGTATTACCGGTACTGTTGGCATGTCCGGTGATTAACAGCCTGCTATCAGGGTGTTTTTTTGCAAGCGTAATAACTGGTTGTAGTTGCTGTTCTGAAGCGGGCAGTAAGACGGCACTTCCCGAATTGAAAAATGCTTGTGATGCAGACGACGTAAATATGTTAATAGATTTTAGCTGTGCCAGTAATGTACTAATACGGGAAATAAACAGAGCATAAGGTAACAGCCCCCAGTGTTGATTTTTATCCGTGGACCAGCGTTGTATCCATACTTTTTCAACATTGCTCAGAGTCTTTATTTTTTCTTCCAGTCTGATTGCAGAAATATCTTTCATTGAAGCAACGTGATTAATTTCTGCTTTAAATTTTATTTCTTTTTCATATACAAAGAAGGTATGTATAAATAAGCTTGCCATAATTAATAATGTTGAGAAACAAAGCGTCCAGTAGACAGGTGGTAAGGTCATCCTGGTGGTTTTACGGATTACAATCGCCGGCGTCGCTACTGGCGTCACGACCGCAGGTAACGGTGGTAAAGTGATACCTGCACTCAGCGACGGTAAAATAGCGTATTGTTGTTCAAGCCAGTTTGACCATGCCCCGTGACGGGTAAAGCCGGTACCGTAGTCACACAACAATATTTTATTAAGCCGTAAAGCAGAAAATGAAAAGAATTTTTCCATCGTCTGAAGAAGTCCGCTTTCCGTCATCCATTGTATTAATGTAAGACTCATCACCGTACGCTGTATTTCTGAACGATTTATTGCGCAGGCATTTTTTAGCGTTAATCCGAGGTCGTGCAGCGCCTGACTAAAATCAACGCTCTGTGCCTGTTGCGCCACCAGTACGTCGTTCCAGCTGGCGTTATTGACGGCCTGGCTACGGCGTTCATTGCTCAGGCGGGCATAGATGGCAAAGGTACAGGGAAGCGCAGATTTTTCCAGCACCGGCTTAAAGCTTGTCATCCAGCTATTCAGCTTGTTTATTGTCAGTTCAATGGTTTCATTATCATCGGGCAGAAAGGGAAAAAAGGTGTAAACCGGCGTAGTCGGATAATGCTGCTGCAGATAGTTAAGGCGCTGTTCTAACTCGTGCGGCGAGGTGATTTGAAGCCAGGTAACCGTGCCGGTATAGCGAACGCTTTCGCTTTGCTTCACCTGGCGAAACCAGCTGGCGGTATGTGGGCCAAGCAGGAGAATCACCGGTTTATTCTGAGTAATAACCGGCTGAGTAATTTGTTCATTAACCTGGGAAATGCCCGCCAGTAGTTGATAGCGACATTGAAGCGCTATCAGCACAGTAATGACCAGAAGAAAGAGAATATTTGTGCTGCCTGGCATCGTTTGCGGATATATCAGGCCAAATATGAATATTGCTATGGCAAGAAAACTCGCGCTAACCAGCAGATAAAATGTCATTTTTTTGTTCATTATTATAGTCCACCCTGAAGAAAGGTTCGGCAGCACGCCCATAACACAATCAGTATTAGCGCACAGACCGAGAGTTGTGCTAAAAATGGTGTCCAGAATGTATATTTCTCAATTATTTCTTCATAGGATATATTAGGTTCTTGATCGATGGATTTTATTTGTGTATGTGTTGCCAGACTATGTGTCTTTTTATTTAACTCTTCGGTGAGTGGGATATATATTTTTTGTAATTCCTTCGATGCTGATAATGTCGGGCACAGGGTGATCAACCGCAAGGCACAGAAGGCAACTTCAGGTTTATTTTTATTAAATAATATGCCGGCATGTTCTGTTCGGAAAATTTTATCTTCATTATGTCCATAGAAAAAATGTGTCAGCTCATAACCGTTCCATTTTAAGTTTCCGCATGCCAGACTGTTTCTTATTTCTGTATCCATCACCACGCTGATAAGCCGACGTATTGCGTCGGTAATTTTCACATCATAACCTGTCGATTGACAAAAATCTTCGGTAATATCAATCAGTTTTTCCTGAAGATTTAATAATGATGGCACAATCCCACTCATTGAAATGAGACTGTGGATTGCTATAATTTCATTAAGATGTTTATTGTTTACCACGGTTTCTCCAGCATAGTACCCCAGCTGTCATTATTCATATAGGGACAAATACGAATATATGCCGGACATGTTTTTTCATGCGTTATCACATTTAACTTTAACACTATTTTATTTTCATGCTGAGTGCTGGTATTTTCCTGGAGTGATTGTGCAGTATAATTTTTTGTTAATACGGTCGTGTTGTCTGTGCTGTATACGTTAACCTGCCAGCTGGCAATATCCTGATTGTTTAAATGTACTTCGTTTTTTTCAAGAATAAGCTCATTTTTACAGGAATAAACTAATGACTCCAGCCATTGTTCGTGTGAGGAGGGTAACTCGTTAAACCAGTTTACCGTTAAAGGTTCTAATATTTCAGGGTGTATTTTCTGAGTAGAGAAATCGATACCAATATGGTATTGGTATAACTGTAAGTTACGTTCAATATCCTGATTTCCAGTCTGTATTTTTGTCGAGGTAAGCATGTTATGAATGCTTTTTTTTGCTTCGCGATCTCTTTCCCACCATGTCTGACTGACTAAACCGTGTTTCTTAGCCTCATCATTATGATCCTCCCAGATTTTCGGTGAGTTTTCCCGGGTGTAAAAATGCCATAATAATATTTTATGTGGTGACCAGAATTCATATCCCTGAAGCCAGGCACGCACTGCCATTGAGATCTCTTCACCCATAAAGAAAATATTCGGATCATTGGGGACACGGGTAATGAAATGCCCATCTGCAAAAATAAATCCTGCCGCCAGGTAACCGCAGCGCTGCGGCGTATCCGCAATAAAGGGTTTTGAGGTCAGACTGACGATGCCATCATCAGTAAATCCATTAAAAATCAAACGACTAACAAAATCTCTGCGCGTTTCTGGTTCGCCAGGCGTATAGGCCGCCGGATAGCTGGAAAGCACCGGCCACTGACTTTCTTGCCGCAGTGATTCCAGCATGGTTATCATTTCGCTGTCCCATTCCGGGATAAAGCGGCAGTGTGAGTCTATTTGCAGAAAATAATCCTGTTGATCATAACAACGGTCCAGAAGATGCCTTGCCCAACAGGCCCCCTGACTTGAAAGATAATGAATATTGATTACCCTGACCGTAGTATTCCGCCAGATAAAATTAAAGCATGGGTAAGAACCAGATATTGTGCTCTCAACCAGCTTCATCCCTTCATTAATAAAAATCTGTGTATTCAAATCTGACTGTAAGCATATGGCTATATTTAGTCTTTCTGGATATTTAGCCTGGCTCACCATGTCGCGTAACGTGGGCAGTAATTCTGAGTCACGATAACTGGCAATGCTGATAAAGATTGTCTTTTCCTGTCGCATAACTGTTCCCTGTTCATCAGTTTTATTAATTCATTTCCAGAATGATTTCAGCGGAAGCTGAAAACGGTCCTCTTTTTGGAGGCTGAGTGGAGGCGGATTTAAGTATTGTCGCCGTCCATTTGAACTGAGCGGGAACATTACTATTGAGTGAGTTAATGATTTCTGCATTGGTGCCGTCGACATGCATTATTGAACCACTGCTATCGTCAATGCGGATTTTTAACCGATCATCGTTTCCTGCACTGTCAGTAACCTTAATATAATTATTATCACTGTCTGGTGTGGTGGTGGTTAATTTAGCTGTAGCCGAGTAGTGGCCGTAATCTGTGGCACAGGTCATAGAGAAATTAAGGGGCCTGCTGACACCTTTTGCAAGATCATCGGGCGTTACGGTATTAAAGTTGACCGTTTTTTTGCCATCCAGTCTGCAAACCGGTGTACTAATGATGCGTATTTGTCCAATCATCAGCGTCTGCGGAAAAGGTCCAATACCGCTGTTGTTAACCCAGTTATAAGCAATCTTACCCGGATCGAGAATGACATCTCCGGTCTGGGGGTTATTGAGTTTAAGCTGTGATTTTGTTTTAAATATTTGCACCCGGTAAAAAGCTGCTGGCGGGTAATCGAGACGCATCTCTGTTGTTACAGAATTCGTGGGGAATTTGCCAAAAGCTACACCGTTATACCACATTGGCATTATTTCTAAGCCGTCTATTTTGGTTGCATACATTCTTTGCTGGGTTGCCTGGCCCAACAACGGTGGATAAACATCCTTTCCATATCGGTCCCCTTTCAGACATTTAAAGCTTACTTTTGTGCCATGAGATGAGTCCCAGCTACCTATTGGTGTTGAACGATCCGCCGGTGCATCAGCATCAACAAAAACAGTGAAGGCGGGCACGCTAAGAATTACCGGTTGCCCACCGCCTTCCGGTGGAACAGTATCCAGGACACATTGTGCTAAAGCCGGTGTTGTAATGAATATACTGACGATTGCCAGTATGGTGGCCATCCTTTTTTTCAACATTAGCACTCCTGAGAAGTTGCGATTTTGGCAATAACATCTGCTGGTAATAACTGAAGTAATTCAGTAAAACTTTTGCCAATGATCTGTTCGGTGAACGCCAGTAAGATAATCGCCGGACTACTGGGTTCCATTCTGCTAAACCAGCGGCGAATTTCACGCAGCTGCTGAATCGCATCGCCACGGTTAGCAACCGTGGCGACTTCACCGGCGTGGGCGGAGGCCGGCATTACCGGTGCTTCGGCAATAAATTCACTACCGGTTGTTACCGGCGTGTGGTTTTCTTCGCTTCTCTGCTGCACGGCGTCGTCGTTTTCCTGCGCCGGACGCTCAGCCTCGGGGGCAGACGGTGAAAGAAAGTAACCAAGCAGGTTAAGCAGCCGGGCAAAGTCGGGCACATCCTCATCGGGCATCTGCTGTCTGAGCGTGGTTTTAAGCTGATTAACTTCCTGAAATAAAGCATTAAACTGCGCAATGATCGGCGCCTGGGTTTGCTGCCATTGTTGCCATATCTGGCTCAGGGTTTCTTCCGGCAACGCATCGTCGGCACGCGGCACGCTATTGGCGCGCTCGATATCACGCACGGTTAATTGCAGGCCGGCCACCGACGGTAATGACTGCTGGCGAATGTCAGCCAGCAGGCCGTCATTAGACTCCAGTTCTGCCAGCGCATTATTTCGCATTATGGGTACGAACTCCCCTTCATCCATCAGCTGAGGATGAAGCTGCTCTGGCCACTGTTGCAGCGCCCAGGTTAAGGCTTTTATCCCGTCGGTCAGGGCAGAGAAACCGTGCTGGCGCATGCGACAACGCATCAGAATAATTACTAACCGGATATCCTTTGAGCGTTGCAGTAACTTTTGGGTTTGCCGTTCAGTGTCTGCCCAGTTTATGGGATTAACCGATTCAACAAAGTCACCGTATTCTGCGCCTAGTCTGGGCTGCAGCTCACGTTGCAACATAATAAAATCAGCGTCGTATTCCAGACTTTCACCGCAAGGTGGCGACTCAGCCACCGATTCCGCTAGCAAAGCATAGTCTTGTGGACATGCTGTGATATTCTGCTGTTGCATCTGATCTTTCCTTATCTTTCGTTTATATCCCTGACTACATTCTGGTTTTATGTGGATGGCTGACAGTACATTTCCGGGTCAAAACTCATGCCGGCAAGCGGACTGGAACAGTCGGCGCGTTCTAACCAGCCGGTGTAACCCAGCTGATGTTGTTCACCTAAGGTGGCACAGGGGACTTCATCGGCGCTGAGCACAAGAATGACTTCCCAGGCGTATTCAAAGCCGACGAAGTTGCGTACCCATTCACGTAGTACCGGTAAATCTTTGCCCCAGGGGCTGAAATGCAAATATTGTTTTAGGCTCAGGGGACCAAAAAGCAGCTGAAATTTATGCTGCCGGTCCTGCACCGTATCGCCAAGAATTGCGCCATCACCTAATTTCAGGCAGCTGAGATTGTTACCCAGCTGGCTTTGATCTTCTGCTTGCAGAAAAATCCACTGTACGGCGAATTCTCTAATCTGAACCGGCACTTCAAAATAATAATGAAGCGCGCCGACCAGGCCTTCGGGATTACGTGCTTCACGTATCAGGTGGGAGACCGACGCCAGCCGGGGGTGGAGCGGTAATTCACTTCCGGCCAGCTCCTGTGGTTCTAATCCGGCAAGGCTGCCAACATAAAACGAAAATTTATCTTCGTGTTGTCTGTCCAGCGAGGCGGTATCCTGAGAGAGGAACCAGGCCCGGTAAAAATGCGACAGGGCGCGGTGATGAAAGATATCAACAAACTCATTGAGCGTATTGTCGTGGTTTTCACTGCGGGTATAGGCTACCTCTGAAAGATGCAGTGGCATCGCCCCTTGCGGGCCCCAGACACCTAAGCCAAACAGATAGAGATGTAATTTGTCCGCTTCTTTTTCAATACGGGCAATCTCACGTGGCGCAAAAACCATATGCGCTAACTGACGGAGACGAAAGCACTCCTGTGAGGGTAATAATGCGGTTCCCGGTGCTGGCCATTCCGGTGTCTGAGCCGCCAGGGTACGCATGATGCTGATAAATCCACTCTGCCACGGTTTATCCTGCTGATACCAGGAGGTTAACTGTGGCGGAACGGTGGGTAACGACCTTGTGGTTTGCGACATTTACAGTACCTCCCGGCGACCGGGACGCGCCGGCCAGTAGGCAATTTTACCGCGCTGCATTGAACTGAGTTCGGTTTCAGTAAATACGTTAATTGCAGCATGCCGGGCAATGTAGTTTTCCATGATCAGGCCGAAGAGGTAGGGGCTGACGCCTGAAAAACCCTCTTCGTCGACCGTCAGCGTGCAGCGTATGCCGCGTCCGTAGATCAGTAAGCCACTCCCCGGTAAACGTCTTATTACCGGTTCGCTGTGGCAGCCGACCAGCGCATTGATTTGTGCTGTTGAGTCATAATCCACATCGCTGATAAACAGTTTCAGCATATTACGTAGTGATTCGCCCCCCTGGCTGTGCGTCATATCTGACAACGGCAGGTAATTAAAACTGAGTTGTCTTATCAGACGCCAGGCGGATTCTCTGACGGCGAAAGGGGCTCTGGGGGGGCTTATCTGACAGACTAAGCGGGCGTTTTCAACCGGCGCGGAATCAAGCATAGTCAGTTCCAGATTACCACTGGCAGCCACCAGCATAGGCAGATCGCGATTGGTCACCAGGGCGTTGATGGACAAATAGCGAATATTGCCGCTATAGGGCGCTTCCCTTTGATCAACCAGGGAGATAAAGACTTCAGTGCCCGAATATGCTGCGCGCGTGTCGTATTTGCGCGCATTACTCACCTGGCGATCTTTACGGGTGATGGAGAAATAACGACCAAAATTACCGTTGTCACAATGCTGAGTTTGGTAAAGGGGATTAAAAATAATTTTATTATTTGTCTCCGCTTGCTGACCAAATACTTTGCTGACAGAAAATATCTCAAAATCAAGGGGGCGGCTGCGGTCCGGTACCACATGAAATTCGTTCATCGCCCGATTGATTTCCAGCTTATCCAGCTGCCTGGAAAAAAGATTAATCACTGGTGTACAGTAAAGCAGGAAGCAGGCAGGGGAAATATGGCCAATAAGGTTTTGCGACAACCGGTCGAGTAAGATGATAACTTCCATTTCTGAAGAATCATTTTTTTTAACACAATCAGCCAGTTGTGTTAGTGTAAAAAAGTAAAATTGCTTACGGAAAGAAAAATATTCCTGGATAAGATTGTGACCATGGAAGATATTCCATGAAACAGGTAGCAAACCCTGGCCTGGCTCAAGACCTTCAAACGAGAGGGCATCCTTTTCTATAATATAATCGTTTTTATCTTCACCGCTTCCCGATCTTAAAATAGTGGCAATGTGTCCGGCATGAATCAACTCAAAAATATGCGAAACGATTCTTTCCTCGCCGCTAATATAAACAGGAAGTTTATCAAAGCCTTCAAGTTGAGAAAATTTTATATCCCCGTTTAGCCTGAGTGTGATGCGTAACGCTCCTTTTAACTTATTGGCGTTGATATGATGCTTCTCCAGTCTTGGCATGTCGGGCGGTAACGAACTCAGGCGTGCCTCAGTGATTTCCATCGGCCAGAGCTGCACGTCTTTCCCGCTGCGAAATTCGCAACGCGTGGTCTCATCCTTTATTATCGGCATAAAAAAAGCGCTGTTTCCTGGCACACAATAACCCTGTGTCAGGTCACCTTCTTTAAGGTTAGGTTTGAGCTGAATAACGCTCATTGATGGCGTTGGTGCGGTATAGTTGGGATAAACTATATCCAGTAAACGCTGGGTAAATAGTGGGAATTCGGCATCCAGCTTTATTTGAGTTCTTGCCGATAAGAAGCAAAACGCTTCAATCAGCCTTTCCACGAAAGGATCAGTGGTTTCAAGGCCTTGCATCCCCAGTCTGCCGGCAATTTTCGGATGTTTGTCAGCAAACTCCCGTGCCATTTCGCGGATAAAGGTGAGTTCCTGATTATAGTAATTAAGAAAGATGTTATTCATTTTTAACCGACGATATTTAGTGAGATTCCCTGTTACTGTTAACCGTTGTGATAATGATTCTGTCTTACTGTTACTGAGAATATATTTTTGTAATGAATAAAGTCATTTCGATATGATTATTGCCGCTGACTTATATTATCCCTGCGGTACACAATTGCTAGGTAAGATAATACAATATTATGTTTGTCCGCAATGAAAAAGTGACTTGTTGTCGATTTTTATCTTTTTTAATCCCAACTATTTTTATTTTTTTCTTTAATTCTGATTTTTAAAGTTATGCTTTAATTTCATTGAATGTGAATAGTATAGTCGGTAAAGATTATGGAATAACTCTCATCAGTAAAGGGATAATTGTGGCTGTTTTAAGGAAGAATCTATTCGGAAAGTTAGACTATACACTTTTCAATACAATTGAAAGCGCGACCTCGTTATGCAAAATGCGCGGTAATCCTTATGTTGAGCTGGTGCACTGGATTAATCAACTGTGGCATCATGATAACAACGACATAAAATGTATTGTCCGTTATTTTAATATCGATGGCGAAGAGCTGGAGCGGGCGCTGACCCGTGAACTTACCCGTTTGCCTGCTGGCGCTACAGCAATATCTGATTTTTCTTATCATATAGAACTGGCCATTGAGCGCGCCTGGGTATGTGCCAGTCTCGAATACTTTGAAAGTCGGATTCGTAGTGGACATCTGCTGTTGGCATTGCTGACCAATATGGAACTTCGGCGTGCATTACTGACGGTTTTACCCACACTGGAAAATGTCGCTCTGGATGCGTTAAGTAGCGATCTTGAATACATTACGCGTGATTCACCAGAAGCCAATGAGTCCGCTACAGACGGGACAAATTATTATGATGGCTCTCTTCCTGGTGAAGCTAGCCAGGCGCTAAATGATCAGACCAACGCTAAACTTGCTCAGTTTACGACAGATCTTACTGCGTTAGCTAAAGAAGGAAAGATTGATCTGATATCAGGTCGCAGCCATGAAATATCCACCATGACGGATATTTTGTTACGGCGAAGACAAAATAATCCGTTGCTGACCGGTGAAGCCGGCGTCGGTAAAACGGCAGTGGTGGAAGGATTTGCCCAGGCCATTGTTGCGGGTGAAGTTCCGCCGGCACTCAGCGAAGTGCGGTTGCTGTCACTGGATATTGTTGCGCTTGCTGCGGGCGCCAGTATGAAAGGAGAATTTGAAGCCCGACTGAAATCGGTACTGGACGAAGCAATTGCTTCCGCAGACCCCATTATTTTATTTATTGATGAGGTCCATACTCTGATTGGAGCCGGTGGCAATGCTGGTACAGGGGATGCTGCCAATCTGCTTAAACCGGCGCTGGCACGGGGGCAGATTCGTATTATTGGTGCGACAACCTGGATTGAATTTAAACGCCATATTGAAAAAGATCCGGCTTTAACCCGACGTTTCCAGGTATTACAGGTTGAAGAACCTAACGAAGAAAGCGCATCAACAATGCTGCGTGGACTGATTCCTTCGCTGGAAAAGCATCATAATGTGTTAATTAGCGATGATGCTGTGCAGGCGGCAGTACATCTTTCGCACCGCTATATTCCCGCCCGCCAGCTGCCAGATAAGGCAATCAGTTTACTCGATACCGCCTGTGCGCGCGTCGCGATGGCGCAATTTACCCCGCCCGCAGAATTACAGCAGCTAAACTGGCGTTGTGAAGTGGCTGAAAAAGAACGGAGGTCGCTGGACAAAGCGCGTTATCTCGGTACCGAGCATCAGGCACGCATTGAACAGCTCAATGCGACGATTCGCGAAACCCAGGCGGCGCAGGCAAAATTGCAACAACGCTGGCAGGCAGAACGCGAGTGCGTCGTGAGTATCGTGATACAACGCCAGCAAATTGTTGAAGCGATTGAAAATAACGATGCGGTGTTGCCGGCGTTACGGCAAAGTCTGACGGAACAGGAGCAAATGCTGGCTTCGCTGCGTCAGGAACAAGCGCTGGTGCATGCAGAAGTAAGCGCAGAGATTATTGCCCGCATTGTTGGTGACTGGACCGGTATCCCCGTCGGTCAGATGATGAAGGATGAAGTGCGTGCAGTAATGGAATTACCGCAGCGTCTCAACGATCGCGTGTTTGGGCAGGAGTATGCCCTTGAGCAACTGAGCGAAAGCATAATGACCGCCCGTGCCGGACTGGCGGATCCCCGTAAACCAATTGGGGTTTTTATGCTGGTAGGTCCTTCTGGCGTGGGGAAAACGGAAACGGCCCTGGCAATTGCTGAAAGTATGTACGGCGGTGAGCAAAATCTGATAACGATAAATATGAGTGAATATCAGGAGGCGCATACTATTTCGACCCTGAAAGGATCGCCTCCGGGTTATGTGGGCTATGGCGAAGGCGGGGTGTTAACTGAGGCGGTTCGCCGTCGTCCTTACAGCGTGGTTTTGCTTGATGAAATTGAAAAAGCCCACCCCGATGTACATGAATTATTCTTCCAGGTATTTGACAAAGGTCAGATGGAAGACGGTGAAGGGCGATTAATTGATTTTAAAAATAGCGTCCTGTTATTAACCAGTAATAGCGGGAGTGAACTGATTGAACAGCTTTATGCTGATAAAGAAACAGCACCCACTCCAGGAGCACTGTTAACCGCACTCCAGCCGGCACTGCTGAAATCTTTTCCGGCAGCATTTCTCGGACGAGTGACCATCATTCCTTATTTACCTTTACAACCAAAAATTCTTAATAATATTGTTAGTTTACATTTGGAAAGAGTAAACAATCGCCTGTTCCAACAGCATAAGTTGATACTGAATTATGGTGAGGATGTTGTTGAGTTTATTGTTTCTCAGTGCCGGGTAGGTGAAACAGGAGCACGTCTTCTGATTAGATTTATTGAAAAAAATATCCTACCTAAAATTGGCAAGAAAATATTGAGTAGCCAGGACTTGCCGGATAATGGCAGGGTCAGTCTTGAAGTTGACTCAATTAATAATGAAATAAAGGTAACTGTAGAGGAGGGAAGATAACTTAAGCTTTAATCACTTGTGCTTAAATGGTAATTATTTATTCTTTGTCTAAATAAATGGAGTTTAGTATGCATAAATTAAAAAATGCATTGCTCATGGTAGGGGCTGCTGCCTGTTTTAATGTCCATGCAGCACCCGATGGCAGAGTTACGTTTAATGGAACTCTCACTGATGATACCTGTCAGGTAAAGCAATCCAGTAAAGATATCATTGTTACGCTGCCAACCATTGCAACTGCAAGGTTGGCATCTGCCGGAGATGTTGCCGGGACAACCGCTTTTAAAATAGAAGTAGTCAGTTGCCCGGTATCTGTAAAAAGAGTATCCGCGCATTTTGAAGCCGTTCAGAACAGTGGTTATGATCCGACCACCGGTAATTTACGCAACATCATTGCCAAAACCGGTGGTGGCGCTTCAAATGTTCAGGTCAGGCTTTATAACATGGATGACAACAGCCAGGTAAATATTGGTCAGACCGGTCATCCTTATCAGGTTAACGATAGTTCACATGAAGCCACCATGTATTTTGCCGGCGGTTATTATGCTACAGGAACAGCTGAAGCAGGGAAAGTAAATGCGAATGTACAATATGTAATTGCATATCCCTGATTTTAACGGACTGTAACAGCGCTTTTTACAGTTGTGACTCGTCAATCGACGAGTCACATTTTTATCGTACAGGAATACAGGCGTTAGTGAAATCAGACAATTTGGAATGAAATAAGGGCGTTAAATGAAAATGAGGATAATATTATTCGTATTAGCGATGTTGACATGTAGCTTTCCATCTATCGCAAATATGACTATTAGTGGTACCAGAATTATATTTCCTGCGAACGAGAATGAAGTGGATGTTCGTACTAATAATAAAGGAAGTCAGCCTGCGCTTGTGCAAGTATGGGTTGATGAGGATAAATTGAATAGTAATCTTAATAATATTAAAGTTCCATTTATTTTAACGCCACCAATTTATCGGGTTGAACCTGGAAAAGGGCAAAGTGTCAGATTAATATACAATGGAATGAACTTACCACAGAATCGTGAATCTGTTTTTTGGTTTAATATGCTGGAGATTCCTCCTAAAGTTACTGAACACGTTAGTCAGCAGCGGCTGGATCTTGCCTTTCGGACCCGAATAAAAATATTTTATCGTCCATCCTCTATTTCTAATAGCAACTCATCAATGTTAAAGAAAAATCTGAAGTGGCAGGTGGTGAATACCCCAAAAAAGGGGACTGGTGTTAAAGTTACCAATCCTACGCCATATTATTTTTCATTTGATGAATTAACCGTGGAAAGTCAGGGAAAAAAAACAGAACTAAATGTTAAAATGGTTTCTCCGTTTTCATCTGCCATTTTTTATCCAATAAAAAAGACCATCTCCGGAGAAAAAATCACTGGAATTTATTATGGATTAATTAATGATTACGGCGCAGTTATAAATTCCAGGCTAACTTTATTGCCTTCTGGTATCTATAGTGAGGATGCGAAGAAATAAAGTATGGTTTCATAGTATTAAACTAGGAAGAACTGACATAAAAACAATGTCAGACTACATACAGGGAGTATAGAACGTGAGGTTTCCAGGAGCAGCCGGCACAAGTTCTTTTATTAAATACCGCCCAATATCATTGCCATTCACCATAACATTAATTGGCAGTGTTCTTTTTTTTCGTCAGGGATGGGCTGCCCCTCAGCAACCTGTATTATCTGATGAAGAAAACAACGAAGCCTCAATGGATTTTAATCCAGAATTTTTGCATGGCAATGGCATTGATGTATCACGCTTTAGCGAAAACAATCCTATACCGCCAGGCAAGCAGAAAGTGACCGTTTTGGTTAACGGTGAGACCAGAAGAAAGATGACGGTGGATTTTGTTCTGCGCCAGGATAAAAAAAGCGCAGAGGCCTGCCTGTCATTTCGCCAGTTAAAAGAACTCGGTATTCGCATCAAGGCTGAAGATGGCATGGATTTAGATAAATGCAGATTTATCAATGAATGGGTGCCATGGGGTAAAAGTGAATACAATGCCGGTGACTTTGAATTAAATATAAAAATCCCACAAATTTATATCAACCAGCTACCCCGTGGCTATACCGATCCCAGCTTATGGGAAGCAGGTGAAACGGTTGGTTTTCTTGATTATAGTGCTAACGTTTTTTCCATGCACAATGGAGGAAACAACGATGCCAGGAAAAATAATTACACCGGCAATCTTGGGCTGTTCGCTGGCGTGAATATTGGCCAGTGGCGTTTGCGAAACCGACTCAATACCAATCTGAGCAGCCAGGGACCTTCATCTACCCGTAACCTCAATGCTTATGCCGAACGTGATATTACCAGATTAAAAAGTCAGCTGGTTTTTGGTGAGAAAAATACCTCCGGTGATATTTTTGATAGTTACGGTCTACGTGGGATACTTTTACAGTCTGAAGAGCGTATGCTGCCCGATTCTCTGCGTAACTACTCTCCCGTGCTGCGTGGTGTTGCAGAAACTAACGCTAAAGTGACCGTCAGGCAACGTGGGTCGATTATCTATGAAACAGTGGTACCGCCCGGCCCGTTTGAATTAGGTAATATTGGTACAATGGGCTACGGTGGTGATCTTGAAATGATTATTACCGAAGCAGACGGACGTATAAAAAGAATAAATATTCCTTATTCTGCCCCTCCGATGTTATTGCATCAGGGCATTTCCCATTTCGCACTCTCCGTCGGACAACTTAAAGATGAAATGGTAAAAAAACATCCGTTTATCGTACAGGGCAGCTATCGTTATGGCTTGTCTAATCTGATGACACTGTTTAGTGGCGTTCAGATTGGTGAAAAATATCAGTCAGTAGCGGCAGGTAATGCCATTAACACCCCCTTTGGTGGCATTTCATTGTCTATCATTCATGCACGATCGGAATTATCAGACAATAAAAAATCAGCAGGAACCAGCTATCAAATAAATTATACAAAGTATATTAGTAGTCTTAAGACAAATTTACTTATTGGTGCTTACAGATATTCTTCCGGGGGATATTATTCCTTTCGTGAAGCCAGTATGGCGCGTAATAATGTCGATCAGGATAACTTCAGGTTTATTGATTTCAGGCAGCGTCAGCGTATTTCTCTCACATTATCACAACAGATCTCTGAAAATATTTCCCTGTATCTTACTGGAAATCAGTATAGCTATTGGGGTAATCGCAGTTCGTTGCGGCAGTATACTTTAACGCTGAACCAGCAGCTGAAAAACTTCAGCTATGCGTTGACTGCAATGCGCACACTTAATAAAGATTATAAAAATGAAAATAGTGTTCTTTTATCAATTAATGTGCCGCTTGGTAATGATCTTATTAATAAGAAGCCAGTATTCAATTCGCTGTATAGCAGTGTGTCACACAATAATAATGGTAATACACAATTCCAGACGCTACTTAATGGTAGTCAGGGTGACCAGAACGAATTTAATTATGGCATAGGCGGTACCATGAATCATGATACCGGTAATAAGGCGAATAATATGCTGACCGGAAATATGAGTTATCAGTCAGGCATGGGTCGTTTCTCCGCAACAGCTTCTGTGAATAATCATAGCGCCAGCCAGCTCTCTTTATCGGCAGATGGCAGTGTAGTAGCGCATCCGGGAGGGGTCACGATGGGACCAGCATTGGGTGACGCGCCTTTTGCCATTATTGATGCTCAGGGTGCGAAAGGCGCCAGACTGCTGAATGGATATGGCAGTCGGGTAGATGGTTTCGGCTATGCGATTATGCCTTCATTAACACCTTACCGGGAAAATACGGTGTCGCTGAATGCCAGAGGATTACCGATGGATGTTGATCTTATTGAAAACGAAAAGGTCGTTGTGCCGAGATTAGGGGCTGCGGTGCCTGTCAAGGTCAAAACGATCACGGGTCATCCAATGATATTAACCCTTAAGGATAATAAAGGCGAAACCTTACCGATTGGTACCGATTTGCAAAATGCAAAAGGTATCAGCCAGGGCATTGTCGGGCAGGGTGGTCAGGCGTTTGTGCGTGGCTGGCAACCGGGCAAAGAAGCGCTGTTTGCCATGGTTAACGGCAAAAAAATGCATTGCCATGCCCTTTCATCTGCTGAAATTAAGTCAACGTCTAAGCGAGGAAAAATTATTCAATTGGAGGTAATATGCACGCAAAATTAATGCGACAAGCGTACCGAAAATTTGTCAGGCTGATGGTATTGGCGACAGGAATATTAAGCAGCTTTGCGCTTCTGGCCAGCGATTACTGCTCATCTTCCGGTGCCTGCCGCATTCCGGTGCAGTTCAGTGGGATTTATAAGGATGAAACCTGTCGCATCAGTATAAATAAAGGTAGTTCAGACGAAACGGTTAATTTGCCCAGCGTGTCTACCACTAAACTACAAAATGATGGTAATGAAGCGGGTAGTCAGCAGTTTAATATTACTCTGCGCGCCTGTCCGGCGAGTCAAAAAATTAATCTTCGTTTTGTCTCTGCTGGTAATCAGGTGGATAAAAGAACAGGTAATTTATTAAATAGTACCGCTAGCGGAATGAGTAAAGCTGTACAGATACGAATTCGTAATGAGGCATCGATACAAATGGTTGTTGATGATCCTTATAGCTATCAATCATATAATATTCCATCAGGAGGCGACGATGTGACACATTTTTTTAGTGCAGCCTATTACGCAAATGGTTCCAGACGTGTTACGCCAGGTAGCGTATATGCATTTTCTGGAATAGATCTGGTTTATAACTAAGGTTTTTATGCCCATGACGTTTCTTAATTATTATTAAGAAACGTTAGATGATGTTTTTTTCAATTGCCAAGTTAAAAATGGTGAAACAATATTATGAGTAGCAAAAACAACTCGCAAAAGTTCATTGCACGTAATCGGGCGCCGAGAGTGCAAATAGAATATGATGTCGAAATATACGGTTCTGAGAAAAAGGTCGAACTTCCTTTTGTCATGGGGGTACTGGCGGATTTATCCGGCAAGCCGCTGGAGCCATTACCTTCGGTGGCTGAAAGGCATTTTCTCGACATTGATATTGATAATTTTGATGAGCGAATGAAAGCGATGCGCCCGCGCGTGGCTTTTGCTGTACCGAACACTCTGACAGGTGAAGGACAGCTGATGGTGGATATGACGTTTGAATCTATGCGTGATTTTTCACCAGATGCCATCGCTGAAAAAGTGGATTCGCTGGCACAACTGCTGGATGCGCGGACGCAGCTGGCAAATTTACAGACCTATATGGACGGTAAATCCGGAGCTGAAGATTTAGTGATGAAAATGCTGCAGGACAAAGCGTTACTTAAAGCACTGGCGGCTTCCCCAAAGAAGCAAGAGAGCCATGCAGGTGAGCTTCAGGATAAATAGGAAAAGAGGGAATTATGGCCACAACAAAAGAACTATCCAATAAGGATGTGCCGCTAGTCGAACACTCAGAAGTAAAATTTAATGATTTTAATACGTTACTCAGCAAAGAGTTTAAGGCGAAATCTGAACAGACAAAAGCGGCGGTGGAAGGCGCGGTAAGAACCTTAGCTGAACAGGCTCTGCAAAATAGCCTGACAATGTCTGATGACGCTTATAAAACAATTGCTTCTATTATTGAGGCTATAGATCATAAACTATCTGAGCAGATTAATCTCATATTACACCATAAGGAATTCCAGTCTCTGGAAAGTGCCTGGAGAGGACTGCATTACCTTGTCTTTAATACTGAGACAGACGAAAAACTCAAATTGCGTTTTATGGATATATCGAAAGATGATCTGCGCCGTAGTATGAAGCGTTACAAAGGTGTGGCATGGGATCAAAGCCCGCTATTTAAAAAGATCTACGAAGAAGAGTACGGTCAGCTGGGGGGTGAACCCTACGGTTGCCTGGTGGCGGATTACTTTTTTGATCATTCTGCTCCGGATGTTGATCTGCTGGCTTCGGTGGGCAAAGTGGCTGCGTCCGCACATGTTCCTTTCATTGCCGGTGCTTCTCCGACGGTGCTGCAAATGGATTCATGGCAGGAACTGTCCAACCCGCGCGATTTGACGAAAATTTTTACTCAGAATCTGGAATACGCTGCATGGAGTTCGTTGCGGCAATCAGAGGATTCACGCTATATCGGTCTGGCGATGCCACGATTTCTCTCGCGTCTGCCCTATGGTATACGCACCAATCCGGTCGATGCATTTCACTTTGAAGAGACCACAGACGGTGCCGACCACAGTAAATATGTCTGGTCAAATGCCGCTTATGCCATGGCTGTAAATATTAACCGCTCATTCAAAGAGCATGGTTGGTGTACGCTGATCCGCGGCGTGGAAAGTGGAGGGGTGGTAGAAGGTCTGCCCTGTCATACTTTCCCGACAGATGATGGTGGCGTTGACATGAAGTGCCCGACTGAGATTGCTATCTCCGACCGCCGGGAAGCCGAATTAGCTAAAAACGGTTTTATTCCGTTGGTACACCGTAAAAATACTGATTATGCAGCTTTCATTGGCGCACAATCATTGCAAAAACCAGCTGAATATTATGATCCTGATGCAACCGCTAACGCGAATCTATCGGCACGCTTGCCTTACCTGTTTGCCTGCTCGCGGTTCGCACATTATTTAAAATGTATCGTGAGAGATAAAATCGGTTCTTTTAAAGAACGTGATGAAATGCAGCGTTGGTTAAATGACTGGATAATGAATTATGTCGATGGCGATCCGGCTAATTCAACCATGGAAAATAAAGCTCGTCGACCACTCGCTGCAGCTGAAGTTATTGTTGAAGATGTTGAAGGAAATCCTGGTTATTATCAGGCGAAATTTTTCCTGAGGCCACATTTTCAGCTAGAAGGTTTAACTGTTTCTTTGCGTATGGTTGCTAAATTACCATCGCTGAAAGACGTTGCCTGATTATATTTTTTAAATATCGCCATACAGGTGATAGTGTGTGTAATTTTTCTTAAAAGGAAAAATACAGGAATTATGTGAATAACACATAAGGACTTTAGTTACCTATACGTCGTATTAGGGAATATCAATCAACGTTATAAAAGAGGACATTATGGCTCAAGATATGTTCATTAAAATTGATGGAATCGACGGTGAGTCTTTAGATTCCAATCATAAAGATGAAATTCAGGTTTTAGCATGGAAGTGGGATGTGTCACAGCATTCTAATATGCACAGTGGTTCAGGTGGTGGCTCAGGCAAAGCATCGGTTTCAGATTTTCTTTTCGAACACTACACTGATAAAGCCAGCCCTAATCTTTTGAGTTATTGTTTATCAGGAAAACATATCAAAAATATTAAGTTTGTGGTGCGTAAAGCAGGAGGTAATCCTCTTGAGTATCTGACTATTAAATTTACTGATGTCATTATTACTCATGTTGAAATGCTCGGATCAATTAGTGACGAAACGCGTCCGCGTGAAAGCGTGAAATTCTCATTCACTAAGATGACGCAGGACTACGTCATGCAGAATGCGGAAGGACATAAATCTGGTACTATTTCAGCTAGCTATGATGTTAAAGCTAATCTGAACTCCTGATTGCCCTTGTTTCCCCCTGCGACTTCTGCCGCAGGGGTTATAGAAAAAGCAGTGAAAAAAACATGATCACAAAAAATAAAAAATATGGAGTTTTTTTTAATTATCACTTTGCGATAAATCTGCTAATAATCACATTAAGTTTGTTAATCGCATCATGTAGTGCAAGTGATAATGAAAAAAAACAGGACGCAGCGAAAGAGGTGCTGATAAAATTTCAAGCAGATAATAATATTAACCCTGACAATGATAATTATCCTGCGCCGGTGAGAGTGGCAATTTATAAGTTGAAAAACATCAGTGATTTTCAGAATGCCTTTTATGCCGATTTTGATGATGTTAATAGTGGCAATAGTCAGGCAGTTGCAATGATGAAAACGGAAAGTTTTATTATTACGCCAGGGGAAGACATTGAAATTAAATTACCTGTTGATGATGGTACCAGCGCGATGGGATTTGTAACAGAGTATCGTGATATCACACGTTCAAACTGGAAAACGGTATACAAAATACCAGAGAGACCAAAGGACGCCTGGTACAGGATATTCTGGCCGTCAAATAAGAAATGGCGTCCAGTCGTCAAAGTTCATATGGAATATTTGACGACCTCAATAGAAAAGTGAATTGACTATGAGAACGAACAAAGTCGTCTGGAGTGAAGGCCTTTTCCTTCGTCCCCAGTTATTTCAGCAACAAGAGCGTTATCATGAATATTTCGCTCATAAGCGGGCGGCGGTGATTACCCCATTTTTCTGGGGATTTTCTAAATATGAACTTGACCGCGAAGCGTTAGCGTACGGCAAACTGGTCATGCGCTCCGGAAGCGGGGTGTTACCCGATGGCACGCCATTTGATATTCCCGACCATGCTGCGTTGCCTGATCCCCTGACCATTCTGCCCGAACATCTGGGAAAATTGATTTATCTCGCGGTTCCACTGCGGCTGGATAACAGTGACGAAACGATATTTGACGGCAATGACAGTGGTTCACTGGCGCGTTTCTATGCCATAGAAGCAGAATTAAATGATACCAATGCTATCCGGCAAGGACCGAAACCGGTTCAGCTGGCGCAGTTAAGGCTAAGACTGGTCTCTGAAGGCGAGATGACCGAGTCATGGATCGGTTTACCTCTGACACGCGTGCGGGCAATTCAGCCAGATGGCAGCGTATTACTGCATGCCGATGATTATATTCCGCCGGTGACAGGGTATGCGGCGAACGGCTTGCTGCGTGAATGGCTGACTCATCTTAATGGCTTAGTCAAAATGCGCGCCGATATGCTGGCGGGACGTTTATCTGGTAGCGACGGCAAAGCCAGCGCCAGTGCGGAAATCGTCGATTACTTATTGCTGCAGATTTTTAATAAATATGAGCCAGTGTTTGATCACTTTCGCCATATTCCTGAATTACCGCCGATTGCTTTTTATCAGGAGCTGGCCAAGTTTGCCGGTGAGCTCTCGACATTTATCCGCGTGAAGACACGACGGCCTCGCCAGGCACCTGGTTATGAACATGCTCAGCTGTATGCCTCAATCCGGCCATTAGTGGATGATGTGCATGAGTTGCTTAATCAGATTCTGGTGCGGGCTGGTCAGGTGATTGATCTGGAGTCGCGAGGAAACGGTGTCTGGTCGGCAACGTTACTGCCGGCAGAATTACGCAGTTTCTCCAGTCTGGTACTGGCGGTATCTGCTCAGATTCCAATGGACGTATTGCAACATCAGTATGCAGCTCAGGCAAAAATCAGTGCGCCACAACAGCTACGTGAGCTGGTACGTTCGCACTTGCCGGGACTTGAAATTAACGCACTGCCGGTGCCTCCGCGGCAAATTCCATACAGTGCCGGTTATGTCTATTTTGAACTCAATAAATCAGGTCCTTTCTGGGAAAAAGTCTCCAGTACTGGCGCAATTGCGATCCATGTTGCTGGTGATTTTCCTGGATTAAAAATGGAACTTTGGGGAATCAGAGACTAATGGCTGTGAGTAATGAACCAAACCCGGCCAAAGAGTTTTCTGGGTTTTCATCCGACAAATTAGATGGAAACGATCCGCAGTCGCAGGGGGGGTTTTTACTTGACCGTGACGATTTGTTCAATTTCGCCGGGAAGAGTAAAAATAAAAGCGAAGCGGATGCAGATCAGGCCAAGGCGTCATCACTTTATGACGTCAGTCAGTTACGAAGTGCCAGTGTTCAGCAGCGCGTAGCGATGGTTATGACTTCACCAGTACCGTTACTGGAAGCGGCGCAGCCCTTGCTGCGTGCACTCAGTGAAATGCCGGACACGGTAACAAGTAAAGATCAGGTGTGGCTGCTTAAACAGGCATTAAAGAATGAAGTTTCGCTTTTTAGTGTGGTGTGTGATGAAGCGGATATTTCATGGAAAAAAATGGCGATAGTGCGTTATTGCCTGTGCACTTCTTTAGATGAAGCGGCGCATGGTAAACCCTGGGGCATTGAATCAGGATGGTCGCAAAGTAATCTTCTTAACCATTTTGAAGGAGACAATGACGGCGGAAATAAATTTTTTCTGTTAGTTGGCAGGTTATCAATGAACCCCCGCGAATATAGTGATGTTCTGGAAATATTGCTGCGTATTCTCGGACTGGGGTTTGAAGGCCGCTACAGCATTATTGAAAATGGTGAGCGACAATTGACGCGTATCAGACAACGTCTGCTGGTGTTGTTACAAAGTATTCGTGATAGTCCACCAGATAAACTGTCTGCGCATGCAATGCCGGTATATAGCGGGAAAAGCCGTCAGCGGATTTATGTTCCGGTGCGGGTATCGTTATTGCTGGCCGGGGTAATACTGACGGTGAGTTTTATTGCCTTTAAGTACCTGCTGATAGCACCGGTGACGCAGCTGCAGGAACATATGCAGAGTCTGAAGCGGATGCCGGTTCTACCAGTAAGCCAACCGATACGTCTGCGGCTGGCGGTGCTGCTGAAAAAAGAAATAAGCCAGGGGTTGGTCGCAGTAGTTGAAACGGATAAGGAAAGTCAGGTGACTTTCCGTGGCGATGCCATGTTTGTTGTGGGTGGTGACAACGTGGTTACCGGGATGCAACCTATTCTTCAGCGGGTTGCCGATGAGATTCGCCGGGTCAAAGGGCGTGTTTTTGTTGTTGGCTACACCGATACGATGCCAATTAATAAACCGGGATTTCCTAATAATCAGGTTTTATCAGAAAAGCGCGCGGCTAATGTTGCTCAGTTTTTAAAACAATCAGGTATCCCAGCCCAGAATATTCGTTTTGAAGGACGCGGTGACCAGAATCCACTGGCCAATAATAAAACAGTAGAAGGTCGGGCAAAAAACCGGCGTGTAGAAATATTTGTTAATTACTAATGGACTTATCATGTCAGTGTTTAATAGATTATTTACCGGGCAGGGATTAAAAAGGTTATCACTTATTATTTTTGTTTGTCTGCTGGGTGCAACCATCTGGTTTTTGGGGCCATTATTAGGATTTGGTGAAGTCCTTCCCCTTAAACCGGTCGAAAATCGGGTCATTTTGTTAGTTGTTCTTTTTTTTATCCTGATCGCCTGCTGGTATCACTTGCCGATCTTTATTTCTATTGCGCTGCTTTCAGGCGCAGCACTGTGGATAATCGGTCCTCATCTGTTATTTGGCAAAGATTATCCGCTGAAAGACACGGCACCGCGGTTTGCCGGCCTGACAATTATCCTGACGGTTACGCTGCTTTGTGCCCTCTGGCGTCTTTTGCGTGCGCTTTCTGCGAACCCGGCGCTACTGGATAAGTTTGTTAAAAATAAAAATAAGACGGTAGCCCCAGCGAGTCAGCGGGGTGTCATGCATGCCGTTATCAAAGAAGGTATTAACTATATCAAGCGTATCCAGCGTAATGCGCCTTTATGGAAACGATTTCTGTTTGTCAGTAACCGGCAACGCCTGCCGTGGTTTATTGTTATGGGTACGCCGGGAGCCGGTAAGACAACCATGTTATTTTCATCAGGCCAGGAGTTTCCTTTACCAGAACAACTTAATCGCAAAGATAAAGAAAATCCTCCCACTGCGCATTGTGAATGTTTATTTACTAATAATGCCCTGTTTCTGGATACCTCCGGTAAATATACTTCCAGCGATGATGACAGTGCGCAGCAGGAATGGGATTTACTGGTGCAAACAATAAAAAAGAATCAGCTGGATTGCAGTGTTAATGGTGTTTTACTGGTGTTATCGGCTGAAGATATTCTGCACAAAGATAAAGCGGAGTTACTCACCATCGCAGCAACATTGCGTGCACGTTTATATGAGTTACGTCATCAGACCGGTGAGCATTTTCCGGTTTATTTTACCGTAACCAAACTGGATTTATTGTGTGGCTTTGATGAATATTTTCGTAATCTGACCACTGCAGAGCGCGAGCAAGTATGGGGAGTTACCCTCCCCTGGCAAAGAGGGACGGTGATTACGACAGCGGCGTTACTGGAGACATTAAATAGTGAATTCTCTTTTCTGGTAGAACGGCTGAGTAGCGTGATGTATCTGCGACAGCAGGAAGAATATGAGGTAAATGACCGGAAAAAAATGTACGCACTGCCTCAGGATTTTCAGCTGCTTACTCAGGGAGTGATTGAGATTGTCAAAAATATATTTATTGCTTCGCGTTATGATGACACACAATTTAATTCAACCTTGCGAGGTGTTTATTTTATAAGTAGTTGTCAGGCAGGGGTTGTCAGTTTACTGAATAACAATACGTTACTAAGGAAATGGAATAATCTCATTATGCATGAAACGCCTGCTACGCCAGCATCGATTGTGGATAAAAAGGATAAAGTAGGCTTAGTTAATCAATCTATTTGGGGTAAAAGTTATTTTTTAACCACACTCTTTAGTGACATTATTGTTCAGGATAAGGATCTATTCAGCTATAACCGACCGCTACAGACGTCATACTGGTTAAAAAATGTTGTCAGTCACATTCTTGTCTGGAGCTTTGGTGTTATTTTAATGATGGGCTTTTCCACGAGCTTTCAGTTAAATCAGGGCTATCTTAAATCTATTTTTGGCAGTGTTGACCTGCTAGGAAAGAAAGTCAGTGGCTATATAAAACATCCGGAAAATAAATTATTACCGGGGCTACTGAGTGCGACGCAATCCTTACCTTCATACCAAGGGCTTGACGTTGAACACCCTCAATTTTCATGGCGTTATGGTTTATATACCGCCGACGATATCTCAACAGGATCAAACAAATTATATCACTACTTTCTGCTGAATTATCTTTTACCACAGCTTGAGGTTGAAAGTGGTAAAGCTTTGTTGTCCGCAATACAGTCTGATGATGAAATCAGAATATGGCAAAATTTAAAGTTATATCTGATGCTTTCCGGGCAGGGAAACATAAATAAAAAGTGGATGATAAAAGAAATTGTTAAGTTATGGAGTGATAATGACTTCATTGAAAGTTATGCCAGTACGAATGATTTTGTCCATCATCTTAATGAAATATTTGATATTCCCCAGTGGAAGCATCAGGCTAAAAAGCCGGATACTAATCTGATAAGCGAGGCACGAAGTGCCTTAAATAAAACATCGGCAACGTTACGTATCTGGCAACAGTTAAAAAGCCGGATGATGAAGGATTTTCCTGAGAAAATTACGCTGGACCAACTGGCTGAAAAAAGTTCACCACAGCTTTTTTCTTTGGAAGACCGTTCCGGTGTCTCTGACGGCATACCTGGTATTTACTCACGTGAAGCATGGAATTCACTGGTTAAAAAAAAATTCTTAACAGAGCTTGTAACGTTACAGCATGAAGATGAATGGGTGAGCGGTGGCAGAAAGAAAATTAAAAATCTTTTAGCGCAACGAGAGGAAATCATGACTCTCTATTTTCAGGAATATACGAATCATTGGAAAGATTTCCTTTCAGATATTCAGCTTAGCTCTTTTTCTGACGGTTCGCGGCGCTCACCCGATATGCCTTTTAATATCGGTCTTTTAAGAGTTATTGTGCAAAGTAATTCCCCACTAATAACGTTACTAAATAATATTGTTCAACAAACGACCCTTCAGCCAGATAAAAAGACGTTAACAGAAAAGCTTGATTTGAAAATACAGCATAGCAGGACAGTGGAAACGGCTAAGCGAATAACGCGTAATATCAGTGAAAATGAGAAAAAGTTGGTTCGACAATATGTGGATGATCATTTTAATGCGTTACGTGTTTTTGTTAAAGGACAAACGCAAAGCGGCCCTTCTGCTGGTGGACAATTTTCCGCTTCAGCCACGCCCCTGACGCGGCTGATGGGGCGGCTTAACGATCAGTATGCTCAACTGGTTATCTACAATGATGCGCTAAAAGATGGCGACACCTTGCCCGCTAATGAGGCGACTGCCCGGTTGATAGCGGAATCGCGTACCTGGCCGGATCCGGTAAAGAATATTATTTCACCCTTATTAACGCGTTCTGCTGCAAAGCTGAAAACCAGTGCGATAGCCCGGAGTGTAGAATCTATCGGTAAAGGTCCTGGGGAAACCTGCCGTATGTTATTACAGGGGCGCTATCCGTTTTCAGCCAGTCAACGTAATGTGCGGCTGGTGGATTTTGAACATTTTTTTGCTGCAGGGGGCATTGTGGATAGCTGGTTTAGCCAGAACCTGGCAGATAAAGTGGATACTTCCAGCCATCCGTGGCGTTTTAAAGGCAGTATGGATACCCGCGATCTGAGCTTTTTTGAGCGCGTTGACCGTATTCGTAATACTTTTCTGACTGCGGATAATGGGAAAAAGTTAGCCTTTAATTTTTCTGTATCAATACGTTATATATCGCCATCAATAACACAATTTTCGCTCGATATTGATGGAAAAAAGATTAACTATGCACATGGTCCACTGACAACCCAGTTTTTTAGCTGGCCAGGTAGTGCCCGGGGAACCTTTATCAGCATGATGGCTTATGATAAACCGGTTACCACGGTAAAACCTGTTATTACACAGCAGAATGATCGCTGGGATGCATTGCGTTGGCTGGATGATAAAAATAAGCAACCACATAGGCCGTTGGCCAATCCTCATCATGCCAGCGCGAATCTTAATTATCAGGGCCCCTGGGCAATACTACGCTGGCTGGATTCCGCTGAAAAAATATCTAATCTGCAGGACGGTAGTCAGCTACTTAGCTGGAATATTGGATCGGGTCGGGTAGATATGCAGATAGAAGGGCTGGATGCTTCAGCCGGTTCACCTACAGAAGTATTACATAGTTTTCATTGTCCTGGTGATTTTTATAATTAAGGGGAGTGATAGTTATGTTTAATGATAATGTCGTCAGAATAAGGTTTTTTTCACATGAGAAATCGATACGAAAAATAAAATTAAATATTAATAGCACAATGTCGCGGAAGTTTTCTCAATATTTAAGATATATAGCTGACAACATGGCCCCTTCAAAACTTGTCGGAGACGAAATAACACCATGGTGTTTCGTGATTTCTGTGAAAGAAGTCAGACAACACTTTTTTTTCCTCGGTACTTTTTTACCAGAATGGCGTGAGACGGCTGATCGGCCGGTGGCACTCTATTGCGTTGTAAAAAAAATAAAAATTATCAGCATGTTAGATGATGTGAAAAAGAATAACCTCCCTTTCTTTTTGATGAGGACATTATCTTTAGTTAACAATAAAAGAAATGTTAAAGAATATAAAAAAGATCTCAAAAAAATGTGTTCTTTGCTTACGGCTTCTTTGTCTTCCAGACGCGGACTTTATAAAAGGATGCATAGAGGGAATGTTAATATAGAGCCGGCTGATGTTTTTTTACAACATGATGATTTTAAATATCAGGATGAATGCGGTGTAGAGAATATGCCATGGATTAACTGGCCTGGTTGTATTTTAAATAACAATAAAATATGGCTATGGAGGCAAAATTGTGTTGGCAGGATTATTGAATCTCAGATTTTAGACGGACCGTATAAGGATGAGGCTGAAAAGTGATTTTTTAGACTCAGGAATTAACTAATTATCAGGTATGATTATGTCCCGTACGATTACACTCGAAACTGCAGCGATGCCATTTTTATTAGGCGAGCCTGCTTTAGTACTCTTCAGGGTGGAGGGAGAAGAAGCCCTTTCAACCCTGTATAGCTATAAATTAACCTGCAAAACGCCAGATAATCCTAAGATTCCATGGCAATCAGCAGCAAATATTGATATGAAAGCTTTGATTGGTAAAGAGATGACAGTTGTAATCGAATTAGATGGCAACGGTCTCGATCAGGTTCATGGCGTAGGTAAAGGAAAGCGGGAAATTTCAGGAATTGTAGAAAAAGCTTGCTTTATTGGGCGCGATGCTAATCAGGCTATGTATGAAATTATTATTCGTCCGTGGCTTTATCTTGCAACACTGACTAAAGATTTTAAAATATTTCAGGATAAAACAGTTGTCGATATCATAGACGAAGTTTTACAGGAATATAATTTCCCCACTGAGAAACGCTTATCTGCGGTTTATCCTTCGCTTAATTTTCAGGTTCAGTATGGCGAAAGTGATTTCGATTTCATTGAAAGGCTAATGGAAGAGTGGGGAATTTACTGGTTTTTTGAGCATCAGGATCAGAAGCACCGATTAGTGATGGTGGATCATGTTGGTGCGCACAAAGCCTATTTTAGTGAAGCCTACCGTGTTATTGAGTATCTTCCTGATTCACCAAAAGCCGGAGCTGAATATATTAGCCAGTTTTATCATAAAGAAACGCTTGTCAGCAGCCGCTGGGTTACCAATGATTATGACTTTACTAAATCCCGCGCGGATATTATGGCGCTGGACACGAAACCACGCCGGACCAGCTTTAATAGCATGGAAATCTATAGCTGGCCTGGTGACTATGATCAGCCATCAATTGGTGAACAGCTGGCACGAATTCGTATTGAAGAAATTGGGGCAAAAGGTTCACGCGCAAGTGGCAGCGGAGAAGTTCGCGGCATTGTATGTGGCACTAATTTTGAATTGAAGGGCTATCCGGTTAGTAAAGTTAATCGTGAATATATGGTTATTTCCAGCCGGTTACTGATGCAGGAGGTTGATCAGGGCGCGAGGAGTGACCAGTTCAGCGTTAACTGTTTTTTTACTGTTCAGCCTACCAGTAAGATATATCGCCATCCTCAGGTTATTCCACGTCCAAGAACACACGGTCCGCAGAGTGCGATTGTCGTGGGGCCTCCTGGCGAGGAGGTATGGACAGATACTTATGGTCGGGTCAAAGTGCGTTTTGTCTGGGATCGATACGGTAAAAATCGTGAAGATGATTCTTGCTGGGTGCGCGTTAGCCAGGCATGGGCTGGTAACGGCTTTGGCGGTATTTATATTCCCCGTGTCGGTCAGGAAGTAATTATAGAATTTATCAATGGTGACCCTGATCGTCCGCTTATTATGGGTAGCCTCTATAATAACGTGACACAACCCCCATGGGATTTACCGACTAATTCAACGCAAAGTGGAATGATTAGCCGCACTATTGGGGGGGGATATCTGAATTATAATGGTGTCCGGTTTGAAGATAAGCCCGGTCTGGAAACATACTGGGAACAGGCTGAGAGGGATATGCTGCGGCTGACTAAGAATAATGAAAGTCAGACGGTAGGTGTTAACTCAACGATATTCGTTGGTAATAATCGTGATTCCACTATTGGTGGCGATTTATCAGAACACGTTACCCGGAGTTCATCCTATGTTGTTGGTGCAGATACTGATTACTGTATTTTCGGTAGTTACAATCTTGCGGTGGGTGTCAATTTCAGCGCCAGTATTTCCGGTCTTTCTACCACCCTCATCGGAGGTTGTTCTTCGTTGCAGGTTGCAGCTGCCTACAATATCGCAGTAGGGGGGGCTTACAGCTTAAATGTTGGTGGTGCGATAGCAACCAATGTTGGCGGTGCTCATTTAACTAATGCGGGTGGTTACTGTGGCACCACTGCTGGCGGCGCATGGCAGGCAACAGCGGGTGGTGCAGCAACTCTGTTTGGTGCTGGTTTTGTCTCTGTCGGTGCCGGCGGAGAGCTGGTTTTGTCGGCAAAAGTGATCAGGATGGTAGCCAAAGATGCGGTCATTATTCAGGGAGGTGTCGTTAATATTAATCCGGGTGACAATGATGATTGCTGCGGCGGTGGTGGTGGTGGTCTTTCCGGGCTGGCAGCACTTGCCGGACTGGTATCATTAAGAACCATACCTTTGATTGATGGTTGCCCTGGACTGCCAACGCCGTTACCGCCGTTGCCAACACCGACGCCACCGCCGACGCCGACACCAACGCCAACGCCGACGCCAACGCCAACGCCAACGCCAACGCCAACGCCAACGCCAACGCCAACGCCAACGCCAACGCCGACGCCGACACCGACGCCGACGCCGACGCCGACGCCGACGCCAACGCCGACGCCAACGCCAACGCCGACGCCGACGCCAACGCCAACGCCAACGCCAACGCCAACGCCAACGCCGACACACAGCCAGACGCCTGAACCCTGAAGCCGGCGTTGGCCAGACAGAAACAATGGATATCAACCAGCAAGGAGGAGAAAATGCAACCAGCAGCAAAGATAGGTGATGCAACCAGTCATGGCGGTGCAATTACCAGCGGGTCCGGAACGGTTTTTATTAACAGCATTCCTGCCGCTATCGTCGGGGGTAGTGTTGCGACTTGTTCCCTGTTACATGGTGCCGCCAGCGTTGCCAGCGGTTCGGGAACGGTCTTTATTAATAGTTTACCTTCTGCCCGATTAGGGGATGTTACCGGCTGTGGTGCCGTAATAGCCAGTGGTTCTGGAAATGTCTTTATCGGATAACAGAGCCATTTTAGCCATCAACTGGCCGCCAGGGATCCCGTCATGTGTATTGGATGGGATTTCTGACGCTGCGGAACAGCGGCTATATTTTGATTTACAGAAAGGAGAAATAAGCCAGGCCCTCCCTGTGCAGGAGGGCGACTTCCTGTGTTTCTACTGGGCAGAGATGACAGTGATAATGGAAAACCACTGTAAGCAACATGTTTGTCTGGCTGAAGGGAAATCGATCAAAACCGGTCATATTTTAACGTTAAAAAATGGCATGACACTCCAGGCCGGAATGTTCAGACTGAGCATTACAATAAATGATCAGGATGAAGATGTCTGCCCGACAAATTTTCCTGGTACTGATGCTGAGCTTCCTGAACTGGATGATATTATTTTGCATGGTGGTCAGTATATTCCCTGGGTAGAAAGTGAATCACACCAGGATGATATTTTGAAAAGGCTGGCTTATGAATATAAACATTTTCTTTTATGGGGTAGTAGTAACCAGGACCTTTACGATGTGGATGGGAAAGATGAGAATTTTTTACCTGAGCGGGATGTCTTTCTGGACGGAATTACTGAAAGAGTAAAGGATAAAACTATTCCTGAATGTATTTTTAACGATGAAAATCTTATTAATATTATTCTGGATGATTTAATGTCTGTTGCTCAGGAGGAAAACATGGATGACTCGCCACCTGATTTATTGACAGCATTAGCTCCAGAAAATATGGAAAGAATTGATACACATCCATTACCAGAGTTACTTTATCGGGAACTATATAAATTAGGGCTGGAAAGCCCGCTCTAATAATACTAAGGAAATAATATGATAACTGATGATATAATCAGGATTAACGATAGTGAAATAAACTTACAAGACCGGCTGGTACAGCTGGTTGAAATAGTTAAAAATAATCCCCAGAGCATTGATGCCCGCTTCGCGCTTTGTAAGATGTATATGCTACAAGCAGACTGGGATCGTGCCCTGCAACAGCTTGATATTTTGTTCCAGATTGAATCTGAAGTGCAGCAGCAATATGAGTTATATAAAAACCTTATTTTCAGTGAACGCATGAGAGAATTGGTGCTGGCCGGTAAGAAAACAGCGGGCTCACTGGGTAAACCTCATCAGCAATGGATAAATAGCTTGCATCAGGCGAACGCGTTGTATCAGCAAGGCCAGTATGCCGAAGGTGAGTCGATGCGAATGCAGGCACTGTCAGACGCAGAGCCGCGCTCGGGGCGTAGTGCAGTGTGGGGCGCGTTTAACTGGCTGGCCGATGGTGATGACCGTCTGGGACCCGTATGTGAATTTATTTGTGCCGGTGGCTATCACTGGGTGCCATTCGCTGAGATGCAGGCACTGGAAATTTCCGCGCCGCAAAAGGGCAGTGATTTAGTCTGGGCGCCAGCAGAAATAACGTTTGAAGAACAAACGTTGCGTGGTTACATTCCAGCACGTTATCCGGTAGTGATATCTGATAGCCTGGATATGAAGATAGGGACGAAAACTGAATGGCAGAAGCAAGGTGATGGCCGCTATATTGGCTCTGGCAGAAAAATGTGGGTCAGTGATAATGGTGAGTTTTCACTTTTTGAAATTGGTCGTTTAGGATTTGAAGGTGAATCTGCATGACCTTAAGAAGAAATCCATTCCCGCCCTGTTTACTGGAACGTTTGTTTGACAATGAACCCAAAGTTGAGAGCGAAGTATGGGATAAGTACCATTTTGATAGCCGGGCGATGCGTGCTGTTGTGCAACGCAATATTGCCGAATTGCTGAATACGGCCAACTTTGAGGAGAGGCTTGATGAAAACCGGCACCGTGAAATATTTTCATCCACTCTTAATTATGGTATCTCTCCTTTGATTGGTGGTTATGCCGCATCACATAGCTGGAATGATCTTGAGATTAAGATTAGAAACGCCTTGCTTCGCTTTGAACCCAGACTGATCGCTGATTCAATTGTCATCGTTCCTTCAGGAGAGGTACTTTCTCCGGTACATCATGGCATAATTAATTTTGATATCTATGGTTTAATAGACTGGCATCCCCAGCCTGTTGATTTAGCGATTAAAGCCCGTTATGACATTGAAACTGATCGGGCTGGTTTGTCGTGATTGGTGAACAAGATATAAATAAGCCCGCAAGGTTTACTAATCTTGCGGGCTTATCCTTTATTTCCCTGGCTAAATGGAGTCTTTTAATATTATCTGTGTGCTTCGTATTTTTAAGTGTTTTCATGTTATGAAAACGATATTTTTACTGGATGTAAAATAGCTTATAATATGTTTTTTTATTCGAAAATGTACAGTATTCTGTCTTAGTAAGTGATGAAAAGCGATAGCGTAAGTATTAGGTTAATCATTATAATCATCAGAATGAGATAGTTGTACCTGTTCCAGGGTAATTTATTACTTATGTCAGTTTTGTTTACTTTACCCGCCCGTTTTTCTTCTACCAGAAAAGGGTTATCTGCTTTACTCTCCGCTTCACCCTGATTATCCGACAAAAGGGAAAATCCCCTTCGGGGAATAGTCTGAATAATTTTTTCCTGGATACCGCAGGATTTTAATGCTTTCCTTAACTCCGATATATTTTGATAAAGTGTATTTGCAGTAACTTCCATCCCAAAACGCCTCCATGCACATTCATAGAGTTCTTCATGACTGACAAGTTGATCTCGTTTTTCAAGCAACAGCATCAAGCAATACGATGCTGGTGTGCTAATTTCATAGCTGGCAAGATCGGATTTAAGTATCTTTTTGTCCTGGTCAAATTCAACTTCATTGTTTATTCTAACTGACATAAATGACTCTCGTTATAGGTTCACCGGTTATACTTTCTGTGTATTTTAAAAGGATAGTTTGTTGATGAAGCACGGTGTCAGATGTTGCTTCGGATTACTGAAGATTGATCAGGAATCATTGTAAAGTGCATCGTACAAAGGAAGATTTTATGTAATTTCCTTTTATAATGAGATGTTTTTTATAAAAAACTTATCTCTTTTTCCATTATAGACGTTAGTGATATATGACTAATGACTTCAGTGGTCTTAGGGTTAAGATATTTTTATTTGATAAAAGATCAGTATGGACACTTACTTTGAGCTAATAAATGATAAAGCGTGCGCGAATACAGAAATATATCAATGTAGAAATATTACATTCAAAGAATCAATAAGTAAAATAGATTAAAACAATTAAATAATTAATATTGATCGTTATTAACAATTAAATTTTTTGCCAGTAATGTTTTTTTAGATTTATTGGCTAAGATCATGTGGTTATGGTTATAATCTTTTTTTATTTAATTATAATTATCTCATTTCCATCGATAATGATTAAAAATCATACTTTTTTAACGTATTTTTCCTTCTGAAAAGACCGTGATTTTTTTAGCATAATGAGCTTTTTATATCGGTTTTACCGATTAACATTAAAAATGTCGGTGAGCTGGCAATTATTTATTTTTTCTCCTGGTGAATTGTTTTGAATGGTAATGATTTACAAAAGCAACTACTTTTAGTTTCCCTAAAAATTGAATGGTTATTAAATTCTAAACAAAGAATCTATGTTTTTTATTGACCGTTCCCTTAGTATGGTTATATTTCGCATTTTGTTTAATTTATAAATTTATTTTACTTACTTTGTTCTATTGATAATATTTATTTATTCATCATTCTTCACTATGATGTTTTTTATTTTGTTTCTCACTGTGTAATTTTCAGTATTTATTTTTATTTAACCTTAATTTAATATGATAATTTCATTATTTATTTTCTGATAGATGAAAATATATAATGGTGATTCATTTTTTAATGGAAAAATATTTTTTTGCCATGATGCTGAATTTGTAATAATGTCCGTATTTATTTTAATAACGACCATTCATTACACGGAGGTCAGTGGTGTTTTTTTCCAGATTTAGTTCAATCGTGGTGTTTTATATCACTTTCATGCTGGCTGGATGCTCTCTTGTTGATACTGAGAGTTCTATTCCGACAGTAAGAAATGTTGGTGGTTCGATCACTACAAAAATAGGCCATGATCAATATACATCAATCAGTAAACCCAGAAAAAAGGTCCCGGAAACTTACTGGGCATCTATACCATCCTCAGCTAATTCCTGTATCGATAACTTTAAATTTTTAAAAAGTGAAAGCCCCGATGATTTCACGGAATTTGAAACCCGCTACAGTAAAATAAGTCGAATTTATAGTTTCCTTAATAAGAATAAAAATATAATGGATCCGGATGCAAGAGAAGTTCTGTCTATGTCTCTTAACATGCGTTTAAATACCTTGTGTGAAGAAATAAAATACAAAGGATATCAACTGGTTAAAAATAAACTCGCTGCGGTTTCTGACGGAGGGACTATTGCGTCGGCGGGCAATTAATTGCTTGCTTTGACTCTCAACGCCAGTGGTAGAGTCAAAGGCGGGTTAGGCGTGGCTAGCTGGCTGGAACCGGCGCTATGGAATGGCATGCCGGGCCGTCGCTGTCTGATAGCGGCGGCTCTACTGACCGGGAAACAAAAAAGGATTCAGGCTGCTGCGGGCAAACCCTTCTTGTTCCATGCGCGCATCAAGCACCAGCGATGCCAGGTCGTCAGCAACGGGCTCCAGTGCGGGATCTTTTTCCTGATAAAGTTGTTTCAGGTAGGTGCCGCAATCACCGCAGCTTTCTGCTTTTATTGCGCTCTGCTCGCTCTCAAGTGACCAGCTATGAATATCTTTGGTCTGCTCACAGTTGGTACATTTGGCCCTTACGACATACCATTCACTTTCACACAGATTGCAGTGCAGATAACGTAATCCCTCGCGCTGACTCGCCATATGCACCAGGCCTGCGACCGGCATACTGGCACAAACCGGACAAAACTGACGTTGTTCACCATATTCGGCGCGGGCTTTACCCGGGATATGCGCGGCCATTTGCGCCCAGTAAACAGACAGCGCAGCCCAGATAAAAGGGGCTTTATCACTGCTGATTCGGGCAAATTCCTGACTGAACAGCGCATCGGCCATTGACTCCAGCTCACCACCCGCGGTTTTTTCAAGATTTTCCAGTACTGCCAGTGCCTGCCCGGTCATTTCCGGTTTTAGTTCGGCTATCAGAGAGTGCAGTAATCGTTGCCAGTGGCTGTCACGCGGCAGGCTATGTATATCCAGCGGTGGTTTTCCAAGGCTGGCGGCTTGTTTAAGTCGCGGATAGAGGTCGATATGCAGCGGGTGATCGTAGAGTACAATTTCCTGCGCCTGAGCAATTTTAGCGGCAAAGCGCAGATAGTCACCCAGGGGATTTTTATCCGCCAGCTGTCTTAGTCGCGCTGCTCTGCGGCTGTATAGATGTTGAAGCCGGGGGAAAAGCAACGGCGGAATTGTCTCCGCCGTTGCTTTCTCACTCTTTGCCAGCTCGTCCTGTGGAATAATGCGAATACTCATCAGCGACGTTTTTCCTGTTGTTCCGGTGGATCCTGCTGTTGTAATTCCCGGTACCAGCGGGGGTGATGTTTTTTTGCCCAGCGGGCGGTGACCCAGCCTTCAACCATCGCGGTAATAGTGCCTTTTACCCATAACGCGGCATATATATGAACCATAATCACCATGATTAATATCGCCGCAGATATCGAATGGAGCAGCAGCGCGGCACGGATCAGTGGCAGCGGAAAGGCCGCGGCAAACCAGGGGCGCCAAATCACAATGCCACTGGCCAGCAGCAGCAATAAACATGTTATCGCTGCCCAGAATACACACTTTTGTCCGAAATTATAGCGCCCGGTATCGCCAACTTCCTCATTACGGGCAATTTTATGAATATTTTTTGCCCAGATCAGGTCGTCATGTTTAATCAGATTGTGTTGCCAGTAGCGAAAAAACATGATCAGAAAGGCGGCAAACATTATCACACCGGTAAACGGGTGAAGGAGGCGCGCCAGCTGCGGGGTTCCCAAAATGTTCATTAACCAGTTAAATGAAGGAAAGAAGAAACCCAATCCGCTGATGGCTGTCAGCAAAAAGCAGCCGGCAACCAGCCAGTGATTGAGGCGTTCAGGGGCGCTGTAGCGCTGAATATCCGGCGCTTGCTTCATGGTTTTTCCTCTTCTTCGTGCTCTTCAGCCCGGTTAGGTCCGACGCCGACGTAATGAAACACTGCGGCTGCAAAGGTGGTAGCGAATCCTAATGCTGCCAGTGGCTTCCAGATTCCTTTCCAGAAATGAATAGCCGGGCTGATGGCCGGATTTTGTGGCAGGCCGTGATAGAGCTGAGGTTTGTCGGCATGATGCAAAACGTACATCACATGTGTGCCGCCGACGCCCTCGGGATCGTACAAGCCGGCATTCAGGTAACCACGTGAATTCAGTTCGCGCACGCGCTCGCCAGCCAGCTGCTTCATCTCCGCTTTACTGCCAAAATGGAGGGCACCGGTTGGACAGGTTTTAACACAAGCAGGTTCCTGGCCAACGCTAACGCGATCGACGCACAACGTGCATTTGTACACCCGGTTATCCTGCGGATTCAGGCGGGGTACATCGAACGGACAGCCTGCAATGCAGTAACCGCAGCCAATGCACTGTTCAGACTGGAAGTCGACAATGCCGTTAGCGTACTGAATTATTGCACCGGCGGACGGGCAAGCCTTCAGGCAGCCAGGATCTGCGCAGTGCATACAGCCGTCTTTGCGGATTAACCATTCCAGCTTGTTCTGTTGTTCGACTTCCGAAAAACGCATGACCGTCCAGGATTTAGCGCTCAGATCGGCTGGATTGTCATACACCCCGACGTTATGGCCGACCTGGTCGCGGATATCATTCCATTCTGAGCAGGCCACCTGACAGGCTTTACAGCCAATGCAGGTGGTTACATCAATCAGCTTGGCGACCTGCTGCTGATGGTTGCGTGCCTGAGGTGCGGGGGTGAAGCCGTTTGTCGCGGACCGGCGAATAATGTCTTGTGATTGATAAGCCATATTACCTCTCCGTTACACCTTTTCCACATTGACCAGGAAGGTTTTAAATTCCGGCGTCTGGGTATTCGCATCACCAACAAAGGGCGTCAGGGTGTTGGCCAGAAAACCTTTTTTTGCCACACCTTCAAAACCCCAGTGGATAGGGATACCAATGGTATCGATTGTCTGACCATTCACCTGCAGGCGGCGTATACGCTTAGTGACAACGGCCCTGGCTTTAATAAAGCCGCGATTTGAACTGACCCTGACCATGTCCCCCATGGTAATGCCGAGCTGTCTGGCAAGCACTTCACCAATCTCGACGAACTGTTCCGGCTGTGCGATAGCATTAAGCAGGGCATGTTTGGTCCAGAAATGGAAGTGTTCGGTCAGACGGTAGGTGGTGCCAACATACGGGAACCGGGCTGCTGTTCCCATGGCCGCCAGGTCGTCTTTAAATATCCGCGCAGCCGGGTTAGACACCACGGCGGGGTGCAGCGGATTGGTGCCGAGCGGTGTTTCAAACGGCTCATAATGTTCCGGGAAAGGACCTTCGGCCATTTTGTCGAGGGCAAACAGGCGCCCCATGCCTTCTGGCTGCATGATAAATGGCCCGACGCCGCTACCCGGCGGTGCAGTACTGTAGTCAGGGATATCCTCACCTTCCCATTTACTGCCATTCCAGCGTAGCAAGGTTCGTTTAGCATCCCAGGGTTGCCCCTGCGGATCGGCGGACGCACGGTTATACAGAATGCGACGGTTAAGGGGCCACGCCCAGCTCCAGTTGAGGGTATTACCCAGACCGGATGGATCGGTATTGTCGCGCCGGGCCATCTGATTGCCTTGCGGGGTCCAGCTACCACAAAAAATCCAGCAGCCGCTGGCCGTTGAGCCGTCGGCTTTGAGCTGGGCAAACGAGCTCAGCTGCTGACCTTTTTTGGCCAGCAGCGTACCGTGGTCATCAAACAGATCGGCCAGGGCTTTACCGTTACTTTCCATAGCGACTTCTTCGGCCGCCGGGTTGTCAGGCGTCAGGTAATCCCAGCGCATATTCAGCACCGGTTCCGGCGCTGCTCCGCCTTGTCTGGCATACATAGCACGCAGGCGGGTAAAGATTCCGGCAAGGATTTCACCGTCGTTCTTCGCTTCTCCTGGTCCGTCCGCCCCTTTCCAGTGCCATTGCAGCCAGCGAGCAGAGTTAACAATAGAACCGTTTTCCTCTGCAAAGCAGGTTGAAGGCAAGCGGAAAACTTCGGTGCCGATGGCGGCGCTGTCGACATCATTAAACTCGCCATGGTTTTGCCAGAAATTAGCGGTTTCGGTATTAAGCGGGTCAATAATCACCAGAAATTTGAGTCTGGCCAGTGCCGCCACCACCTTATGCTTGTCAGGAAACGAGGCGACAGGATTAAAGCCCTGGCAAAGATAACCGTTAACCAGGCCCTGGGACATCATGTCGAAATACTGCAGGACATCATAGCTTTTGTCCCATTTGGGCAACCAGTTGAAACCCCAGTCGTTCTCCTTTTGTGCCTTGTCACCGTAAAACGCTTTCATCTGACTGATAAAAAATTTCGGATAATTGCTCCAGTAATTGACCTGGCCTTCCAGCAGGGGGACTGGCGTACTGGCGGCAAGATAGCTTTGCAGGTCGGGTTGTTTCTCAGAGGGAAGCATCATATAACCAGGCAGGTTTTGTGACAGCAGGCCCAGATCGGTCAGCCCCTGTATATTGGAGTGACCGCGCAAGGCATTGATTCCCCCACCGGCCATGCCCATATTGCCCAGCAGCAGCTGTACCATCGCCATGGTGCGGATATTTTGTGCGCCAATGGAGTGTTGGGTCCAGCCAAGGGCATAGAGAAAGGTGGTGGTGCGGTGCGGGACACAGGTGCTGGCCAGCGCCTCACAAACGTGAAGAAAATCAGCTTTGGGCGTACCGCAAATATTCTCTACGACTTCCGGGGTGTAGCGGCTGACGTGGGCTTTCAGCAGATTCCATACGCAGCGGGGATGCGTCAGGCTGGCGTCCTGCTTTGCATAACCCTGTTCATCTAATTCATAGGCCCAGGTGGTTTTATCATATTGCCGTCGGTCTGCATCGTAACCACTGAACAGGCCGTCACTAAAGCGGTAATCCGATCTGACAATCAGACTGGCATTGGTATAGGCTTTTACGTACTCATGCTGAATTTTATCATGGCATATCAGGTAATTTATCACCCCGGACAGAAACGCGATGTCGCTACCGGAACGTATTGGCGTGTAAAAGTCCGCCACGGCGGCAGTACGGGTGAAACGCGGATCGATGACGATCAGCCTGGCATTATTATGAATTTTGGCTTCCATTGCCCAGCGGAATCCGACCGGATGTGCTTCTGCGGCGTTGCCACCCATTACAATAATCAGATTCGCATTGCGGATGTCGACCCAGTGGTTGGTCATGGCACCGCGACCAAATGTTGGAGCAAGACTTGCTACCGTTGGTCCGTGTCAGACGCGCGCCTGGTTATCGACGGCAAGCATGCCGAGCGACCGGGTAAATTTTTGTGTTAAATAACCGGTTTCATTGCTGGCAGCAGAGGCGCACAGCATGCCGGTCGTTAACCAGCGGTTGACCGTGACGCCCGCCGTATTGCGGGTGACAAAATTGGCATCGCGATCGGCTTTCATCAGTTTTGCAATACGCGTAAAGGCTTCATCCCAACTGATACGCTGCCATTTGTCTGACCCTGGCGCACGATATTCAGGGTAGTGCAGACGGCTTTCGCTATGCACAAAATCAATCAGGCCGGCGCCTTTCGGGCAGAGTGCGCCCCGACTGACAGGATGATCGGGATCGCCTTCAATATGGAAAATGGTTTGTCTGGCATTTTTTGCGCCATCGCCCATGCTGTACATCAACAGACCACAGCCTACCGAACAATAAGTGCAGGTATTACGGGTTTCGCGACAACGTAATAGTTTGTACTGGCGGGTTTCTGCCAGGGCCGCTTCAGGGGTAAACCCCAGCGCCGCGACCGTTGTGCCGGCCATACCGCCTGCACAGATTTTGAAGAATTTTCTGCGACTGACGTTCATCAGTAACCTTCCTGTGTTTCGACATTGCTTTATTTTGTCATTTTACCGACGTTGCGTCGGGAGGAGCTGCGCGCCACAATGGAGCGATTAGGCCGCGCTTTATGGTTAAAATATTACCACATAATCTGTAGGGTTGAAAAAGGTGGCAAGATTGCGTGCTGAAAAACCACAAAATGATAAGGGGCCGGACGCGCCGCCCGGTGCAGTTAGCCGGTCAGTCTGGTCGAGAAAAGCGCCGGCAGAAGCCAGCATGGACTGGCTGGCCGAAGAAGTCCCGGTTGCGCTGGTCTACAACGGTATTTCTCATGTCGTCATGATGGCGACACCTGACAATCTTGATAAGCTGGCTATCGGATTTTCCTTATCAGAAGGCATTATTGCCTCGCCCGGGGAGATTTATGGCGTTGATATCAACGTCACCGGCCAGGGGGTTGAAGTACAGATCGAACTTTCCAGCCGGCGTTTTATGGCCCTTAAGGCGCGACGCCGCGCGATGGAAGGACGCACCGGCTGCGGTGTTTGTGGCGTGGAGCAACTGGCGGAAATTGGTAAACCCGTTAAGCCATTACCGTTTACACAACGGTTTCAGCTGTCGCAACTGGATGCGGCGTTACCGCAGTTAAAAGCCTGCCAGCCGGTGGGCAAAATCACCGGTTGTACCCATGCTGCAGGCTGGTTAACCCCGCAAGGTCAGCTGGTTGGCGGTTATGAAGATATTGGCCGGCACGTTGCGCTGGATAAACTTTTGGGCGCGCGCAGCCAGCAGGCCGCATGGCAGAGTGGCGCTGCGTTAATTTCCAGCCGGGCCAGCTATGAGATGGTTCAAAAGGCTGCAATCTGTGGCGTGGAAATTTTGTTTGCCGTCTCGGCAGCGACCAGTCTGGCCGTTGAGGTGGCCGTGCGCAGCAATCTGACGCTGGTCGGTTTCTGTCAGCCGGGGCGGGCCACTATTTATTCGCATCCCCAACGCTTACGCTGAGCATACCGATTGCCCGGGGCGTGGGCGAAAAACAGAGGATTCCTAATCACCGTGCGAGTCAGTCTGACGCCAGTGTCTGTGGCGTAGCTATTTGTGCGGTGTGGTGATTTATTCTGATGATCGTTTCAGGGGCTATCATCGCCGACTGGCGGGATGACGCCCCGACGGGCAGAGGCTGTTTTATCCCGGCTGTCAGCAAGGTGGCGGCGGTCGGCGGCAATACCAGGATGTTCAATATTGCCTTCGCTTTTTTGGAAAACGCATTTGTTTATAGATTGTAACGCATTGATATCCCTTTCACGGGTGTTGAATTTAACTATAATGATCGCACTGCTTACGCGGTGACGGCCAGCAAACTGGTCTTCACGCTTTTCGATAACATGGAGATGAGAACATGAGCTATTCACTGCCATCCCTGCCTTACGCGTACGACGCGCTGGAGCCGCACTTTGACAAACAGACGATGGAGATCCACCACACTAAACACCATCAGACTTATGTCAATAACGCCAATGCTGCGCTGGAAGGTACTGAGTTAGCAAATCTGCCGGTTGAGGAGCTGATCGCTAAGCTGGATCAGGTGCCCGCTGACAAAAAAACAGCGCTGCGTAACAATGCAGGTGGCCATGCCAACCACAGCCTGTTCTGGAAAGGGTTGAAAACCGGTACGACGCTGCAGGGGCCGCTGAAGGCTGCGATTGAAAAAGATTTTGGCAGCGTGGAAAAATTCAAAGAAGAATTTGAAAAAGCCGCGGCAACCCGCTTTGGCTCTGGTTGGGCCTGGCTGGTTAAAAAAGGCGATAAGCTGGCGGTGGTCTCTACCGCTAATCAGAACAGTCCGCTGATGGGTGAGGCGATAAGCGGTGTTTCCGGTTATCCAATTATCGCGCTGGATGTCTGGGAACACGCTTACTATCTTAAGTATCAGAATAAACGTCCTGATTATATTAAGGCGTTCTGGAATGTTGTTAACTGGGACGAAGCGGCCAGCCGCTTTGCTGCAGCTAAGTAAATCAACGCGTTGATTTGGTGTAAAAGCCGGCAGCCCTTGGTCTGCCGGCTTTTTTATGCCCGTTGTTTTTCCCCTTCAGGTGCTGTCCGGTTGCGGGCATAACAATGATGCTTTCATCAGGGTACTCCGTTGGCGTTTGCCCTTTATTTTGTCGGCAAACCGGCCTCCGTTGATCAGAACCTGACCGGGTGCCGGAGAGAAGGCACTATAAAACAGTGCTATTACTTATGTTTCAACACCAGGTAAAAAAGTTATCCTGGTGGTTAAGTATTAAATATTCTGTAGTTATTATTATTTTCTGTTTTTTTGTTTATTTCCCATTGCATTACTTAGGCTGATTTTAATCATTATATTAAATATAACCTATACAATCATGCTGTTCTCTCAACCAGACAGGTGATTCTGAAGCAGGTAAAACGGGCCATTAAGCATGTAAAGATTGATATTATTGTTTGATTGTTAATGATTGGCGGGATTTTAGTCTTGTTTATTCAATATACATGATCATTGAACGCATGTTATCTAACAAAAAAACATGTTATACCCTTACTGATAATATTATTAAATCATTTTGCCACCTTGTTATTTGCTAATATTCTGGCATATTTGTTTTTTGTTTTTATTCGCAATAAAGTTAACGGCGGTGTTTTTATGCCGCAGTACCAATATGGACAGCTGAAGTACTTCCGGGAGCAATAAATATGGATAGATTTAATGTCCGCAGCAGCAAAAGGCTGGCCACCATCGTTGAAGTTTTACAGGTAATAGAAGAGATGATGGATTCACCTGATAAATCGCCAGTCGACTGCAACGCATTTCCCAGCACGCGTGATATTGCAGACCGTTGTAGTCTGAGTATTTATTCAACGCGTCATATTCTTTTGTTATTGCAGGAAAAGGGCTTAATTGATTCAGTAAAAGGAAAACATGCCAAACATCTGTACTGGAAACGTACGGAGAGCCCTGGTCTTAAGCATTGATTATAAAAGCCATCTTTAATTAAGATGGCTTTTAGTTAAATAATATTGGCTTTTATTAACGTTTCTGTTGTGACGGCGCTTTTCCTTCCGGCCAGACTTCGGCAATACGAATCTGATAAACCATTGTCGCATTCGCCGGAATCTTAGGTGGCAGACCCTTTTTACCGTAGGCCAGTTCCGGGGGGACCACCATACTCATTACCCCTTTGCTGCGCAGTTTAGACAATGCGGCTTTCAGCAGTGGCGGATAGTCTTTCAGCTTTTCGCTCAGCATTTGCCGGGTTTTTTCCATGTCGTTGATAACCGTACCGTCCGTCAGGCTCTCTTCAATCACGATAGCGACAGTGTCGTCAGGTTTCAGCGGTTTTATGCCTGGCTTAAGTATTTCGTACCAGAAGCCATACTGAGATTTCTTAACCCCTTTGCGTTTTCTGTAAGCGTTAAGAAAGCCGCGATCCTGTTTGCGAATGGTGGGTTTAAAATCCGGTGGAGGCCAGGCGTTTATCTGTGGTTTCGAGTCGGTCTGAGTCAGCGAGTGCTTACCTGCAAGTTTGTCGGCATCGGCCAGCGCTTTAGTAAAGCTTTTTTCATCGAGTTTGGGCTGATGATTAAAGGCGTCAATAATGCCGGCCAGAATAAGATTTTTATCAACTTTATCGCCTGCAGCCTGATGCGTTTGCTGTAAGAGCAGAATCTCGGCACCGAGGGATATACCGATGGCATAGCCCTGGCGAATAGCCGGATTTTCTAACAATTGCTGATTCAAAATCGGTATGCTTTTGAATGGTGCCGCGTTGAGCTGCTGTTGTAACGCGGTGGCCCGGGCATTAGCCTCATCCAGCTGTTTTTGCAGTTCACTGACCCCGGCGGATTGCTGTTTGTTGTCAGCCCCTGCATTTGCGTGGTTGCTGGTTAGCCGCAGGAGCGCCAGCTGATTTTGCAGCAGATTGAGCCGGTTATGGGCGTCCTGTAACTTCTCAAGGGTTTGCTGGCGCTCAGCTTCGGCGCTGTCTGCATCTTTGCGGCTCAGCGCCAGCTGCTCCTGCAGTTTGCCCAGCTTGTCATTGGCCGTCTTAAGCTGGTTGTTGAGCTGCTGCTGAGAATCTTTTAAGGCCTGAATCGATTTTTGCTGACTGGCATCGGCATTTTTTTGGGTTAGGTTGAGTTGTTGATTGGCGGTATCGAGCTGCGCTTGCAGCGTTTTTAATGCCTGTGCCGATCTTTGCAACTTACTGTCGGCATCCTGTTGGGCTTGTGCCAGCTGCTGATTGGCCTTATCAAGTTGTGCCTGTGTTTCCTGTAAGCGGCGTGTTGCCTGTTGCTGTTTGCTCGCGGCATCCTGGCGGATTTGCGCCAGCTGCTGGTTGGCATCCTGCAGCTTTTGACTGAGCTGCTCCCGGGTTGATTGCAGTGCCTGGAGGGCTTTCTGCTGTTCAGTACTGGGGTGGCTGTGCGATTTGGCCAGCTGCTGATTGGCCGCTTCGAGCTGCGCTTGCGTTGTTTTTAATGTCTGGGTGATTTTTTTCAGTTTGCTTCCGGCGTCCTGGCGGGTTTGCGTCAGCTGCCGGTTGGCGTCGTCCAGTTTTTCTTTGAGCTGCTCACGCGAGGATGTCAGGGCCTGAATTTTTTTTTGTTGCTCAACGCTGACATTTTTTTCCACACTGGCCAGCTGCTGGTTGGCGGCGTTGAGTTGGTTACGCAAGCGGACAATCTCTGCCGACGCTTGTTTTGCTGCCGCCACCTTGTTATTGCTTTCCTGACTGGCCGCCTGCAGTTGCGCCAGCTGGCTATGTGCGGTTTTTATTTCTTTGTCCTGCTGCTGCCTGGCTGCCCGGGCAGCTTCGGCGTCGGCCTGCGCTCTGGCCAGCTGTTGCTCTAATTTTTTCAGCTGTCTGGAGGCGGCCGTCTGTCCGCTGTTTTTTTCGCTATGCTGCTGCTGACGATATTGCTGTATCTGCTTTTCCAGCAAACTGCGTTGCTTCACCATCTGGTGATATTTTGCCACCAGTGCTCCGGCCCGCTGTTGGCTGTGTGCCAGCTGTTGTGACAACTCAGCAATTTTTTCCCGCGCCTGTTTTTCTCTGCTGGTCAGTCCGGTTAACTGGCGAAGCTTCTTCACGCCGGTTGCCACTGCGCTAAGATCCAATTGGCTCTGTTGTTGCTGTGACGGTCGGGCCTGCTCCTGTGCTTTACTGAGCGCCCGTTTTAGCGCGACGATTTCCTGCTGTTGACGCTGCAGGCTCTGGACCGCGGTGGTTGCCTGTTTTTTTTGCCGGGTTGTGTGCTTTTTTTTGGCTACGGCTGGTTTTTTCTTAGTCGTAACGTGCCGGGCTGATGATTTCTGCTGATGGGGGGGATGTTCAGCAGCATAGCGTTCGGCAAAGCGCAGAAGTGGTGGTGTTGAGTCTGCTTTGGCCGCCAGTGGCAATTGACTCAGGCTGAGGCTGGCGGCAATACTCAGATATAGCGCAGCCCGCATTATGGCATAGCTCCATGCAGGCTCAGACTATTCATCATTGTCTGCCCAATCTGTGAACAGATCAGATTGGAACGATAATGATAAAGCGCATCTATTGTATCCTGGGTCTCTCTGGTGGTTTCAGAGCGGATCGAGGCATAGCTTGCGGCACCGCGCATAATATAACGAAATGCGTTGTTCAGTTGGGAATATTTCTCCGGTGCCAGCGTTCTTAACGCTTCGAGCTGTGCCTTACAGCGTTCCAGCTTAATGGTTTCATCGCTGTTATCCGCGCCGTTGCCTTTTGCTGACTCAGCCTCGATCTGTTGTGATGACGGTGATGCCTTAGACGAATTGCCAGGGGAAGTATCATCTGACGGCGCTGTGGCGGCGTTGGCAGACGGCACTTCACTGGTTTTATCCACCGTGTGTGTGCGTGACATACTCTGGCAACCCGCCAGTGAACTACTCACCAGCAGCACAAATATAAGAAACCGAGGGGATTTCATATCCATCTTCCTGAAAATCTATGTATTAGTTGAGTTACTGTTACTTGTTAGTGAAGAAAAAGAGTGAGGAGGACGGAAAAAGCCTTCATCAATCAGCCAGTAATTCAGCTCCGTCGTCCGGCTTATATTCAGCTTGGTCATAATATTACGTTTATGAGTACTGACCGTTTTTTCACTGATTTGTAAATAACGTGCTACCGTGGCGTGACTGATGCCACGTGCCAGAAAACGCAGTATTTGTGTTTCACGAAAAGTAAGCGGTGAATTACTGGTTACGGTGGCGATAGCGGGTAACGTCTGTCCGGCTGAATTTTCCAGTTTACGCAATGCGGTTTCCAGATGTTGCCTGATAATTGCTGGCTGAGTCTGGCGTGACATAATGACACAATTTTCCTGCAGCGAATTAAAATCGTCCGTGCTGGCGCCTTCCTGCTCGTGAATAATAAAGACATGACGGCGAGAAGCAGGTATTTCCATGCGCAATGCGTGCAGGCGATAAGGGGATAATTCGCTTTGAGTAATAAAAATAAGCTCGCTACGTGCCCGTGGCTGAAACTGATCGGCAAAATGAGTATGAAGATGACGTGCGTCAGCCCACTCAGTTATCAGTGCCTGTAATCCTGAGGCGTAAAAACGATCGTCGTCACATATAAGTACCGAAAGATTTGTTTTCATTTTGTACTTCCCTGTTAGCTGCCTCTGAACGCAATGTCCTGCGGCCAGAGTGTCCTGATGCTTTTTTGTGGTGGCTATTCGCCAGACATTTCCTTTAAGAAAGGTGCCACAAAAGCCTTCTTTTGAAGATTTTGGCTAATATACCGCAAAATAGACGGAGGAAATCAGGAGGGAAAAAATGCGACATTTTTGACTGTAAATTTATTTGGCGCGATGTTTATTCATGAATAACGGTGAAAAAAAATCTATATTGCTGGAAAATCCGGATCCGTTTAAGAATAGATGAAGTCAGTCTGGAGGGAATAAGCAAGCCTGACGGGCAGGCCTGCCGGGGATCAGAAGCGGTTATCGGCGAAACCGGTCATTTCTGTCAGTTCCATTTCGCGTCCCAGTGCCGTCATCGGATGGACAATGACCAGGCCTCTGACCGATTTTTTCAGGGCCCCCATGTTAGCCTGCTCTTTACGGCTGATAGGGCGGCGGAACGCCATTTTGTTCAGCTTTTGCGCTTCTTTACTGAGTTTTTGCTCGCGCAGCGCGCGCAGACGCTCGATTTCTGCCGCCAGCTTCTCTTTTTCTGCCAGCAGTTCGCTTAATTTCTCGCTGTCTCCGGCCGCCAGAAGCACGGGTTCTTTACGGTTCAGTGCATCCAGTCTGTCGCTAAGACGCTTAATTTCTGCTTTTTCTTGCTCTTTCATTCGGGTATCCGGCAATCAATCCTGTCATAAAATGCGTGATCAGGCTAAGGATACACTAAAGGGGAGCCTTCGGGGTAAATTGGCTATTTCTGAAACGCTTTTTTCAGGCTGATGCGAGCAATCAGCTCGGTCAGAGAAAGGACCATGGTGGAACGGACCATTTGCTGATAACGCTGTTGTTGCATCATCTGTAATTCGACATCTTCTCCGGTCAGCGGTGGGCGCGTGGGTAAAGTGTTCACGCAGTGAAGTTCGGCAAAGGGGCCGATAATTTCGTCATCGGTAAAACGGTATTCGTTACCATCGTGATTCATCTCTTCCCGCAGTGCCATGAGCAGTTCGCAATCTTCATATTCATGGCGGCTGATAATGCCAAGACCGTAAATCAGTTTCAAACGCACAGAGAGTTCGCCAAGTGGGCCATTTCCCAGTAATAGCGGTTCCACGGCGTATTTTACCGCGTAGTCATCTTTGCGAAATACTTTTATCACCAGCATATTGACCGCTTCGGCCAGCAATTCGACGCTGGCGATCAAAAAGCTTCGCACTGTTCTGCCTGCATTCAGACGTTCAAGGACCAGATTTTCAAATGCCTGGGGTTGTTCCATAACGGCCCGTAACTGTTGCATAACGGCGGAGGGTGCCTGTGAGCAGCACCCTGAGTTTTTTTCCTGATGAAGCGCTGACGCGGGCATTACTTAATGGTGTGGTAAGCCTTAACCACCGCGGCAACCACCTCACTGTGACTGTCGAGACCGGAAATCTGTACCAGCGTAGCCTGCGGTCCTTTTTCTGCCAGCAATGTTGCCAGCTCTTGCGCCTGCGGGTCCTGTTCACTGTGGTAGTGCATGGCAGCGGCAATCCCCGTCACCAGGTTAGCATGCGGCAGATGATACTCCAGTGTGCCCAGCGTCGGTTTGATTAAACGATCCCCGGCGCTAAGTTTTCTCAGCGGTTGGCGGCCAACACGCTCAACGTCGTCTTTGAGATAGGGGTTCTCAAAGCGACCAATAATTTTATCGATGTAGGCGGCATGTCTCGCCGGATCAAACTGGTAGCGTTTTATCAGTACGGCACCACTTTCTTCCATTGCACCTTTGACGATAGTGCGTACTTTTTTATCCAGAATGGCATCACGGATGGTTTTATGACCGTAAAGCTGGCCAAGATAAGCGGTGATGGCATGGCCGGTGTTGAGCGTAAAAAGTTTTCGCTCAACGAATGCCATTAAATTATCCGTCAGTTCCATACCCGGGATCTGCGGCAGCGCGCCTTTGAACTGGGTTTTGTCGACGATCCACTCACTGAACGTTTCTACCGTGACTTCCAGCGGATCCTGACTGGCGGACTCTGCCGGGGGCACAATCCGGTCGACGGCGGAGTCAACAAAACCGACATGCTGTTCAACCCACGGATGATAGCTGGCCGGTAACGCGTTGAGAACATAGCCTTTTAGCTGGCTGGTACCACGCACCATATTTTCACAGGCAATAATATTCAGCGGATGGGTATTACCGCTATCACTGCGTTTGGCCAGCCCTTTTGCAATTCCCGGCGCAATACGTTCCAGAATTTGCGGACCAACCGCCGTGGTAACGATATCAACCTGGGCAATTTTGCTGATAACTTCTTCACTGGTGCTATTAATGGCGTCGACACCGCTGACCTGTTCCAGCTGTGCCTGCTCGCCTACCACCCGTACCGGATAGCCTTTACGGGCATTAAGCGCGTCAAGTACCGTCTGATTAACATCGGCAAACGTCAGTGCGATGCCGGCATCGGCCAGCAGTTTGCCAATAAAGCCGCGACCGATATTACCTGCTCCAAAATGTAATGCTTTCATAATGCTACCTTTACCAATAACCCCGAAATGAAAAAGGGCCGGGTAACCCGGCCCCTTCGATTATGCAGTGCGTGGTCCGGAGAGAATATCTACTACGTCATCGATACTGTGGGTATTTGCCAGTTTTTCAATCACACTTTCATCATCCAGTGCGTTAGTGAGGCTGGTAATAACCTGAATATGTTCGTTATTACGTGCCGCAATGCCGATAACCAGGCGGGCAATGTCATCTTCCCCTTCACCGAAGCGGACGCCAGCCGGATACTGACAGAACACCACGCCGGTTTTCAGCACCCGATCTTTGGCTTCTATAGTACCGTGGGGTACTGCAATAGACTCTCCGAGATAGGTCGGGGTTAATTTTTCACGATCCAGCATGGCATCGATATATTCCGGCTGCACATAGCCACCTTTTACCAGCTGCTCACCGGCAAAACGAATTGCTTGTTCTTTATCGCTGGCGCTCAGACCGAGGAACACGTTGCTGGCGCTGAGTTTAAACAGGTTTTCGCCGCTATTATCAAAGCTGTCAGCCAGCGTTTGGTCAACCTTTTCCCGATGGGCTTCTGTCCGGTTGGCTTCCAGCAGACGCGCGGTCAAATCGCTGTATAAGGCGCTGTCGAGGAAATTACTCAGCGAAATATGCTGGGCCTGCGGTGCCTGACGTATCGCTCGTTCGGTGAGATCGCGATGGGTGATTACCAAATCCACATCACCAGGCAGGGCGTTAATGGCCGTATTCGTCACCGAGATATTGCTCAGACCGGCATCACTGACTTTTTTACGCAGCACGCCTGCGCCCATTGCGCTGGACCCCATTCCGGCATCACAGGCCACAATAATTTTACGCACGTGGCTCAGGTCAGAATCTTTGACGTTAGTTGCGGCTGCCGCGCTGGAAGACTGACCTTTAGATTCGGCTTTCATGTCCTGCATGCGGCGCGTTGCGGCTTCAATGTCATCCTCATCTTTCGCTTTGCTGGTTTTCAGCAGAATTGAAGAGATAACAAAAGAGACGGCAAAAGCGGCGATAATGGCAACAATATTGGCGAAGTAAGCGCCTTTAGGGGTCATGGCCAGGACGGCGAGGATTGAGCCAGGGGACGCCGGTGAAACCAGACCACCGTGCAGTACTGAAAGGGTAAATACGCCGGTCATACCGCCGAGAATCACCGCGATCAGCAGGCGAGGGCTCATCAGAACATAGGGGAAATAGATCTCATGAATACCGCCGAGAAAATGGATAATTGCCGCGCCTGGGGCCGATTGTTTTGCATTACCGCGACCGAAGAACATATAGGCCATCAGTACCCCCATGCCTGGACCGGGGTTAGCTTCAATCAGGAAGAAAATGGATTTTCCTTCTGCACTGGCTTGCTGGATGCCCAGCGGCGAGAAAATGCCGTGATTGATCGCGTTATTCAGAAACAGGATTTTCGCCGGTTCGACAAAAATGGAGGTCAACGGCAGCAGATTGTTTTTTACCATCAGGTTGACGCCGGTGGCCAGAATATGCGAGAGACCTTCTACCAGCGGACCGATGGCAAGAAAGGCCAGGATCGCCAACAACATGCCAATGATACCGGCAGAGAAGTTGTTAACCAGCATTTCAAAGCCGCTTTTGATTTTACCGTCAATCTGGCGGTCGAAGGTTTTAATCGCCCAGCCACCCAGCGGACCGGCGATCATTGAGCCGAGGAACATCGGCATATCGGCCCCGGCAATCACTCCCATCGTGGTAATGGCACCGACCACGCCGCCGCGGTCACCGCCAACCAGCCGGCCACCGGTATAACCGATTAGCAGAGGAAGCAGGTAGGTAATCATCGGGCCAACCAGTTTGGCCAGCGTGGCGTTTGGCGTCCATCCGGTTGGGATAAACAGCGCGGTAATGATACCCCAGGCGATGAATGCGCCAATATTAGGCATCACCATGTTGCTCAGAAAACGACCAAAGCTCTGAACTTTGACCTTGACTGATGAAGACATAAACACACCCCTTATTGGTACGCGCTGATAAATAAGAGAGCGCGTGATTTTTGTTAGCGTCTTTAAGAGAAAACTGACGATATTACTGTATGCACGCGGACTCTATCACGCGAATATGTCGCTGCGTAGTGGTGGCAAAAAGTTGTGATTCATATCACCAAATGTTACGGGGGTGTAGGTAATATTTAGTGATTTACATCACATAAATAGCCTGGATATAAGTGGGATTGCCGAATATTTGTGCAGAAATAGCGTTTTTATGTGATTTTTGTCACGAAATTTCCGGGTATCTTTGTTTGCATATTGTGATCATTATCACAATGTATTTTCACGCCATAATGCGATCGATCACACTTCCTGAGCAGAATAAAAATCAACGCCAGCGATCCGGGTACTGGCTGCACGCTGGTGGGGTAACAAAAAAGCAAAAAAAGGGCCGACAGAGATCGGCCCCGTGGGATGGTCAGCTTACTGAAGTTTCTGTGCCTGACTCAGTACCTGACTGTTTTGGGCCAGTGCATTCATCAGACCGTTATAGGTATCGACCTGTTGCTGGCTGGAAAACTTCACTTTGACACCATTAAGGGTGACGTTATTTCCCTGCTGTTGCAGGAAATCACCGGCCTGAACCGCACTCTGACTAAGAGATTGCAGTCCCGGTAATAGCGGCAAAAGCTGACTGGCTGGCTGGGTGACAATCTGGTTGTAGGCTTTCTCGTAGAGTGGTTTCAGATCGTCCGGCTGCTTTAACCCTGCTTTGCTGCTGTCGGCCTGACTTTTTGCAGACTGCAACTGTTGGCTCAGCACGCCAAGTGCACCGCTGGCCTGGCGCAGACTGTCACGGTGGGTGATATAATCCTGTGGCAGGCGAATCGCGGTGAGTTCAGCCACTACCGGTTGAATACCGTCCTGCTTCGCCCGGCTGACCTGCTGCGCGAAGCCATAAAGAATGGCATAGTCAGTTACATAAGGGCCAAATTTTTGTTTCTGATCTTCGCTCAGTGCAGGAATTCGCTCCCCGCTGCGCATGATGGTGTTTTGCAGAAAATCGATAAAAGCTTTGCGCTGATCGGCGGTTTTGTCACCACAACCGCTCAGTATCAGTGCGGAAGCGAGTAGCAGCAGTGATAGCAGGAATGCGGAATGTAAGCGCGAGATTCCCCTCTTCATGAATACTCCTGTCAGAACTATCAGTCCGATTCGTTGATAAAACTTGCCGAAAGAATAGACGAAAGCCTATTAAATTAACAGTGTGAATAGGTTATCAATAGCGCAATATTACCCGGCTTAATGGCTGAACGGGGGACAGGTCAGAACAGGGGGGCAGATATTCAGCGATGGTAAACTGAAACAGATAACCTGTGCCCCGCTGGCTGGCAAATTTTCCGATCAGCCCCTCATCCCCTTGATAAAGGTTTCGCTGTGGCAACCGGCGGCACTTTAACGGTGCGCCGGCATACAACATAGCACGTGGCAGAAAGGTTGCCGGGTCTCAACAGAAAGCGAATGGCTTATGGCATAAAGAGCAGGATAATTTGCCTGAAAAAACGGTTTCAGATAAAAAATAGCGCTGAAACGGCATGTTATCACCATAAAAGCCAGCACCGCCTGCCACCATTGTGCTTCCGACCCGTGCATTGATTATCAGAAAATTTTTAAATATTTCTTCAATTCTCCTCACCATGCGCTTTATCATGCCCACACTGGGGGTAATATATCGGCCATGATATTCCTGAATTTATTATTACCATGAGTCCTCATTGATTGAAAAATAAGGTGATGCCTCCAATTAGTAGAACATGTGTTTCTCGATAAACGCTCCAATGACTTTTTCGTGGATCTCAACTGAGCGCGAAAAGCAGATTGTTTTACGAGCCAACCGTTTAATGCGGGTGCGGAGCGTCAGGTTATTACGTTCAATGCGTTGGGTGAAAATTTTGCCCGTCAGATGCT
>NZ_MOMB01000060.1 GCF_002752165.1 Erwinia sp. OLFS4
AGCATCTGACGGGCAAAATTTTCACCCAACGCATTGAACGTAATAACCTGACGCTCCGCACCCGCATTAAACGGTTGGCTCGTAAAACAATCTGCTTTTCGCGCTCAGTTGAGATCCACGAAAAAGTCATTGGAGCGTTTATCGAGAAACACATGTTCTACTAATTGGAGGCATCACCTCTCCCCGCTGGTTGAGCAGGCGGCCGGCAAGGCCGCCGTAAGAGAGAGGGTATTATCTTAACTGATACCAGGTGGTCTTAAGCTGAGTGAACTTATCGAAGGCGTGCAGTGACAGATCGCGGCCAAAACCAGACTGCTTATTTCCCCCAAAGGGGACGGTAACATCCAGAGCATCAACGGTATTGACCGAAACCGTCCCGGCATTCAGCTTCGCGGCCACCCGGTGAGCGCGATGTAAATCATCAGTCCATACCGATGCTGCCAGCGCATAAATATGGTTATTGGCAATATCAATGGCCTGTTGCTCATCATCAAAAGCCCGCACCGCCAGTACCGGTCCAAAAATTTCCTGTTGCCACAGTGCCATTTCCTCGCTCTCAGCGCTGAGCAGGGTTGGCTGCACATAATTGGCCACGCCCGCGATGCTCACCGCCTGGCCACCCGCCAGTAACGTTGCCCCTGCCTGGCGGGCGTTAGCGATAGCCTCCATGACTTTTTCCATATGCGCCGTACTGACCATTGGCCCCATGACCGAAGCAGGATCGAGGGGATGAGCCGGCTGCCATGCCGCCAGCTTGCGGCATAACCTGTCAATAAAGTCAGGATATATACGCCGATCCACCAGCAGGCGGGAGTTAGCAGAGCAGACCTCGCCCTGATTAAAGCAGATACCGAAAGCCGCTTTTTCCGCCGCCAGTTCAAGATCCTGACAATCTGCAAAAATGATATTCGCGCTTTTACCACCACACTCCAGCCAGACCTGCTTAAGGTTGGACTGCGCGGCATACTGCATAAAGGCTTTCCCTACCGCCGTCGAACCGGTAAAGGTCAACACATCAATATCATGATGCAGCCCCAGCGCCGTTCCGGTTTCGGTGCCCAGACCGGTCACCACGTTGAGTACCCCCGGCGGCAGACCGGCCTCCAGCGCCAGCTCAGCAAGACGCAGCGCCGAAAAAGGCGACAATTCCGAAGGCTTGAGGATCACGCTATTACCTGCTGCCAGTGCCGGCGCCAGCTTCCAGGCGGCAATATCCAGTGGAAAATTCCATGGAATAACCGCCGCTACGACGCCCGAGGCTTCACGGGTGATGGTGGCCAGCGCATCTTTGGCTGTCGGCGCTATCTGATCATAGAGTTTATCGACACTTTCGGCATACCTGGCGATGACGTGCGCGGCACCGGGAACATCGATGGTCAGTGCATCATTCACCGGCTTCCCCATACTGACGCTCTCCAGCAGTGCCAGCTCCTCACGATGTTGTAAAAGCAACGCCGAGAGACGTAATAAAACCGTTTTTCTCTCCTGCGGAGAACGTCGGCACCAGACTCCGGAAGTGAATGCCTGACGGGCAGATTTTACTGCTACGTCAACATCACTGGCCTGCAGCGCGGTCACCGAAGCCAGTGCACAGTTAGTTGCCGGGTTAATCACCGTAAAGGTTTTTTTACTCGCCGCAAACCACGGCTGGCCGTCAATAATAGCGTGACTAATAAATCTCTGATTTTTAAGTTTATTCTTCCAGAAATTGATATCAGACAATGTGATTCTCCTCAGCACCGGAAGGTTGCGTAGCGCCACTGCCGTTGAGCATCATCGCCGCCGCCCGCTCACCGATCATAATTGCCGGCGCATTGGTGTTACCACTTATCAGCGTCGGCATAATAGACACATCGGCAACCCGCAGGTTTTGCAATCCGTAGACTTTCAGGGTTTGCGGGTCAACCACGCTCATCGCATCGTTGCCCATTTTGCAGGTACCGGCCGGATGAAAAACCGTGGCACAGTAATCTTTAACATACTGATGGAGCTGCTCATCACTTTGTACTTGCGCACCTGGCAGCATCTCTTTACCGCGAATTGCCGCAAACTCTGGCTGGGCCAGAATTCGGCGGGCCGTTTTGATCCCTTCAACAAGGACATCCGCATCATGCGGATTAGAGAGAAAGTTAAAATCGACAATAACCTTGCCATCACGGCTGAGACCGAGTGAACCAACGGATTGTGGGCGCAGCACGCAAGTATGGATGGCGTAGCCATGTCCCCACTCAAACAGACGGCCGCGATGACTGCGGTAACCCGGAACAAAGTGAAACTGAATGTCCGGCACTGAGGGACTCAGAGGGGTAGAAGCAAAGCCGCCGGCTTCAACATAGTTGGTGGTCAACCAGCCCTTGCGGCCAAACAGATATTTCAGCGGGGCAGACAACACCGGTTTCCATGCCGCCAGCGAAAAACCCAGCGTCAGCGGACTGGCGGAACGGATTGTCACCAGACCATCAAGGTGATCCTGCAGGTTCTGCCCGACGCCGGGTAAGTGATGCTTTACCTCAAAACCCGCATTGCGCAAAGTCTCCTGAGGACCAATACCGGACTTCATCAGCAAGTGTGGCGAACCGATGGCCCCGGCGCACAGCACCACTTCTTTTTCCGCCTGCAGCGTAACGCGCTGTTTTCCGTCGCCGGTGGTAATCTCCACCCCTTTGACCACATCACCTTCAATGATCAGCCGCTGAACTTCACAATCAGTTCTGATAGTCAGGTTACTGCGATGACGGTGAGGATGCAGAAACGCCCGGTAGCTGGAAAGACGCTGACCATTTTTTTGCGTAACATTATAAATACCCACGCCAGCCAGGCTGGCCCCGTTAAAATCACGATTTTCAGCAAGACCAGTGCGTTTACCCGCATTAACAAACAGCGTCGAAGCCGGATTGGGATCGCGGGGTTTATCCACCAGCAGTTCACCCGTAAAACCATGATAAGCCGGGTCCTGGCCGAGCTGATTATTTTCAGAATATTTAAACCAGGGCAGCACATCATCCCAGCCCCAGCCAGCGCAACCGGCATCACGCCAGCGATCGTAATCTGCAGGCAACCCACGAATATAAATCATGCTGTTCATTGAAGACGATCCACCCAGCGCTTTACCTCGCGGCACATGAAGCTGCCGCCCACCAAGGTGGGCCTGGGGTACCGACCAGAAATTCCAGCTAAACTTTTTACTTTTATACAGCGTAATCGTGCCGGCCGGCGTCTGAATTCTTGGCGTATTATCACCACTGCCCGCCTCAAGCAGACAAACGTTTATCTCGCGATGGGCAGATAACCGTGCCGCCAGAACCGAACCGGCAGACCCTCCGCCAATAATGATGTAGTCATATTTTTTGCTGTTATTCATTACGCTTTCACTTTTTATTTACAGGCAGAGGTTTGAGTCAGCGTTTGCGTGCGGCTCATCAGATAATACACCGGAGAGACAACCAGCAGCCCCACCAGCCAGGAAATATCTGCGCCACCAAGAGAAGCGGATGCCGGACCGGTATATATTTCCGTCGACATAAAAGGAATTTCCACCACTATTCCCAACAAATAACAGAAGATAGCCCGTAGATTGTAGTAACCATAAATGCCACCATCCCGGCGGAAAAAAGAAGGGATATCATATTTACCATGTGCGACCAGGTAATAATCCACCAGATTAATCGCCGTCCACGGCACCAGCACATAGAGCAGCATCAGAATAAAATTGGTGTAGTTAACCAGGAAATTGTCCTGACCATAAACGGCAATTATCACTTCCAGAACTACCGTGATAATGGCCGTAGCAATACGGGAACCGGACAGGGGTGACCATCTGGCAAAAAAGGTTTGTCCCAGCGTCAGGGTACAGAGTACGCCACAATACAAATTCATCGCGTTGGTGGCGGCGATGCCAAGAGCAAAAACGATAATCACCGTTGAAGAAAGCCCGCCGGTCATGCCAACGATAGCGGTAATCAGGTCACCGTTAATGATGCAAATCGACACCAGAATACCAAGAATCATCGGAAAGAATGAACCGAGCACGCAGCCGATATAACTACACCAGAACACACTTTTTTCGCTGATATCTTTTGGCATATAACGCGAATAGTCGGAAACGTAAGGTGCATAAGCCAGCTGCCAGAGTGCTGCCACCGAAATTGCCCCCAGAAAACCGCTGAGGTTAAAACCATTACGGTTAAGAAAATCGGTCGGTAAACCATGAACAACAATGATCCAGACAAAGGCGGCAGCCAGAATTATCCCGGAAACCCAGGACATAATTTTGGTGTAAGCATGAATCAGATTATAACCAAAGGCACAGGCGATCAGGCTGAGCAACGCCACCGCGATAATACCGGCGTTGGTTGAAAGCGGCTGATAAATAGCATGCAGCGACTGACCACCCAGCACCAGATTAGAAGCAAAAAAGCCGATGTACATGATAACCACCAGCGCCACAACCAGCACCGAACCGTAAGAACCAAACTGGCCGCGTGTCTGCACCATCTGCGGTACGCCAAGCTGCGGCCCCTGCGCCGAATGAAGCGCCATAAAAAGGCCGCCGGCAAGATTCCCTATCAGCACGCCAACGGTGGCCCAGAAAAATGACAGATGAAACACACTGACCGCTAGCGAACCGGTAATGACGGTTAGCAGCATAATATTAGAGCCAAACCAGATAGTGAAAAGATCACGCGGTTTACCGTGCCTTTCAGACAATGGAATAGGCTGAATGGTGCTCAGCTCGACGGCAGAAACTGATGCGCTATTTTTATGGCTGTTTGTCATAATTTTGATCTCAACAGAGTTGACCAGCAGGTGAATGCGCTTCTGAACAGCCTACAACCGCCCTGGAAAAATGGGATTGTTGAAAGATTGTTACAGTGAGAATCATGGTGCAGTAGCCAGGAATTCCGCGAAAGGACTAAAAATATAGGTAACCTCTATAAAAAATTTTGTTAGTGCACAATGGCCGCCAGGCGCACCGTTTTTGTGCAGGGGGTTAGGCTGTGACAGGGGTCAAAAATTTAAACCGCGATTTTTTTCAGTAGGTTGTAATACAAAACATTTCACTGCATCAGCCTGGTGCAGTCGCGCGCCAGAAAATGGCATGACAAACAACATTAATTATATTCAAGATAAGCAACAAAGATTAAAAAAAATATCTTATCGCGATATCAATTGCTGACTGTTAACGGCGCAGCAGAATAGCCGCCGCAGCGGCAGCCGGCAGAAAAAAACATAACCATTTGAAATAATAAAAAATAAAGCATCGCGGTGAAAAATACTGGCTTACAGTAAGGGCATTTATGCCATGGCGATTGCCAGCCGCGCACAGTGGAAAATTAACAGAGGATACTTGCATCAGCCCCGTTAACCAGCTTAAAACTATTTAACACACTCAGCTAAATATATAAATTAAGGCCTTACCATGCCCCATTTCACCCTGAAACAGCTCAAATATTTTGTTGCTGTGGTCGAAGCGGAAAGTATTGCAGAAGCCTCCAGACAGCTCCATATTGCCCAGCCTTCTATTTCAATTGCAGTAAAAAGTCTTGAAGACATGTTCGACCAACAGTTTTTTATCCGCCATCACGCTCAGGGGGTCTCGATGACGCCTGGCGGCCAGCGTTTTTATGAAAAAGCGAAAGAGTTACTGAGGCTGGCTTATCAGTTTGAACAGAACTCCAAAGCCGACAACGAGCTGGTTTCCGGCGTTATCTCTGTAGGCAGTTTTGAAACAGCTGCACCCGTTTATATGCCACGCCTGATCGCCGGATTTAAAAAAATTTACCCGGATATCACTATTAAAATTTATGACGGTGAACAGCATGAAATCGCCCATGGTTTGCACCGGGGGCGCTTTGACCTCGCCTTTCTTTATGATCTTGAACTCGATAATGCTATCCATACTGAAAAGCTTGATGCGCCACAAAAACCCTATGCGCTGTTACCCGCCAGCCATCCACTGGCACAGCGCAAATCGGTGACGCTTTCTGAACTAAGCAGCCTGCCAATGGTAGTACTGGATATCGTCCCCAGCCGAAATTATTTCATCAGCATTTTTAAAGAAAAGGGTTATCACCCTGACGTCGCTTACAGCTCTCCCTCCATTGAAATGGTGCGCTGCATGGTCGGCCAGGGGCTGGGATTTTCTCTGCTGGTTACCCGGCCGCTCTCTGACATGACTTATGACGGCCAGCAGGTCAGATGCATTGATATTCAGGATGAAATGGCCGTCTCCGCGCTGGTTATGGCCCACTTGCGTAACAGTGAACCCACCAAGCCGACCCAGCTGTTTATGGCTTATTGTCGTACCGTCGAGCTGATGTCACCGGAGGAAAAAGGCGGCCATTAATCGATAACGGGTCTCACGACAGGCACTACACGGCAATGCCGTGACGGCGACCACCCTCAGAATTTTATTCTTAGATGCTCGTTTTATAATATTTTACCTGATGTTAACCGTTTAATAACCTGCGTCCTACGGCGTGCTTGCGATGACGCCGCCGAATACCATTCGAAGGATGCAGACATGACAACAGAAATAACAGAAATCGATACCCTGATTGTCGGGGCCGGACAGGCTGGTGTCGCCATGAGCGAACATCTGACTAAGCAGGGTATTGCGCATCTGGTACTGGAAAAAAACCGCATTGCCGAGGCATGGCGAACTGGCCGCTGGGACTCACTGGTGGCAAACGGACCCGCCTGGCACGACCGTTTTCCTGGTCTTGAGTTTCCCGGGCGCGGTCCTGACAGCTTTGTTCCCAAAGATGAAATCGCCAGTTATTTTGAAGCTTACGCAAAAAAGTTCTCTGTGCCAATCCGCACCGGGGTGGAAGTTAAAAGCGTAGTGCGTAACCATGGCCGGCCTGGATTTACCGTTGAAACCAGTGCCGGGGTATTCAATGCCCTGCGGGTAGTGGCCGCAACCGGTCCGTTTCAGAAACCGGTTATCCCGGCGATTGCACCACAGGACGATCGGATTCATCAGATTCATTCTGCACACTATTTTAATCCGCAGCAGCTGCCGCAAGGTGCGATACTGGTTGTCGGTGCCGGCTCATCCGGGACACAAATTGCCGATGAACTACAGCGCGCCGGGCGCAAGGTATTTTTATCCGTCGGCGCCCACGACCGGCCACCACGTTCATACCGCAACCGTGACTTCTGCTGGTGGCTCGGCGTACTGGGTTTGTGGGATGCACCCGCCAGTGTACCAGGCAAAGAACATGTCACTATTGCTGTCAGCGGCGCTCGCGGCGGACATACCGTCGATTTTCGCTCCCTCGCCCACCAGGGTATTACCCTGGTGGGCCTGACAAAAACCTTTGAAAACGGCCGCGTCACCTTCCAGTCAGACCTTTGTGACAATATTCGTCGCGGCGATGAAAACTATCTGTCGCTGCTGGATGCCGCCGATCAGTACATCAAAGCAAACGGGCTGGATCTCCCTGAAGAGCCGGCTGCGCGGCAGTTTTTACCCGATCCCGACTGCATGACCCGCCCGCTTCTGTCGTTGGATTTAGCGGAGGCCGGTATCACCAGCATCATCTGGGCAACCGGCTATGCGGCAGATTACAGCTGGCTGAAAGTGGACGCATTTGATCAACATCACCGTCCACGGCACCAGCGTGGCGTCTCCAGCGAACCTGGTATTTACTTTTTAGGTCTGCCGTGGTTATCACGTCGCGGCTCAACCTTTATCTGGGGGGTATGGCATGATGCCAGGTTTATTGCCGATCACATTGCCACCCAGCACGCTTACAGTCAGTACAAAGATGCCAGTGAACGTTAATGAATTTTGCTGGCCGGCAACAGCCAGATGTGACTAACAGGATAATAGCCATGCCAACACATACCCGTATCCGGATGTTTAATACCAAGGCCACTTACCCCAATCAGACGCTGGACAACGATTTATGTCAGGCGGTACGCGCCGGTAATACCGTTTATGTGCGCGGGCAGGTGGGAACGGACTTTGACGGTAATCTGGTCGGTCTGGGCGACCCGCAGGCCCAGGCTGAACAGGCAATGAAAAACGTTAAACAGCTACTTGAAGAAGCCGGCAGTGATTTATCACATATTGTAAAAACCACCACCTACATTATCGATCCGCGCTACCGTGAGCCGGTCTATCGCGAAGTCGGTAAATGGCTTAAAGGGGTCTTCCCCATTTCAACCGGTCTGGTGGTCTCCGCTCTGGCCCAGCCGCAATGGCTAATGGAAATTGATGTTATTGCGGTTATTCCTGACGACGGCAACTGATAAGGAGGCATCATGACTTTTTCTGTCGCCGCACGCTGCGCTGAGAGCGGGCAACTCGGTATTGCCCTGAGCTCATCAAGTATTGCCGTTGGCGCACGCTGCCCCTGGTTACTGGCGGGTGTCGGTGCGGTATCCAGTCAGAATATTACCCTGCCGGCACTGGGTCCGATGACGCTTGCCCACCTGGAGGCCGGTGACCTGCCGGAAGCCGCCTTACGCAAAGCGCTGGCCGAGGATAATTTTAGCCAGTACCGCCAGCTGACGGTGATTGATGCCACCGGAAAAACGGCCGCGTTCAGCGGTGAGAAAACGCTGGGCACACACCATGTCGCTGAAGGCCTGGACTGCATTGCCGCCGGCAATATGCTGGCAAGCAAGGCGGTGATAAACGCCATGGTAACAGCCTTTCAGCAAAGCAGAGGCGAGCTGGCTGGCCGGCTGGTGACCGCACTGCGAGCTGGACTGCAGGCCGGCGGGGAGGCGGGTCCGGTCCATTCAGCGGCGGTAAAAGTGGTTGATGATTATTCATGGCCGGTGGTCGATCTCCGTATCGACTGGAGCGAAAGCGATCCGGTGGGCGAGCTGGAAGCCTTGTGGCTAGCCTGGGAGCCCCAGATGCAGGCTTACCAGGTGCGCGCACTGGACCCACGCGAGGCGCCAGGTTATGGCGTGCCTGGCGATGAATAACCACGTCGAAACTATCCTGGCAACGCTGCTGGCGTTTGATACCACCAGCCGCGAATCCAACCTGGCACTGATTGATTATATCGATGATGTCCTGCAAAGCTCAGGTATTCGCACCCAGCGGTTTTACGCCACTGACGGCAGTAAGGCGAATCTGTACGCGCGTTTAGGCCCGCCTGGCCCTGGCGGCATCATGCTATCAGGTCATACCGACGTGGTGCCGGTAGACGGCCAGCAGTGGACCGTTGCGCCCTTTGAGCTGACCTGTAAAAACCAACGCTACTATGGCCGCGGTAGCGCAGATATGAAGGGCTTTATTGCCTGCGTGCTGGCTGCTGTGCCTGATTTTCTGGCCAGCCCCTTGCAACAGCCCCTGCACCTGGCATTTTCTTATGATGAAGAAGTGGGTTGTCTCGGCGTACGCAGCCTGGTGGATTATCTGCGGACCTCGCAGGATAAGCCGGCCTTGTGTATCGTCGGTGAACCCACAGAGATGCGACCGGTGTATGGCCACAAAGGCAAGCTGGCGATGCGTTGTCATATTCATGGCCATGCCTGCCATTCAGCGTATGCCCCTGAAGGCGTCAACGCGATTGAATATGCGGCGCGAATCATTAACCAGCTTAGCCAGATGGGTGAACATCTGGCTGAAAGTCAGGACCCCCGCTTCGATCCGCCATACAGTACCTTACAGGTTGGCCTGATCCACGGCGGTAGCGCACTGAACATTGTCCCTGAACACTGTCAGTTCGATTTTGAGATCCGTCATTTGCCGGACGTCACACTGGAGCGACCGTTAGCGGAGCTGAAACAGTTCGTTGACCAGCAGCTGCTCAAACCGATGCAGGCCAGAGCGCCGCACAGTGATATTCGCTTTCAGACCTTAAGCCAGTATCCCGGATTGCTGACCGACCCACAGTCAGCATTTGCTAAGGCTCTGGCACAATGGAGCGGCAGCGAGGCATTTTCAACCGTGGCTTTTGGTACCGAAGGCGGCCTGTTTGACCAGGCCGGAGTCGCAACACTGATTTGCGGCCCAGGCAGTATGGCGCAGGGCCATAAAGCCGATGAATATGTCAGCGTTGAACAACTACAACGCTGTATGGCAATGCTAAAAAATCTTGCTGACTGGATGGCCCGCTAATCCTTGCAGCGCAGAGCGGTGAATACCATTTCCCACGGTCACCGCCTGCGCGATGCTGGTCACCATTTCTTCTCAATCCTGCCGTCAACCGCTGAGAGTACCTGTCTGGTCTGTGACCATTCTCACCAATCTCCGTGGAGATTATTGCTATATTCAGGCTACATTAACTTTCGAATGAAAGTAAATATCTTTCACATGAACATTATCCTGCTTTGACGGAGACGGCCATGACCACGTTCAGCGCAACAACTTTACCGGCGGATCATAAGAAAAATATTGTTAATATGAAACGTGAACTTCGCGCCCAGATTGGCGATGTCGCCGCATTGTTTCAGCAGGTTTGTGCCAAAATTGAGGGCGAAATTACTGCCGCACGCCAGGAAGAAAAAGCCAATGGCAGCGCATGGCCAATCGTCGACTGGCAAACGCTGGCTGAATCGAAAATCAGTGCGCAGCAAATCGCGCATATCAAGCGGCGCGGTTGTCTGGTAGTACGTCAGACCTTCCCGCGCCAGCAGGCGCTGGCGATGGACAAATCGATGCTGGATTATCTTGCCAGCAATCATTTCGATGAAAACTATCGGGGTCCGGGCGATAACTTTTTTGGCTCGCTGGAAGCCTCGAAGCCGGAAATCTATCCCATTTACTGGTCCCCGGCCCAGATGGCGGCCAGGCAAAGTCAGCAGATAAGCGTGGTGCAATCGTTTCTCAACCGGCTGTGGAAGTATCAGGATGGGAACCAGCGCTGGTTTGACCCGGATGTGAATATTATCTATCCCGATCGGATACGTCGCCGGCCGCCGGCAACCACCTCAAAAGGACTGGGTGCCCATACTGACTCAGGCGCACTTGAACGCTGGCTGTTACCGGCCTACCAGAAAGTATTTCATCACATCTTTACTCATCATTTTGAGCGCTACGATCCCTGGGATGCGGCCCACCGCCCGGACGTCCACGAATATGAGGTGGCCAATACCACCAAATGTTCAGCTTTCCGCACCTTCCAGGGATGGACCGCACTGTCGGATATGCCGGCCGGCCAGGGCATGCTGCACGTAGTGCCGGTGCCCGAAGCAATGGCCTATATCCTGCTACGGCCACTGCTGGACGATGTCCCCGACGATGAGCTGTGTGGCGTAGCGCCTGGCAGAGTGCTGCCGGTGTCAGAGAAATGGCATCCGCATCTGATAAACGGCCTTTGCACTATCCCACCACTGCAAGCTGGTGATGCCGTCTGGTGGCACTGCGATGTCATCCACGCCGTTGCCCCGGTGGAAAATCAGCAGGGCTGGAGTAACGTGATGTATATTCCGGCGGCTCCTGCCTGCCCAAAAAACCTCGCTTATGCTGAAAAAGTTCGCCAGGCTTTTCACCAGGGGCTATCTCCTGCTGATTTTCCCGCTGAAAATTATGAGCAACACTGGCAAAATCGCTTTCAGCCAGCGGAGCTGAATGAAAATGGCCGGCGGGGCCTCGCTATGCAGAGTGAAAAATAAGCGGCTTTTGCCCGCCACTGTTGCGCTTTTACCGCCAGGTCAAACCACAACAGTGGCCAGGGCAAGCTTGCCAGAATTGGCCAGACACACCAGATAACGAGACGGTTAATGAATGCAAGGCAAAGATATATCGTTGAATTAGTTAATCAGCGCGGCAATGTCAGCGTCGCCGAGCTGGCGCAGTTGACCGGCGTGTCGGCGGTAACCGTGCGTCAGGATTTAAACGAGCTGGAAACAGGCTACTACCTGAAACGCGTTCATGGCGCCGCTATTGCTACCGGTGATGACGACGTCGGCGCAAGAATGAAGGATCGCTTTCCACTGAAACAACGTCTTGCCGCCTATGCAGCCTCGTTAATTCAGCCCGGTGAATCCGTTTTTATTGAAGGCGGCAGCGCCAATGCGCTGCTGGCCAGACACCTTGCTGATAAACGCGATATCACGATTGTCACCGTCAGTCATTATATTGCCCGCCTGCTGAAAGACGCCGCCTGTGAGGTTATCGTACTGGGGGGGCTTTACCAGAAAAGCAGTGAATCGGTGGTCGGCCCGTTAACCCGCAGCGGCATTGAACAAGTGCACTTTCAGAAAGCCTTTATTGGGATTGATGGCTGGCATGCGGAAAGCGGATTTACCGGCAGAGATATGCTGCGCTGCGATATTGTGAATGCGGTACTGGCCAAAGGTGCCGAAAACTGGGTACTGACCGATTCAAGCAAGTTTGGCCAGATTCATCCCTATGTGCTTGCTGCCAGCATGAAGCTGCCACAGATCATCACCGATGACGGCCTTGACAGCCACTATCAGGCACAGCTGACACAGCGTCATATTACCTTCAGACTGGTGAAGCAAACTGAATCGCCTCATTGATATGCCCGCAGAGCTGAACAGGGTTTCTGCACCCGCTGCCACGGCCTGCTTACGGTATCGCATTAACGCAAACAGGCCTGCCGCCTTGCTATGCTGTTCTGCACCTTAAAAAGGTCAGCCAGCGTATCGGGAACACCGTGCCATCTTCATGCACGGATACCCGGTGGCCGGATTAACGCAAAGGTTAACGGCGAATAGCCAGCTGATAAACTTCGGGATGGGTGGAAAATTCATTGTGGACCCGACGGGTTATATCATCAGCCAGCACCTCACTGGCCCCCTCTTCCAGCCCCTTAAAGGCTGCATTCACCACCTCAAGAGGCGCCACTTTTGGCACATCCATCTGACGCGTCAAGTCGGTATCGATAAAACCGGCATGCAAAGCAAGTACCTGAGTTTTCTGCGCCAGCAATGCCTGACGCAATCCGTTGGTCATTGACCAGGCCGCTGATTTACTGATGCTGTAGGTGATCAGACGCGGACTGTTAATCCAGCTGGCAACCGACAGGACATTAATGATTGCGCCGCCACCGTTTGCCGCCAGCAGCGGGGCAAACGCCCGACTGACCCGCAGGGGACCAAGAAGGTTAACGTTCATTTCTGCTTCAAGTGCCTCTTCCGCTTCCACCGACAGCAGCGGCTGCGGCTGGGCAATCCCGGCATTATTAATCAGCAGCGTCACATCCTGACATTGAGCGGCGGCCGCGACAATATCTTCCGGTCGGGTGACATCGAGCCTGACGGGGATCGCGCCGGGAACCGTAACCGACTGCGGATGACGGGCGCAGGCATACACTTTCCTGGCGCCCATTTCCAGTGCGCGTTGCGCAAACTGCTGGCCAAGTCCACGACTGGCTCCGGTCACTAATACCACAGCATCCTTGAGTTTCATTACTTCTCCTTAATATAACGCTCGTCATATTTTAATGCGGAAATTAGCCGTAAACCTGCGCTGTAATCAAAGCGTTATCCCTGTATCAGAGCGCCGTCCGCATCCGTACTGACATAGCGTGCCTTGTGCCACCCTCCGCACAACTGACAGAAAATTCATAACAGGCATCGCGCTTAACCGATTACCTTTTGCTTACAGACACAGGCTGATTTCAACAACGACAATAATCATTTTTCAACGATGCTTTTTTGCCCGGAATGCCCATTGTCCCGATCGTCCTGGTAGCGAAGTTTCAGCCCCGCGAGGGCAATCAGTCCAAAGCTGACCGCCAGCAAGGTAAAGGCCACATACAGATTACTGTAATGCGCAATCCAGCCCAGTAATGCCGGTCCACCCAAAACGCCGAAATAACCCAGTGTTGTCACCATAGCAACCGACATGTTCACCGGCAGACTTTTATCCTGGCCTGCCAGGGTTACCAGTACCGGGACGATATTCGCCGCACCAATGCCAATCACCGCAAAACCACAAAGCGACAACAGCCAGCCTGGTGCCAGCACAACCAGCAGGTAACCCGCCATCGCCAGGATTCCGCCGCCAACCAGTACCGCTTTGCGTCCCAGTCGCTGGACCACAAAATCGCCACTAAAACGCAGCAGTGACATCGCCACCGAGAATACCGCAAAACCCCAGCCGGCATTGCGTACGTCAAGGCCGCGTTCGGTCGTCATAAAAATGCCGCTCCAGTCAATCACAGCCCCTTCAGCCAAAAAAGAGAGCATCGTCATCAATGCCAGTAAGATCAGGGTTAATCCGGGCCGGAAACCGCTGCGCGTTGGGGTGGTAGCCGTATCATGATTACCCACTTTCAGCAATCCGGGAGCCAGCAGCAGCAGGACCAGCGCCGTGATGATAATCGCAACCAGCGTGCCGGCCAGCGGCGAAAAACCGGCGCTAAACAACAGTGCGCTGCCGGCCGAACCGGCGACCCCGCCGATACTCCACAGGCAGTGAAAACCGGACATCAGCGGCCGACCGGACATTTGTTCAACCATAGCCGCCTGCACGTTCATCGCCACGTCGGTCAGCCCCATACCCATGCCGAAAATAAACAGCGCGCAGCCCAATAGCCACAGGGTATTTGCCGTCGCCAGTACTGGCAGTAATAAGCAGAACAGCGCGCTGGCGGCCAGGATTACCGCCCGGCAGCCAAAGCGTCCAATCAGCGGTCCGGAGCCGGACATGGAAACCAGCGACCCGGCGCCAAGACAAAGCAGTAACCCCCCCAGCTGATGCGCTTCTGCACCAGTACGCTGCTGAACAAAAGGCACCAGTGCTGCCCACAGACCAATAGTCATACCGGCAATAAAAAAGATGGCTCGCGTGGCTAGCGGAGCGGATATTTTTCTTTGGCCCGGGAATACCTTACTCAAGGTACTGCCTCCGAAAGCGGATCGCTGATTAAAATGTTTTCATTAAGCTGACGTTATCATCACTGATCAACCGTCTTCAACAGACGAAGTGAAAATCAGCCACAGTGCCAATAATGCTGGCAAAAACGCGGTCAGGAGCGTGCAATCAAGCCACAAAGATAATCATCATACAGCACTAAACGGGGTCTCAACTGCGGCAAATGACGCTTGCCAATCAGGGTCTGACCGTCGCCACTGAATCACGGCGCAAAGTCGCGACCCGCGCCGCAGGCAAGACAAAAAGGGGGGTCACAACGCCTGCGCACAAGCCCAGGCGGAACTCCATGCCCATTGGAAATTGTAGCCACCCAGCCAGCCAGTCACATCAACCACCTCACCAATAAAATAGAGCCCTGGCACATTCAGAGCTTCCATTGTTCGGGAAGACAGAGCATGTGTATCCACGCCGCCAAGCGTGACCTCCGCGGTGCGATACCCTTCTGTACCATTGGGCTGAATTCGCCACTGATGCAACCTTTCCGTCAGCGCGGCCTGCTGCTTGCTGTTGAGTTGTTTCAGGCTGACATCCGGCACTATCTCCAGCTGTTGCAGTACATCCACCAGCCGCTTCGGCAGCACTCTGGCCAGACAGTTTTTCAGGCTGAGATTACGCTGCGTCTGACGATCCTGATTAATCAGTTCAGCCAGCGAATGATGTGGGCAGAGATCGATACTGATATGTTCGCCCGGCTGCCAGTAACTGGAAAGCTGTAAAACCGCAGGTCCGGAAAGACCGCGATGGGTGAAAAGCAACGCTTCGTTAAAAAGCGTGCCGTCTGCAGCAGTCAGGCGCACCGGTAACGAAACGCCGGAGAGTACTTGCAGCTGATCCAGTAACGGTTTGTGCAGCGTAAAAGGTACCAGCGCCGCGCGCGTCGCCAGCACCTTCAGCCCGAACTGCTCCGCCAGACGGTAACCAAACGGCGAAGCACCAAGCCCGGGCATCGACAGGCCGCCGGTGGCGACGACCAGTTTGGGCGCACAGACCTGGTCGTTACTCAGCGTCAGCACAAAGCCTTGTGTGGTCTTCTCAACCTGTTGAATGTCACTACGCAGACGCATTGTCACCTGTCCGGCGGCACACTCACTCAACAACAGATCGACAATCTGCTGTGCGGAGTCGTCACAAAACAGCTGCCCTTCGGTTTTTTCATGCCAGGCAATCTGGTAACGGTTTACCAGCGCGATAAAATCCCACTGGGTGTAACGCGCCAGCGCCGATTTGCAAAAGTGGGGATTAGCCGAGAGATAGGCGGCAGGATGAGCATGCAAATTGGTAAAATTACATCGACCACCACCAGACATCAGGATTTTACGTCCGGCTTTTTTACCATTATCAAGCAGCAGAACACGTAAGCCTTTTTGCCCGGCCTGTGCCGCACAAAACAGACCGGCGGCGCCCGCGCCGATAACAATAACATCAAACTTCTGCACGCAATTTCAGTCCTGCTGGAAAAGAGGCTGATTGTAAGGGGTTCTTAATCCTGTTTCCAGTTGTGATGATATCACCAGGTCTTGCACGAAATAATATTCTGTTTAATAACCACTTTATGCCGTTTTAACGGTATAAATATCAAGAATGACAAAAAAATAAGTCCACATTTTCCTTTCACAAGCTGCCGTTGTAGCCGATAATGCGCCGCGTTCATGTCCTCCAAATTGGCTTAACGTTATGCTGCATCTTTTTGCTGGTCTTGATTTTCATACTGGCCTGTTGCTGGTACTTGCCTTACTTTTTGTGCTTTTTTATGAAGCAATAAATGGCTTTCATGACACGGCGAATGCCGTGGCGACCGTCATTTACACCCGGGCGATGCGTGCCCGCCTGGCCGTAGGCATGGCCGGGCTGTTTAACTTTTTCGGTGTCCTGCTCGGCGGTCTCAGCGTGGCTTATGCCATTGTGCACATGCTGCCGATTGATCTGCTGCTGAATGTCGGTTCAGCGCAGGGACTGGCAATGGTGTTTTCACTCTTGCTGGCGGCGATAATCTGGAACCTTAGCACCTGGTATCTCGGCTTGCCAGCCTCCAGTTCTCATACCCTGATTGGCTCGATTATTGGTATTGGTCTCACCAACGCCATTGTGAATCACACCTCGGTGATTGATGCACTGAATATCCCCAAAATGATCGAGATATTCCTGGCATTGCTGATTTCCCCCCTGGTAGGTTTGGCGCTGGCGGGCCTGATTATTTTTCTGCTACGTCGCTACTGGAGCGGAACTAAAAAGCGCGCACGCATTCACATGACGCCGGCAGATCGCGAAAGAATTGACGGGAAAAAGAAACCACCTTTCTGGACCCGTATTGCGCTTATTGTTTCTGCTATCGGCGTCAGCTATTCACACGGCGCTAATGACGGACAAAAGGGAATCGGTCTGATCATGCTGGTACTGATTGGCGTCGCGCCGGCAGGCTTTGTGCTGAATATGAACGCTTCCGGTTACGACCTGATCCGAACCCGAGATGCCGTTATCCATTTACAACAGTTTTATCAGCAGAACGATCGGGTGCTCAATCAGCTGGTCGCGCTGACTCCGCCGGCGGTACCAACGCCGGAAGAAGCCACCAATGGTCCGCAGAGTTTTCATTGTAAAACGGCCAGCGCAATGCACTCTCTGGATCGGGCGCAGCAACTGCTGACCGATCTGAAAAGCCTCAATCAACTGACGGTCGATCAGCGCAGCCAGATGCGCCGTATTATGATGTGCATCTCAGACGCTGCCGATAAAACGGCCAGTCTGCCGGGCGTTGATTCCAGTGACGCACGCTACCTGAAAAAACTGAAAGGCGATCTGCTCAGTACCGTCGAATATGCGCCGGTGTGGATTATTATCGCCGTCGCCCTGGCACTCTCACTGGGTACCCTTATCGGCTGGCGTCGTGTGGCAACCACCATCGGCGAAAAAATTGGTAAAAACGGCATGACCTATGCCCAGGGAATGTCGGCGCAGATGACCTCTGCCCTGTCAATTGGCATCGCCAGCTATACCGGTATGCCGGTTTCCACCACCCACGTGCTTTCCTCTTCCGTTGCCGGCACCATGCTGGTTGATGGCGGTGGCATACAGAGTAAAACGGTAAAAAACATTCTGCTGGCCTGGATACTGACCCTGCCCGCCTGTATTGTCCTTTCTGGCGTACTTTACTGGCTGACACTCAAGCTGGTGTAAATACCGGCCGGGCGCCCCAGCCCGGCCCTGTTTTGCTCCACTAATGCCAGATAGCCAGCGCGATTGCGCTGACCGCGATTAGTCCGCAAAGCGCGCTGGTGAGCATAAACTGGCCACGCACCCGTTCACAGCGCCGGATAAACTCTTCATCATGATGATCGCGATAGCGCTGTAACCAGATATAACGCACCAGCCGAACTTGCTTACCCGGCTGGCCATGTGCAGTAAAAAAGCCGGCACCATCCACGTACTGGTAAAGCAGCGGATCGCAGCCGCGCAATACGAAAAGCAATGCCCGTAAAGAAGAGAAGTAACGCGCCATATTCACCAGACAAACCACACACAAAGCCCAAAACAGTGCGATAGTGCTGATCATATCTCCCTCCTGACTAAAAACCGCTAAGACAGGTGCAGCGTACTCACGCCGGACAGGCTCAGCAGATGTCGCCCATTATCCGATGCCCAAATATTGTTGTTGCTACAGAAGAGAAAGGCGCTTGTAGTAACAAGCGTCACTAATAGTGTAGGAGATCTGAACTAAAACTTTCCATCTATGTTTTTATTGTTATATTGCGGTATAAAAAAATGCCGTTAATAGCGATAAAAAAGTGAAACAATGCGCTGTGACACAGTGCACAACAGCGTGTCGGACTATAATAGTGCACATTAAAACGATTATCATACCGGACAGTTATCCCACCGGCCGGTAATAAGGAAGTTGAAGCATTGCGCCTCTTTTTTATCTGCTTTTAGCAAGTTAAGGCGCAACCGAGGATTAACCATTCGCGACCGATCCCGCGTGTCTTATGGAAGGAGTTTTATCATGGCTTACAAACACATCCTGATAGCAGTAGATCTTTCTCCCGAAAGTAAAGTGTTGGTGGAAAAAGCGATCTCTATCGCGCAGCCTCACAATGCTAAAGTTTCGCTTATTCATGTTGACGTTAATTATTCCGATCTCTATACCGGTCTGATCGACGTTAACCTTGGCGATATGCAACAACGTCTTTCCGAAGAAACCCAGAATGCCCTGAGCGAGCTTTCCACTGGGGCCGGCTACCCTATCAGCGAAACCCTGAGCGGTAGCGGTGATTTAGGTCAGGTACTGGTTGATGCTATCAGAAAATACGGCGCCGACCTTGTGGTCTGCGGCCATCATCAGGACTTCTGGAGCAAGCTGATGTCATCAGCACGCCAGCTGATCAATACCGTACATGTCGATATGCTGATCGTTCCGCTGCGTGATGAAGAAGAAGAGTAACCTGATGTCACCCCCATAGCGTGCGCTGTGGGGGACTGCCGTTATGCCCCCAGGGGCGGATAGATATCAAAGCGATGGCTTTTGGTGACAATTGCCGAACGGGTTACCACATCCGCCAGTGGCGGTGCGTAATCCGGCCGTTTCACCACGACTCTTTTTGTCGCCAGCTGGCGCGCAGGCATCAGCAAACCATCCGCATCCGTATCAGCACCCACCAGGGCCTGAAACACCCGCATCTCTTTCTTTACCAAAGCACTTTTCTGCCGATGCGGATACATTGGATCAAGATAAACCACTTCCGGGCGCGGGTGCAGATCGCTGAGCGCCGTCAGGCTCGATCCATACAACAGCGTCAACCGCTGGCGCAGCCAGCCACCAATTTCAGCATCCTGATAACCACGTTGTAAACCATCGTCCAGCAGCGCTGCAACCACCGGATGACGCTCCAGCATGCGGACCCGGCAGCCCACAGCGGCCAGCACAAAGGCATCCCGACCCAGCCCGGCGGTTGCATCGACAACATCCGGCAGAAAGTGGCCTTTCACCCCCACCGCTTTCGCCACCGCTTCCCCTCGCCCGCCGCCAAAACGGCGACGATGCGCCAACGCCCCGGCGACAAAATCAACGCGAATCCCCCCCAGCCGGGGTTCATCCTGTTTACGCAACTCAAGACCCTGGTGAGTCATCACCAGTGACATCCGCTGAGTCATATCCTGCTCCAGCCCCCAGCGGGCAGCCAATACAGACAGGGCGCCGTCTCCGGCGCCCGTTTCATCCATCAGGCAGATTTTCACGCCGCAGACGTTTCCTGAATACCATAATGCTTGAGCATTGCATCCAGCTTCGGTTTACGACCACGGAAACGTTTAAACAACGTCATCGGTTCTTCAGAACCACCACGGGTCAGAATGCTGTCGAGGAAAGCCTGGCCGGTTGTCCGGTTGAATATGCCTTCTTCTTCAAAACGTGACCAGGCATCGGCTGCCAGCACATCAGCCCACAGATAACTGTAATAACCCGCGGCATAACCGCCGGCAAAAATATGGCTGAACGCATGCGGGAAACGGCCCCAGGAAGGCGTCGGCACCACGGCAACCTGCTTTTTAATTTGCGCCAGCGTTTCAAGAATGCGTGCGCCACTGGCCGGATTAAATTCAGCATGCAGGCGGAAATCAAACAAACCGAATTCCAGCTGACGCAAAATAAACAGTGCCGCCTGGTAGTTTTTGGCCGCCAGCATTTTATCCAGCAGTGATTTCGGCAGCGGCTCACCCGTTTCATAGTGGCCTGAAATGAATGCCAGCGCGTCAGGCTGCCAGCACCAGTTTTCCATAAACTGGCTCGGCAACTCCACGGCATCCCAGGGAACGCCGTTAATACCGGAAACCCCAGGGACATCAATCTGCGTCAGCATATGATGCAGTCCGTGACCAAACTCATGAAACAGAGTAGTCACTTCATCATGGGTAAACAGCGCCGGTTTACCGCTAACCGGACGATTAAAATTGCAGGTCAGATAAGCAACCGGTTTTTGCAACGAACCGTCGGCCATGCGCATCTGGCCAACGCAGTCATCCATCCAGGCCCCGCCGCGCTTATTCTCACGGGCATAGAGGTCAAGGTAAAAACTACCGCGCAGCGTACCCGTTTCGTCAAACAAATCGAAAAAGCGCACGTCCGGATGATAAACATCCACATCTTTACGCTCTTTGGCATGGATGCCATAAATGCGTTTCACCACCTCAAACAAACCATTAACTACCCGCGCTTCAGGGAAATAAGGGCGCAGCTGCTCGTCACTGATGGTATAAAGATGCTGTTTTTGTTTTTCACCATAATAGGTCAGATCCCAGGGTTGCAGCTCATCAACCGCAAACTGTTTTTGCGCAAAAGCCCGCAGCTGTGCCAGTTCCTTTTCTGCCTGTGGACGAGCTCGTTTCGCCAGATCGCCAAGGAAGTCGAGCACCTGAGACGGGCTCTCCGCCATTTTTGTCGCCAGGGATTTGTCGGCATAAGAATCGAAACCCAGCAGCTGCGCCAGTTCATGACGCAACGCCAGCTCTTCTGCCATCACCTCACTGTTATCCCATTTACCTGCATTCGGCCCCTGGTCGGAAGCCCGGGTGGAATAAGCGCGATACATCTCTTCACGCAGTGCGGCGTTATCACAATAGGTCATTACCGGCAGATAGCTGGGGATATCGAGTGTCAGCAGCCAGCCTTGCTGGCCTTTTTCTTCTGCCTGGGCGCTGGCCGCCGCCAGCGCGCTTTCTGGCAAGCCTGCCAGTTCACTCTGGTCAACAATCAGCTTGCTCCAGCCCATGGTCGCATCCAGCACGTTATTACTGTATTTCGACCCCAGTTCGGACAGACGGGCGGCGATTTCCCCATAACGCTTTTGTTTGTCTTTTGAAAGGCCGATTCCGGAAAGTTCAAAATCGCGCAGCGCGTTATCCACCGCTTTTTTTTGCCCCAGACTCAGCGACGCATAACCACCGTTCTCTTTCAGATTACGGTATGCCTGGTAAAGACCGGCATGCTGCCCCACCCAGGTGCCATATTCTGACAGCAGCGGCAGCGCCTGCTCGTAGGCCTCACGCAGCTCAGGACTGTTTTTCACGGCGTTAAGGTGGCTCACCGGTGAAAATAACCGGCTTAAGCGATCGTCAGCTTCCGCCAGCGGTTGTACCAGATTATCCCAGTTCCAGGGCGCCCCTTGTGCCACCACCTTTTCAACAGTGGCACGGCAGTCGTCGAGCGCCTGCCTGACGGCAGGCACCACGTGCTCAGGTTTAATCGCGGAAAAAGGTGGAAGAGTAAAATGACTGAGAAGTGGATTCGTCATAGCGCGGTCCTTTTTATCGTGTATGGAGGCAGCGTTACTGCGCGCAATAAGCAGTAACATGGGGCTAAACGAGACAGAAATCAATGCCTGTTGCTGCGGGCAGGGCATTTCGGCTGCTAACAGGTTATACTGCCAGCAGTCTTGTCGCTGACTCAGACCAATGTCCTCCTGCAGGAGGGTATTGTTATCAACGGATCACCGCGGCATCCATGTTTTCCCATCGGATAAATCGTCAGACATGCTTAGCTACCGCCACAGTTTTCACGCCGGCAACCACGCCGATGTTCTTAAGCACACCGTTCAGAGCCTGATCATTGAAGGGCTGAAAGAGAAAGAAAAACCGTTCCTGTATCTTGATACTCACGCAGGGGCCGGGCGCTATCAGCTCAGCGGTGAACATGCCGGACGCACCGGAGAATATCTCGACGGCATTGCCCGCATCTGGCAACAGGACGATCTGCCAGACCTGCTTAAACCTTATATTGGTGCGGTACGTGCTTTCAACCAGGGCCGCGATCTGCGCTTTTATCCCGGTTCACCGCTGATTGCCCGCCACCTGCTGCGTGCTGAAGATACGCTGCACCTGACGGAACTGCATCCCAGTGATTTCCCGCTGCTACGCAACGAATTTCAGAAAGAACCTCGCGCCCGGCTGGCACGCGCTGACGGTTATCAGCAACTGAAAGCGCGGCTACCGCCTCCGTCGCGTCGCGGAGTGATTTTAATCGACCCGCCCTATGAGCTAAAAAGCGATTATCAGGCAGTGGTGAGTGGTATTCAGGAAGGTCACAAACGTTTTGCGACCGGGGTATTCGCTCTCTGGTATCCGGTGGTGCTGCGTCAGCAGGTGAAAAAAATGCTTAACCAGTTGCAGGCCAGCGGCATTCGCCGCATTTTACAAATTGAACTGGCGGTCCGACCGGACAGCGACCAGCGGGGGATGACCGCCTCCGGGATGCTGGTGGTTAATCCCCCCTGGCGGCTGGAACAGCAGATGAAATCACTGCTTCCCTGGCTGCATGAAAAACTGGTGCCTGCCGGTACCGGTCACACTCACGTCAGCTGGCTGGTAGCGGAATAATCACACGCTGAACAACGCGAAGTCGTGCGCCATCTCGGTTGCCGGGAAAATAGCCCGGCACTCTGCCAGCAGACGCGGACAGGCGTCCCGCTGATAACGTGAACTCAGGTGGGTAATAATCAGCCGCCGCACCGCCGCCTGTTGTGCTACCCTCGCGGCCTGCACCGTGGACGAATGGCCACGCCCATTTGCCTTCTCCTCCATGGCCGCTTCCAGCGTCGCTTCATGCACGATTAAATCGGCATCTTTTGCCAGCAATAACGACGCAGCGTTAGGCGAGGTATCGCCAAAAATCACCAGCGTTTTGCCTTTTCTTCCAAGCAACAGATAATCCTTGCCGTTAATCACCCTTCCATCGGCCAGGCTAATCTGGCGACCTTGTTTAAGATCATAAAACCACGGGCCGCGTGGTACCCCCGCCGCGGCCAGCCTGATGTCATCCAGTGCCCCTGGCTTATCTTTTTCTTCAATACGGTAGCCATAACATTCAACAGGATGATTCATTTCGGCGGCCATGACCCGAAAACGCTCATCCTCGCATACCACCCCGGCGCTGATTTCAATAATTTCCATCGGAAAGGAGACCCAGGAACCACTAAGAGAAAGCGTGGTTTCCACAAAGCGCCGGAGACCGGCCGGACCGTACAATGTTAAGGGTCCGCTACCCTCACTCATTGATCGACTGGTCAGCAAACCAGGCAGGCCAAAAATATGATCGCCGTGTAAATGTGTAATAAAGATCTTTTCGATCCGCCCCGCTTTGATCGTGGTACGCAGGATCTGATGCTGTGTGCCTTCACCACAATCAAACAGCCAGCTGACGGCATGGTCAGTCAGGTTGAGTGCAATACTGGTGACGTTACGTTCGCGACTGGGCATCCCTGCGCCGGTGCCAAGAAATTGAAGTTGCATGCCTTACCTCAGGTTGCTGTCTGCGTTGAGTGTAACGCGTTTAGCCACTTGCGCCACGCAGCCGGTAGCGAGAAATGCCGCTGGCCTTTCCCTATTGCAATCATTGGTGCAAACTTTATGGGATCGCCAGCCCAGGCGTTACACTAGAGGCTATTTTATCAGGCGGTATTGCCGCAGGCGACGGTTCAGCCAGGGCAGTATATCGTGGCGAGCCTGCCTGATTACCGCGAAAAATAGCCTGATGCGCTGGCTCTCAGGCCAACCTAATTCACCGGACGGAATGCTTTAATGACCAGACATTATGATTATCTCGCCATTGGTGGCGGTAGCGGCGGAATCGCCTCGGTAAACCGTGCCGCCATGTACGGACAGAAATGTGCGCTGATTGAAGCAAAATACCTTGGCGGAACCTGTGTCAACGTTGGCTGCGTGCCAAAAAAAGTGATGTGGCATGCCGCGCAAATTGCCGAGGCAATTCATCATTACGGGCCAGACTACGGCTTTGATACCACCATCAATCAGTTTAACTGGAAGACGCTGATTAAAAACCGCAGCGCCTATATTGACCGCATTCACCACTCTTATGACAATGTGCTGGGCAAAAATAACGTAGAAGTGATTCACGGTTTCGCACGCTTTGTTGATGCACATACCGTTGAGGTTAACGGCGAACAGATTACCGCAGACCATATTCTTATCGCTACCGGAGGACGGCCCGTCCTGCCTGCTATTCCTGGCGCAGAATATGGCATTAATTCCGATGGTTTTTTTGCGCTTGAAGCCCTGCCAAAACGCTCAGCGGTAGTCGGTGCCGGCTATATTGCGGTTGAAATAGCCGGCGTGCTGAACGCTCTGGGGTCTGACACCCACCTGTTCGTGCGCAAACACGCCCCACTTCGCAGCTTTGATCCCTTGCTGGCGGAAACCCTGGTGGAAGTAATGAAAGCGGACGGCCTGACGCTGCATACCCACGCGATACCACAATCGGTGAGCAAAAACGCCGATGGCAGCCTGACCCTGACGCTGGAGAATGGTCAGCAACAAACCGTGGATTGCCTGATTTGGGCCATTGGTCGCCAGCCCGCAACCGACAACCTGAATCTGGAGGCGGCCGGCGTGCTACGTGATGAAAAAGGCTACATCCCGGTGGATAAATTCCAGAACACCAACGTCGCCGGTATTTATGCGGTAGGGGATAACACCGGCCATGTAGAACTGACCCCGGTTGCGGTGGCGGCTGGACGGCGCCTTTCCGAACGGCTGTTTAACAATAAACCCGACGAACATCTGGATTACAGTAACATTCCCACCGTGGTATTCAGCCATCCGCCCATCGGTACCGTGGGCCTGACGGAAGCCCAGGCTCGCGAGCAATACGGCGAGCAGAATATCAAAGTGTATCAGTCCGCCTTTACCGCCATGTACACAGCGGTAACCCAGCACCGTCAGCCGTGCCGTATGAAGCTGGTCTGTGCCGGCAAGGAAGAAAAGATTGTCGGTATTCACGGCATTGGTTATGGTATGGACGAAATGCTGCAGGGCTTTGCGGTCGCCCTAAAAATGGGTGCCACCAAGCAGGATTTTGATAACACCGTCGCTATCCATCCGACCGGTGCAGAAGAATTTGTTACTATGCGCTGATCGCCCTGCTGAGATGAAAAAAACCGGCTGCCAGACCGGTTTTACTCTGCTCACCGCCGGCCAGCACCGATGACAACAGCAGATTTTCTGTCATCGGCCTTCGTCAACCTGATACCGCGCGGCTACAACAGGCTTATTCGAAAAAAGTTTCCGGATTTTCTGACAGCAAAACAAAGCGCTCAGATTTATGTTCCAGCGCCTGAATAACACCGCTTTCAATATCATACACCCAGCCATGCAGCCGGATAGCGCCATTACGCAGGGCGACGGCTACCGACGGGTGCGTGCGAATATTATACAGCTGGGCAATGACGTTCTCCTGCACCATGGCATTAACTTTATCTTCTTCGCTGGCGTAGTGTTTTTCTTCAATCACTGATTTTGCCGCATCGGCATAGCGCAGCCAGTGCGAAACCGCGGGCATATTGTCAAGACACTGACAGGTCGCCACCGCCTTCATTGCCCCACAGTTTGAATGGCCACAGATGATAATGTCGCTGACTCCCAGCGCCAGAACCGCATATTCTATTGTGGCAGAAACCCCACCGGGTTCCGGTCCGAATGAAGGCACAATGTTGCCAGCATTACGAATAACAAACAGCTGGCCTGGCTCCTGCTGTGTCACCAGCTCCGGCACCAGACGGCTGTCAGAACAGGATATAAACAATGCCTTTGGACTCTGGCTGGAAGCAAGACCTTTAAATAGCTCACGTCTTTCAGGAAACACGTTTTCCTGAAAACTCAGGAATCCCTTAACGATGTCTTTCATTTCCACCTCTAAGTTAATAAAATTGCAGGCAAAGTTACTCAAAAGTATAAGCAGCGATCACCAGACTGTTAAGATAATTCTGCCATCTTTTCCGCTGATGATCCTTTTGGCGGCGACTGCTGACAGTATCTATGCCGCTGGCCGCACAGGTTAACTGACGTTGACCACCACCGGCTGCGGTTTAATTCGCATGGCCGCAATCACCCCGGCCATCAGACAAACAATACCGCAAAACGTCAGTAACGGCGGCCAGCTCTGACGCCAGAGAAAAGTCCACAGCAGGCCAAATAAAATTTCAAACACAATCAGCGGTCCGACAATAACTGTCGGCAAGCGCTGACAGGCAGTATTCCAGCACATCGCGCCCAGCCACGAACACAGCAAGCCGATAGCGAGCATCAGGCTAAGAAAAATCGCCGGCCGCGGGCCTAAAGGCAGCGGAAACGCTGGCTGTGTAATCATCAGCTGCAGGCAGGCCAGCCCCCAGGCCAACAGTGCCAGCGGCAGCGTCATCAGCCCCTGTGCAGTCGCCCATGTTGATGGCCGCGCCCCGGGGTGAACACGCAGCCAGCGGGCATTGCGTAACGGATACCAGGTCCAGCACACTACGGCCAGCAATGCCAGCACAATACCGGTCAGGTAACGCAGCAAATCCATCTGCCCCTGACGCGCATCAAGTTCAGCAAGGTTAACACACAGCAAACCCGCCAGGATCAGCAGCAGTGCCGGTAACAGACGATGCCAGGCAAGACGTCCTTCCAGATGTCCGTAAAAAAAATTGGCGCTAATAGAAATCACCACCGGTAGCGTACCAATTAGCATAGTGGAAACCGGCGCCCCGGTGCGCTGAATGGCACTGGCCAGAAACCCATAATAGAGCAGATTGCCTACCAGACTCAGTTTCAGCGCCTCCAGCCAGTCGCCAGCCGTCAGTTGCCGTAACCGCTGGCGATCGTGCCATGCCAGCGGCAGGGCGATCAGCCCGAAGGCGACATAGCGTCCGGCAGACTGCATGATGCCAGGATAATCGGGTACTATCAGCGGACCGACAAAAATCAGGCCCCACAAACATCCGGCCGCCAGTGCAAACAATACGCCCGCAAACATCCTCTCTCCTTATTAATCTACTATCCTGTCCCTTGTGGAAAAATAACGGCAAATCTTAAAACCGTCTCAATCACACCAGGGTTCACCACCCTCAAGCGCAATGCGCAAGCTGGTTTCAATTTGCAACGGCACAATACGCGTCAGCGACAGCGGCGGCAGGTTATCAGGTGCAAAGAAACCAATATCCAGCGATTCATGGCTAATGGCCAGTTCGCCACCCTGCTCCTCGCAGAGGAAAATAAGCTTATAGATATGAAACGGATGGGGCGGGTGCCCATGCTGATTACGATCCCATACGCCGAGCAGGCGTGTAGCCCGCACCTCCAGCCCCGTCTCTTCACGCACTTCACGTTCGGCGGCTTGTCTTGGTGCATCGCCTACGTCCACCCAGCCGCCGGGTAAACTCCAGCCGCCGTCTTCCGCTTCACGCACCATTAACAGCTTGCCATCGCGAAGAATCAGACCCCGGCTATCCACCTTCGGAGTGGCATATCCCTGCTGCTGGCTGAAGCTTGCCTCTAGCTGATCGGGGGTTGCAGAAAAATGCTCTGCCATCAGTTGTGCGGCTAACGCCCGAAGCTGCTGATAGCGTTCAATATCAAACTTATCCTGGCTAAAGGTCAGACCGGACTGGGCCAGCGCCTGAAGCTTCTGTGCTAAGGCTATCGGATTCATTGGCTTACCTCCTGGCGATAATGCAATGCCTTAGAGAATAACAGCTCAATGGTATGATAAGGCGGTTAGCCTGAAAAATAGCGACCAGCAGAACCGGAGGGTATTGGGCAACGCGCCGGAGCAGTGCAACGGCAAGTAAAGCATCCCTGCAATTTCAGCATAATCTGAAGAAGCCGCGCGCCTTCAGATATGGCTGTGCAGCCATGAAGCGTAAGCTTCATCCCAGATTGCGGCCGCCGTCCCGGCTTTGCCAAGGCCAAAACCATGGCCGCCACGGGTAATTTTGATCAGCTGTACCGGGACTTTTTGTTTCCGGCAGGCATCCTGCATGATTAGCAGGTTATGAGGATTAGCAATATTGTCGTCATCTGCCTGGGCGAGAAACGTCGGCGGGAAATAGGAAGTGACATAATTTTGTACCGACCAGCGGGCTTCATCGGCAGGTGAAGCGTTATCGCCTAACAGCATGCGATGCGTATTAGTATGCGTATAAGGCTGTTCCAGCGTCACCACCGCATAAATCAGCCCGATGGTATCGGCCACCGGAACAATCTGATCAAGATTATCCATGGGTGGATAAGAAGCAAAATCTGGTCTGGCCGCTGCCATACCCAGCAGGTGGCCGCCGGCAGAAAATCCCAGCAGATGGACTTTGCGTTCCATTGAGCGTACCAGCCGGATGGCGCGCTGTGCGTCCTGCAATGGTGCATAACTGCCGGCCTGCCAGCCCTCCTGAGGCAAGCGGTAGCTCAGGACATAGGCGGTATAGCCCAGCTTATTCAACCAGCTGGCCACTGGCCATGCCTCGCCAGCCATACCAATCCAGCGATAACCACCGCCAGCAGCAATCAGCACCGCTTCCCCGTTGGAATTCTCCGGCTGAAAACGTTGCAAGGCAGGACTGGCAATATTAGACCAGGAGCCATTAAACGAAATGTTGACCTTGCCTGAGGGGCCACCGCCGCCAGGCGGCCGATCGGGCCATAACGCTATTCTGTCTTCGGTTGCCATCAACTTACCTGCGTTGATTGATAATATGAAAGCACCGGCTCCCTGCAATAACCGGCGTCGACTAAGCATTCTGCATTCCCATCGTGATGTTTCCCGGATGCGATCTGTGCCGCTTAAGGGTAAATAGCGCAAACTGCCACGCCAGTGAGTACGTTGAGTCAGAGGTTTATTGTCAGGCAACGACGCGGCTGCCGGCAATACCACTATAGCATCTGCCTGCAGCCACTTAGCAGCGGCCGTTGCTAACGTTTGGGCTTACTGTAAGTAAACCATTCCACGCCCTGTAAAAGCCCTTTCCAGTAAAACCAGGGTAAAAAGCGTGTCTTGAGAAACCACCCCAACCAGTGTGGCTTTAAGGGATTGAGAGGAAACGTTGGCAGCAAACGGCCATTATAGCCGAATTCGGCCAAAACCACCTTACCGCGCGCCACCGACAAAGGACAGGAGCTGTAACCATCATAGTTCGCCGTCAGCGACTGCTGACGTAAAAAATGCAGCACATTGCGCGCCACAATAACTATCTGCTTACGCGCGGCCGCTGCGGTTTTTGAATTAGGGCTGGAAACCACATCACCCAGGGCGAATACCGAAGGAAAGCGCTTGTGCTGCAATGTTTTTTCATCCACCTCACACCAGCCCCCTTCATTGCCGAGGCCACTGCTGGCAATAAACGCCGGCGGCAGCTGGGGGGGAACCACATGCAACATATCGAAGGATTTCTGCACCTGCACGCGCACGCCTTCCGGCCCGGTCAGTTCAAACCAGGCCTGATGATTTGCACCGTCAACTTTCACCAGATTACAGCCATAGTTGATGCGGACATGATAGCGTGCCATCCAGCGTTCTAATTCCGGGATAAAAGCACTCACGCTGAACAACTGCTGACCAGCCAGACAAAATTCGCTCTGAATGTGCTCAAGACGCTGCTGCTTTTGCCAGTAGTCGCAGGCCAGATAAAGTGCTTTCTGTGGGGCGCCAGCACATTTAATTGGCACCGGCGGCTGGGTGAAAAGTGCGTTACCCTGTTGCAATTGCTGCACCAGTTGCCAGGTATAAGGCGCCAGGTCGTAACGGTAATTGGAGGTGACACCATTTTTGCCCAGCGTCTCTGTCAGACCGTCAATTTTTTCCCAGTGCAACGTCAGGCCACAGCATATCAGCAAGACATCGTATGTCAGCGTCTGGCCCTGCAGGGTATGCACCTGCTGACTTTCTGCATCAACTTTGCTAACGCGATCCTGGCACCAACAGACCCCTTCAGGAATCAGCTCACGCAGCGGACGTCGGGTTTTTAGCTGGTCATATTCCCCGGCGCCTACCAGTGTCCAGCCCGGCTGATAGTAGTGATATTCCTGTGGTTCGATCAATGTTATCGTCAGCTGCTGGCGTCTTTTTCTTAAGCTGGCAATCACTCCGAGGCCCGCTGTTCCGCCGCCAATTACCACAATATGCTGCTGCGCCATCACACTATCCCTTATTTCATGCTGTTTTACTGGCAATCAGGCCCACGATATTCAGCAATGATTACGCAACCGGTCCTCCACCTGACTCATAGGTTTGCACCCGCCACTCTTCATGACGAAGGCGAAACAGCAGGCTGACAGGCGCCCCGGGTACATCGTCAATTTGCCCGCACACTTTGAGACCGACTTTCTGCAATACCCGCTGTGAGGCCAGATGGTTCTGACGCACCGTTGCCGCCACTTCCGGCATATTAAGCTGATGAAAACTGTGGTGCAGTATAACCCGGGCAAACTCTGTCGCCAGCCCTTGTCCCCAGGCATAGCGGGCAAACCGATAACCGAGATTATTCATTGTTTCAGTGGCTATCTTACGCCTGGCAATGCCACCAAAGCCAAGCGTTTTATCCGGCTGCTGGCGTAACGAAATTGCCCAGTTGCCAAATCCGTGCTGTCGCCAGTGTGCCAGCCAGCCACTCAGGACCAAATCGGCATGCTCCCTGTCGGGAAAAGGGCCAGCTGGATTAAACTGGTTAGTCGCCGGGTCACCGTAGATAGCGAACAGTGATTCGCTGTCTTCCGGGCTGACCGGCCGCAGGCAAAGTCGTTCGGTGTACAGTCTCATCCCAATAATAACCCATTTGTTAAGGGGTGTTGATTAACGGTGATAAAATTCTATAGTAATGCAATAACTATCCGGCAAATATAACGGCTTAGGTTTATTCTCGCTCAGCAGGCAGGCAGCGATACAGAGCAGAATTGCATAATGTGAACTCCGTCAAACGTTTTTACCTGTTGCCGTTTTGATATTGGTAACATTGGTGCTGGCCTAAGGCCAATTCAGTTTGGTTATAGCTGATGCACAGGCAAAGACCGGGCGCAGGACAACCTTCAGGGGAACACGCCCCATCTACCGGAGCCTGACATGTCGCTCACCCCGCTAAATGCGATAAACGCTATTCCGGCCGCCAGCTGGGATGCCCTGCTGACCGACAATCAACCTTTTGTCCGTCACGCTTTCCTGAGTGCGCTGGAAGAAAGTGGCTGTGTCAGGCATGAAACCGGCTGGCAACCACAGCATTTAATCTGGCAGGAACAGGGAAAGATTCTGGCCGCCATGCCGGGCTATCGGAAATACCACTCGCGCGGCGAATATATTTTTGACCACGCCTGGGCAGATGCCAGCCAGCGCGCAGGTCTGCCGTACTATCCTAAATGGCTCAGCGCCATCCCCTTCAGTCCGGTGAGCGGTGCACGCGTACTGGGGGACAATTTTGCGGCACATCAGCTGCTTGACCGGTTGCCGGATTGGCTCAACGAGAACGGCCTGTATAGCGGTCATATAAACTTTAGCGATGCGCCAGCGGACCGACTACTGGCACCACAGCAAAACTGGCTGCAGCGTTATGGCTGCCAGTATCACTGGTACAACCTTCGCTACCGCGATTTCAATGATTTTCTCGATACGCTCATGTCACGTAAGCGTAAAAATATGCGTAAAGAGCGCCAGGCAGTCCGCGATCAGGGCTTTGATTTTGTCTGGTATCAGGGGAACGAACTGACCGGACAGCAGTGGGATTTTGTCTATCAGTGTTATGCCAACACTTATGCCGTGCGCGGTCAGCGTCCTTATCTCAACCGGCTGTTTTTCAGCTTACTCGCTGAAAGCATGCCCGCCGCTATTCGTGTGGTCATCGCCCAACGGCAGAGCCTGCCGGTGGCCATGGCGTTCAGCCTGGTGGATGACCATACGTTCTATGGTCGTTACTGGGGTTGTCTGGCTGAATTTGACCACCTGCACTTTGAAACCTGTTTTTATCAGGATATGGATTACATGATAACCCACGGACTTAGCCGTTTTGACGCAGGTGCTCAGGGGGAGCATAAGCTGGTACGCGGCTTTCTGCCGGTGGTGACCCATTCGTGGCATTTACTGCAGCATGCCGGTTTGCACGCTGCGGTCGCTGATTACCTGCAGCAGGAGCGACCCGCCGTGCAAGCCTGGGCCGACCAGGCGCGCCAGGCTTTACCTTATCATCGCCAGGCGGGCTGACGGCAGGCGCACTCGCCTATCCTGGCCGCGCCTGCCGTCAGATCTCCCCGACAAAACCGCCGGTCTGATGCCGCCATAAACGGGCATACAAGCCATTTTTTTCCAGCAGCTGCTGATGGTTACCCATTTCAACAATTTTCCCTTTCTGCAGCACCACCAGTCGATCCATTTTGGCAATGGTTGACAGGCGGTGAGCAATGGCGATAACCGTTTTTCCTTGCATCAGATCTTCCAGACTTTCCTGGATCGCCGCTTCTACTTCCGAGTCCAGCGCCGACGTGGCTTCGTCCATAACCAGAATCGGCGCATCTTTTAGTAACACCCGGGCAATAGCAATACGCTGGCGCTGACCACCGGATAATTTCACCCCGCGTTCACCGGCATGGGCATCCAGACCACTGCGCCCCTGTTCGTCGCACAGCAGGGGAATGAATTCATCAGCCCGTGCCCGCCTGATAGCCTGATCCAGCGCGTCAACAGAGGCGTCCGGGCGACCATAGAGTAAATTGTCGCGAATCGAACGATGCAGTAAAGAGGTATCCTGAGTGATCATCCCTATTTGCGCGCGCAGGCTTTCCTGACTCACCTGCGCAATATCCTGGCCATCAATCTCAATCGTGCCACCGTTAAGATCATAAAGACGCAATAACAGGTTAACCAGGGTTGATTTGCCGGCCCCTGAGGGGCCAATCAGCCCGATTTTTTCCCCTGGCTGAATCGTCAGATTAAGCCCTTCAATCACCGGCCGGGTGCCGCCATAATTAAACTGCACGTGAGTAAAGCGAATTTCACCGCGCGCCACCTGGAGCGGTTTCGCCTGGGGTTGGTCGGAAACTTTCACCGGCTGGGCGATGGTTTTCAGCCCATCCTGGACCATACCGATATCTTCAAAAATGCCGTTTACCACCCACATAATCCAGCCGGACATATTAACAATGCCAATCACCAGACTGGTCGCCAGCGCTATGGCACCCACGCTAATCAGCGACTGGGTCCAGAGCCATAATGCCAGCCCGGTGGTGGAGACAATCAGGCAACCATTAAGCGTAGTAATCGTGACATCCATGCCGCTAATCATGCGTCCGGCACGGCGCGATTTGTCGGTCTGCTCTTCAATGGCCTCACGGGCATAGTGCTTTTCCAGCGTACCATGAGCAAAAAGCTTCAGCGTGGTGATATTAGTGTAACCGTCAACAATGGTCCCCATCAGTCTGGAATGTGCCTCAGACGAGGCGACCGATCGGGCTTTCACCCGCGGCACGAAATACCACATGCACAGGACATAGCCAGTAATCCACAGAATCAACGGCAGCATCAGCCGCCAGTCGGCCTGGGCAAACAACACCAGAGTGGTGACGGCATAAATCAGCACATGCCAGAGCGCGTCAACCGTCTGAACAACGGAATCGCGTAACGCATTACCCGTTTGCATAATGCGTTGCGCTATACGGCCGGCAAAGTCACCCTGAAAGAAACTCAGGCTCTGACGCAGGACGTAATTGTGATTTTGCCAGCGGATCAGGCTGGTCATACCGGGGCCGATGGTCTGATGCACCAGCAAATCATGGATACCAATAAAAACAGGCCGCAGCAGCAGCGCCACTACCGCCATCCACACCAGTTCACCAGCATGGTCGCGAAACAACGCCTGCGCTGGCGTGGCGTTAACCAGATCGATAATACGGCTCAGATAACTGAACAACGCCACCTCGATCAGCGCAGCAATCAGACCGACCACCAGCAATATGGCAAAACTTGGCCAGACCTGGCGCAGATAATAATAATAGAATGCCCAAACCCGGTTGGGAGGCATCCCATCCGGCGCATCCCTGAAGACATTAATCAGACGTTCAAAACGTTGAGATAACATGATTTAAGTTCTCATTTTTTCCATGAATCCAGCCAGGCTTAGTGCAAAATATTGCAGACAGGCAATGAGGAGGAATCTCTGTTGCCATTGTCAACTAACCCGCCCTGATTTGGAAATAATCATTTTTCGCCATCAGCAGACTAAGACAACAGGACTATTCCCGGCGAGCCAGCAGGTATAGGATACAAAAACCAACTGCTGAGGCGTAATAACGCACAGGCCCCTGAAATAATGTCGCCTGCTGACAGGCAATGGCGCAAACCATGAGCGGCATATTTTACAAGGATTTACCCGGAGTGCCGGCAACGCGTGGGTACTGTGCCATGGCCTAAAAAGTGTTGCTGGCCTGCGCCCTGCGGGATAACCGCTGGGAAACCAACAGCATCACACCGCTGTTCAAGCCGCTAAAGCTGATAAACCGCGCGCTACAACGACGGACAATCGCACATAAACCTTACGCAGTCAGTCGTTGAGCACGCACAATACTTACCTGTTTTCTGATGGCCAATGAGGAAAGTTATGGCAGGCGGATTAGCGATTCTTATGCACGGTTTTGGCAGTAACGGGGACGACCTGGCCGGACTTGCTGCGCGTTGGGCACCCGATCTGCCGGACGTGCGGTTTTCCAGTCCAAACGCCGCCGAACGTTCTCCCCACCGCGCGGGCTATCAATGGTTTGCCCTTGAAGGGATTACGGACGAAACGCGTCCGCACCGCGTGGCACAAGCACGCGCCGGTTTTGATCGCATCATGACGCGTGTGCTGCAACAGCAACAAATGACAGATCAACTGGATAAAGTCGTACTGGTTGGCTTCTCTCAGGGCGCAATTATGGTGCTTGATGCCGTGGTGTCAGGTCGCTGGCCGGTAGCCGGCGTCGTGGCGTTTTCCGGTCGTCTGGCTTCACCGGCACCACTGCAACCGGCAATAGCACCGCTGCTGCTCATTCACGGCATGATTGACCCGGTTATTCCTTTTAGCGAAAGTGAAAAGGCAGCCAGACAGCTACGTGAAGCCGGCTATCCGGTGATAACCCAGTTTGAGCCGTCAACCGGTCACACCATTTCTGCTGCCGGCGCACGGGCGACGGCGGGGTTTATTGCCGAACGACTAAGCTGATTCTATGGCAGAGCCGGCGGTGCTTCCAGCGGCAGCGTGAAGGTAAAACAGGCGCCCCCTTGTGGACGGTTACTGGCACTGATATTGCCGCCATGAATATCTATGATGGCCTGGCAAATTGCCAGGCCCAATCCCACTCCGGGTACGGCAGATTCTTTGCTACCGCGGGCGAATTTTTCGAAAATATTCCGCTCCTGTCCGGCAGGGATACCTGGTCCGGTATCCCAGACGCTGATAGCCAGAGTATGCTTTTCCGTCCGCCGTGCAGTAATACCAAGGCGTGCTGTGTCACCGCCATATTTCAGGGCATTTTCCAGCAGATTAGCAAAAACCCGCTCTATCAGCGCACCGTCAACGTGTAACAGCAACATTTCTGAGGGAACATCAAGCTCGACCCGCCGGTTTCCCAGTAATGGCGCCAGATTTTGCAATGCGCTGCCAATCAGTTCATCCAGAGCCATCCACTCAGCATTCAGGCTCAATCCCCCCGATTGTATCCGTGCCATGTCCAGCAAATTATTCACCAGCCGGACCGTGTTCAGCGTCTGCTGACGAATCTGACTGGCCTGGGCGGCATGTTTTGACCCTTCGTTAGCTAAATCCAGCGTCAGAATCTCGGCCTGACTAAACAGCACCGTCAGCGGGGTACGCAGATCGTGAGAGAGCGCTGACAGTAGCGCGTTGCGCAGCTGTTCCCGTTCGGCTGCCAGCCGGGCAATCTCTTCACGCTGTGCTAGCTGCAAGCGCTCCAGTGCATTAGCAACCAGTACGGTGAAGGTATTCACCAGCCGCTGTTGCTCGGGGATCATCAGCTGGCGCAAATTACTGGGTTCAATAATCAGCAATCCATAAGTCTGCTGCGCGGTTTTCAGCGGCAACATCTGATAAGGCACGCCGGGCAAGGTATCGGTCCCGGCACCGGCAGGCAGCCCTTTATCAATACTCCAGCGAGCGATAGCCAGGTCAGGTAACACGTTAAGATGCTTCTCACCGACCATAGTCAGGACGCCCTGTTCATCACTCAGCAGCAGTTCACTGCGAGCGCCAAGCGTATTGTTAACGGTGCGCTGACAGCTTTTGGCAATATCCTGCGGTGACAGCGCGCCGCCAAGTGATTGCGCCAGCTCATAGAGTTGATGCGCACGCTGCTCGCGGTAGCGTGCCACCCGCGCCTGATAGCGTACACCGGCGGTCAGATTGCCCACCAGCGTACCCACCGTCAGCATCACCCCAAACGTCACCAGGTACTGCATGTCTGATATTGCCAGCGTGCCCGCCGGGGAGACAAACGTGATATCAAACGCAATAATGCTGAGCAGTACCGCCACTACCGATGGCCAGCGGCCATAGCGCAACGCCACAATCACCACGCCGAGCAGATAAATCATCACCAGATTGACCGGATCAACGTTCGGCAGTAACCAGCGGCAGATAATTGTAATCAGCAAGCACAATAGCAACGCCGCAGTACAGCCTTGTATCTGGCGTCGCCATTTTTCAGCAGAAGAAGAACGTCCGTCGCTGGTCGACCCGGCACGACTGTGCGGTACATCATCCAGCCCCACCACCAGCAAATCGAGATCGGGACCGGATTTACCAAGCCGCCGCAGAATACGCTCACGTCGCCAGCGCTGTTTTCCCGCAGAACGGCCAATCACAATCTTGCCCAGATCATGCTCCCGGGCATAGCGCAAGATTGCGGCGGTTTCGCTGGGATCGGACAGCGTCGCCGTTTCGGCACCCATCTCTCTTGCCAGCTGTAAAGTGCGTAATACCGCGCGCCGGCGCGCTTCAGAAATGCCATGCAAACGCGGGGTTTCCACATAAATGGCATGCCAGTTACTGCCCAGTTTTGCCGCCAGACGCGCGGCAATACGCACCAGTTTTTCACTGCCGTTGTTATCGCCGATACACAGCAGAATGGCATCGCGGGTATGCCAGACCTTGTCGCGGCCATGACCGTCACGCCACAGCCGCATCTGGTTGTCTACCCGGTCAGCGGTCCGGCGCAGCGCCAGCTCGCGCAGGGCATAAAGGTTACCTTTACGAAAAAAATTTTCGATGGCGCGTTCGGCCCGATCGCCGACGTAAACCTTTCCCTCTTTCAGGCGTTGCAGCAGGTCATCCGGCGGTAGATCGACCAGTACCACATCGTCGGCGGAATCAAAAAAAGGATCGGGAACCGTTTCCCGCACCCGGATACCGGTCACGCCACTGACGACATCATTCAGGCTTTCCAGATGCTGAACATTCACCGTGGTCATCACGTCAATACCCGCCGCCAGCAGCTCATCCACATCCTGCCAGCGCTTAGGATGACGCGATCCTGGCGCATTGCTGTGGGCCAGTTCATCAATCAGAATCACTGCCGGATGCCGGGCCAGCGCGGCATCAAGATCAAACTCACTATGATTGTGACGTGCAGCATGCCGGCGCGCGAGCAGCGTCAGGCCATCGAGCAGCGCTGCGGTCTCTTTACGACCGTGGGTTTCCACGACGCCCACCAGCACATCCAACCCCTGTGCTCGCAGCCGCTGAGCCTCCTGTAACATCGCCCAGGTTTTTCCGACGCCGGCGCTGGCACCAAAAAAGATTTTTAATCGCCCACGCAGGTTTTCCTCTGCATGTTTTAACAATGCGTCCGGGTCGGGGCGAATCGTATCGTCATTCATTGCGGCCCTGCCTGAGAAACAGATCGCCGGTAGCCCCGGCGAAAAGCGTTAACGGGTTAATTTATCCAGCGCGTTATTAAGCAGCAATACATTTACGCCCGGCGGGCCAATAAATCCGGGAACCGGCCGGTAAGTATTATCGGCGATCAGCTGCTCCACCTCAGATAACGACAAATGGCGGGCCGCCGCCACGCGCGGTGCCTGCCAGTAAGCATCCTGTGGTGAAATATGCGGGTCAAGCCCGCTGGCTGAAGCGGTAACCAGCCCCAGCGGCACCGGCCCATGTTGCTGCGGATTGGCCACCTTAAGATCTGCCACCCGCTGCTTAATCGCCGCATACAAAGCAGGATTTGTTGGCCCAAGATTACTGCCGGAGGAAGCCAATGGATTATAGGGAAAATCTGCCGTTGCAGAAGGCCGGCCCTGAAAATACTCAGGGCGCGTAAAACGCTGGCCGATCAGCGCCGAACCCTGCACCCGGTTATTCTCGCTTAGCAACGAGCCGTTTGCCTCGAACGGGAACCACCACTGTCCCAGCAGGGTGGTCAGTAACGGGTAGCCTATTCCGGTTAGCAGGGTGAACAACATTAACAGCAGCAGCGCGGGGCGTAATTGATACATGATTTCTCTCCTCAGGCCAGACCCAACGCGGTCAGAACAATATCAATCAGTTTAATGCCGATAAAAGGCACCACCAGGCCGCCGGCCCCGTAAATCCACAAATTGCGCCGCAGCAGTGCGGCAGCACTGAGAGGACGATAACTGACGCCTTTTAAGGCCAGCGGGATCAGAAACACAATCACCAGCGCGTTAAAGATCACCGCCGAGAGAATCGCTGACTGCGGCGAATGCAACTGCATAATATTCAGCGTGTTTAACTGCGGATAGGTCACCACAAAGGCAGCCGGAATAATGGCAAAATATTTAGCAACATCATTAGCAATACTGAACGTCGTCAGTGAACCGCGCGTCATCAGCATCTGCTTACCAATGTGCACCACTTCCAGCAGTTTGGTCGGATTGGAGTCAAGATCCACCATGTTGCCCGCCTCTTTTGCCGCCTGAGTCCCGGAATTCATCGCCACCGCGACGTCAGCCTGCGCCAGCGCAGGCGCATCGTTCGTACCGTCGCCGGTCATTGCTACCAGCCGCCCGTCAGCCTGATACTGGCGAATCAGCGCCAGTTTGGTTTCCGGTGTTGCTTCCGAGAGAAAATCATCCACACCCGCTTCTGCGGCAATCGCGGCAGCAGTCAACGCATTGTCACCGGTGATCATAATGGTTTTAATCCCCATCTTACGCATTTCGGCAAACCGTTCTTTAATCCCCCCTTTGACAATATCTTTCAGTGCCACCACCCCCGTCACCGTAGCGCCTTCTGCCACTACCAGCGGCGTGCCCCCGGCTCGCGCCACCGCCTCCACCAGCTTATTAACCTCGGGGGGGAACTGGCCACCGTTGGCCTCCACATGGCGGCGGATGGCCTCTGCGGCCCCTTTACGCAGCATACGGTGTTGTATGTTGACCCCACTCATGCGCGTTTGCGCTGAAAACGGTACAAAGGTGGCACCACTGCTTTGCAGATCGCGCTCACGCAGATTAAATTTTTGCTTAGCAAGGATAACAATACTGCGCCCTTCCGGCGTTTCATCTGCCAACGATGCCAGCTGGGCAGCATCGGCCAGCTGGCGCTCACTGACTCCCGGTGCCGGTAAAAACTGTGTCGCCTGGCGATTACCCAGAGTGATAGTGCCAGTTTTATCCAGCATCAGTACATCAACGTCGCCCGCTGCCTCTACCGCCCGGCCACTGGTCGCAATCACATTCGCTTTCAGCATGCGACTCATTCCCGCCACGCCAATAGCAGACAGCAGGCCACCGATAGTGGTCGGAATCAGACAGACCAGTAGCGCCACCAGGACCGTAACGCTGACAGCCTGCCCTCCCCACAGGGAAAAAGGCCACAGCGTGGCGGTGGCCAGCAGAAAAACGATTGTCAGGGCAATCAGCAGAATAGTCAGTGCGATTTCATTAGGGGTTTTACGCCGTTTGGCGCCTTCCACCATAGCAATCATACGGTCAAGAAAGGTTTCGCCAGGATTGACGCTGCACTCAATCACCAGCCAGTCAGAGAGGATACGCGTTCCTCCGGTAACGGAAGAGAAATCTCCTCCGGCTTCGCGGATAACCGGCGCTGACTCACCGGTTATTGCACTTTCATCAACCGAGGCGCCGCCTTCAATAACCTCCCCGTCACAGGGAATGATATCCCCTGCTTCTGCCAGTACCACATCCCCTTTGCGCAAGGTGTCAGCCGCCACCTTAACGGTCTGGGCACCATAGTGAGGCTGCGCCATTTTTTTGGCGTCACTGGTGCGTTTTACCCCTTTCAGGCTGTTGGCCTGCGCTTTACTGCGACCTTCGGCCAGTGCCTCAGCAAAATTAGCAAACAGGACGGTGAACCATAGCCAGATAGCGATAGCCCAGGTAAAACCGGCTGGTCCGACCATCTTTCCACTGCTCATTGCCAGCGCCTGCAGCGTAGTCAGCACGCTCCCCAGCCAGACCACGAACATCACCGGGTTACGAAACTGTATGCGCGGGTCCAGCTTACTGAAAGCATCCACCAGGGCGACGCGCACTAACCGCCGGTCCAGCTTCATCTGTGTTGCGTTATTCATAGGTGCTCCCCGACCCTTACTGGCGGATCATCTGTAAATGTTCGGCAATTGGCCCCAGCGCCAGCGCCGGAATAAACGTCAGTACGCCCACCAGCAATACCGTGCCGATTAACAACGAGGTAAACAGAAAACCGTGGGTGGACAATGTGCCATTGCCTGCTGGCTGAACCGGTTTGACCGACAAGGAACCGGCTATCGCCATCACGGCCACAATGACGCCAAAGCGGCCGACAAACATGCAAAATGCCAGCAGCAGATTCCAGAAAGGGTTATTGGCATTCAGACCGGCGAAAGCACTGCCGTTATTGTTTGCCGCGGAAGAGAGCGCGTACAGCACTTCACTGAAACCGTGAATAGCCGGGTTGGCCATGCTTTCACGCCCGGCTGGAAGCATCATTGCCAGTGCACTGCCAAGTAACACCAGCGTCGGCGTGACCAGGATAGCCAGCGCGGTCATTTTCATTTCCCGCACATCGATTTTTTTACCGAGGTATTCTGGCGTACGGCCAATCATTAAGCCGGCAATAAACACCGCCAGCAGTACAAACAGCAGCATGCCATACAGCCCGGAACCAACGCCGCCAAACACCACTTCACCTATCTGCATTAACAGCATTGTTACCATGCCGCCCAGCGGCGTCAGCGAATCATGCATCGCGTTAACCGCACCACAGGACGCCGCCGTGGTCACCACGGAAAACAGCGCCGATCCCACTATGCCAAACCGTGTTTCTTTGCCTTCCATATTGCTACTGCTGTCGGCGCCCAGCGCCAGCAGATGTGGATTCCCCTGTTGCTCAGCCCGGATAACTATCAGCGCCGCGACCACAAACAACACCGCCATCGCCCAGAGCAGTGCCTGTCCCTGACGCCGGTCTTTCACCCGTTCGCCAAAGGTGAAACACAGGGCGGCGGGAATAAGAAAAATCGCCAGCATTTGCACAATGTTGGTCAATGCCGTCGGGTTTTCAAACGGATGGGCTGAGTTGGCGTTAAAGAAACCTCCGCCGTTGGTGCCGAGTAATTTAATCGCTTCCTGAGAGGCAACCGGTCCCAGTGCCAGCGTTTGCGTGCTTCCTTCCAGCGTAGTGAAGTGCAGATACGGCGCTAAACTTTGTAGCCCGCCCTGGCTGATATAGAACAACGCCATCAGTAATGCGAGCGGCAGCAGCATCCAGAGCGTAATGCGTGTTAGATCGCGCCAGACATTCCCCAGCAAGGCGCAGGAACGGTTAGCAAAACCGCGGATCAACGCAAAAGCCACCGCAATACCGCTGGCAGCAGAGAGAAAGTTTTGTACCGTTAACCCTGCCATCTGGCTAAAGTAGCTCAGCGTGCTTTCTCCGCTGTAGGATTGCCAGTCAGTATTCGTGACAAAGCTGACCGCCGTATTCAGGGCCAGATGCCAGCTCAGCCCCGGCAGATGCTGGGGGTTAAGCGGCAGACTACCCTGAACCATTAGCAGCACGAACAGCACCAGCATGCCGGCGATGTTGAACAGCATCAGTGCCAGCAGATATTGCCGCCAGTCCATGGCGCGATCGGTCACCGCGCAGATTCGCCAGATTTGCCGCTCAATAGTCGCAAGTCCCGGCCACGGACGATCTTCCACCATCACCGCCATGGCCTTGCCCAACGGCAGGGCGAGCAGCATCAATATCGCCAGAAAACTGGCAATGAATAAAAAAGTACTGGTCGCCATTAAAATGTCTCCGCGTTGACCAGGGCATAAATCAGATAGCCCAGCAGCAGAAATACCAGCAGGATACCCGCAAATACCACCATGCTCATTGTTGACCTCCGACACCACTTTTCAGAAGTATCCAGTCTGCGCAGGCGGCAATAAAATAGGTGTAAAAAGAAGCGGGAAGGATATAAAAAAAATATAAAAATTGAACCGATAACGCCGGTTTGTACGCGGTGACGCCGCAGTTTTTTACTGGCTGCGCGACGGACTCATGTCAGCCACCGCGTGACTTATCCAGCATAGCCCGCAGTCCGGCTACCCGACTCTGGCCAGTTTTCATACGTTGTTCAGGACTGACGACCTTACGTTCTGTCTCCCATTGCAAATCATCCTGCGGCAGTTCCAGTAAAAAGCGACTCGGTTGCGGGCAGATCCGTTCACCATACTGACGCCGCTCGCGGCACAGGGTAAAGGTCAGTTCTTTCTGCGCCCGGGTAATGCCAACATAGGCCAAGCGTCGTTCTTCTTCGATATTATTTTCATCAATACTGCTTTGATGCGGCAATAATCCTTCTTCCATTCCCACCAGAAAAACATAGGGAAACTCCAGCCCTTTTGAAGCATGCAGCGTCATCAGCTGAACCTGGTCGGTGTCTTCTTCGTTTTCACCACGCTCCATCATATCGCGCAAGGTGAAGCGGGTAACAACCTGCGCCAGTGACATGGGCTCATCCAGCTCGTTGCCCTCCAGCATTTCGGTCATCCAGCTGAATAAGGTATCGACATTTTTCAGACGCATTTCTGCCGCCTTCGGGCTGACCGAGGTTTCAAACAGCCAGCTCTGATAGTCGATACCGCGAATCAGATCGCGTACCGCATTGATCGGCTCATCCGTCGCCAGATGGGCTATCTCACGCAGCCAGTGTGTAAAACGCTGCAGCGATTCAAGGCTACGCCCGCTTAACGTCTGTTCCAGACCGAGATCAAAACTGGCATTAAACAAGCTCTTGTTTTGTGCGGTTGCCCAGTCACCCAGCTTTTGCAAGGTCGCCGGACCAATTTCCCGGCGCGGGGTGTTGACGATGCGCAGGAAGGCGCTGTCGTCCTGTGGATTGGTTAGTACCCGCAGATAAGCAAGCAAATCCTTAATTTCCGGGCGCGAGAAGAAGGAAGTGCCGCCGGAAATACGGTAAGGGATGCGGTTTTGCATCAGCATTTTTTCAAATACCCGCGACTGATGATTACCGCGATAAAGAATGGCGTAATCCTTATACTGCGTTTTATTAATAAAATGGTGGGCAATCAGTTCACCGGTTACCCGTTCAGCCTCATGCTCTTCATGGTTGGCCGTGATCACTTTCAGTTCAGCACCGTAGCCTAAATCGGAAAACAGCTTCTTTTCGAAAACATGGGGATTATTAGCAATCAAAATATTCGCTGCTTTCAGGATGCGCTGCGAAGAACGATAGTTCTGTTCCAGTTTAATCACCTGCAGAGCCGGAAAATCCTGATTCAGCAGCACCAGATTCTGTGGCCGCGCGCCGCGCCATGAATAGATAGACTGGTCATCATCGCCCACCACGGTAAAGCGTGCACGCTGCCCCACCAGCAGCTTAACCAGCTCATACTGACTGGTGTTAGTATCCTGATACTCATCCACCAGCAGATAACGAATGCGCTGCTGCCAACGTTCGCGTACCGTCTCATCACGCTGTAATAACAGGGTTGGCAGCAAAATCAGATCGTCAAAATCGATTACGTTGCAGGCTTTAAGATGGGCATGGTACAAGCCATAACAGTGAGCAAACAGGGTGTCGCGTTCAGAGCGGGCCAGCGCCGCTGCACCGGCGGGATCGACCAAATCGTTTTTCCAGTTAGAAATGGTGGCAATCAGCTGCTGCAACAGGGTTTTGTCCTCTTCCAGCCACTGGGCGGTCAGCTCTTTCAGCAACGCCATCTGGTCCTGATCGTCAAACAGTGAGAAGTTAGACTTCATGGCCAGTGCGGCGTATTCACGCTTAATAATATCCAGCCCCAGAGTGTGGAAAGTGGAAATCATCAGCCCGCGGGCCTCTTTACGCCCCAGCGTTTGTGCAACACGCTCTTTCATTTCACGTGCGGCTTTATTGGTAAAAGTCACCGCGGCAATATGACGCGCCTGATAACCACATTCGCGGATCAGGTAGGCGATTTTATTGGTGATAACACGCGTTTTACCGGAACCGGCACCCGCCAGCACCAGACAGGGTCCGGTGACAAATTCAACGGCTTGTTGTTGACCGGCGTTCAAACGCATAACCAGGATTCACTCATGATAGTTGGCTGAGATAAAATAATACTCACTGCCCGCCGCATAACGGGACGCAGCTTAGTATAACCAACACGCAGGTCACGATCATGGCAAAAAACGCAGCGGCGCTACATATCCTTGTTAAAGAAGAAAAACTGGCGCAGCAACTCCTGGAGCAACTCCGCAAAGGCGCCGACTTTGACAAGCTGGCGAAGAAACATTCTCTCTGCCCGTCAGGTAAAAAAGGGGGGCATCTGGGAGAGTTTCGCAAAGGACAAATGGTTGCCGCGTTTGATAAAGCGGTATTTTCCTGTCCATTACTGCAGCCATACGGTCCGCTGCATACCCGTTTTGGCTACCATATTATTAAGGTTCTTTATCGTCACTGATGGAAGTGTCCTTACGGTGAATATCACCAGATATACGGTTTCGGTTGCCGCGTGGCAAAACGATCGGGTCATCTTACGGATGCCTGCTCATTGCCGCCATAAAAAAGGCGTCCACCTGGGACGCCTTGTATTCATATCCCGGGCCGTTAGCCGGCAACCGCGATACGCTTCATATCGGTCATATAACCGCGCAGCTTGCGACCTACCGCTTCGATAGGATGGTTACGAATCGCTTCGTTAACGTCGCGCAGCTGGGCATTATCCACGCCGCTGGCAGCAACCGCCTTGCCGAGATCGCCGGCCTGCAGCGTTGTCATAAATTCTTTCAGCAGTGGCACGGCAGCAAACGAGAACAGATAGTTACCATATTCAGCGGTATCGGAAATCACCACGTTCATTTCGTATAAGCGCTTACGGGCAATGGTATTGGCGATCAGCGGCAGCTCATGCAATGACTCGTAGTAGGCTGACTCTTCGATAATACCGGCGTCTACCATAGTTTCAAACGCCAGCTCAACACCGGCCTTCACCATGGCAATCATCAGCACGCCCTGGTCGTAGTAATCCTGCTCGCCAATTTTACCTTCAAACTGCGGTGCCGTTTCAAAGGCGGTTTTGCCGGTCTCTTCACGCCAGCTGAGCAGCTTTTTGTCGTCGTTAGCCCAGTCGGCCATCATGCCTGCCGAAAACTCACCAGAAATAATGTCATCCATATGTTTCTGAAACAGCGGCGCCATAATGGTTTTCAGCTGCTCAGACAACGCGTAAGCACGCAGTTTGGCCGGGTTTGACAGGCGATCCATCATCAGAGTGATACCGCCAAATTTCAGTGATTCGGTCACGGTTTCCCAGCCGAACTGCACCAGTTTTTCGGCATAGGCCGGATCGGTGCCATCAGCAACCAGCTTGTCAAAGCACAGCAACGAACCGGCCTGTAACATGCCACACAATATGGTTTGCTCTCCCATCAGGTCAGATTTTACCTCTGCCACAAAGGAGGATTCCAGCACGCCAGCACGATGACCACCGGTGGCGGCAGCCCAGGCTTTCGCCAGCGCCATCCCTTCGCCTTTCGGATCGTTTTCCGGATGCACCGCAATCAGCGTCGGTACGCCAAAGCCACGCTTATACTCTTCACGCACTTCGGTACCCGGACACTTTGGTGCCACCATGATAACGGTAATATCTTTACGAATGGTTTCACCCACTTCAACAATGTTAAAGCCGTGGGAATAGCCCAGCGCCGCGCCATCTTTCATCAGCGGCTGTACCGCCTTAACCACCGACGAGTGCTGTTTGTCCGGCGTCAGGTTAATCACCAGATCGGCCTGAGGAATCAGTTCTTCATAGCTGCCGACTTTGAAACCATTCTCGCTGGCTTTGCGCCATGAGGCACGTTTTTCGGCAATGGCTTCCGGGCGCAGCGCATAGGCAATATCCAGACCGGAATCGCGCATATTCAGCCCCTGATTGAGTCCCTGTGCACCACAGCCCACGATGACCACTTTTTTGCCTTTCAGATAGCTGGCTTCGTCGGCGAATTCATCCCGCGTCATGAAGCGACATTTTCCTAATTGCGCTAACTGATTGCGCAGGTTCAGCGTGTTAAAGTAATTAGCCATAGGGACCTCGTTATTCGTGTTTGTCATTATTCTGTCTGTAGCACATCAGTCTGCGCTGCCGGAAATTAACCTCATCATATGACAGGAAATGTGTTGCTTAAATTGATATATTAACAACATCACATTGCAATAAATGCAACATAACCTGGCAGACTGCTCATGGATCTACGCGACCTTAAATTATTTCTTCATCTGGCGGAAAGTCGCCATTTTGGCCGCACCGCACGCGCGATGCATGTCAGCCCCTCAACGCTATCGCGTCAGATTCAACGCATAGAAGAGGAGCTGGGCCAGTTTCTGTTTTTACGTGATAACCGCACGGTGACGCTCACCGAAGCCGGCGAGCAGTTACGGCAGTTCGCACAACAAACGCTGCTGCAATATCAGCAAATGCGCCATACCCTCGCCCAGCATGGTCCATCGCTGAGCGGTGAACTGCATCTGTTTTGTTCCGTTACCGCCGCATACAGCCACCTTCCACCCATTCTCGACCGTTTTCGCGCCGAACATCCGCTGGTTGAAATCAAACTCACCACCGGGGATGCAGCCGATGCCGTAGAAAAAGTACAGTCCGCCGAGGCCGATCTGGCCATCGCTGGCCGGCCAGAAAATCTGCCGGCCAGTATCGACTTTATTCCTCTGGGACTTATTCCGCTGATTCTGATTGCTCCGGCGCTACCCTGCCCGGTACGCACTCTGGCTACCGAAGAAAATCCGGACTGGTCACAGGTGCCTTTTATCCTGCCGGAACAGGGACCCGCTCGCCAGCGTATCGATCTCTGGCTACGCCGTGAACGCATCAGTGCACCCCAGATCTATGCCACGGTATCCGGTCATGAAGCCATTGTGTCAATGGTTGCACTGGGTTGTGGAATTGCCCTGCTCCCCGATGTGGTACTGGAAAACAGCCCTGAGCCGGTGCGTAACCGTATCCTCGATCTGGGCCATGCTGCCTCGGTCGCCCCTTTCGAACTGGGAGTCTGCGTGCAGAAACAGCGGCTCAGCGAGCCGCCGATTGCTGCATTCTGGAGCATTCTGTGATCAGCTTCCCGCCAGAAAAAAACGAAATGACGGGTTACTGGTTTCATCATGATAATCATAACCCAGCGCCGCCAGATGCTGTTCGAAGCGGGGTTCCGCCTCTCCCAGCTCAAATGCTGCCAGTACCCGCCCGAAGTCGGTACCATGGCTACGATAGTGAAATAAAGAGATATTCCAGTGTGTCCCAAGGGTTTGCAAAAATTTCAGCAACGCTCCGGGCGCTTCAGGAAATTCAAAACTATAAAGCCGTTCCTGCAATGGTTTGGAAGGACGGCCGCCCACCATATAGCGTACGTGTAGCTTGGCCATCTCATCGTCAGAGAGGTCAACGACGTTATACCCCCCTTGCCTTAGCTGGCGAATAATCTCCGCGCGCTCTTCCAGACCACGCCTCAGGTGCACACCAACAAAAATACAGGCGTCTTTTTCATTGGCATAGCGGTAGTTGAACTCAGTGACTGAACGACCGCCCAGTAGCTGACAGAAGTTAAGAAAACTCCCCTGTTTTTCCGGAATGGTCACCGCCAGCAGCGCTTCACGCTGTTCACCCAGTTCGCAACGCTCAGAAACGTAACGCAAGCCGTGAAAGTTTACGTTGGCCCCGGAAAGGACATGGGCCAGACGCTCACCCCGCAGATTATGCTGCTGAATGTACTTTTTCATCCCTGCCAGCGCCAGCGCCCCGGACGGCTCGGCCACCGCACGCACATCTTCGAACAGGTCTTTCATGGCAGCGCAAATGGCGTCGCTATCCACGGTAATAATGTCGTCGATATATGACTGACACAGACGGAAGGTTTCATCACCAATGCGCTTAACCGCAACGCCTTCAGCAAACAGCCCCACGCGCGGCAAATCCACAGGCTCGCCGGCCAGTAAAGCCGCTTTCAGACAGGCCGAGTCTTCCGATTCCACCGCAATAACTTTAATTTGTGGCATCAGCTGCTTTATCAACACGGCCACACCCGCCGCCAGGCCACCGCCGCCAACCGGCACAAATATCCGGTCAAGGTGTGCATCCTGTTGTAAAAGCTCCATGGCCAGCGTGCCCTGGCCGGCAATGACTGCCGGGTGGTCAAACGGCGGTACAAAGGTATAGCCTTCAGCGTGCGCCAGTTCAATCGCTTTGGCTTTTGCCTCGTCAAAATTAGCGCCGAAAAGATACGCCTCGCCACCAAACGCCCGCACGGCATCTACTTTAATGTCTGCGGTCGCCAGCGGCATCACAATCAGCGATTTAATACCCAGTCTCGTGGCCGACAGCGCCACGCCCTGAGCATGGTTACCCGCCGAGGCGGTGATTACCCCCCGCACTTTCTGTTCTTCACTTAATCCAGCAATCATGGCGTAGGCGCCACGCAGCTTAAAGCTATGTACCGGCTGCCGGTCTTCGCGTTTAACCAGAATGGTATTACTCAGACGAGAAGAGAGCTTCTCCATCTTTTCCAGTGGCGTCACCTGCGCTACTTCGTATACCGGCGAACGTAATACCGCCCGCAGATATTCCGCTCCGCAAGGATTTGCAGGTAGCGGTTGAGATTGAGCCATAATCCTTTAGCCTCCCAGTTTACTCTTGTCGCGTACGGCCCCTTTATCAGCGCTGGTTGCCAGTGACGCATAGGCTCGCAGGGCAAAAGAGACGTCACGCTGACGATTGCGTGGCGTATACGCTGCGTCACCACGCGCCTGTTGCGCCTCACGCCGGGCGTGTAATTCCCTTTCCGCCACGTCCAGCTGGATAGCACGACCTGGGATATCGATATCGATCATATCGCCGTCTTCCACCAGTGCGATGGTGCCGCCATTGGCCGCCTCTGGCGACGCGTGGCCAATAGACAACCCCGATGTACCGCCAGAAAAACGCCCGTCAGTAATCAGCGCACAGCTTTTACCCAGTCCCATCGATTTAAGGTAAGTGGTCGGATAAAGCATTTCCTGCATTCCCGGTCCGCCTTTGGGGCCTTCATAACGAATCACCACCACGTCGCCGGCAACCACTTTGCCGCCGAGAATAGCGTCTACCGCGTCTTCCTGGCTTTCATACACTTTGGCTGGTCCACGAAATTTAAGGATCTCTTTATCCACACCGGCGGTTTTGACGATACAGCCATCTTCAGCCAGATTGCCATACAGCACCGCCAGCCCTCCGTCCTGCGAATAGGCATGCTCGCGTGAACGGATACAGCCTGCTTTGCGGTCGTCGTCAACGCTGTCCCAGCGACAATCCTGCGAAAAAGCCTGGGTGGTACGGATACCCGCCGGCCCGGCGCGGAACATGGTTTTTACCGCCGCACTGTCGGTCAGCATAATGTCATAATGGTTCAGCGTTTCACGCAGGGTGGTTCCCAGGACATTGTTCACCGAGGTATCCAGCAGACCGGCGCGATCTAATTCGCCCAGAATGCCCATTACCCCACCGGCGCGGTGCACGTCTTCCATGTGATATTTCTGGGTGCTCGGTGCCACCTTGCACAAATGGGGAACTTTGCGGGACAGGCGATCGATATCGGAGATATTAAAATCAATCTCCCCTTCCTGCGCCGCTGCCAGCAGGTGCAGCACGGTGTTGGTCGATCCACCCATGGCAATGTCCAGCGTCATGGCGTTTTCAAACGCTGGCTTAGCGGCAATGTTGCGCGGCAGAACGCTGCTGTCATCCTGTTCGTAATAACGTTTGGCCAGGCTAACAATCCGCTCACCGGCAGACAAAAACAGCTGTTTACGATCGGCATGTGTCGCCAGCAGCGATCCATTTCCCGGCTGAGACAGTCCCAGTGCTTCGGTCAGGCAGTTCATCGAGTTGGCCGTAAACATCCCCGAACAGGAACCACAGGTCGGGCAGGCTGAACGTTCAATTTGTTCACTGTCAGCATCGCTGACGTTGGGGTTGGCTCCCTGGATCATCGCATCCACCAAATCCAGCTTAATCAGCTGATTGGACAGTTTGGTCTTGCCAGCTTCCATCGGCCCACCGGAAACAAAAATGGCCGGAATATTCAGGCGCAATGCGGCCATAAGCATTCCTGGCGTGATTTTATCGCAGTTAGAAATACACACCATGGCATCGGCACAATGTGCGTTCACCATATATTCAACAGAGTCGGCGATCAGTTCACGTGAAGGCAGGGAATACAGCATGCCACCGTGTCCCATGGCGATACCATCGTCAACCGCGATGGTATTAAACTCTTTGGCCACGCCGCCAGCAGCTTCAATTTGTTCTGCGACCAGTTTCCCCAAATCGCGTAGATGAACGTGACCCGGCACGAACTGTGTAAAGGAGTTGACCACCGCGATAATCGGCTTGCCGAAATCATCGTCGGTCATGCCGGTCGCACGCCACAAAGCGCGGGCACCGGCCATATTACGGCCGTGGGTGGTGGTAGCGGAACGATACTTAGGCATGCTCTGTTTACTCCAGTTTTAATAATGGGCGGGCCTGCCGGTCACATTTTGTCTCTGGCAAGGTGCATTAAAAGCCGGCGAGCGGCCCGCAAAATCAGGTGGTTATTATCGGTTTACCGCATCCAGCCAACCCCATTTATCGGCTGTTTCGCCGGTGAACAGACCAAAGAACGCTTTCTGAATACGTTCCGTCACCGGCCCACGCTTACCAGCGCCAATCTGAATACCATCAACGCTGCGTACCGGCGTAATTTCTGCGGCGGTGCCGGACATGAAAACTTCATCGGCCAGATAGAGTGACTCTCGCGACAGCACCTGTTCACGCACCTCAATACCGACATCCTTTGCCAGGGTAATAATTGCATCACGGGTGATACCAGGCAGCGCTGAAGAGCTGAACGGCGGGGTAAACAGGATGCCATCTTTGACTTCAAACAGGTTTTCACCCGCGCCTTCGGAAATATAGCCGTTGGTGTCCAGCGCAATACCTTCCTGGTAGCCGTGCCGGCGCGCTTCGCTACCAACCAGCAGAGAAGAGAGATAATTACCGCCGGCTTTAGCCGCTGTCGGCAAGGTATTTGGTGCCACCCGATTCCACGAAGAGACCATCGCGCTGATCCCCTGTTCAAGCGCTTCCGGTCCCAGATAGGCGCCCCAGGGAAACGCAGCAATAATAATATCGGTGGTAAAGCCGTCCGGCGGATTCACACCCAGCCCGACATCGCCAACGAAAGCCAGCGGACGAATATACGCGCTTTTCAGGTTATTTTTTCGTAATACCTCACGACAGGCGTCCATCAGCTGATCAATGCTGTATTTGATGGGCAGACGATAAATTTTTGCCGAGTCGTGCAGGCGCTGCATATGTTCGCGATGACGGAAGACAGCCGGACCTTTGTGAGTATCGTAGCAACGTACCCCTTCAAATACCGAGGTGCCGTAATGCAGGGCGTGAGACATGACGCTGACTTTTGCCTCTTCCCATTTAACCATCTCACCATTGAACCAGATAAAGTCAGCTTTTTTCGTCGACATTCTTTATTCCTTTCGCGACAGGCGCGGTATGTTATGTTGTTTATTATCAGTACATCTGTGCGATCCAGCCGCTATATGCGAGCGATCATGCACGAATTTGTTGCGATGCCTGCTGCTGAACTTCCACGCAGGCGACATCCATCAGTTTGCGTAACTGCGTTGACAGTAAATCGACAGGGCGCTGACTGGCAATGGTCATTTCAATATTAATGTTGTCGGCATTACTGGTGCTCGCCATGTTCATAGTACATACCGTAAAGCCACGGTGACGGACGACACGTAAAATGCGTTCAAGTATTTCCGGACGAAAGCGCGCTTCGATAGACAATTGATGCTGCATCATAAGATTTTCTCCATCATATTTTCGTTGCTGGCTCCCGGCGGAACCAGCGGCCAGACGTTTTCATGTTCGTCAATGGCGACATGTAGCAGATAGGGTCCTTTACTGTGCAGCAACGCGTCTAATGCGGCGTCAACCTGCTGTTTTTCACTAATACGCTGGCCCGGTATGCCAAAGGCGCTGGCCAGCGTCAGGAAATCGGGATTATCGGAAAGATTGGTTTCACTGTAGCGCCCGGAAAAGAACAGCTGCTGCCACTGGCGCACCATGCCAAGGCGCTGGTTATCCAGCAGGAGAATTTTTACCGGCAGCTGTTTGCGCTTGATGGTGCCGAGCTCCTGCACATTCATCATAAAAGACCCGTCACCGGAAATGCAGATCACCACATCATCCGGCCGGGCTATCTGTGCACCTACCGCTGCGGGCAGACCAAACCCCATAGTGCCAAGCCCGCTGGACGTAATAAAATTTTCCGGGCGCGTGAAACGCATATGCTGTGCCGCCCACATTTGATGTTGTCCAACGTCGGTTGTGACTATCGACGAATCTGCTTTGCGATCAGAAAGCTGCTTTAACAACAACGGAGCGAAAATAGCCGAACCCGGGTGATCATAACGCCAGTGGTGCGTTTTCTTCAGCCTTTGCACCTCGTCACGCCAGTCGGCAATGAACAGGGGCTGTGCCAGGGCCGGCAACAGTGCGTTGATATCGCCCTGGATGGCAATATGCGCCCGGCGTAATTTGTTCAGTTCAGCCGGGTCAATATCAAGATGAATTACCGCCGCATGGGGCGCAAAAGTATCCAGCTTCCCGGTCACCCGGTCATCAAAACGCGCCCCCACCGCTAACAGCAAATCACACTGTTGCACCGCCAGGTTGGCTGCTTTTCCGCCGTGCATCCCCAGCATTCCCAGATAACAGGCATCGTCAGGATTTGGTGCACCCAGCCCTTTTAACGTCGCCACTGATGGGATACCGGTGAGGGCAGTAAACTCACGTAACGCCTGCACCGCACCGGCGATACCCACCCCGCCCCCTACATACAAAACGGGCTTTTTCGCTTGCGCCAGCATGTTACGTGCAGAATTGAGTTGATGATCGGGCGTGAGGGGTTGGGCTTCAACGGGTATCAGATGCGGGTCAAAGTTGTGGCTGGATAACTGAATGTCTTTAGGGATATCAATCAACACCGGCCCCGGTCGACCGGAGGTTGCAATCGCGAACGCTTCGGCCATGATCACCGGCAACTGGTCAGGAGATTGCACCAAAAAACTGTGTTTAGTACAGGCCAATGACATGCCGAGCATATCGATCTCCTGAAACGCATCGGTGCCAATAAACCCGGAAGAGACCTGCCCGGTAATGGCCACGACGGGAACGGAATCCATCAGCGCATCCGCCAGTCCGGTTATCAGATTTGTCGCCCCCGGACCAGAAGTCGCAATACATACCCCGACCCGGCCGGTGGCGCGAGCATAGCCAATAGCCGCCATGGCCGCACCCTGTTCATGACGACACAGCAGGTGTTCAACGCCGCCATCATAGAGCGCGTCATAAACAGGCATTATTGCGCCACCCGGATAACCAAACACGGTTTCAACCCCCTGCGCGCGTAATGCTTGTACTACCCACTGTGCACCTGTCATTGCTATTCTCCCGTGTTTTTGCGGGAACAACAGCATTTTATGCTAGTTATCATGATGTGTTCCTTATGACTAAAATTGAGTGATAAAAAAAACCCCCGGACCTTTCGGTGCGGGGGTTCTTTAGAAAATCGGCTTGTTTATTAAGCCTTTGTTCCTCCGAGCGTAGCCCCGCACGGCGTGATAATAATCACGACGACGCGAATGACGACTAGGCTGACGACTCGTAGAACGGCTTTCATCTGGACTCGAATAACTCGTTTGTTCGAAGTAATGCCTACAGAGTTATCACAGTTTTCATCAATACTTCAACTTTTTTTTGACATTGCCAGCGCGCATTGCAAAAAAACATCTTATAAAACAATCGCAATACCATAATTGAATTTTTCTCATTACGACAGGGGCGTAATGATTCAGCACATTTTCGCAGCGCCAGTAGCCAGCCTGCTCTCACAGGTCAGAGTCAGTTTTCAGCAAAAACAACAACGGCTGCGAGCGGTCCCGCAAACCCTTATCTTGCCTGTCGGTTTCCGGCGCGCTTTGCGCCAGACTGACCGAAAGGAGTCACCGTATGTCTTTAGCCCGAATTTATACCCGCGCCGCCATCGGGGTTGATGCGCCGCTGGTCACTGTTGAAGTGCATATCAGTAACGGTTTGCCGGCCTTTACCCTGGTTGGCCTGCCGGAAACAACGGTAAAAGAAGCCCGCGATCGGGTACGCAGTGCCATTATTAATAGCGGTTTTTCATTTCCTGCCCGGCGCATTACCGTCAATCTGGCGCCGGCGGATTTACCCAAAGAAGGGGGACGCTATGATTTACCTATTGCCATGGCCATTCTTAGCGCTTCCGATCAGATACCTGCCGAACGCCTGAGTGATTATGAGTTCGTCGGCGAACTGGCGCTGACCGGTGAACTACGCTATGTCCAGGGCGCCATTCCGGCAGCCATAGCCGCCCTGAATGCGAGGCGCCAGCTTATTCTGTCAGTGATCAATCAACGTGAAGTCGGTCTGATCGGTCAGGGTAAGAGCCTGGTCGCTCACCATTTACAGGAAATAAGCAGCTTTTTCCATGGCAGCCCGCCTCTGCCAGAAGCAATTGTCCCGCCACCGGATCCCCCCAATGATGCGGACTTCCCCTGTCTGACGGATATCATTGGTCAGCAACAGGCTAAACGCGCGCTGGAGATAGCCGCGGCAGGCGGCCATAACTTATTATTACTGGGGCCTCCCGGTACCGGTAAAACCATGCTGGCTACACGCCTGGCGGGCTTATTACCGGCGTTAAGCGAGCAGGAGGCGCTGGAGAGTGCGGCCATTATCAGTCTGGTCAGCAACGCCCCCCTCTGGCAAAAATGGCGCCAGAGGCCATTCAGAGCACCTCATCACACGGCTTCCCGTTATGCGCTGATTGGCGGTGGTGCCATCCCGCGCCCAGGTGAGATCTCACTCGCGCATCATGGCATTTTGTTTCTCGACGAATTGCCAGAGTTTGGCCGTAGTACGCTGGACTCACTACGTGAACCCCTGGAATCAGGGGAAATTCATCTCTCACGATCGCGCGCTAAAGTGACCTATCCCGCGCGTTTTCAACTGATTGCAGCAATGAATCCCAGCCCCACCGGACACTACGCCGGGCAGCACAATCGGGCCTCACCACAACAGACATTACGCTATTTTTCACGCCTGTCTGGCCCACTGCTGGATCGCTTTGATTTATCAATTGAAGTCCCATTACTGCCACCCGGCATGTTGAGCGGTCATGCTGCACGGGGAGATAGCAGTAAAACGGTACGCGCCCGGGTAAAGCTTGCCAGAGAACGCCAGCTAACCCGCAGCGGTAAAATTAATGCGGCAATGAACAACCAGGACGTCAGCCAGTATTGTGCTATCAGCAGCGCCGATGCCGCCTGGCTGGAAGAGATTTTTCATCAGTTAGGTTTATCAGTCCGGGCATGGCAGCGCCTGCTTAAAGTCGCCCGGACGCTTGCCGATCTCTGTGGTGATTTACACATTGAGCGCCACCATTTGCAGGAGGCTATCAGTTATCGGGCGGTGGATCGGTTGCTTATTCACCTAATCAAACAAACCACATAAAAAAGGAGCCTTGCGGCTCCTCAGATTTAATGCTGGTTAATCGTCACTGTCAGAATAATCTTCTATGCTTTCCATCTGGGGTTTACCACCAGAGAGCGTATGGAAACGTTTAGGCCGCTTAATGCGTGCCATATATTTGCTCCACACGCGTTCAGGTTCTGTTTGAGGCTCACGCAGACCGCGGCAAACCTCAAGGAACTGACGCTCTTCGTCAGTCACCGGATCACGTTTAGCCAAATCCAGTTCATTAAACGCATAACCGTGACGTTCCAGCAGTTGCGCTTCCTTAATGGTGAAATCACCATGGCGGGAAAAACCACGTGGATAATTTTTGTTATCAAAAAAACGATTAGTTGTTGCAAAGCTATCCGCCATTTTACACGCTCCTGACTCTTCAATGGCCGTGCTATTTATGGCGCGGAGTATTAGATAGGCTTGACAGAGTGTAAAACAAAACATTTAAATCATAACGACAAATTATTTTCAGGAGATGGACGTGGATTCGGAATTACTGAAAACTTTCCTCGAAGTAAGCAGAACCCGCCACTTTGGCCGGGCTGCCGAGGCGCTTTATTTGACACAATCAGCCGTCAGCTTTCGTATCCGCCAGCTTGAAAACCAACTGGGTGTAAACCTGTTTACCCGTCACCGGAATAACATTCGCCTGACCGCTGCCGGAGAACGTTTGCTTCCCTATGCTGAAAGCCTGATGAATACCTGGCTGATGGCAAAAAAAGAAGTTTCCCATACCCAGCAACATCACGAACTGTCAATTGGTGCCAGTGCATCTTTATGGGAGGCCTACCTCACGCCATGGTTGCAAACGTTGTATGAAAACCGTGACAGCCTGCGTCTTGAAGCCCGCGTGGCGCAACGCCATCTTCTGGTCAAGCAGCTTCATGAGCGACAGCTGGACCTGTTAATCACCACGGAAGCCCCTAAGATGGATGAACTGACCAGTCAGCAAATTGGTCATATCACTTTGCATCTGTTTCGCGCCAGACATAGCGAAAAACGGGATAAATATGATTACATAAAACTGGAATGGGGTGCCGATTTTCATCAACATGAAAGCTTTATGACAGGCGCTGATGATGTCGCGGTATTAACTACCACCTCAGCTCAGCTAGCGCGTCAGCTATTAGCGACTACAGGCGCCTGTGCTTTTCTGCCCGATATCTGGGGTAAAGAATACGATGATCTGTTGGCTATTCCGGATACACCGGTTGCCGTGCGGCCGCTGTATGCTGTCTGGCTGCAAAACAGCGACCAACAGTCACATATCCGACAGCTCATTAAATATCCGGTCAATACGCAGTAAGCAATAATGTTACAAAATCAGACCCAACCGCAGGTAACGGTGGCCTGGAGCGCAAAAAATAAGGGTAAAAAAAAATCCTTTGCAAAAGCAAAGGATTGATATTTATGGCAGGGGCGGAGGGACTCGAACCCCCAACACCCGGTTTTGGAGACCGGTGCTCTACCAATTGAACTACGCCCCTAAAAAGGGTGGCGGAACGGACGGGGCTCGAACCCGCGACCCCCTGCGTGACAGGCAGGTATTCTAACCAACTGAACTACCGCTCCACCGAATTTTACTGATGCCGTTTATTGTAGCGGCTTCAGGTATTTCTCCCCTCCCGCGTCACCGGGGGGTCCTGTATGATGCCTGGCAGTTCCCTACTCTCGCATGGGGAGACCCCACACTACCATCGGCGCTACGGCGTTTCACTTCTGAGTTCGGCATGGGGTCAGGTGGGACCACCGCGCTAAAGCCGCCAGGCAAATTCTT
>NZ_MOMB01000010.1 GCF_002752165.1 Erwinia sp. OLFS4
TCTGAGCCATGATCAAACTCTTCAATTTAAAAGTGTCTGATGCTCAAAGAATTAAACTCTCCGTCCGGTATTTAAACCCGACGGTTACGTAATGAATTTACGCGTTCACTCTTCAAGACTTGATACTGCAAATAGTTTTGCCATATCAATCCTGCGAGTGCCCACACAGATTGTCTGATAAATTGTTAAAGAGCGCTGCGACCGGCATTACGCCTGCTGTCGCGAGGTGGCGTATATTACGCTTTCCTCCTGCAGAGTCAATTCATTTTTCTGAATTTTTCTCTGCTCCCCGTTAGTGCCGGGCCTGACCTGCACGCGTTGCCGCCGTGCCCTGTCAGTGGAGGCGGATTATAGGGAGATGAAACCAGCTGACAAGGGTTTATTACAAAAAAAAGTCTGATAGCTGTTTTTTTACCCTCAAACGCTTAAAAGAAAGGCTTTTCGTTGTAAACATAAGCAATATTACCGGCACATACGGCGCCTTCTGGCCAGCCAACAATGCTATGATGTTGTCATTAACTTTTTGCCTTTCGTCGACAAGAAGGATGACGTCAGATGATTAAATCCGCACGCAGTATGGCTGGCCTTCCCTGGATTGCGGCGATGGCTTTTTTTATGCAATCTCTGGATGCCACTATCCTCAATACTGCCATACCTGCGATTGCGCGCAGTCTGAACCACTCCCCCCTTGCCATGCAGTCCGCGGTTATCAGCTATACGCTAACGGTCGCGTTACTGATACCGATTAGTGGCTGGCTGGCCGATCGTTACGGCACCCGTCGGGTTTTTGTTATTGCCGTCTCATTGTTCAGTTTTGGTTCGCTGCTATGTGCGTTATCAGGCTCACTAACAATGCTGGTTATTTCACGCGTTATTCAGGGCATCGGCGGCGCAATGATGATGCCGGTTGCCAGACTGGCGCTTCTGCGCGCCTACCCCCGTAGCGAACTGCTGCCGGTGCTGAACTTTGTCACCATGCCCGGCCTGGTGGGGCCGATAATGGGGCCGCTGCTGGGGGGAGTACTGGTTACCTGGGCAACCTGGCACTGGATATTCCTGATTAATATTCCTATTGGCTTAATCGGCATCTTTTATGCCGGTCGCTACATGCCTAACTTCACCACCCCTAAGCGCCGCTTTGACCTGCTGGGTTTTTTACTGTTTGGTCTGGGATTAGTGCTCATATCCAGCGGACTGGAGCTTTTTGGTGAACAGATTGCCAGCTACCCGGTTGCCAGCGCGGTGTTAGTTAGTGGGGGCATTTTACTGCTTCTTTATATTGCCCACGCCCGTCGCCATCCTGGTCCACTGATCGACCTGCCAATGTTCAGAACACGGACCTTTTCTGTCGGCATTGCCGGCAACATCGCCAGCCGGCTGGGAACCGGCGCAATACCCTTTCTGATGCCGTTAATGCTGCAGGTGGGATTTGGCTACCAGGCTATAATTGCTGGCTGTATGATGGCACCAACCGCTATTGGCTCAATCATTGCAAAATCTACGGTGACCCAATTGCTTCGCTGGCATGGTTACCGCAAAACGCTGGTTGGCATTAGCATTATTATTGGCATTCTGATTGCCAGTTTTGCGCTGCAGTCACCACAAAACAGTATTATCTGGTTATTGATCGCACTGTTTGTACTGGGAATGGCCATGTCAACGCAGTTTACCGCCATGAACACCATCACACTCGCTGATCTGACCGACGATACTGCCAGCAGCGGTAATAGCATTCTGGCGGTAACCCAGCAGCTTGCTATTGGTTTTGGCGTAGCAATCAGCGCCGCCGTTCTGCGGTTCTATCAAAATTTCAACACCACCACCGTTGCACAATTTCATGCAACCTTCATTACCATGGGTGTTATCACGGTGCTAGCGTCGGCGGTATTTTTGCTGTTGAAGAAAGGTGATGGGCGTAATTTAATCAGTGACAGCGAAAAGAAAGGCAAAAAGTGAGCTTAACGAGCCATAACCGATCCGCGTACAATAAGTTCTGGCGTCAGTACTAATACCTGTTGATCAGCATCAGGATTGACCATCCGGTGTAATAGCGTATCGATTGCCAGTTCCCCTAAATCATCTTTGGGCTGATGGATCGTGGAAAGTGGCGGACAAAGATAACGCGCCAGTTCAATATCATCATATCCCATCACCGCAATATCTTTGGCAACCGCCAGTCCGGCTTCATAAATGGCATGATAGCCTCCTACCGCCATCGCATCATTGCTGGTAAAAACAGCATGAGGCGGCCTTTCCAGCATCAGTAGCTGTTTCATTGCCTGATAACCGCCGGAAAACTCAAAATCACCGTATACCAGATATTCCGGTTTCACACTAAGGCTGGCAGCCGCCATTGCCCGATGAAAGCCAGCAAGCCGTAGTCTGGCCGGCGTTTTGTCCTGGGGGCCGGCAATACAAGCTATTTCACGATATCCCTGCTCAATCAGGAAACGTGTAGCAAGCTCGCCACCGACCAGAGAATTATCCTGAATAATATCGCTGTCGCCATTAAAGGGCGCCCAGTCCATTATCACCGTTGCAATGGAGGGATAGCGGGCGAGAATTTCAGGCGAAGGCGGATAACATTCCGTGCACATCATCAGCAAACCGTCGACGCGTTTTTGTAGTAACGACTCCAGGCTACGATTCATCCGATCTTCATCGCCATCGGTATTACACAATATCAGGCTATAACCACGCTCATAACAACTTCGCTCAACACCGCGCACCACTTCCGAATAAAAAGGGTTGCTGCTGGCAGACAGCACCATACCAATAGTACGGGTCTGATTCATTTTTAAGCTGCGGGCCAGCGCCGACGGCGCATAATTTAATGCGCTAATCGCCTGCTCAACCTTAATTCGCACCGCTTCGCTGACAAAGCGGTTATTGTTAATCACATGGGAAACCGTTGACGTAGAAACCCCTGCCTTACGGGCGACATCTTTCATGGTAGCCACGTTACTCACCTCTGCTGCTGCAGAAAACGATCGATCTCTTGCCGACGGGGTACCGACGATTGCGCGCCAGATCGCGTCACGGCAATGGCAGCAGCGGCATGGGCAAAGAGAATCGCGTTATCCATTGATTGTGACTCCAGCAGTGCCGTGATCAGCGCGCCGTTGAAGGTATCACCGGCGGCAATAGTATCGACAGCATCCACTTTAAATCCGGCGATGCGCTTACCGCGACCCTGTTCACTCAGCCAGACACCGCGGCTGCCAAGGGTAATAATGACCGTTGGAATGCCTTTCTGATGCAACAGCTGCGCCGCGCTGGCAGCACTCTGGTCGTCATTGACCACGATACCGGTCAGGATCTGCGCTTCGGTTTCATTGGGCGTAATAATATCTATTAGCGCCAGAAATTGATCGCTGAGCCGGGTTGCCGGTGCCGGATTCAGAATCACTTTACTCCCATTTTTTACCGCAATTTCCGCTGCCAGCTGTACGCTTTCCAAAGGTGACTCAAGCTGAATCAGCAGTGCGTCCGCCTCGGCAATAATTTGCTGGCGCTTACTGACCCGTTCGGGTGTCAGTGCCCGGTTTGCGCCGGCATAAATACCGATGGCGTTTTCACCTTCACCGTTAACATAAATCAGCGCCACGCCGGTTGCTTCATCTTCAACCTCATCAATAGCATCCACCTTAATGCCATCACAGCGAAACTGCTCACGCATCTGACTGCCGATATCGTCACAACCAATGCAGGCAATAAAAGTAACATCCGCCCCGGCACGTCCAGCGGCGACAGCCTGGTTAGCGCCTTTGCCACCATAAGCTATCTGATAATGTTTCCCGATCACCGTTTCCCCAGGGCGCGGAAACTGCGGTAAATTAAGGATGTGATCGGCATTAATACTCCCCAGTACAGCCAGTTTTCCACGTTTTGTCATCACTGGAACATCCCGCATTAAATTGAGCCGCCTGACTGACAGACGGCATAATAACCTATTATTTTTGCGTAACCAGATTCAAATCGACCGGAATAATTTTCTGTACTTTTTCGCCTTTAAGCACCTTATCTGCGGTATCTACACCAATAACGCCAATCTGATCGGGGCGCTGGGCGACCGTGGCCGCCATCTTACCGCTCTCAACGGCTTTGATACCATCAGCGGTACCATCAAAACCCACCACAATAACATCGCTTTTTCCGGCAGTCTGTAATGCACGTAAGGCACCTAACGCCATTTCATCATTCTGGGCAAACACCGCCTGAACATCCGGATGTGCGGTTAACAGATTTTGCATCACATTCAGGCCGCGGGTGCGATCAAAATCAGCGGGCTGGCTGGCAACAACGTGAAAATGGTGTGCTTTAATGGCCTGAGCAAATCCCTCACCCCGTTCACGGGCGGCAGAAGTACCGGCAATACCCTGTAGCTCTATCACCCGGGCGCCATCGGCTAATTTTTTAGCAATAAAATCCCCGGCCATTTTCCCCCCTACGCGGTTATCAGAAGCCACGTGACTGATAACGTCACCGGCAGAAGCGACCCGATCAAGGGTAATCACCGGGATATTTGCCTGATTTGCCATTTTTACCGCGTTACCGACAGCATCTGAATCTGTCGGATTAATTAATAGTACTTTGGTCCCACGTACCGTCAGATCCTGCACGTTAGCTAATTCTTTCGCCGGATTGTTTTGCGAATCCAGCACAATCAGGTTATAGCCCAGTTTACTGGCCTCTTTTTGCGCCCCTTCTTTTAACGAAACAAAGAACGGGTTATTCAGCGTTGAAATAACCAGTGCAATGCTATCTTTGGCCAGTGCACTGGCAGAGAAAACCAGAGAAAATAACGCCGCCAGTGAAAGTATTTTTTTCATTTTTTACGCTCCTGTAGGGTGAGGTTTATTTGTTGCTTTTATTGTCAATAAGCACCGCAACCAGAATCACCGCCGCTTTGACAATCATCTGGTAATAAGCGGAAACGCTCAGTAAATTAAGGCCGTTATTGAGAAAACCGAGGATCAGTGCACCAATCAAAGTTCCGCTTATCCGCCCTTTGCCACCCGCCAGACTGGTGCCACCCAGCACAACCGCTGCAATAGCATCAAGCTCATATCCTGTCCCCGCCGTGGGTTGCGCCGAAGATAAACGAGCGACTTCAATGGTGCTGGCCAGAGCGGCCAGCAGGCCGCAGAGGGAATAAACCACTATTTTTATCCGATCAACGCGAATCCCTGACAGACGTGTGGCGGCTTCATTCCCCCCGAGCGCATAGATATATCGCCCAAGGCGGGTATGGTGCAGCATGTACCAGGCCAGCAAAAACACCAGGGCCATCAGCCAGACCGGGACAGGAATGCCCAGCAAACGGCCAATACCAAACCAGCCAAACAGATCGGCGTTGGCATCAAAACCGGTATTAATCGGGCTGCCGTTGGTATAAACCAAAGTCGCCCCACGCAACAAAAGCATCATCACCAGCGTCGCGATAAATGCCTGAACGTTGCCTTTTGCCACAATAACGCCGGTAAGCGCGCCAATCAGCGCACCGGCAGCCAGGCAGGCCACAAGCGCCAACAGCGCATTGACCTCAATCCCCACCAGCGAGGCTGCAATTGCGCCGGTTAAGGCCAGCAGCGATCCAACGGAGAGGTCAATACCTGATGTCAGAATAACCAGCGTCATGCCAACAGCCATGATGGCATTGACCGAGGTCTGTTGCAGAATATTGAGCAGATTACTTACGGTAAAAAAATTCGGGCTCAGAAATGCCACAACGGCAATCAACACCAGTAAGGCAATCAGTGATTTTTGTTCAAGAAGCCACGCTTTGCTTAACCAGCGAGACTGGGAGGTCACAACGCCGCTGCTCATAGCAAACATTCTCCTGGTTGCTTACCGACTGCTGCTGCCATCAGCACTTCCTGGGTGGCTTGCTCCCTGGAAAACATTCCGCTTACACGGCCTTCATGCATCACCAGAATACGGTCACTCATTCCTAACACCTCCGGCATTTCCGATGAGACCAGCAAAATACTCAGCCCTTGATCTTTGAACTGATTAATTAGCTGATAAATTTCTTTTTTTGCACCGACATCCACCCCTCGGGTCGGTTCATCAAGAATCAGTACGTCAGGTCGGGTCATCAACCCACGGACAATGGCAATTTTCTGCTGATTACCGCCAGACAGCAGACCAACCTGCTGATTCATTGACGGCGTTTTCACATTAAAGAGACGAATAAAATCGCCCACTGCCAGTTTCTCCGCAGCATGTTTTATCTGACCGCCCCGGTGACTAAAGTAACGTAGCGCTGTCAGCGACATGTTCTCTTTCACTGACATTCCTGATATCAGGCCATCGCGTTTACGATCTTCAGAGATATAGACGATACCGTTTTCCAGACCCTCTTCGGGTGAACGCGTCATCACCATCCTGCCGTTCAAACGCATGGTGCCGCCGGTGCGCGGTAAAGCACCATAAAGAATTTTCATCAGTTCGGTTCGCCCAGCACCCATTAGCCCGGAAATACCGAGAATCTCTCCCCGATGAAGAGAAAAACTCACACCATTAACCCCAGGACCGCTCAACTTTTCCACTTCAAGGCATAGCCTGCCGGGTGCTTTGTCGAGGTGAGGATATTGCTCTTCCAGCTTGCGCCCGACCATCATCTCAATCAGCGAGTCTTCATCCAGTTCGTTTACCGATCGCTCAGCAATAAACTGGCCATCGCGAAAAACCGTCACGTCATCGCAAATATCAAAAATTTCTTTCAGGCGGTGAGAAATATAAACAATGCCACATCCCTGTGCCTTAAGATCCCGGATAACATGAAACAACGAAGCGGTTTCGGTATCGGTCAACGCATCAGTGGGTTCATCCATAATGATGACGCGTGATTTAAAGCTGAGTACTTTGGCAATCTCAACCATTTGCTGATCGCCAATTGACAAATTAGCCACCAGCTGACGGCTGCTAAAGCGCAGATTGAGACGTTTTAGCAGGTTATCCGCCTGCTGATAGATTTGTCGCCAGTCAATTTTGCCGAAGCGGTTGGTTATTTCACGGCCAAGAAAAATATTTTCCGCCACGCTAAGTTCAGGTATCAGGTTAAGTTCCTGATGAATAATCCCGATACCAGCATCCTGAGAAGATTTTGGCCCACTGAACGAAACCTCTTCCCCCAGCCATTTCAACGAACCCGCATCCCGCGGATAAATCCCGGTCATAACTTTCATCATGGTGGATTTGCCGGCACCATTTTCGCCAACCAGCGCCATTACCCGTCCGGGATAAACGTTAAGTGAAGCGCCGGAAAGAGCCTTTACGCCTGGAAAAGATTTTTCAATTCCGCTCAGTTGCAGTAACGGTTCCATCGTTACCTCAAAAAGTGACGCCTGCATGGAGCAGAATATTGGAATAAGGGGTACATTCCCCACTACGTACCACGCCCCGACTCTGACGGCTCAGCTGCTTCAGATTCTGGTGACTGACATAATCAATCGCAATGGTATTTCCCTGGCGTTGCTGTAAAGCATCAATCGCTGCCATAAGCTGACGATGCATTAACGCATTATGCTGACAAACTTCTTCTGCCAGCGTCACGCGTTCAACCTGCATCTCACTGGTAACCTGCTCTATTACTTGTAAAAAGCTAGGTACGCCCTGTGTCAGAGCCAGATCAATACGCTGGGGGCCATCAGGAATAGGGAAACCGGCATCCGCAACTAGCAGCGTATCGGTATGGCCTAAACGGGCAATCAGCGCGCAAATATCGGACTGAAGCAGGCTGCCTTTTTTCATTATTCCTCCCGGGCGAAACGTTTCGCTGGCGCCGAGTGTCGGTCAATATCTGGCAACTGACAATCAAAAAACAGGAAAATTGTGATCGCTATCGAAACGTTTCGCTGCTAATTATGAGCAATAAAGAAAAGTGCGGAAATGAAAAGTAGACAACTAACAGACCGGACACGCCGGTCTTATTTATCAGCTAAAACTGGCTGACGCCAGCAACGTCGCGGGGAGGGGTTACACTTCGATTTGTGTACCAAGTTCAATCACCCGGTTAGGCGGTATTTCAAACTGGTCGGGGGCACGTAACGCATTACGCTGCAAAGCCAGAAATAGCTTGCCGCGCAGACGCAAATACCAGGGGCGTTTGCCGATAATCAATGATTCATGCGACATAAAGAACGAAGTTTCCATCATCCGGCAGTTGAGTCCTTCCAGGCCACAGCGATGGAATATTTCTTCAACGTTTGGTGTTTCACGCCAGCCATAACTAGCCACCACCCGCCAGAAGGTAGGTGAAAGCTGCTCAATAGTGACGCGACGTACATTGTGGACATAAGGCGCGTCTTCAGTACGCAGGGTAAGCAAAACGACACGCTCATGTAACACTTTGTTATGCTTAAGATTATGTAACAAAGCAAACGGGATAACATTCAGCGCCCGCGACATATAAACCGCCGTTCCCTGCACGCGAACCGGCGGTGATTTTTCCAGTGAGGCGATCATTGCTTCCAGTGAATTGCCGTGTTCATTCATGCGACGCAGCAGACGAAAACGTTCGCTTTTCCAGGTAGTCATCACGATAAACATAATCATCCCGAGGCTGAGCGGCAGCCAGCCACCGGAGAAAACCTTCACCAGATTGGCAGAAAATAGCGACAAATCAATACACAGCATGCACAGCAGAATCAGCGTTACCAGATAACGATTCCAGTGCCAGTTTTTGATAGCGACGGTACTACACAGAATGGCGGTAAGCACCATGGTTCCGGTTACGGCTATACCATAGGCCGCCGCGAGGTTGCTGGAGTGTTTGAATCCCACAATCACCAGCAACACAGAGATATAAAGTAACCAGTTGATGAAAGGAACATAAATCTGGCCGGACTCTTCTTCAGAGGTATGAATAATTCGCATCGGCGGCAGATAACCCAGACGAACGGCCTGGCGGGTCAGAGAAAAAACGCCGGAAATGACAGCCTGTGAGGCGATCACCGTTGCCAGCGTCGCCAGAATAAGCAGAGGAATCAGCGCCCATTCCGGTGCCAGTAAAAAGAAGGGGTTTTTTATGGCTTCCGGATGTTTTAGCAACAGTGCCCCCTGGCCGAAATAGTTCAGCACCAGCGACGGTAATACCACACTGAACCATGCCAGACGGATCGGTAATTTGCCAAAATGTCCCATATCGGCATAGAGCGCTTCCACGCCGGTTATAGCCAGTACCACCGCGCCAAGGGCAAAGAAAGAAACCGATTTATATTCAACAAAAAAGTTAACTGCCCAGCGGGGATTAAGTGCCAGCAGTACATCGGGATTGGCCATCACAGCACGTGCGCCAAGAACAGCCAGCACAATAAACCACAGTAACATAATCGGCGCAAACAATCGGCCAACAATACCGGTACCGTGTTTCTGAATAGCAAACAGCAGCGTCAGTACGCTGATAGCCAGTGGAACAATATAAGCATCCAGCGAAGGGGCTGCAATTTCAAGACCTTCTATGGCGGAAAGGACTGAAACTGCTGGCGTAATGACAACTTCACCATAGAAAAAACTGCCGCCAATCAGTCCGGTAATCAGCAGAACCGCCGTCACACGGGCACCGGTATTGCGGCCAGCCAGTGACATTAACGTCAGGATACCACCTTCACCGGCATTGTCTGCACGCATCACATAGCTGATATATTTCAGGGAAACGACTAATATCAACAACCAGAATATTAACGACAGAAAACCGAATACGGCTTCCCGTTCTACGCCAAAACCAAACTGGCCGGAAAGGCACTCACGCAAAGTGTAGAGTGGGCTGGTGCCAATATCACCGTATACCACGCCGATGGCTGCTACAGTAACAGCGCCAAGGGACTGCTTTTTGTCGGGATTCATAAACTCTTCTTTAGTTGGCGCTCATGGACGCAAAAAGGCGCGACAGGAGACATCAAAAACCGCACAGTATGCCTGAATCAACGTAAAAGCCTACTCTTAATAGTACCTCAGGCGGCGCTATCCCCGCTCTGTTAACGTTTTAACACTAAAAAGCTGTCTGATATCAACTCTTTCTTGCATGATAACCAGTAGTTTGTGCCGTCGCCAGCATCGCAGGCTCAGGCGAGCTTAAAGAAACAGGATGAAAGACAGATTATGGCCGACTCTTCTCTACTAGCTGAACGCATCGCCAGATTAAGTCATGCGCTGGAAAAAGGATTATATGAACGTCAGCATGCCATTCGTTTATGCCTGCTGGCGGCGCTTTGCGGCGAAAGCGTTTTCCTGCTGGGCCCGCCAGGCATCGCTAAAAGCTTAATTGCCCGCCGGCTTAAATTTGCCTTTCAGCATGCCCGCGCATTTGAATACCTGATGACGCGCTTCTCCACGCCGGAGGAAGTATTCGGGCCGCTTTCCATTCAGGCGTTAAAAGATGAAGGGCGTTATCAGCGGCTGACCACAGGCTATCTGCCCAGCGCAGAAATTGTTTTTCTTGATGAAATATGGAAAGCCGGTCCTGCCATTCTGAACACCCTGCTCACCGCGATAAATGAGCGTCGCTTCCGTAATGGTGACGTTGAAGAACCTATCCCAATGCGGCTACTGGTGACGGCATCAAATGAATTACCGGAAGCCGACAGCGGACTGGAAGCACTCTATGATCGTATGCTTATTCGTCTGTGGCTGGATAATGTGCATGAAAAACACAATTTTCGTAACATGCTGACTCATCAGGGCGATGAAAACAGCAATCCGGTTGCGGCTTCGCTGTGTGTTACCGACGAAGAATTTCAGCTATGGCAGTCAGGTATCAGTAAAGTTACCCTCCCGGACGACGTTTTCGAACTTATCTTCCAGCTAAGACAACAACTGGAAACGCTGCCCGACGCGCCTTATATTTCCGATCGTCGTTGGAAAAAAGCGCTTCATCTTCTGCAGGCCAGTGCCTTTTACAACGGACGCCAGTGCATTGCCCCGATTGATCTTATTCTGCTTAAAGACTGTTTATGGCACGATCGGGCTTCTCAGGCACTGCTGGAACGGGAAATAGAAAATCTGCTCACCCAGCAGGCCTGGCAGCAGCAGTCCATGCTGCTGCATCTGCAGCAAATCAACGCTCGTCATCTGGCGCTAAAACAGCAGCATAATGCAGGTCAGGCTATCTGCCTGGAAAAACACAGCAGCCTGTTGAGCCGGAAATCTCACTTCGAATTACCGCAAAACCTATGTGGCGAGACGTTGACGCTGATGCTGGAAAAAACCTTGCATCTGCATGACAGGCCAATCACCCACCTGATGATTACGCGCGAAAATTTGCAAAACTGGCTGCATAAAGGCACCCAGGCCCTCGCCAGGTTAAACGGCATCGGCAATCCTCTGCAACTGGACTTACACATTGACCCGCAAGGCTACCTGACGGTACGCGATATCAGCCTGCAGGCTTCACGGCTAACCCTACCGGATGCCACGCCACATGCCATGCCAGAAGAAATAAAACAAGCGCTCAACACGCTGCAAAACCAGCTGGACGCCCAGCGGAGATTGTTCAGCCAGCATCAGCGCTGCCTGTTTATCGACGAAGACTGGCTGGCACGTATTGAAACCAGCCTGCAACAGGTAGCAAGCCAGCTGCAGGCGGCATGGTAATGATTTCACTGGACACCCTCAGCGTATTTCTGGCAATCAGCGAAAATGAGATGATTGAAGATCTGATTGCAACGCTGCTGGCCACACCGCAGCTGGTTGCATTTTTCGATACCTATCCTGTGCTAAAGCAGGCGCTGTTGCGTGATATACCGCGCTGGAAAACAGAAATTCGCGATCGTTTACAAACCACGGCAGCCCCGGTCGATCTGGCGCAGGAATTTGCGCTTTTTCAACAAAACCAGACCGTTAATACCGGCGTTTTCAATCAACAATTACCGGCCATTCTCAGCGCACTAAAACGTTACCATTCCCCCTTTGCCAGCGAAGCGGCCAGCCTGGTGGCAATGAACGGAGACCGCATTTTCAGCAACGCCCAGCGCACCCTGTTTTTACAGCGCTGGCGCCTGAGTCTGACGTTGCAAACCCTGACGATTAATCAATCCCTGCTGGAGCAAGAGCGGGAAAAATTGCTGGCAGAACTTCAGCAACGATTGACCATGAGCGGACAGCTAGCACCGGTTCTGGCAGAAAATGAAACCAGTGCCGGGCAGCTATGGGATATGAGCCACGCGGCATTACAACCGGCTGATTATCAGCTTATTTTGCAATATGGTGATTTTCTGATGCATCAGCCAGAACTCAGCGCGCTGGCGCAACAGCTGGGTCGTAGCCGGGAAGCAAAAGTGGCACAGGTACACCGGACAGAAAGTGAGATTTTTCATCAAAAGGTACGTGAACCAGCCAGCGTGCCGGAACAAGTCAGCGGTATCCATCAGAGTGATGATATTCTACGCCTGCTACCGCCAGAACTGGCGACCCTCGGTATCAGTGAGCTTGAGATTGAATTTTACCGCCGTCTGGTGGAAAAGCGCCTGCTGACATACCGCCTGCAGGGCGAAGGCTGGCGGCAAAAACAGATTCGGCATCCTGCCCATGAGCATCACCAGCAGCAGCAACCGCGTGGCCCTTTCATTATTTGTGTTGATACTTCAGGTTCAATGGGCGGATTTAACGAGCGCTGTGCAAAAGCCTTCTGTCTGGCATTGTTAAAAATTGCCCTCAGCGAACACCGCCGCTGCCTGTTAATGCTGTTTTCGCATCAGGTGATTGTCTATGAATTAACCGCAGATGACGGAATCAGTCAGGCCATACGCTTTCTCAGCCAGCGGTTTCGCGGCGGCACTAACCTGGCTGGCTGTCTGGAAGAGGTTTTAAACCGTATCGTCAGTCCACAGTGGCAGCTTGCCGACGCGGTAATTATCTCCGATTTTATTGCGCAGCGGCTGCCTGAAAAACTCAGTAATAAAGTCCAGCAGCATCAGCAACGGCTGCAACAACGTTTCCATGCTGTGGCGATGTCCGATCACGGTAAACCCGGCATTCTGGGTATTTTTGACTACATCTGGCATTTTGATACCAGCCTCAAAAGTCGTCTGTTCCGTCAGCTACGCCGCTGAATGACACAGAAAGGCAAAACGATTTTGCTATAGTCATATTTGTGCTTTAAACAACTAAAAAAATGGAAAGCCATGACAGACGCAATCACACCAGCAGCCGGTTTACCTGCGCCAACCCGCACGCTTTTGCTTAGCGGTGATAACAGCGAAGAAAAACGCCAGCAGCTGCTAAATTATTTTATTCAGACCTGGGAACTGTATGAAAGCCTGTTTAGCTGCCTGCGCGATCCCCGGGCCTGGTATACAAAAGCAATCCCGCTGCGCCACCCGCTAATCTTTTATTATGGGCATACCGCAACGTTTTACATCAATAAACTGATGGCAGGTCAGCTTATCGATCAGCGTCTTGACGCCAGTATTGAAGCCATGATGGCTATTGGTGTTGATGAAATGAGCTGGGACGATCTTGATGACAACCATTATCAATGGCCCGACATCAGCCAGCTGCAGGATTACCGCAATCGGGTAAAAAATCAGGTTATCGCAGTCATCAAAACCCTGCCGCTGACGTTACCTGTAAGCTGGAACAGCCCGGCCTGGGTGATTCTTATGGGCATTGAACATGAACGTATTCACCTTGAGACCTCCAGCGTATTAATTCGTCAGCTGCCTGTTGAATGGGTGCAGCCTCAGCCTCACTGGCCCGCCTGCCCGCTGGCGCGCTATCAACGCGACCAGGTGCCGGAAAACCGCCTGCTTACTGTCGCAGGTGGCCGGGTAACGCTAGGAAAAACCGATGATACCTACGGCTGGGACAATGAATATGGCCGCCAGGTCCATGATATCAGCGACTTTCAGGCCAGCCAGATGCTGGTAAGTAATGCTGAATTTCTGCACTTTGTTCAGGATGGTGGCTATCATCAGTCACGCTGGTGGGATGATGAAGGACGTGGCTGGCGTGAGTATACCAGCGCCATTATGCCAACCTTCTGGGTCGGAGAACCTGAAAACCCGGATGGCCTTAAACTGCGTCTGATGACGGAAGAAGTCGCGATGCCATGGGACTGGCCGGTGGAAGTCAATCAGCTGGAAGCGGCGGCATTTTGCCGCTGGAAAGCAGCGCAGACCGGCTTGACAGTACAGCTGCCCAGTGAAAGCGAATGGTATCGTCTGCGTGAAGCCATAGCGGGCGATCAACCACAATGGCAGCAACCGCCGGGAAATATCAATCTGGCGTGGTGGGCATCATCCTGTCCGGTAGATACCTTTCGTCAGGGGGAATTTTACGATCTGGTGGGAAATGTCTGGCAGTGGACCAGCACGCCAATCAACGGTTTTGAAGGCTTCCGGGTTCATCCCCTCTATGATGATTTTTCAACGCCTACATTTGATGGCAAGCACTCACTAATTAAAGGCGGCAGCTGGATTTCTACCGGTAATGAAGCGCTGAAATCATCACGCTACGCTTTCCGGCGTCATTTTTTTCAGCATGCAGGTTTTCGCTATGTTGTTTCTGAACACCAGGAAAACATTAAGCAGAATCCCTATGAAAGCGACACCATGGTGTCACAGTATCTTGAATTTCAGTACGGCCCTTCATATTTCGGTGTCACTAATTATGCCCGACAGCTGGTTAGTCTCGCTTTACCGCACATTCAACAACACGGTCATGCTCTGGATATTGGTTGTGCAACAGGGCGCGCCAGCTTTGAGCTGGCACGCCATTTTGACGCGGTTACTGGCATGGATTACAGCGCCCGCTTCATTGATGTGGCATTACAGCTGGTCAGCGGGCAAGACTTTCGCTATGTAATAGCCACAGAAGGCGATCTGGTGGAATACCGCCAAATCCGTCTGAAAGAGGCCGGAATTGACAGCATCACCGCCGGTAAAGTGCAATTTATTCAGGGCGATGCCTGCAATCTTAAACCCCAGCCACAGCGCTACGATTTAGTTCTGGCCGCTAATTTACTCGATCGTCTGCGCCAGCCCCGGCGTTTCCTGCGGGATATCGCAACAATGATCTCTCCGGGTGGCGTGCTGCTGCTTTCCTCACCCTGGACCTGGCTTGAGGACTATACCGATCGCAGTGAGTGGCTGGGCGGAATAAGGGAAAATGGCGAAGCCCTGAACAGCTATCAGGCCTTACAACGTTTACTGACTGACGAGTTTGAAGAAATCGCACCGCCGCAGGATATCCCCTTTGTGATCAGAGAAACCGCCCGCAAATATCAGCATACTCTGGCTCAGGTGACATTATGGCGTAAACGCTGATTTTTCCGGCTAAATCCTCACTGGTCGCGGAAAAGGGCACTTTTCCCGACCGGTTACATGCTTTTTGCCGATATTTTTTAAAAAAATATATTTTTCTTGCTCCGTGGCTGGCGATAACGCAAATTTTATCCCTGTATTACTTCGATCAATCAGGAAAATCTGTTCATGGCTGAAAATATGCAAATTGACGATTTGGATCGCGGCATCCTCAATGCGCTAAGGGATAATGCCCGAACCGCCTATGCTGAGCTGGCAAAGCAATTTCACGTCAGCCCGGGAACAATACATGTTCGTGTCGAAAAGATGCGTCAGGCCGGCATCATTGAAGGCACCCGCGTAGAGATTAATCCCAGGCGGCTCGGTTATGATGTTACCTGTTTTATTGGCATTATTCTGAAAAGCGCCCGGGATTATCCTGCCGCACTGGCCCAACTGGAGAGCCTCGACGAAGTCGTCGAAGCCTACTACACCACGGGACATTACAGCATTTTTATTAAAGTCATGTGCCGGTCGATAGATGCACTGCAGCAGGTACTGATTAATAAAATACAGACCATAGAACAGATTCAGTCCACAGAAACCCTGATTTCATTGCAAAACCCGATCATACGAACCATTAAACCTTAAGTGTGATAAGGTTATCCACATCCAGGGTATAGCTATCCGCCATTTTTTTTCCCCATTATTCAGCCTGTTTATTAGTAAGGGTTTATAGCTTATCCAGCGAATAACCCCAATTATCCACAGGTAGATCTGAGTTTGATCACAGCTTACAATATGCTCCTTTATTAAGCCGGATCCTGGAACCGTTATGGCAGATATTACCTTTATCAGTGGAAGTACCCTCGGCAGCGCCGAATATGTGGCAGAACATCTGGCAGAAAAACTGGAAGCCGCTGGCTATTCCTCTGAGGTATTACATGGCCCGGAGCTGACTGAATTACCAGAACAAGGCCTGTGGCTGATTGTGACCTCCACCCATGGCGCGGGCGATCTTCCGGATAATCTGCAACCGCTGCTGGATCAGCTGGTTGAACAAAAACCCGATCTCAGTCAGGTGCGCTATGGTGCGATTGGTATCGGCAATCGCGAATACGATCTATTTTGTGGCGCAATTGACAAAATCAATGATGCCATGCAGGCCTGTGGCGCCAGACAACTCGGTGAAACGCTAAAAATTGACGTTCTGGAACACGAAATTCCGGAAGATCCAGCCGAAAACTGGCTGACGATCTGGCAACAACATTTGCAGTAACCGTCCGATCGGGCCAGCCGATCGCCTTTTTGTGCGATCGCTGGCCTTTATTCTGTGGATAAACCTGTCTTTTTTCAGCTTAAAACCGGTTATTATCCAAAGGATAAGCCATGACCCTGGCGATACCTGTGAATAACAAGCTATTTAGATCCCAGCTTATGCTGGCTGGGATCACCGATCATTCACAGTTAAAAAAATAGAATAACCTATTGATATAAAAATAGTATAATGGGTTATCCACAAGCTGATTCGATCCTAATAGAAGATCTAACAAAGAGATCTTTAAATAAAAAAGATCTTCTTTTTAATACCGACGATCCTGCCGCTTTTACCCGAGGACGAATTTAAGTAGAATCCTCAACCCGGGCATCGATCACCCATCGCTACGAGGTGCAGTACCATGTTTTATCCAGATCCTTTTGACGTCATCGTTATTGGTGGTGGTCATGCAGGGACAGAAGCGGCTATGGCTGCTGCCCGCACGGGTCAGCAAACCCTGTTGTTAACCCACAATATCGATACGCTGGGCCAGATGTCCTGCAACCCTGCAATTGGTGGTATTGGCAAAGGTCATCTGGTTAAAGAGGTTGATGCGCTCGGTGGATTGATGGCCACTGCAACCGACAAGGCCGGTATTCAGTTTAGAATACTAAACGCGAGTAAAGGTCCGGCGGTCCGTGCTACCCGGGCACAAGCCGATCGCGTGCTGTATCGTCAGGCGGTGCGCAGTGCACTGGAAAACCAACCCAACTTGATGATCTTCCAGCAAGCGGTGGATGATCTGATTGTGGAAAACCACCGGGTTGTCGGCGTTGTCACTCAAATGGGGCTTAAATTCAAAGCCAAAGCCGTAGTGCTCACCGTTGGCACTTTCCTTGATGGGAAAATCCATATCGGTATGGATAATTACAGCGGAGGTCGCGCCGGCGATCCCCCTTCAATACCGCTTGCCCGCAGACTGCGTGAATTACCGTTACGCGTTAGTCGCCTTAAAACCGGAACGCCGCCGCGTATTGATGCCCGCAGTATTGATTTTACCCAGCTGGCTACCCAGCATGGTGATAACCCAATGCCGGTGTTTTCATTCATGGGCAGTGCCGATCAGCATCCACAACAGATGCCATGCTGGATGACCTATACCAATGAACAAACCCATGACACTATCCGTAAAAACCTCGATCGTAGCCCGATGTTTGCCGGTATTATTGAAGGAATAGGTCCTCGTTACTGCCCGTCAATTGAAGATAAAGTCGTGCGTTTTGCCGATCGCACTGCACACCAGATCTTTCTGGAACCGGAAGGCCTGACCAGCAACGAAATTTATCCCAACGGAATTTCTACCAGTCTGCCTTTTGATGTTCAGATGCAGATAGTACGTTCAATCAAGGGGATGGAAAATGCCCGCATCGTCCGTCCAGGCTACGCCATTGAATATGATTTCTTCGATCCGCGCGATCTAAAATCAACACTGGAAAACAAGTTTATTCACGGACTGTTTTTTGCCGGCCAGATCAATGGTACTACCGGTTACGAGGAAGCGGCTGCTCAGGGATTACTGGCGGGGCTCAATGCTGCCCGCTTCTCAGCCGAAAAAGAGGGCTGGGCGCCACGTCGTGACCAGGCTTACCTTGGTGTGCTGGTCGATGACCTTTGTACGCTGGGGACGAAAGAACCCTATCGTATGTTCACTTCACGGGCGGAATATCGTTTGCTGCTACGGGAAGACAATGCTGATTTACGTCTGACGGCAATAGGCCGTGAACTGGGTCTGGTGGATGATATCCGCTGGGCGCGCTACAACCAGAAACTTGAGCAGATAGAGCGTGAACGCCAGCGATTACGCGATACCTGGTTGCACCCGAAATCCAGCAATGTGGCTGAAATTAATGCCCTGCTCAGTGCGCCGCTGACTAAAGAAGCAAACGGCGAAGATTTGTTGCGTCGGCCGGAAATGACTTACCAGCAGCTGATGACATTAAGCACCTTTGGTGATGCGCTGGCGGATGATCAGGCCGCCGAACAGGTTGAAATTCAGGTGAAATATGAAGGTTATATTGCCCGCCAGCAGGAAGAGATCCTGCGTCAGATGCGTAATGAAAATACCTTGTTACCTGTCGATCTCGACTATCTGCAGGTAAGCGGCCTGTCAAATGAAGTCAGGGCCAAGCTGAATGACCATAAACCCGGTTCGATTGGTCAGGCCTCGCGTATTTCCGGTATCACGCCGGCCGCGATTTCCATTCTGCTTATCTGGCTGAAAAAGCAGGGGTTGCTACGTAAATCTGCTTAGCCGTACTGGCGTGCTGTTGTGGTTTCTCAGCCAGAGATGCCGGCAGCTTTGCCGGCTTTTCAGCCATGTTTACATTTTTCGGACAATATCAGTGATTGAAAAACTCTCGCGTCTTCTTGAGATTGCGCATATTTCCCTGAGCGAAGAGCAAAAACAGCAGCTGCTTGGCTATGTCGGTCTTTTGCACAAGTGGAATAAGGCATACAACCTGACATCAGTGCGCGATCCCCAGCAGATGCTGGTGCGCCATATCCTCGATAGCATCGTTGTTCATCCACATCTGCAGGGAAAGTACTTTATCGACGTGGGCACTGGCCCAGGCCTGCCAGGTGTGCCGCTGGCTATCGTGCGCCCTGATGCCCATTTCACTTTGCTCGATAGCCTCGGTAAGCGCGTGCGTTTTCTGCGTCAGGTTCAGCACCAACTGCAGCTGGATAATATTAACCCGGTACAGAGTCGGGTTGAGCAGTTTCAGCAACAGCAGTTTGATGGGGTCATCAGCCGGGCGTTTGCATCGCTTAATGATATGGTTAGCTGGTGCCAGCATTTACCGGCTGAAAACGGGGCTTTTTATGCGCTGAAAGGTCAGCTTGATGCGGAAGAACTGGCGGCTGTGCCTGCAGGGTTTCGGACTGAATGCATTGAACGCTTACAGGTGCCGGATCTGGAAGGTGAACGTCACCTGGTGATTATCCGTAAGATTTAGTTTTGCCCTGAATCTACAGAATTTTTTTCATATTGTGCCTGTTTTTATCGGTGAAAAATGAATAATTCAGGGCCAGTGAACGTTGATAAAAAGTTAAAATCAGTGACGGAAATTATCTGATACGCCTGGTAATATTTAACCGTGATTTTACAATTCAGCATCATACTAATTACTTTTTTACTAAAGGTTAAGAATCGCGATAATCACGGAAGAAAATATATTTATCGCTAATTTGGCTTTTTTTTAGGTAAATTTCATCTGAAAATCTCATGCTCAATGATAACCTTCGCTTTGTATTGAGAATAAAGCTATTTTATACGTTGTTATATCCATAACTGTATGTTTTTATTGTATTAAGATTAATCCGAATGGTGAAAAATCCTAAAAATAGTCGCCTGGTAATATTATTTCTGTTTTTATAATGTGATCGTGAGCACGCTTTTTGCGTCGTTTTTAACCAGATTGTCAGAAAAAATAAGTTAAAACGCTAATATGACCGTTTTATAAAATGTAGCTGCCGAAAGAAATTTAAATAATTGTTCACCTTTTCGCTACTTACCGATTGAAATCACAGGTACGCCCCGTATAATTTGCTCGGCTTTTGCTGCTTGACTCAAAATGGTAAAGGCAGTGTCATACACCCCGTAAGATAGCCAAACGGGCAGGGAGAGTTCAGCGATATGTCTGTACCTCTGTTTAGCAGGGGCTTAACCCGTACGCTGCTGAGCACGCAGCTGGTAACCGTGATAATATCTGGCGCGCTGTTTTATGCCTTCAAGGGTGTAACCTGGGGAGCCTCCGCCTTAGCAGGCGGCGTAGCAGCCTGGCTGCCAAACGTCGTCTTTGTGATTTTAGCCTGGCGTCTGCAGGGTCAGTCACCTGTCAAAGGCCGCATTGCCTGGACATTTGCTTTAGGTGAAGCCGGTAAGGTACTGCTGACCATGGTGCTACTGATTGTGGCGCTTGGCAGTTTTAATGCGGTGTTTATACCGCTCGGCTTGACCTGGTTATCGGTGCTGGTAGTGCAAATTGTCGCACCGGCTGTAATTAACAACAAAGGGTAAGAGGTATCATGGCTGCAGGAGAAATCGCTACGCCACAGGAGTACATAGGCCATCATCTGCATAACTTACAGATAGACCTGCGTACCTTTCAGCTGGTGGACCCCAGTCACGTCCCGGCGACGTTCTGGGTTTTGAATATCGACTCCATGTTTTTCTCCGTCGTCTTAGGTCTGGTGTTTTTGCTGCTGTTCCGGCAGGTTGCAAAATCCGCCACCAGCGGCGTGCCGGGCAAATTGCAGGCGACGGTTGAACTGATTGTGGGCTTTGTCGATGGCAACGTGCGCGACATGTATCAGGGCAAAAGTAAAATGATTGCCCCGCTGGCCCTGACAATTTTTGTCTGGGTATTACTGATGAACTTCATGGACCTGTTGCCCATTGATCTGCTGCCCTATATTGGCGAGCACGTTTTTGGTCTTCCCGCATTGCGCGTGGTGCCTTCTGCAGACGTGAACATCACGCTCTCAATGGCGTTGGGCGTATTTATTTTGATTCTGTTTTACAGTTTCAAAATCAAAGGCATCGGTGGCTTTGCAAAAGAGCTGACGCTGCAACCCTTTAATCACCCTCTCTTCATTCCAATCAACCTGATTCTTGAAGGTGTCAGCCTGCTGTCTAAACCGGTTTCCCTTGGTTTACGACTGTTTGGCAACATGTATGCGGGTGAACTGATTTTTATCCTGATTGCCGGTCTGTTGCCATGGTGGTCACAGTGGATTCTCAATGTGCCCTGGGCCATTTTCCACATTCTGATCATTTCGCTACAGGCTTTCATTTTCATGGTACTGACGATTGTCTATCTGTCGATGGCATCTGAAGAACACTGATTTTTTATCAACACTACTGCGTTTAACTGAAACAAATTGGAGACTGTCATGGAAAACCTGAATATGGATCTGCTGTACATGGCTGCCGCTGTGATGATGGGGCTGGCGGCAATCGGTGCTGCGATCGGTATCGGCATCCTCGGAGGTAAATTCCTGGAAGGCGCGGCGCGCCAGCCAGATCTGATTCCTCTTCTGCGTACGCAGTTCTTTGTTGTAATGGGTCTGGTGGATGCTATCCCGATGATCGCTGTAGGTCTGGGTCTGTACGTGATGTTTGCCGTCGCCTAGTAAACGGGTTCATCGCCAGACGGTGGTTACCGGAAGCGATGAACAGATTCTTGCCTGCGGGCAGAAAGGTTAACTTAATAAGAGGTATTGTGCTGTGAACCTTAACGCAACAATCCTCGGCCAGGCTATCGCGTTCATCCTCTTTGTCGCATTTTGTATGAAGTACGTATGGCCGCCGATTATGGCTGCTATCGAAAAACGTCAGAAAGAAGTTGCTGACGGTCTTGCTTCTGCTGAACGCGCCAAAAAAGATCTGGATCTCGCACAGGCTTCTGCGTCCGATCAGCTGAAAAAAGCCAAGGAAGAGGCTCAGGTTATTATTGAGCAGGCGAACAAACGCCGTACTCAGATTCTGGATGAAGCAAAAGCGGAAGCGGAAGCTGAACGCACCAGAATTGTTACTCAGGCGCAGTCTGAAATTGAAGCTGAGCGGAAACGTGCACGCGAAGAACTGCGTAAGCAGGTTGCCCTGCTGGCCGTTGCCGGTGCTGAGAAAATTATTGAACGTTCTGTAGATGAAGCTGCTAACAGCGACATCGTCGATAAACTGGTCGCTGAACTGTAAGGAGGGCGGGGCTGATGTCTGAATTAGCTACGGTAGCTCGCCCCTACGCCAAAGCAGCTTTTGACTTTGCTGTAGAGCATCAAAATATTGAGCGCTGGCAGCAAATGCTGGCTTTTGCGGCTGAAGTGGCCAGTAATGATAAAATGGCAGATCTCCTGTCTGGCGTTCTGGCGCCGGAAGCCACATCTGCAACGTTCATTGCTGTCTGTGGCGATCAGCTGGATGAAGCCGGCCAGAACCTGATAAAGGTTATGGCAGAAAATAAACGTTTAACCGCGCTGCCTGCGGTACTGCAGCAATTCATCCATCTGCGTGATGCCCATGAGGCGAGTGCAGAGGTGGATGTCATTTCCGCCAGTACGCTGAGTGACGAACAGCTGAGTAAAATCAGCGCCGCGATGGAAAAACGTCTGTCACGCAAAGTTAAGCTGAATTGCAAAATCGATAAGTCTGTAATGGCAGGCGTTATCATCCGTACGGGTGATATGGTCATTGATGGCAGCGTACGCAGCCGTCTTGAACGTCTTGCAGACGTCTTGCAGTCTTAAGGGGACTGGAGCATATGCAACTGAATTCCACCGAAATCAGCGAACTGATCAAGCAGCGCATTGCTCAGTTCAATGTAGTGAGCGAAGCTCACAATGAAGGTACTATTGTTTCTGTTAGTGACGGCATCATCAGCGTACACGGCCTGGCCGATGTCATGCTGGGTGAAATGATTGCCCTGCCGGGTAACCGTTACGCCATTGCCCTGAACCTGGAGCGCGACTCCGTTGGTGCGGTGGTGATGGGGCCTTATGCTGACCTCGCCGAGGGTACCAAGGTAAAATGTACCGGTCGTATCCTTGAAGTACCGGTTGGCCGCAGCCTGCTGGGCCGCGTTGTTAACACGCTGGGTGAAGCCATCGACGGTAAAGGTCCGATTGAAAGTGACGTTTACTCGCCGATTGAAGTTATTGCGCCAGGGGTTATCGATCGCCAGTCAGTCGATCAGCCGGTTCAGACGGGGTACAAATCCGTTGATGCCATGATTCCGATTGGTCGTGGTCAGCGTGAACTGATCATCGGTGACCGCCAGACCGGTAAAACCGCAATGGCCATTGATGCCATCATTAATCAGCGTGATTCCGGTATTAAATGCGTCTATGTCGCTATCGGCCAGAAAGCTTCCACCATTTCTAACGTGGTGCGTAAACTGGAAGAGCACGGTGCGCTGGCTAATACCATTGTGGTCGTGGCTTCCGCGTCTGAATCCGCGGCGTTACAATATCTGGCACCTTATGCCGGTTGTGCGATGGGTGAATTTTTCCGCGATCGTGGCGAAGATGCGCTGATCGTTTATGACGATCTGTCAAAACAGGCGGTTGCTTACCGTCAGATTTCGCTGTTGCTGCGTCGTCCGCCTGGCCGTGAAGCTTTCCCTGGCGACGTGTTTTACCTCCATTCCCGCCTGCTGGAGCGTGCTTCCCGCGTAAGCGCCGACTATGTTGAGCGTTTCACCAACGGCGAAGTTAAAGGTAAAACCGGCTCGCTGACCGCACTACCGATTATTGAAACCCAGGCTGGTGACGTTTCCGCGTTCGTTCCGACCAACGTTATTTCTATTACCGATGGTCAGATCTTCCTGGAATCAAACCTGTTTAACTCAGGTATTCGTCCGGCGGTTAACCCTGGTATTTCGGTTTCTCGTGTGGGTGGCGCTGCACAAACTAAGATTATGAAAAAACTGTCCGGCGGTATCCGTACTGCGCTGGCGCAGTATCGTGAACTTGCTGCGTTTTCTCAGTTTGCTTCCGATCTGGACGAAGCAACCCGTAAGCAGCTGAGTCACGGTCAGAAAGTGACCGAATTGCTCAAGCAGAAACAGTATGCGCCGATGTCTGTTGCGCAGCAGGGCCTGGTTTTGTTTGCCGTTGAGCGTGGTTTCCTTAATGACGTTGAACTGGCTAAAATTGGCAGTTTTGAAGCGGCGTTGCTGGCGTTTGCCGAACGCGATCACGCCGAGCTGATGCAGAAAATCAACCAGTCTGGTGATTTCAGTAACGACATCGAAGAGCAGCTGAAAAAGCTCCTCGAAACGTTCAAATCAACCCAGTCCTGGTAATGTCTGGCGGCTTGTCTGAGAAGGCAAGCCGCAAGGCTTTGAGGAGAAGCTAAATGGCCGGCGCAAAAGAGATACGTAACAAGATTGGAAGCGTAAAAAATACGCAGAAAATCACTAAAGCGATGGAAATGGTCGCCGCCTCCAAAATGCGTAAAACGCAGGAACGCATGGCGGCCAGCCGTCCGTATGCAGAAACCATGCGCAAGGTGATTGGTCACATTGCGTTAGGTAATCTGGAATATAAGCACCCTTACCTGGCAGAACGAGACGTCAAGCGCGTTGGCTATCTGGTCGTTTCTACCGACCGCGGGCTTTGTGGTGGTTTGAACATTAACCTGTTCAAAAAGTTGCTGACGGACATGAAGAGCTGGTCTGATAAAGGCGTCGAATGCGAACTGGCGATTATCGGGTCGAAAGGTCTGTCTTTCTTCAGTGCGGTTGGCGGCAACATTGTGGCGCAGGTAACAGGTATGGGGGATCACCCTTCTTTATCTGACCTGATTGGGCCTGTCAATGTGATGCTGCAAGCTTATGATGAAGGGCGTCTGGATAAGCTGTTTATAGCCTGCAACAAGTTTCACAACACCATGTCACAGACACCGGTGATTGGTCAGCTGCTGCCGTTACCGCCCGCTAAAGGCGAAGAAGAAGCTGAACTGAAAACCAAAACCTGGGACTACCTGTACGAGCCCGATCCGAAAGCGCTGTTAGATACCCTGCTGCGCCGTTATATCGAATCTCAGGTATATCAGGGTGTTGTTGAGAACCTGGCCAGCGAGCAGGCCGCGCGGATGGTGGCGATGAAAGCTGCAACCGACAACGGCGGTAACCTGATTAAAGAGCTGCAGTTGGTTTTCAACAAAGCTCGTCAGGCCAGCATCACCCAGGAACTAACCGAGATCGTCTCGGGGGCCTCCGCGGTTTAACCAGGTATACCCGCCTGCGGGCAGGGTATGAACGAATTAGGTAGAGGATTCAAGATGGCAACTGGAAAGATTGTCCAGATTATCGGCGCCGTAGTTGACGTCGAATTCCCTCAGGACGCGGTACCCAAAGTGTACAACGCCCTGCAGGTTAAAAATGGTGATGTGACCCTGGTGCTGGAAGTGCAGCAGCAGCTGGGTGGTGGCGTGGTGCGTACCATTGCTATGGGTTCTTCGGACGGCCTGAAGCGTGGCCTGCCCGTTGAAGACCTGGCAGAACCGATCAAGGTTCCGGTAGGCAAGGCGACGCTTGGTCGTATCATGAACGTGCTGGGTGAACCGGTCGACATGAAAGGTGAGTTGCGCGAAGAAGATGGCAGTGCGGTTGAAGTTTCTTCAATCCATCGTGCGGCACCCTCCTATGAAGATCAGGCAAACTCACAGGAATTGCTGGAGACGGGCATCAAGGTTATCGACCTGATCTGTCCGTTCGCTAAAGGCGGCAAAGTCGGTCTGTTTGGCGGTGCGGGTGTGGGTAAAACCGTCAACATGATGGAGCTTATCCGTAACATCGCGGCTGAACACTCCGGTTATTCGGTATTCGCTGGTGTTGGTGAGCGTACCCGTGAAGGTAACGACTTCTACCACGAAATGAACGAATCCAACGTGCTGGATAAAGTTGCTCTGGTGTACGGCCAGATGAACGAGCCGCCGGGTAACCGTCTGCGCGTTGCACTGACCGGCCTGACTATTGCGGAAAAATTTCGTGATGAAGGTCGTGACGTGCTGTTGTTCATCGATAATATTTACCGTTATACCCTGGCCGGTACGGAAGTCTCAGCTCTGTTAGGGCGTATGCCTTCAGCGGTGGGTTATCAGCCAACGCTGGCGGAAGAAATGGGTGTGCTGCAGGAGCGTATTACCTCCACGAAGATTGGTTCAATCACTTCTGTGCAGGCCGTGTATGTTCCGGCGGATGACCTGACGGATCCTTCACCGGCAACAACCTTTGCTCACCTTGACTCAACCGTTACCCTGAGCCGTCAGATTGCCTCTCTGGGTATTTATCCGGCGGTTGACCCGCTGGATTCAACCAGCCGTCAGCTCGATCCGCTGGTTGTCGGCCAGGAGCACTATGATGTTGCCCGTGGCGTGCAGTCTCTTTTACAGCGTTATCAGGAGCTGAAAGACATCATCGCCATTCTGGGTATGGATGAGCTGTCTGAAGATGACAAACTGCTGGTGGCCCGCGCGCGTAAGATTCAGCGCTTCCTGTCACAGCCGTTCTTCGTTGCGGAAGTGTTCACCGGTTCTCCTGGCAAATATGTTGCGCTGAAAGATACCATCCGTGGCTTTAAAGGTATCATGGACGGTGAATTCGACCATCTGCCAGAGCAGGCGTTCTACATGGTTGGTGCCATTGAAGAAGCCGTGGAAAAAGCGAAGAAACTGTAATTCTTGACCCCTGGTTTTTCAGGATACGCTGCCGCATGCCGGGTATCCTGAAACCAGAAGGAAAGAGTTTTCTGGAGGTTTGGTATGGCTAACACATTTCATCTGGATGTCGTCAGTGCGGAAAAACAGATGTTTTCCGGGCTGGTAGAAAAAATCCAGGTGTCAGGCAGTGAAGGTGAACTGGGGGTATTTCCCGGTCATGCACCGCTGCTGACCGCCATAAAACCTGGTATGGTGCGCATTGTTAAAGAGAAAGGTGAAGAAGAGTTTATTTACCTTTCCGGCGGCGTAATTGAAGTACAGCCGGCAATGGTGACCGTGCTGGCAGACACCGCTATCCGTGGTAAAGATCTCGATGAAGCGCGGGCGCTGGAAGCGAAAAACAAAGCAGAAGAACGTATTAATGGTTCTCACGGCGATGTGGATTACGCAATGGCCTCAGCTGAGCTGGCGAAAGCGCTGGCAAAGCTGCGCGTTATCGAACTGACCAAAAAAGCGATGTAATCAGGTTCAGGCTGATAAAAGCCAGTCCGCGAGGGCTGGCTTTTTTATTTGCCGTTTCCCACAGTATGCATGCCATGTCTTTACGCAGCGTGGGTGTATAATTCCTGTCATGACGTTTTTTGCTTTTATCTTGTTTAGTGGCTAAAAATAAGCTCGCTTTGATAGCAATATATCTGTGCTGATATTCGCCTGGATGGCCGTGGCTTAGGCTGCTTATTTTGCCGTTATGATGCAGAAATGACGGCTAATTTTGTCGCAAGAAAAATGTCGAATTTTTACCCTGTAACTGGTTTACTCACAACATTCATTGATGGACAGGAATCCTATGTCAAACAGCGCGATGAGCGTGGTGATCCTTGCCGCTGGCAAGGGAACCCGCATGTACTCAGACTTGCCGAAAGTTTTGCACCCGCTTGCCGGAAAACCGATGGTTCAGCATGTTATTGATACCAGCCGCGTACTTGGCGCACGTCAGGTGAATCTGGTTTACGGTCATGGTGGCGATCTGTTGCAGTCAACGCTGAATGATGAAAGTCTGAACTGGATCCTTCAGGCAGAACAGCTGGGTACCGGGCACGCCATGCAGCAAGCGGCCCCGCATTTTGCTGATGATGAAGACATTCTGATGCTGTACGGTGACGTGCCGTTGATCGGTGCTGAAACACTCCGTCGCCTGCTGGCCGCCCGGCCACAGGGGGGAATTAGTTTGCTGACGGTAATTCTTGATGATCCCAGCGGTTATGGCCGGATTGTGCGCGAAAACGGCAGCGTTACGGCGATTGTTGAACAAAAGGATGCCAGTGAAGCCCAGCGCAGTATTAATGAGATCAATACCGGTATTCTGGTGGCGCAGGGAGCCGATCTGAAACGCTGGCTGGGCAAACTGACCAATAACAATGCGCAGGGCGAATATTACGTTACCGATATTATTGCTTTTGCCCATCAGGAAGGGCGTGAAATCATTACGGTACATCCGGCACGGACCTGGGAAACCGATGGTATTAATAATCGCCAGCAGCTGGCCATTTTAGAGCGTATTTACCAGCGGGAACAGGCGGATAAACTGTTACTTGCCGGCGTGATGTTGCTTGATCCGGCGCGTTTTGATTTACGCGGCACCCTTGAATGTGGGCGTGATGTTACCCTCGACTGCAATGTCATTATTGAGGGGCATGTGGTGCTGGGAGATCGGGTAACTGTTGGCGCAGGTTGTATCCTGAAAAACTGTCACATCGCCAGCGATAGCATTATAAGTCCTTATAGCATTATTGAAGACTCCAGGCTGGCAAGTCAGGTAACCGTTGGACCTTTTGCCCGTTTGCGGCCGGGCAGCGAACTTGCTGAAAAAGCGCATGTGGGTAATTTTGTTGAGATGAAAAAAGCGTCTCTTGGCGTCGGTTCAAAAGCCGGTCATCTCAGTTACCTTGGCGACGCAAAAATTGGCAGTAACGTAAATATAGGCGCCGGTACCATTACCTGTAATTACGATGGTGTTAATAAATCAACCACCGTTATTGGTGACGATGTGTTTGTCGGTTCAGACACGCAGCTGATAGCACCTGTTACCGTAGCAAACGGCACAACCATTGCCGCCGGTACCACTATAATGAAAGATGTTCAGGCGCCGGGTCTGGTTTATAACCGTAAAGAGCAGCATCTGAAAACCGCCTGGCAACGCCCGGCAAAAAAGAAATAAATTTTAATCGTAAAACCTTCCGCTAATGAGAAGGAAAAATAAGCCTGTCAGTTTCAGGCAGCCCCCACTCTCTACAAGGCTCGGGGCGATCGGGTTGTCGGATAACGCAAAGGGCCATTAACGCCCGTTTGTCAGGAAAATAAATATATGTGTGGAATTGTTGGTGCTGTAGCGCAACGCGATATCGCCGAGATCCTGATTGAAGGATTACGCCGGCTGGAATACCGTGGTTACGACTCGGCTGGCGTGGCCATTGTTAATCACCATGGCGAAGTTACCCGTATTCGTCGTCTGGGCAAGGTACAGAAACTGGCGGAAGCCGTCAGCGAAAAACACCCTGCCGGCGGTACCGGGATAGCGCATACCCGCTGGGCAACCCACGGTGAACCTTCTGAAAGTAATGCCCATCCGCATATCTCAGAACACATTGTGATTGTGCACAATGGCATCATTGAGAACCACGAGCCCTTACGTGAGCAGCTATTGGCGCGGGGTTACAAGTTTGTTTCCGAAACCGATACGGAAGTGGTTGCTCATCTGGTGCACTGGGAGCAGCAACAGCATGGCGGGAGTTTGCGTGAGGTGGTGCTACGCGTGATCCCGCAGCTGCGCGGTGCCTATGGCATGGTTATTATGGACAGCCGTGATGACGGCACGCTGGTGGCTGCGCGCTCCGGCAGTCCACTGGTTATTGGCCGCGGCGTTGGCGAAAATTTCATTGCTTCCGATCAGCTGGCTTTGTTGCCGGTAACCCGACGTTTCATTTATCTTGAAGAAGGCGATATTGCTGAGGTTAACCGCCGGACTCTGACCATTGTTAACCGTCAGGGTCAGCAGGTTAACCGGCCGGAAATTGAATCTAATGCGCAGTATGACGCAGGCGATAAGGGTATCTATCGTCATTACATGCAAAAAGAAATTTTTGAACAGCCCAATGCGATAAAAAATACTTTGGTGGGCCGCCTGAGTCATGGCCACATCGATCTCTCTGAGCTGGGAAGTGAAGCTAACAATTTGCTGTCTCAGGTCGGGCATATACAGATTGTTGCCTGCGGCACTTCTTATAATTCCGGCATGGTGGCACGTTACTGGTTTGAAGCACTGGCTAACGTTCCCTGCGATGTTGAAATTGCCTCCGAATTTCGCTATCGCCGCTCAGCGGTGCGTCAAAACAGCCTGCTTATCACCCTGTCACAGTCGGGGGAAACTGCCGATACGCTGGCAGCATTACGTCTGTCGAAAGAGCTTGGTTACCTTGGTTCACTGGCCATTTGTAATGTTGCAGGATCGTCACTGGTGCGGGAATCGAGCCTGGCACTGATGACAAAAGCCGGAACAGAAATTGGCGTTGCGTCAACAAAGGCTTTTACTACTCAGTTAACGGTCCTGCTGATGCTGGTGGCGAAAATAGGGAGTCTGAGAGGCGTAGATAAGGCTGTGGAGCAGGATATTGTTCATGCGCTGCAAGCTTTGCCAAGCCGTATTGAGCAGATGCTCTCTCAGGATAAACGCATTGAAATGCTGGCACAGGATTTCTCTGACAAACATCATGCGCTTTTTCTTGGCCGCGGCGATCAGTATCCGATAGCGATGGAAGCCGCACTGAAGCTGAAAGAGATTTCCTATATTCATGCTGAAGCCTACGCGGCGGGCGAGCTTAAACATGGTCCGCTGGCGCTGATTGATGCGGATATGCCGGTTATTGTGGTGGCGCCTAACAATGAACTGCTGGAGAAGCTTAAGTCCAATATTGAAGAGGTACGCGCCCGTGGCGGCTTGTTATATGTCTTCGCCGATCAGGATGCCGGTTTTACTGACAGTGAAGGAATGCGCATTATCTCGTTGCCGCATGTTGAAGAAGTCATTGCACCTATTTTTTATACCGTTCCGCTGCAGCTGCTTTCTTATCATGTCGCGCTGATTAAAGGGACCGACGTCGATCAGCCCCGTAACCTGGCAAAATCAGTTACCGTTGAGTAACCGGCTTCCCGGGCCAGGATACAGAAGAAAGAAAAAGCCGGCTGTTTTAAGCCGGCTTTTTTGATGGTTATGATGACTAACTTACTGGTAAAGTGCGCTAAATGTTGCGTTACCAGAAAAAATTGACGCCTTCACGAAGCATTTTTTTCGGCACGTAGTTTTTTAATCCAGTTACATCACAATATTCAATTAAATCCTTCATCGAGTGGCCGCCGATTTTTGCATAAATAATTTGCAGCCTGTTTTCTATTGTTCGCTTAGATAAATTTAATTTCTCAGCAATTTCATTTGATGTGAGTTTTTGCAACGCAAAAAATATTATATCCAGCTCTCTTTCCGAAAAACCCTCAACCGGTGGGTTGAGTGAAATAACGGATGGTTTTAAATTTTTGAAAAAATCATATACAGAAATGAAGTTAAACTTCTTACCATAAAAAAGAGTTCCCAGGACTTCTCCTTGTTTGCCATAAATAGGAAATTTTGGGAAATACCAGGGAGACATGATCTGTTCTTTGCCAAAGGTTGATGTTGTGATTATTTCCGCCCCGTCTCTGGACTGTTCTGCTTTTCTGTCGTGAGCTTTAAAATCTTCACTAAACTCAGACCACTGACAGGGCATTTCTTCATCCAGACGACCTTCAAAATCAAAGCCATACTGAATATTGAACAGATCAAGACAGGCATCATTTAAGTAGACAAATCTCGATTGATTATCCTTAATTGCCCACGGGATACTGGCTTTCTCCATTATGGAAATAAGAGGAATATTATTAAGTGAATCAATAAGTTGCTGAGATTTTTCTAATGAATGATTACTTTTTCCTTCCATGGTTATCTACTCCGGTCCTGTGAAATATCAATGTAGCCTGTTAAAACGAAGTCGGCTTAGTCATCAGGCTGTGTGGACTAATAATAACTTAGCCAGTAGAGATAAATTTCATCATAGTTGCTTGTGAATAAGGGTAGCACAGATAATTTTATTTTCTTCTCAATCGATAATCAGGTTATTGAAATTTTGTTTATTTTCACAACTATCAAAGATAGAGTAAAACTTACTCTACTTAAATTTGTTTAGTTAATAAAAAATCAGAAAAATAATTTGTTAAATTATAGAATCCAACGCCAGGGATTTTTTTAATTATTTAAATAAAAATTAATAAAATAATGAGTCCATCTCTCCATGCTCTCTTGTAGTTTGTCTAATAATATCAGCGGCATAAACGTCGGGCAGACAGATGCGGTGTAACAATCATTGAATTGCAGAGCCTGTCGCTGACGGCCACGGTGACAGCGATTGCTATGCTATAATTAGCCTGGTTATTGATTAGTCAGACCGGTTGGAGAAGGGTGAATACTTTCAGCACATGGTGAACGGGGATTATGCTGATTTTAATCGCCAACCACCTGTTCTGCCAATCCTTTTCAGTTATTCAGCTTTGGTAACCGGCCGTCAATGATGGGGAAAACACTATGTCAGATCAGACACCTGCGCAATGTCACTGCGGCGCGGTTAGGTTTCATGCGGAACTTGTTAATGGACTGAATGATGTGCTCCGCTGCAACTGTTCGTTTTGTCGCATGCGCGGTGCCGTGGTAGCCACTGCCAGTGGTATAACAGTTATTAGCGGCAGTGATAAGCTGACGGAATACCGGTTCAATAGCCGGCAGGCAGCTCATTTTTTCTGCTCTGTATGTGGCATTTACACTTTTCATCAGCGTCGTTCCAATCCGTCACTGTTCGGTGTTAACGTCGCCTGTCTTGAAGGAGTGTCGCCCTTTGATTTTTCATGCGTAAAAGTGATTGATGGTATAAACCATCCCGGAGAGGGTGGTGCCGGTGGTGTGGCAGGCTATCTGCGTTATCTCGCCGGATAACGGTCAGTCTGGTTATCTGCAGCAAACCGGCTTTCGCTGTCTGTGTTCCTCTGACTGAAGCCATAATCCACGCGGGTTAGGATTTCAATTGTCATAAATCTGTCATAATAGAGACATTTTACTGTCACTAAACTGTCCTATTTTCCCTCCTGCAGCAATATCTAATTACTCTGAAACGGCACAAAAATACTAAACATTACTCCCGTGGAGGGAACATGACACTGATGCAAAAAACCCTGGCACAAATCGTTGCAGTCTCTCTGTCTGTCAGCGCGGTTTCAGCGTTCGCAGCAACGAATCTGACCGGTGCTGGCGGTACTTTCCCGGCGCCGGTGTACAACCAGTGGGCTGCTTCTTACAACAAGGCGACGGGTAACCAGGTTAACTATCAGGGAATCGGTTCTTCTGGCGGTGTGAAGCAGATTATTGCTAAAACCGTTGATTTCGGTGCTTCCGATGCGCCGATGAGTGATGAAGATTTACAGAAAAACGGTTTGTTCCAGTTCCCGACGGTGATTGGTGGTGTTGTTCTGGCAATTAACGTGCCGGGAATTAAAGCCGGTGAGCTGACGCTGGATGGTAAAACGCTTGGCGATATCTACCTTGGCGTGATCAAGAAATGGAATGATCCGGCAATCACTAAACTGAATCCAGGCGTAAAACTGCCGGACAGCAATATTAATGTGGTTCGCCGCGCTGATGGTTCTGGTACGTCTTTCGTATTTACCAGCTACCTGTCTAAAGTCAACAGCGACTGGGCGAGCAAAATTGGTAAAGGTAACACCGTAAACTGGCCGGTAGGTGTTGGTGGTAAAGGTAATGACGGTGTGGCTGCGTTCGTACAGCGTCTGCCCGGTTCTATTGGCTATGTGGAATATGCCTATGCCAAGCAGAACAACCTGACCTATACCAAACTGGTTGACGCTGACGGTAAAGCTATCGCGCCAAGCGAGAAAAGTTTTAGTGATGCGGCTAAAGGCGCTGAGTGGAGTAAAACCTTTGCTCAGGATCTGACTAACCAGAAAGGTAGCAATGCCTGGCCAATCTCTTCAACGACCTTTATCCTGGTGTACAAAGAGCCTCAGGATAAGGCAAAAGCGGCTGAAGTGCTGAAATTCTTCGACTGGGCCTACAAAAATGGCAGCGAAGCGACCACCAGACTGGATTATGCCTCACTGCCGGAATCTGTGGTTAAACAGATCCGTGATGCATGGAAAGCCAACGTTAAAACCCAGTAAGGTTAACGTCGGAGTGGTGTTCATCCCCAGGTAGACAGATGGGGGGATGAGCCGGGGAGGAAGCGCTGCGGTTTTTTCCTCCCCATCTCCCGCCAGCTGGCGGGAGATTATTTTAAATAGTCATCAATATCGGAAACGTTATGGCTGCATCCAAGCCTGTTATTAAAGCACCGGGTAAGCAAGGCGACATTCTATTCGGCGCACTGGTAAGACTGGCTGCGCTGATTGTGCTTTTATTACTTGGCGGCATTATCGTCTCGCTGATTTTTTCCTCCTGGCCGAGTATGGAAAAATTCGGCTTCTCTTTTTTGTGGAACAAAGTCTGGGATGCCCCCGGCGATCAGTTTGGTGCTCTGGTGCCCATTTATGGCACCCTGATAACTTCGCTTATTGCGCTAATCATTGCTGTGCCGGTGAGTTTTGGCATCGCGCTGTTTTTGACAGAACTGGCGCCTGGCTGGCTACGGCGTCCGTTAGGAACGGCGATTGAGTTACTTGCTGCCGTACCAAGTATTGTGTACGGCATGTGGGGTTTATTTGTTTTTGCGCCGCTATTTGCCACTTATTTTCAGACACCTATCGGCGATATCATGTCCAATATTCCGCTGGTGGGCGCGCTGTTCTCGGGGCCGGCATTTGGTATTGGCATTCTGGCAGCTGGGGTCATCCTGGCAATCATGATTATTCCTTATATTGCCTCGGTGATGCGCGATGTGTTTGAGCAGACGCCGGTAATGATGAAAGAGTCGGCATACGGTATTGGCTGCACCACCTGGGAGGTGATGTGGCGCATCGTCCTGCCTTTCACCAAAAACGGTGTGATTGGTGGAATTATGCTGGGTCTTGGTCGTGCGCTGGGTGAAACCATGGCGGTGACTTTTATTATCGGTAACACCTACCAGCTCGATAGCGCGTCACTTTTCATGCCGGGGAACAGTATTACCTCGGCACTGGCTAATGAGTTTGCTGAAGCGCAGTCGGACACTCACGTTGCCTCACTGATGGAGCTTGGGCTGATCCTGTTTGTGATTACCTTTATCGTGCTGGCCATCTCTAAACTATTAATAATGCGTCTGGCGAAAAAAGAGGGGGCACGATCATGACCACCCTGGAACTTCAGCACCGTGAAGCGCTGGATGCCTCCCGGCGTAAAATGCAGGCATGGCGTCGACTGAAAAACCGGATTGCGCTTACGCTCTCGCTACTGACAATGGCATTTGGCCTGTTCTGGCTTATCTGGATTCTGTTTACCACCGTCACCAAAGGCGTGGGGGGATTATCCATTGATTTATTCACCCAGGACACTCCGCCGCCGAATGTTGACGGTGGCGGGCTGGCAAATGCGCTAATGGGCAGTGGTCTGCTGATTCTGTGGTCAACCCTGGTGGGCACGCCGCTGGGTATCATGGCGGGTATCTACCTTGCTGAATATGGCAGAAAATCCCTGCTGGCGGAGTTCATCCGTTTCATTAACGATATTTTGCTCTCGGCGCCGTCAATTGTGGTCGGCCTGTTTGTTTACACCATTGTAGTGGCTCAGATGCAACACTTTTCCGGGCTGGCAGGGGTGGTGGCGCTGGCGTTGCTACAAATACCCATTGTTATCCGCACCACGGAAAACATGCTTAAGCTGGTACCGGATAGTCTGCGTGAAGCGGCGTATGCGCTGGGAACCCCGAAGTGGAAAATGATTGCGTCGATCACGGTGAAAGCATCGGTATCCGGCATCATTACCGGCGTGTTGCTGGCGATTGCGCGTATTGCCGGAGAGACCGCTCCGCTGCTGTTTACCGCACTCTCCAACCAGTTCTGGAGTACCGATATGATGCAGCCAATTGCTAACCTGCCGGTCACCATATTCAAGTTTGCCATGAGCCCGTTTCCGCAGTGGCAGTCTTTGGCATGGGCCGGGGTGCTGATCATTACACTGTGTGTGCTGGTTCTCAATATTCTGGCGCGCGTTATTTTTACCAAAAGCAAACACTAATTGATAAGCGCGGCTACGGCGGCGCCAGGACGAGAGATAAAAAATGGCTGATATCAATTCCGGGAAACTTCAGGTACGTAACCTGAACTTCTATTACGGAAAATTCCATGCCCTGAAAAACATTAACCTGGATATTGCGAAAAATCAGGTAACGGCTTTTATCGGCCCTTCAGGCTGTGGTAAGTCCACACTACTCCGGACTTTCAATAAGATGTTTTCCCTGTATCCGGAGCAACGTGCAGAAGGTGAAATTTTACTGGATGGCGAGAATATCCTTACCTCTCATCAGGATATCGCTATTCTGCGGGCAAAAGTGGGGATGGTGTTTCAAAAACCGACGCCTTTTCCAATGTCGATTTATGACAATATCGCCTTTGGCGTGCGTCTGTTTGAAAAACTTTCCCGCAGCGAAATGGATGAACGTGTGCAATGGGCGCTGACTAAAGCCGCGCTGTGGACCGAAACCAAAGATAAATTGCATCAGAGCGGGTACAGTCTTTCCGGCGGTCAGCAACAGCGTTTGTGCATTGCCCGTGGCATTGCTATTCGTCCGGAGGTATTACTGCTCGATGAACCCTGCTCGGCGTTAGACCCTATTTCTACCGGACGCATTGAGGAACTGATAACCGAGCTGAAACAGGACTACACTGTGGTTATTGTGACTCACAATATGCAGCAGGCGGCGCGGTGTTCCGATCATACTGCGTTTATGTATCTTGGCGAGCTGATTGAATACAGCGATACCGATACTATTTTTACCAAACCAGCACAGAAGCAGACGGAAGATTATATTACCGGTCGTTACGGCTGATATTGCGCCCGCGGCCGTTGATTTTCATCGCTGGGTTGCTGTTTGTTTGGGGTTGCCTTAACGGGCACTGATTACGCCTGTGAATGCGACAGGCTTGGAGAAATGATGGATAGTTTAAATCTGAATAAACACATCTCCGGCCAGTTCAATGCTGAGCTGGAACACATCCGGACTCAGGTGATGACCATGGGCGGCATGGTGGAACAACAGCTGTCAGACGCCATTCTTGCCATGCATAATATGGATGCGGTGCTGGCTCAGCAGGTTATTGATGGCGACCAGAAGGTCAATATGATGGAAGTGGCGATTGATGAAGCTTGTGTGCGCATCATTGCTAAACGTCAGCCGACGGCGGTAGATCTGCGGTTGGTGATGGCGATTATCAAAACCATCTCTGAACTGGAACGTATTGGTGATGTAGCGGAAAAAATCAGCCGTACCGCGCTGGAAAAATTTACCCACCAGCATCAACCTTTACTGGTAAACCTGGAATCACTGGGCCGCCACACCATCGAGATGTTACATGATGTGCTGGATGCTTTTGCCCGTATGGACCTGAATGCTGCCATTGATATTTATCGTGAAGATAAAAAAGTTGATCAGGAATACGAGGGAATTGTTCGTCAGCTGATGACCTATATGATGGAAGATCCGCGCACTATTCCCAGCGTGCTGACGGCATTATTCTGTGCACGCGCCATCGAACGTATTGGCGATCGCTGTCAGAATATCTGTGAAATCATCTTCTATTTTGTCAAAGGCCAGGATTTCCGTCATGTAGGTGGTGACCAGCTGGATAAACTGCTGGCCGGTGATGACAGCAATAAAGCGGAATAACCGGTTGCCGGCAGCGGCAGATATTGGCTTACCTGTCTCAGTTCACACCGACACCCTATTCTTCTGTCATCGCCAATAAAGAAGAGGGTGTCTGTTGCTGCTCCCTATCCCTTACTCTCTTTAACCGGTAAGCGTATTTCCAGCGTTCAGCCTGCCGGTTAAGCTAAATTACCAGGACTATCTTCAACAATAGAAGGTTGTTTTCTGCCTTTGTTCACCGTTTTGCGCGAGTCGCTCCTTTTTTTCCTGTTTTTGCCGCACAGGATAAGCACTTGAGTTGGTAATTCTGGCGCAAAACGCTGGGTTGCAATCAGGTCAGCTGCCAGCCGCGTTCACGCCATAACCCGGGTAGCGCGTCCAGCGCGTAAAAGGGCGTGACCAGCGGTTGATCCAGTGGTGGGTTATGGGCATCGGCACAGTAATAGAAAACCGGGATACCGGCGGCAATACCTGCCATGGCACCGGCCGCCGAGTCATCAACCAGTATACAGGCTGACAGCGGCACATTCATGCCGCGCGCTGCGTGATGTATGATTGCCGGGTCTGGCTTCCAGGCGTTGATGTCATAGCCGCTGAACAGCTTGCCTGCAAAATCAGGCAGCATGCCGGTTAGTCCCAGTGAATGCTGCATCTTTTGCACCGTGCCATTCGATACCACGCATTTTTTTACCCGGATTTGACTTACCAGTTGCGGTGCCCCGGCAATTGGCTGTAACTGCAGGTCGAACAGGCGGGCCACTTCCGCCCGATAAGCGGGTTCAAACTGGCTGATTTCTACCTGTTTGTTGTAACCGGCACAGACGTCATTAACGATATCGTAGAGTTTTACCCCTTTGTATTTTTCGAACATCGCCTGTAATGAGAGCCTAATACCATAGTGGCTAAAAGTATTGACATAGGCCTGTGTACAGAGGGTTTCGCTGTCAACCAGGGTACCGTCACAATCAAAAAATATGCATGAAATCGTCATCAGACGTATCCTTTTAAACGGCGTGAATTAATAACACTTTAACCGCAGACATCAAGATTGCGATCGATAACGTGATTTTGCGGAAAAATCCTCAAGCCGGAAATTTTGGTATAGGATAGCCAACGCAAAATCTACCAGTGCGGAATCCAACTATGAATAATCAAGGGCTGTTACAGCGTCTGTTTAAACTGCAGGAACATGGCACCACGGCTCGGACTGAAGTTATCGCAGGGGTAACAACATTCCTGACGATGGTGTATATCGTTTTTGTTAACCCGCAAATTCTGGGTGTCGCCGGTATGAATACCCAGGCGGTATTTGTTACTACCTGCCTGATCGCGGCTCTGGGCAGTATTCTGATGGGGCTGGTGGCTAATTTACCGGTGGCACTGGCTCCGGCAATGGGGCTCAACGCTTTTTTTGCCTTTGTGGTGGTTGGCGCAATGGGCGTCTCCTGGCAAATTGGTATGGGGGCCATTTTCTGGGGGGCTTTCGGTTTGCTGCTGATGACGCTTTTCCGCATTCGTTACTGGATCATTGCTAATATTCCGCTGAGTCTGCGGGTGGGGATTAGCAGCGGTATCGGGCTGCTGATTGCGATGATTGGGCTTAAAAATGCTGGCATTGTGGTGGCAAATAAGGACACGCTGGTGGCGGTGGGGAATTTGACTTCCCACAGTGTCATTCTTGGCGCCCTCGGCTTTTTCATTATCGCCATTCTTGCCTCGCGCAACGTTCATATTGCGGTGCTGATTTCGATTGTGATCACCACGTTTATTGGCTGGCTGCTAGGTGATGTGACCTATTCCGGTTTCTTTTCCCTGCCTGGTCACGTGGGCGAAGTGCTGGGGCAGGCTAATCTTAAGGATTCCCTGAATCCGGGAATGGCAGGCATTATTTTCTCCTTTATGCTGGTTAATCTGTTTGACTCATCCGGTACGCTGATTGGTGTGACCGATAAAGCCGGTCTGACGGATGACAAGGGTATTTTTCCGCGCATGAAGCAGGCGCTCTATGTCGACAGCCTCAGTTCGCTGGCCGGTGCCTATGCCGGAACCTCGTCGGTAACGGCGTATATCGAAAGTTCGTCGGGCGTTTCAGTTGGAGGTCGCACCGGTCTGATGGCCGTGGTTACCGGTCTGCTGTTTCTGCTGGTGATGTTTTTATCGCCGCTGGCCGGTATGGTGCCTGCTTATGCCGCCGCCGGTGCGCTTATCTATGTTGGCGTACTGATGACATCGTCCCTTTCCCGTGTGCACTGGGATGACCTGACGGAAGCGGTGCCTGCGTTTGTCACTGCGGCAATGATGCCGTTCAGTTTTTCCATTACTGAAGGCATTGCGCTGGGTTTTATCAGCTATTGCGTAATGAAGCTGGGAACCGGTCGCTGGCGTGAAATCAGCCCCTGTGTGGTGGTGGTAGCGCTGTTATTTATCCTCAAAATAGCCTTTACTGGCTAAATAAGCGCATTAAAAATGCAGCGTACGCTCGGTTGGCAGACTGGTTAGCCGCAGCGTACGTGGCCCCATATCCTGCTGATGTATACGAATATCCCGCAGTTCATTCCAGCCAGCCGCCGCACTGAATTCCCATAAGCGCAGCCGATCACAATCAGGGGCGAGGGCGCAGGACCAGACCAGCAACGGTTCCACGTCACAGATTGCCTGAATTTCTCGCAGCGTGACTGAACGCAGTCGTCCCGAACCGGGCTGCAGGCGCAGCGAGGTCATGCCACTGGCCCCTTCACCCGTCAGTTTCAGTACGCTTTGACGCAGTGTCCAAATCTGGGTTGCGGCTTCCGTTGGATCCTGCTGAGCATGAATCCACGCCTGTTCCGCCGAGGAGAGCTGTTGGGCTTTATATTCTTCCGCTTGTCGGCTGCGCACACGGATTATTTCCATGTCCAGCCCGGCACGGCAGCCGGCGTCTGCCAGCAGAACGCCAATCATATTGCCGGCATAGGCGAAACTAAAATCAGGCAGCTGTGGGTCAGCAAAGCAAGGGCGACCTGAACTGGTGGTGATAACATCCGGCAGGCTGGTAAAGCCATACAGCTGTTGCATCAATTCGGCAAGCAACGATCGGGCGGCAAGATAGCGCTGGCGCCGCGGTTCAGAAAAGCGTTCAGTATGAGCTATCAGCGCCGGGGAAAGCCGATCGCTGGCAAGGGCACCTGATGAAAAAGTGCAGCGGGCAAAATGACTGGCCACTTGTCGCTCCGTGAAAATGGACAAATAATCTGACATTTATTGTAAGAATAATCTTAGAAAATTGCATCTCTGGCAATCGGATAAAAGCTATTTTCAGATTTATCAATGTGACAATCTGGCAAACATTAATTAATAAAAGTGATATAAATTAACAGGTTGATAAAAACAACCTGTTATCACAGAGATGATAGCTATTTTTGAGTGTGAGCGGTTACTTACTTTCCAATACAAAAACTGGAAAAAATACGGCCCAGCAAGTCATCGGCGCTGAATTCACCGGTAATCTCGCTGAGTGCCTGCTGTGCCAGGCGCAGCTCTTCCGCCAGTAGTTCACCCGCTCGCGCGCGCAGTAATTGCTCTTTGCCCTGTTCCAGGTGAGTGGCCGCTAACTCCAGAGCCTCAAGATGCCGGCGTCGCGCCAGAAATCCACCTTCGATATTACCGGTAAAGCCCATGCTCTGTTTCAGGTGTTGACGCAGGGCGTCAATTCCTTCGCCGGTACGCGCCGACAGGCTGATAAGTGAGTAACCATTCACTTCCTTTACACCCAGTGTTTCACCAGTAAGGTCGGCTTTATTACGCACCACGGTGACCGGCAAGGCATCCGGTAAGCGGCGAATAAATTCCGGCCAGATTTTTTCCGGTTCGGTGGCATCGGTAGTGGTGCCATCCAGCATAAACAGTACTCTGTCAGCCTGGGTTATCTCCTGCCAGGCGCGGGCAATGCCGATACGCTCTACCTCATCGCTGGCTTCACGCAGGCCGGCGGTATCAATAATATGCAGCGGCATGCCGTCTATATGGATATGCTCGCGCAATACGTCCCGGGTGGTACCGGCAATATCGGTAACGATGGCCGCTTCCCGTCCGGCCAGCGCGTTTAGCAGGCTCGATTTGCCGGCATTCGGACGACCGGCAATGACCACGGTCATGCCGTCGCGCAGCAGGCTTCCCTGACGGGCCTCGGCGCGGACGCGCGCCAGATCGCTGAGGGTATTTTGCAACTGTGCTTCAACTTTGCCATCAGAAAGAAAGTCGATTTCTTCATCGGGGAAGTCGATAGCTGCTTCAACATAGATTCTCAGGTTAGTAAGTGCTTCCACCAAGCTATTCACGCGTTGTGAAAAAGCCCCCTGTAATGAATGAAGCGCCGAACGGGCTGCCTGCTCTGAACTGGCGTCAATTAAGTCGGCAATGGCTTCAGCTTGTGCCAGATCGAGTTTTTCATTGAGGAAAGCCCGCTCAGAAAACTCCCCCGGCCGGGCAAGGCGTACACCGGGCAGCGCGATAATGCGTTTGAGCAGCATATCCAGAATAACCGGACCACCGTGCCCCTGTAGTTCCAGGACATCTTCGCCGGTAAAGGAGTGCGGGCCGGGGAACCAGAGTGCGATACCTTCATCCAGCGCTTCGCCACTGGCTTCCCTGAACGGCAAATATTCGGCATAGCGCGGGCGCAGCGCTTTACCCAGCACGGCTTGCGCCACGGCGGCAGCCTCACGGCCAGATATACGCAGAATGCCAACGCCGCCGCGCCCCGGCGGCGTTGCCAGGGCAACAATGGTATCGCTATGGCTCATGTTCAGCCCTCTTATAAAAAATAAGGCGGTCTGCTGACCGCCTTATGATAATTACTGTTTCTGCATCCAGCGTCAAAATCAACCTTGCCATGGCTGGCGGGAAGGCGCTGGTGATTACGCTTTTTTCTTATCCCGACTGTGCAGGCCGCGTTTTTCCAGGCCGCGGTAAATCAGCTGCTGCTGCAGTATCGTCACCAGGTTGCTGACGATATAGTACAGAACCAGACCTGACGGGAACCACAGGAAGAACACGGTAAAAATCACCGGCATAAACGTCATGATCTTCTGCTGCATCGGATCGGTGACGGTAGTTGGCGACATTTTCTGAATGAAGAACATCGTCAGGCCCATCAGAATCGGCAGAATGTAGAACGGGTCCTGAGCTGACAGATCATGGATCCAGAGTGCCCAGGGAGCATGACGAAGCTCAACGGAGCCGGACAGCATATAGTACAATGCCAGGAAGATCGGCATCTGAATAATCAGCGGGAAACAGCCACCTAACGGGTTAACTTTTTCCGCTTTGTACAACGCCATCATTTCCTGGCTCATACGCTGCTTATCTTCACCAATACGCTCACGCATTGCCTGAATTTTTGGCTGCAGCATACGCATTTTAGCCATGGAGGTGTACTGCGCGCGGGTCAGCGGATACATAATGCCACGCACAATAAAGGTGATGGCAATGATTGACCAGCCCCAGTTACCAATAAAGCTGTGTAAGAATTTCAGCAGCTTAAACAACGGCTGGGAAATAAACCATAACCAACCGTAGTCAACCGTCAGGTCAAGATGCGGTGCGATAGCCGCCATTTTGTCCTGAATTTCCGGACCGACCCACAGCGTTGCTGCCAGCTGTTGCTGACTGCCAGGTGCTACGGTAACCGGTGCAGATTTATAGCCGACAGCGGCAATACCGTTGCCAAGGTTGGTGGTATAAAGCGAATTGTCGCCGCTGGTGCGTGGTACCCAGGCGGTGGCAAAATATTGTTGCAGCATAGCCACCCAGCCGTTTGGCGTTGCGGCATTGAGCAAATCGTTGTCTGCCACGGTGTCAAACTTCACTTTCTCGTAGTTGGTTTTATTGCTGGAATACGCAATACCACGGAAGGTGTGCAAAGCGAAGTTGTTGCTGCCGGTATCGCGATGCTTTGGTAAATCAATCGTCTGTTTCAGCTGACCAAACATCGACACTTCCAGCGGCTGCTGGCTGGTGTTGTTGATCTGATATTCGACGCTGATGGCAAACTCACCGCGTTTCAAAATAAACGTTTTGGTGTAGGTCGCGCCGTTTTCTGCTTTGTAAGTCAGCGGAATGCGCAGCTCGCTTTCATTCTGGCCCAGTTCAAAACTGTCCTGGCTGGCGGTATACAGCGGGCGGGCACCATTATTTGGGTTGTCCGGGCCGTTACGACCGGTTAAGCCGCTTTGAGCCTGATAAACAAAGTCTGGCGTGGTTTCCAGCAGCTGAAACGGTGCCGGAGAACCCAGCTTATCCGGATAGGTCAGCAGCTGCGCCTGATCGATATCGCCACCACGGGTGTTAATCTTTAAAGACAACACATCGGTTTTAACGGTGATGGTTTTGCCCTGTTCGCTGCCAGGTACGCCCTGGTTGGCTGCATCACCGGCTGCGCTGGTCGTGTTCTGTGTCGTCTGTATTTGCTGAGGCTGCGGCGCGTGGTCCGTTTGCCAGGCCTGCCAGATCAGAAAAGACACGAACAGAAAAGCGATGAAAAAAAGATTGCGTTGCGAATCCATCGTTAATGTTCTCTGTTATCGTCGGTTTTTTGTGGCACCGGATCGTCACCACCCGGATGTAAAGGGTGGCATTTTAATACGCGTTTCATCGTCAACCAACTGCCTTTTACTATGCCAAAGCGGCGTAACGCTTCAATACTATAGTGCGAACAGCTGGGATTAAAGCGGCAGCGTGGCCCCAGCAGCGGGCTGATAACACGTTGATAAACGTGTATCAGCGCAATCAGGAGCCGCGCGCCAGGCGACAATGACGACGCCATAATTTCTCCAACGCTTCCACCAGCGAGCGGTTATCGAGTTCGGCGACACCTTTTTTTGCCACCACCACAAAATCCATGGCAGGAAGTTCGTGCTGGCGCAAGCGAAAGCTTTCACGCGTCAGGCGCTTGATGCGATTACGTTCATGTGCTCGCTTGACGTTTTTTTTCGCTACGGTGAGACCGATACGGGGATACCCCAGCGAGTTAAGGCGGCCGAGAATGGTAATTTGCGGCGTGCCAGCCCGTTGTGGCTGCTGGAAGACGTAAGTGAAATGAGTGGGAGTCAACAAACGTAACTCCCTGGGAAATGCGAGCTTAACCACTCAGCGGTTAGCTTTTATTACTTAGAAACGGTCAGACGAGCGCGGCCTTTAGCACGACGACGTGCCAGAACCTGACGACCATTTTTAGTTGCCATACGAGCGCGGAAGCCGTGAGAGCGGTTACGCTTCAGTACAGACGGTTGAAAAGTGCGTTTCATGGCGATTTCTACCTAAACTTTTGGAAATTGTTACTGTCGACGCGTAAACACGGAGCCGTAAAGCAACCTGCGCCTCAGAGTATCTTTTATATAAAGAGGCGGGATTGTAATAACTGTACAGTCCGGAGTCAATTTACTTCGCGCAATACGCGTTTTTAAATAGCCTGGCGAGCAGCAAAACTGACGCTGGGGCAGGCATTATACGGCCTCTGGCATAAAGCGCAAGGATCGGCCAGGATCATACGGCGATCCCTTCTCTGCGATTAATGACAAAATCGTGACGCTGGTATGAAATTTAAGCTAATGTTAACGATCCGGCATGCGTATTTGTCGAAAAACGGTAAACTGATGCTGCTTTTTTTGCCTGTGGATAAATTGGATCGAATCTATGTAGAAAGGGGAGATCTCTGGCGCTGTTTGCGCTATGATCTGCCCTTCCTCTGAGGATCCAGCGATGGCGATCCCAGCAGATATCATTGCAGATAGCGATGCGCATGCAGCAGGATGCATGCGTCAACAACGAAGAAAGATCTTGAGTACTTTTTCTTATCGATTTTATTCGAGTGGAGTCCGCCGTGTCACTTTCGCTATGGCAACAGTGCCTTGCCCGATTGCAGGATGAGCTACCTGCCACTGAATTCAGCATGTGGATCCGTCCACTTCAGGCCGAGCTTTATGACAATACGCTCGCTTTGTACGCCCCTAACCGGTTTGTGCTCGACTGGGTAAGAGATAAGTATTTAAACAATATCAACGGGTTATTAAACGATTTTTGTGGTGTTGACGCACCGTTGCTGCGTTTTGAGGTGGGCAGCAAACCGGTAACACAGAACGTCAGCCAGCCGGTAACCGTCAGCGTTAACGCGGCGCCTGCCGGCAGTGTGCGGACAGTGGCGACTGTGCGTCCCAGCTGGGATACCATGCCGGCTCCGGCTGAGCATGCTTATCGCTCCAATGTTAACACCAAACATAATTTTGATAACTTTGTTGAAGGTAAATCGAACCAGCTGGCTCGTGCGGCGGCGCGTCAGGTGGCTGATAATCCGGGTGGCGCTTACAATCCCTTGTTCCTTTATGGCGGCACTGGCCTTGGCAAAACGCATTTGCTGCATGCGGTGGGTAACGGCATTGTGGCGCGTAAGCCTAATGCCCGGGTGGTGTATATGCATTCCGAGCGCTTTGTGCAGGACATGGTAAAAGCGTTACAAAACAATGCTATTGAAGAATTTAAACGCTATTATCGTTCGGTTGATGCGCTGCTGATCGATGATATTCAGTTCTTTGCGAATAAAGAGCGTTCACAGGAAGAGTTTTTTCATACTTTCAATGCGTTGCTTGAAGGCAATCAACAGATTATTTTAACCTCCGATCGCTATCCGAAAGAAATCAACGGGGTGGAAGATCGCCTCAAGTCGCGTTTTGGCTGGGGGCTGACCGTAGCCATCGAGCCGCCTGAGCTGGAAACCCGCGTGGCAATACTGATGAAAAAAGCCGACGAGAACGATATTCGTCTGCCGGGGGAAGTGGCTTTTTTTATTGCCAAACGGCTGCGTTCCAACGTGCGTGAGCTGGAGGGCGCGCTTAACCGGGTCATTGCCAACGCTAATTTTACCGGCAGGGCAATTACTATCGATTTTGTACGTGAGGCCCTGCGCGATTTACTGGCGCTACAGGAAAAGCTGGTCACCATCGACAATATTCAGAAAACGGTGGCAGAATATTACAAAATAAAAATTGCCGATCTGTTGTCGAAGCGCCGTTCACGTTCGGTAGCACGCCCTCGCCAGATGGCAATGGCGCTGGCAAAAGAGCTCACCAACCACAGCCTGCCGGAAATCGGTGATGCTTTCGGGGGTCGTGACCATACTACCGTGCTGCACGCCTGCCGTAAAATTGAGCAGCTGCGTGAAGAGAGTCACGACATAAAAGAAGATTTCTCAAATTTAATCAGAACATTATCTTCCTGACGCTATGAAATTTACTGTAGAACGTGAGCATTTACTTAAGCCACTCCAGCAGGTGAGTGGTCCGCTAGGCGGACGGCCGACGCTACCGATTCTGGGCAACTTATTGCTACAGGTGAACGACGGTTCACTGCTGTTGACCGGGACCGATCTGGAAATGGAAATGGTCGCCCGGGTAACGCTGGAGCAGGGGCATGAGCCTGGCGCCACTACCGTCCCGGCGCGTAAATTTCTTGATATCTGTCGTGGCTTGCCCGACGGGGCAGAAATCAGCGTGGCACTGGACGGTGAACGTATGCTGGTGCGTTCCGGTCGCAGCCGTTTTTCATTGTCTACTTTGCCGGCCAGTGATTTTCCCAATCTTGATGACTGGCAAAGCGAGGTAGAGTTTACGCTGCCTCAGGCAACCCTGAAGCGTCTGATTGAAGCAACCCAGTTTTCAATGGCCCACCAGGATGTGCGCTATTACCTCAACGGTATGCTGTTTGAAACCGAAGGCGAAGAGTTACGCACGGTAGCAACCGATGGCCATCGTCTGGCGGTTTGTGCCCTGCCTGTTGGCCAGCCGTTGCCAAATCATTCGGTGATTGTTCCGCGTAAAGGGGTAACGGAATTATTGCGCCTGCTGGATGGTGGCGACGCGCCATTACAGGTGCAAATTGGCAGTAATAATATTCGCGCCCATGTTGGTGATTTTATCTTTACCTCCAAGCTGGTTGACGGGCGCTTTCCTGATTACCGGCGCGTTTTACCAAAAAATCCGGATAAAACACTGGAAGCCGGCTGCGACCTTCTGAAGCAGGCATTTGCCCGTGCGGCGATTTTGTCTAATGAAAAATTCCGCGGCGTACGTTTGTATATTACTGAAAACCAGCTAAAAATTACCGCAAACAACCCGGAGCAGGAAGAAGCCGAAGAACAACTGGATGTCAGCTATGGTGGCAGCGATCTGGAAATCGGTTTTAATGTCAGCTATGTGCTGGACGTCCTCAACGCGCTGAAATGCGAAAATGTGCGCCTGCTGCTGACCGATTCGGTGTCCAGCGTGCAGATTGAAGATGCCGCCAGCCAGTCGGCTTCCTATGTGGTGATGCCAATGCGCTTGTAAGAGGGCAGTTAACGTCGGGCTGATTGAGCTGCCAGCTGGCGTGATGACCGCGTTCGTCATCCTGGCATGCACCTTGTGTATGTGCCGGGGGCTGGCGAAACCTCATCTGCCGGTGAAGTTAACGCCCTGAGCTCAGCCTGCATTTTTGTCTGTCAAACCAACGCCACTATAGAGATAGTGCAATTTCCAGCGAGCAATCTGATATATGGCATTAACCCGCCTGCTGATTCAGGACTTTCGCAATATTGAAAATGCCGATCTGGCGCTGGAGTCTGGGTTTAATTTCCTGGTCGGTGCTAACGGCAGCGGAAAAACCAGCGTTCTTGAAGCCATTTATACGCTTGGTCATGGTCGGGCGTTTCGCAGTTTGCAGGCGGGACGGGTGATTCGTCACGACCAGCCACATTTTGTGTTACATGGTCGGGTGAGCGGCGCAGAGCGCGAGGTTGCCATTGGCTTAACCAAAAATCGTGCCGGGGAAAGTAAAGTCCGTATTGATGGCAGCGACGGCCATAAGGTTGCTGAACTGGCACTTATGTTACCGATGCAGCTTATTACTCCGGAAGGATTTACCTTGCTTAATGGCGGCCCCAAATATCGCCGGGCTTATATTGACTGGGGTTGTTTTCATAACGAAAGCCAGTTTTTTAATGCCTGGGTTAATTTGCGCAGACTGCTTAAACAGCGTAACGCCGCGCTGCGTCAGGTGACTCGCTATGCCCAGATTCGGCCCTGGGATCAGGAGCTGGTACCGCTGGCTGAACAGATAAGCCACTGGCGGGCGCAATACAGTCAGGCTATTGCGCAGGATATTGCCAGCACCTGCCGCCAGTTTTTACCTGAATTTGACCTCGCTTTCTCCTTCCAGCGCGGCTGGGATAAAGAGAGCGATTATGCCGGACTGCTGGAGCGTCAGTTCGAACGCGATCGGGCGCTGACTTACACTTCCAGCGGGCCGCATAAAGCCGACTTTCGCATCCGGGCTGACAATACGCCGGTGGAAGATGTGCTATCGCGCGGCCAGTTAAAGCTGTTGATGTGCGCGCTGCGTCTGGCTCAGGGTGAGTTTCTTACCCGCCATAATGGCCGGCGTTGCCTTTATCTGATTGATGATTTTGCCTCGGAGCTGGATGACACCCGTCGCCAGCTATTAGCCACCCGGTTGAAAGCAACCCAGGCTCAGGTTTTTGTCAGCGCCATCAGTGCGGAACACGTTATCGACATGAGCGATGAAAAGGGCAAGATGTTCCGTGTAGAACAGGGTAAAATAACGCTTCAACCTGAAGATTAAATGAGCGAGAAACGTTGATGTCGAATTCTTATGACTCCTCAAGTATCAAAGTTCTGAAAGGGCTGGATGCAGTCCGCAAACGTCCGGGTATGTATATCGGCGATACGGATGATGGCACCGGTCTGCATCACATGGTATTCGAGGTCGTGGACAACGCCATCGACGAAGCGCTTGCTGGTCACTGCAAAGATATCGTTGTCACTATTCACGCCGACAATTCGGTATCGGTTCAGGATGATGGCCGGGGTATTCCCACCGGCATTCACCCGGAAGAAGGGGTCTCGGCGGCGGAAGTTATCATGACGGTGCTGCACGCCGGCGGTAAGTTTGATGATAACTCTTATAAGGTTTCCGGCGGGTTGCATGGTGTTGGGGTTTCAGTGGTGAATGCGCTGTCAGAAAAGCTGGAGCTGACCATTCGCCGCGAAGGCAAAGTGCATCAGCAGGTATATCAGCATGGTGTACCGCAGGCCCCTCTCAGCGTAACCGGCGAAACCGACGCTACCGGTACCCGCGTGCGCTTCTGGCCAAGCCCGGAGACCTTTACCAATGTGACCCGGTTTGAATTCGAGACGCTGGCAAAACGGCTGCGTGAACTGTCGTTCCTCAATTCCGGTGTTTCTATCCGTCTTGAAGATAAGCGCGACGAAAAAAGCGATCATTACCATTATGAAGGGGGTATTAAAGCTTTTGTCGAATATCTTAATAAAAATAAGACCCCTATCCATCCGACGGTGTTCTATTTCAGTACGGAAAAAGACGGGATTGGTGTTGAGATCGCCCTGCAGTGGAACGACGGATTTCAGGAAAATATTTATTGTTTTACCAATAACATACCGCAGCGCGATGGCGGCACGCATCTGGCAGGTTTTCGCGCCGCAATGACCCGTACGCTCAATGCGTATATGGACAAAGAAGGCTTCAGTAAAAAAGCCAAAATCAGTGCTACCGGTGATGATGCGCGTGAAGGGCTGGTCGCTGTGGTGTCGGTGAAGGTTCCCGATCCAAAATTCTCTTCGCAGACCAAAGATAAGCTGGTTTCATCGGAAGTGAAATCTGCCGTTGAATCGCAGATGAACGAACTGCTGGCTGAATATCTGCTGGAAAATCCTAACGACGCAAAAATTGTTGTCGGTAAAATTATCGACGCAGCCCGTGCTCGTGAAGCCGCACGGCGCGCCCGTGAAATGACCCGCCGTAAGGGTGCGTTGGACCTGGCTGGTTTACCTGGCAAGCTGGCCGACTGTCAGGAACGCGACCCGGCGCATTCCGAACTTTACCTGGTGGAAGGGGACTCGGCGGGCGGTTCTGCCAAACAGGGTCGTAACCGCAAGAATCAGGCGATTCTGCCACTGAAAGGCAAAATCCTTAACGTGGAAAAAGCGCGTTTTGACAAGATGCTCTCTTCTCAGGAGGTCGCCACGCTGATCACGGCGTTAGGTTGTGGTATTGGTCGTGACGAATACAACCCGGACAAATTACGTTACCACAGTATCATCATCATGACCGATGCCGATGTTGATGGTTCGCATATCCGTACCCTGTTGCTGACTTTCTTTTATCGTCAGATGCCTGAAATTGTTGAGCGTGGGCATGTTTATATCGCACAGCCCCCGCTGTATAAGGTCAAGAAAGGCAAGCAGGAACAATATATTAAAGACGATGATGCGATGGATCAGTATCAGATTGCCATCGCGCTGGATGGGGCAACGCTGCACACTAACGCTGATGCTCCGGCTCTGGGCGGCGAACAGCTGGAAGCGCTGGTGTCTGAGTTCAATAGCACCCAGAAAATGATTAAGCGCATGGAGCGTCGTTACCCGCTGGCACTGCTGCGGGCGCTGATTTACCATCCAACGCTGGCGAGTCTCAGCGACGAGCGCCAGGTCAGCGAATGGCTGGCTTCGCTGGTTGCCGCACTTAACGAGCGTGAGCAGCATGGCAGTCAGTACCGCGATTTGGTAGAAGAAAACCGCGAGCTACAGCTGTTTGAGCCGGTGGTTCGGGTACGGACTCACGGTGTTGATAGCGACTACAGGTTTGATCACGAGTTTATCGCCGGCGCGGAATACCGCAAAATCTGTACGCTGGGTGAAAAATTACGCGGCCTGATCGAAGAAGACGCTTATATTGAACGTGGCGATCGGCGCCAGCCGGTTGCCAGTTTTGAGCAGGCACTGGAATGGCTGGTTAAAGAGTCACGTCGTGGTCTTTCTGTGCAGCGTTACAAAGGTCTTGGTGAAATGAACCCTGACCAGTTATGGGAAACCACTATGGACCCGGAAAGTCGTCGTATGATGCGCGTTACCGTCAAAGACGCGATTGCTGCCGATCAGCTGTTTACAACGCTGATGGGGGATGCGGTTGAACCGCGTCGCGCCTTTATTGAAGAAAACGCGCTGAAAGCGGCAAACATTGATATCTGACGCCACTCAGCCGCGCCAGCCCTCAATCCGGCTGGTGCGCTGACTGGCGGTGTGTTCTCTTACCTCTGCGGTGGTTTTGTTTGTCGTTGCCCGGCTGACTGTTACCTGTGTCGCAGGCTTTCTGCTGGCGCGTTATTTCCCTGGTTTTTTGCATATCTGCCCGCCCTGACCTTTGTCAGCGGGGGCGTCTTTTGCTGTAAATATCTTCAGCATCCGCCGGAAAACCCTTGTTTTTCGCACGGCCCGCCACGGGAATGACTCGTCAACCTGCATCCAATCACGTTAGGATGAAGATAAAACTCACCGTCACGAGGACATTATGGCTGTTAAACTTATCGCCATTGATATGGATGGCACGTTACTTAACCCTCAGCACCAGGTCTCTGCCGGCGTTAACGCGGCAATCAGCGCAGCGAAAGCCAAAGGTATTAAGGTGGTTCTGGCAACCGGGCGTCCGTATGTCGGCATTGTGCGTTATCTGAAAGAACTGGATTTACAGCAAGACGATCAGTACGCCATCTCTTATAACGGCGCCCTGGTTCACCGTGCCGTGGACGGTGAACCAGTTTCCGAGGTGAGCCTGGGCTTTGACGACTATCTCTATTTTGAAAAATTAGCCCGCCAGCTTGGCGTGCATTTCCAGGCCCTGGACAAAACCGCGCTGTATACCGCTAATAAAGATATCAGTGAATATACCGTGCATGAGGCATACCTGACCGGTATTGCCTTGCGCTATTGCCCGCGGGATGAGATGGATCCGCACACCACCTTTCCTAAGGTGATGATGATTGATAAGCCGGCTTTGTTAGATGCCGCCATTGCCGCTTTGCCGCAGGCTGCATGGGACAAGTACACCCTGTTAAAGAGTGCCCCCTACTATCTGGAAATTCTCAATAAGCGGGTGAATAAAGGCTATGGTGTAAAAGTGCTGGCCGATCTGCTGGGCCTGAAGCCAGAAGAAATCATGGCAATTGGCGATCAGGAAAATGACATCGCGATGATTCAATATGCCGGTACCGGGGTGGCGATGGGGAATGCCATAGAACCGGTAAAAGCTGCCGCACAGTTTGTGACCCGTAGCAACAGTGAAGATGGCGTAGCCTATGCGATTGAACGTTTCGCGCTTTGACTGTTGTGTCTTTTTTGTGATCTATATTGTAGTGCAATATGCATTATAAATACTACAATTCTGAGATGGCCATCTGCGAACTACCCTCTACCATGCCGGCGAAAAAATGCAATCTAAACAGGGAGAATCATGAACCAGCGCGCCGTTAGCAAAACCGATCGCATTATTCTGACGCTGGGCGAGGAGATTGTTGCCGGTAAATATGTGCCTGGAGCGGCGCTGCCGGCAGAAGCCGATTTGTGTCAGCGGTTCGCGACCTCACGCAACGTTATTCGCGAAGTGTTCCGTGGTTTAATGGCAAAAAAACTGATTGAAATGAAACGCTATTGCGGTGCCTTCGTGACCCCGTGTGGCCACTGGAATTATCTTGATAGCGATGTGTTGCAATGGATTTTAAAGCACGATCAGAATCCTCAGCTGATTGCCGCCATGCGCGAAGTTCATCATCTGATTGAGCCAAAAGTTGCCCGCTGGGCAGCTGAACGTGCAACTTCCAGCGATCTGACGCAGATAGAAACCGCGCTGAATGACATGGCGGCTAACTATCATGATGGTGCTGCGTTTAACCGCGCCGATATTCGTTATCACCAGGCGGTACTGGCTTCGGTACATAATCCGGTTTTGCAGCAACTGAGCGTGGCGGTCAGTCAGTTGCAGCAAGCGGTGTTTGAACGCACTGACATGCCCGGGTCTGGCAAAATGCCGCGCACGCTACGACAACATCAATCGCTTTATGAGGCAATTCGTCATCAAAATCCGGATGCTGCTGAGCAGGCGGCATTAACCATGATTGCCAGTTCTACCCAACGCTTAAAGGATATTCCGTGAGCAGCTATATCGCAATTGACTGGGGATCAACCAATTTGCGCGCCTGGTATTATCGTCACGGGCAGCTTATTGATGAACGGCGTTCCGAAGCGGGGGTTACCCGACTGGAAGGGCGCACGCCGCTGCAGGTATTTAATACGGTAACGGCAGACTGGCCGGTTAATGATCTGCCGGTGGTGATGGCCGGTATGGTAGGCAGTAATGCTGGCTGGCTGTCGGTGCCCTATCTGCCTTGTCCGGTTTCGCTGGATCAGCTGGCATCTCACCTGACCCGGGTAGAACAGCGTGCCTGGATTGTACCGGGGCTGAAGGTAAGCCGTGAGGATAATTATAATATCATTCGTGGCGAAGAAACCCAGCTTCTCGGGGCCAGCGAACTGGCTCCGTCGTCGCTGTATGTGATGCCCGGTACTCACGCCAAATGGGTGGTTAGCCAGCAAAAGCAGATTGTCGATTTCCGCACGGTGATGACCGGAGAAATGCATCATCTTTTGCTGAAACATGCTTTAATTGGTGCCGGTCTGCCGCAACAAAAACAACATCCTGAGGCTTTCCGCGCCGGGCTGATTACCGGCAGCAACGATAGCACCATTATTGCCCGGCTGTTTGAAGTGCGCGCCCGCCACGTACTTGGCGCGCTGGCACAGAGTGCGGTGAGTGATTACCTTTCCGGCTTGCTGATCGGTCACGAGGTCGCCAGTCAGCTGCGCCATTTCAACAGTAAAGCCCCACTGACGCTGATTGCCGGCAAAGCGCTGGCGCACCGCTATCAGCAGGCCTTTGAGTTACAAGGGGTGTCAATCACCGTGCTGGATGGTGACGATGCTTTTCAGCAAGGAATCAGGAGTATTGCTCATGAACTGGCCAACTAAACTGCCGCTGATTGCCATCTTACGCGGTATCACGCCCGAGGAGGCTGAATCGCATGTCGGTGCTTTGATCGATGCGGGGTTTGATGCCATTGAAATTCCGCTGAACTCGCCGGCATGGCAGCAAAGCATCCCTCGAATGGTAAAAATCTATGGCAGCCAGGCGTTGATTGGCGCTGGCACGGTGCTGAATGTACAACAGGTTGATTTGCTGGCCGGTTTTAACAGTCAGCTGGTGGTGACACCCAACACTGACGTGGCGGTGATCCGGCGGGCGGCAGAAAAAGGTATGGTCATCGCGGCCGGCTGCGCCACGGCTTCCGAGGCCTTTACTGCCCTTAACGCAGGGGCACAGGTGCTGAAAATTTTTCCGGCATCGGCCTTCGGTCCTGACTATATCAAAGCGCTGAAAGCGGTATTACCGGCGGAAGTGCCGGTGTTTGCCGTTGGTGGCGTTACGCCAGAAAATCTAAAAACTTTTCTGGATGCGGGCTGTGCGGGGGCTGGCTTAGGCAGCGATCTCTATCGCGCTGGGCAATCGCCGGCAATGACTCGCGAAAAAGCCGGTGCTTTTGTGCAGGCCTGGCAGAAGGCGGTGCAATGAAAATAACCGGTCAGCCGCGATGGTTTACAATACAGTCTCTATCACGCCTGCCCTACAGCAAGGCGGTGACATTATTTTAATTGATTATGTTTTGCGCCGGCACTGACCGGTATTGCCGCTGTTGCTTTACCTGGGGCGATAAGTTATCTGTTAGCGGTCGGCGAGGTGAGTGGGTTAAGAGGCTGCATTGCCGGGTGAATTAGCGTAGTTTGTTGGCACCGATTTATTCAGGTCGTTTTGCTATGGAAAAACAGCTGACTTTCGCACCGCGCCATCATCAACTGACCAATATTAACGTCTGGACTGCCGACAGCCAGTGGCTGGTTTACGATGTGCGTCCGTCGCCCTCTGATTTTAGCGGTCTGACCCTTGAGCGCGTTAGTATCAACGGTGAGCACGACATCCTTTATAGTGCCAGTGATGGGGCGTACGTCGGGGTGGTAACGGCCAGCCCGGTGCTGCCTCAGCGTTATCTGGCCATTCATGGTCCGGAACATCCGGATGCCAGCTGGCATTATGATTTTCACCATCGCCGCGGGGTTGTTATTGAGGGGCCGGCAGTGCAAACGCTGGATGCCTGTGACATTACGCCGCCTTTTACCCCAGGTGCGCTGCGTGGGGGCAGTCATGTGCATGTTTACAGCCCCGATGGCAGGCGAATCAGTTTTACCTATAACGATCATGTGATGCATGAGTTCGATATCCGCCAGGATTTGCGTAATGTCGGGGTGGCGGTGCCTCTGCGGGCCGTTTGTCCGGCTAAACAACATCCGCGTGAACATGATGGCAGCCATTTTTGTGTGCTGGTCAGTCAGACCACATCGCAACCGCGTCCCGGCAGCGATGATATTAGCCGCGCCTATGAAGAGGGGTGGGTTGGCCAGTATGGCTATCGGCGGGCGGATGGCAGCCATCAGCATTCGGCACTGGCTTTTATTGGTGACACGCTGGCCGTTAACGGTGACAAAGTTGCCGAGGTATTTATTGTCGATTTGCCGCAGTCGGATGCTGACTTTGCTATCGCCGGGCGCGAGCCACTGCAGGGAACCGCGACAAGTTTGCCAGCGCCGCCGGCGGGCATTATGCAGCGTCGTCTGACCTTTAGCCATTCGCGTCGTTGGCCCGGTGTGGTCAGCCAGCCACGGCACTGGTTGCGCAGTACAGCGGACGGTAGTGAGATCGCTTTTTTGATGAAAGATGAGCAGGGCATTGTGCAGTTATGGGGGATCTCGCCGCTGGGTGGCGAACCCCGTCAGATCAGCCGCAGTCCCTGGCCCATGCAGTCCGCCTTTAGCTGGCACCCACAGGGCGGGCAGCTGGCCATTATCTGTGATAACAGCGTCATGCAGATCAACGCCAGCAGTGGTGCAATGCGTCGTCTGACCCCCCGACGGCAACAGGCACCTGTTGGCGATGCGGTGGTCTGGTCACCCGATGGCCGTTATATTGCTTTTTTGCGCCAGATTGACGGTTGGCAGCAAATCGTTATTGCTGATGCGTATTAGCCACCAATGGTGCCGCTCCGGATAAGCTTTGCTCAGTGTGGGTGAATTTTTCGCTGCGTAAAACCCGTTCACGCGGCGAGTCTTGCGATTTATCGCTGCCGCTGCGCATATAATCCAGCGGCAGCAGCAGGGTATCCAGCAGCGCCGAGAAGGGCAGATCGAGAGCGGCCAGTGAACGCAGTGGCCAGCCGTTTTCACTGTCAGCAACCATCTTCGCACTGGCTCTGGTGCCAGGGTAATAGCCCTGATCGGGTCCGGTGTGGGTCATGATACTGGAACAGCCGCTACTGGCCAGTGACAACAAGACCACCATACCCGCCAGGCGGAATTTTTTTAACACTATCATCGCATCATCCCTACAGTCCTGTTGTGCAGGCTGAGTTAAGTTGCCATCGTGCGGGAGGTTTTCCCGGCCATTCTGTGTTGGCTCTGACATTCGCTGGCAACGCTTCCTTGAGTGTACGTCATTCAACCGTTTTGGTTAAAAAAAAACGTTGTGCCGACTTGAAAAGTGCCAGTTTGGCGCCATCTTTATCCCGTGGTCGCTGAATACTGTGCCGACAGGGCGGTTTTTCAGGGCCTTTTACCTGTCCATTATGGAAGGTGAATGTATAAAATCTTGCTGATTCTCAGGAGTTAAAAAATGCGTAACTTTGATCTTGCACCGCTGTATCGTTCTTCCATTGGTTTTGATCGTCTGATTAACCTGCTGGAGTCTAATCAGAATCAAAGTAACGGTGGTTACCCCCCGTACAACGTTGAACTGGTTTCCGAAAATAAATACCGTATAACAATTGCTGTGGCCGGTTTTGCCCAGGAAGAACTGGATATTACCGCCCACGATAATATGCTGACAGTCCGGGGTGCACACCCTGAAGAGCAGCCTGAACGCACTTACCTTTATCAGGGTATCGCCGAGCGCAATTTTGAACGCAAATTCCAGCTGGCCGATCACGTTCAGGTGCGCGATGCTCGCCTGGAACTTGGCCTGCTCTATATTGATCTGGAGCGTATTGTGCCTGAGGCGATGAAACCGCGTCGTATCGAAATTCTGAAATAATATTCAGATACCGAGGGAGGAGAAAAACCTCCCTTTTTTTATTCCGGATATCTGTCACGCTGCAGCAAATTTTAGTTTTTGTCAAATAATCAGTGTAAAAACGTGCTAGCAGCTAGCATGTCTTCCTATTTTATAACGCTTTGAATACCTTATTTAAGGTCAATTGCATACTTAATGCCATTAATAATAAAAGGGGTTATTTTATTAGAAATAGCTTGTCAGTATGATAATTATTTATTTTTATGAATGTTCAAAAATAAGAAGATATGACGGTGATGCCTCCAATTAGTAGAACATGTGTTTCTCGATAAACGCTCCAATGACTTTTTCGTGGATCTCAACTGAGCGCGAAAAGCAGATTGTTTTACGAGCCAACCGTTTAATGCGGGTGCGGAGCGTCAGGTTATTACGTTCAATGCGTTGGGTGAAAATTTTGCCCGTCAGACTCC
>NZ_MOMB01000061.1 GCF_002752165.1 Erwinia sp. OLFS4
ACATATACCGCCTGAAAAAATTAATGCGTATATGTCCAAGTACCCGTTCAAATCCTTTGATGATATTCCTGAGGATAAAAGCTGGTTGCAGTACCCTTCACTACAGGAAATGGAATTTTATCTGCCACCAGTGGCTCAGGTTGCTGATCATCATCAACTTCCTGAGATAATGAGGAAAAAGCCCGTGGTTACGACGATTAATGGATTCACCCTGTTAAAGTCGCTTGGCGTTCAGGCTTTCAATATTGATCCGCGCCGATGGCACAAGATTAAAACCTATTTAAGCAAAGGGAAGATTGAATACCCGCAAATGTCCGATGACGGACAACGAATTATAGATGGCAGGCACAGAACGCTGCTCATTATGCAGATTTATAAAGTAACGAATGTGCCCGTCTTTTACCTTAAAAGAAAGGATATGGTGTTATAAGTGGGATGCCGCCAAAAATTTGTGGCCAGAATATAAGGAATAGTACAGGCAGTGACACTGACAGAAAAATCAGGACATCTGGCATGGTGCGCCCTGGTGGCGCTTGCGCTGGCCAGACAGAGCTGTGATGTGCTGTCACCGGCACAGGAAAACCTCTTTCTCACCCGCTGGCTGGCGACTGCGCTGAAGCAACGGCGTTTCCCCCGGGAGATAAATCAGGACATCGAGTGGCTGCTTAAACAGGGCCGCCAGCTGGGTGTCAGCGCGAAGCTGGCCAGCAAGCTTAATTACCTCTGGCGTTCCTGCACCGGTGAGTTGTCTGAACAGAACGACCTGTTCCGGCTGACGTATGCCCTGGAAACAGCGAAAGATATGCACTGGAACTACCGTCTGCTGAGCGATCGGGAATGGTCCGGCCGGAATGCTGTGGCGCTCAGTGCGGGCGTGAACAGCATTTATCTCTCACGGGCCAACCTTGATGTTGCTTTTGACGACAATGGCCGACAGATAAATGCGCTGACAGCGCGTCTGACGGGGAACGTAGCGGGGGTGATGAAGCTGTTTAATCGTTGCGGCTGGCAGGCAGTATCTGAGAGTGATGCCTCCCTGCCCCACCAGTATTCGCTGATGGCCAGACAGGGATAGCTTATAAAGGACTATTAGTGGCGGATCTGTGCCAAGTCGTTTTCCGTCAGACCGGTCATTTTCATGACCGTGTTGCGGTCAAGGCCGTTCTGCAGCATGGTGCGGGCAACTTCGAGTTTCCCTTCATTGCGACCTAGCTGAATTCCCTTCTCGATGCCCTTCTGTTCAAGCTGTTGTGCGATGGTCATCAGTTCGTCCTCATGTTGTGGCACCCGCTGTGCCAGTTCACGTACAAAGGCCTCTGCGTCTGAAGTTTCGCCTGCCTGCAGGAGGTAGTTTATCAGTGAATTCAGTTGCTGTCCTGTAACATGTTCGCGTAATAGAATGGTGGCCAGCCTGTCCAGTAGGTCAGCCAGGTCGCGCCGATGGATATGTTTCTGCAGCAGTGTCAGTGCAGCCATGCTGCGGTGCCCCATGATCTCGTTGTCAGGTATGACCGTGACATCGACCAGAGGGAAATTATCGCTATAGAGCTTTCCGGCCAACCCGGGATCGTTGAACTCGTCCAGCCAGCGAGTCGAATAGGGATAGGGACTGCGCCTGCCCGTATAGAACAATACGGGGATCACCAGTGGCAACTTTTTATGTCCTGCATCCAGGTGGCGTTGCATGGCGGCAACCGCGTAACGAAGAAGCCGGAACGCCATGTGTTTGTCAGGAGTGGACTGGTGCTCAATGAGGACGTGGATATATCCATCATCACCGGTTGTGGTTTTCAGGCTGTAGAGCACGTCGCTGAAATAGGGGCGCAGGTTATCCTCGACAAAGCTTCCTGACTCCAGTTTGAGGGTACAGAAGTCGCAGACAGCCTGCAGTTCTTCTGGCAGATGCAACTGCATGAAATCCCGTGCGGTATCGGGATGTGTCAGAAACTGTTTAAATGCCAGGTCATGTGGGGTCGGGGTGCCATTCGCACCGCCCTTCCCTTTCCTGTCAGCCATGCTTTTCTCCATTGCCTCATTTATTATTCGGATTGTACCTGAACGCCAGCTTTTCAGTCCGGAGTTTATGGCATCTGGCGGCTGTTATTTACTGATATCTGGATAAATTTCGTCGATTTTGACGTATAAGTTTCCGGTTTCGGCCGCCCGGCGAATTTTTTCTTCCATCAGCATCCTGAAACTGATGTTATTTTTCAGCATCAGCACAAGGTCATAGCCGCTGACGCAGATAACCCGCTTTCCTTTCCCCCATACTTCCAGACCATCCCGTGTAAAACCGGCCCAGCTGATGAACACGCCACGCGCCCAGGCAACTTTCTGCTCCAGCTTTCCCTGAAAGACGTGGAGGTCGGCATTACCGGTTTTAGCGCTGTGCCACTTTGCCTCAACCAGATAGGTCTCATTATTCAGCAGGAAGCTGCCATCGATCTGTTCGCCTTTCAGTCTGAATGCGCCTTTAGGGGATAGCCAGAAGGCCGCAAACAGCTCGTTAAGCCACACCTCAAAGCTGTAACCCCGTTGCTGGGGCGGTTGTTTATGCAGGGATTCCAGCCCGCGGATGAAATAATCGTTGTCTATACCGGCAGGGACGATTAATGCAGGGGCTAAGCCGTATGCCGCCTGACTGTCTGCTCCCTGAATTTTTGCAATAAATCCACTATATGCAACTTCATCCTGAGCGGTGATAACACCGCCTGGAACGGTTTTCCTGTATTCCCATAGCCTGGTGATAACCTTAAGTACCGTGTCACGGTCTGTTTTTTTTATGAAACAACGCAGTCTTTTAGCTTTGGATGTGCCGTCCTCAAGGTATGCTTCATCTTCGATATTGATGCACAATTCCTCCTCAAAGAACTCGCGCATGGTTCTGTCACTGAAATCCAGAATGTATCCTGGAGTACTTTCAAAAAGCCGGTTAAAGATCTTTATATCATGTGAAGTAATTCTCATTATTTAGTCACCTCAGGTCCCGGCTGAGGCAGCGCACTGCCCTGCTTTATTATTTTTGCACACGCGAATAACAGTCATCCGGGAAACCCCGGCAAGCCGCGCGGTTTCATTAATGGATTTACCGTTCTGTAGGCGTAATGTCCTGATTAATTCATGTTTGGCCTCATCTGGCTGGCGCCCGGCATATTTACCTTCCTTTCTGGCTTTATCCACACCTTCTCTCTGTCGCCGGCGACGATCCTCGTAATCCTTACGTGCAATGGCCGCCAGCATATCGAGCATCATACTGTTGACAGCCCGGAGCATGCTCCGGGTAAATTCATCTGAAGCTGCATGAGTGAGGGCTATATGACTGGTTGGCAGATCTAGGCTGATAACCGACAGGTCTTTCTCAAGGATACGGCGTTTGAGCGTATCCCAGTCGTTATCGCTGAGGCGCGACAGCCGATCCACCTGTTCAATCAAAATTACATCCCCTGACTCCATATCTGAGAGCATGCGCGTCAACTCAGGACGCTCCAGCGAAGCTCCGGATGCGTTTTCAACGTACCATCCGGCAATACGCTGTCCATGATGAGTGGCGAATTCCTTAAGCCTGTTTTTTGCGCGCAAGGCATCCTGCTCTATTGTTGAAGCCCGGAGATATGCATAAATGTACATTTTTTCGCCAAGAGTCACATTTAAATAGTAATAAATATATCAGTAACTTTTAAATGGTACCATAGAAAGGTTTTTTAATTGATACTGCCAGTATCTTTTGGGAATACCCTAATGTCACATCCTGGCGCGCCCGCCGGGCTTGTTAAACTCCTCGCCTGCTGAGAAGCAACTTCAGAGTTGACTCACGGTTTTTCTAACCTCTGTTCCACAATTCTGGCCATCTATGCACAAATGCCATTTTTTTCAGCACAATAAAGAAGGCTATCACTGCCTTTGTTGTTTTACGGGTACAAAAGCGGTAGACGTACCTAAAATAGTAATAGTTCACACTTCACAATTATTAAGTATTACATCATAAGTATGATTTACGATTTTTTATCACTTAAATAAAGCTCCAGAGCTTCCCTGACAATTGCACTTACGTTCTTAGGGTCTTTCCCATTCCGCTTATTCTTCAGTGCTAAATCCTCAACCTGCAAAAGCATTGATTCATATAGCGAAATGGTTGTCCTACATTGTTTTTCTGGGGCGTCTTTCTCTGGAACAGATTTTGCGGGATCACCGTAAGGTTTATCTGCAAGGCGCTGCGCCAGTTCATCAGCTTGTTCAGCTGTTACAGTTTGGCGTGCTGAGGCTTGTTGGCTGGGTTTCTTAACCATTATCCAAATACCTCTTCCATTAATTTTTCCATTTCCGATTTTGCAGCAGTATTTTCTGTTTCCAGAACTCCTAGGCCATTGCTCATGCAGTCACGGTAAACCTTTCTAAAGCAAATGACAGACTCCAGGGTTTGAATCAATGGAAACTCATCGAGATATTCAACGAATTCGTTGCGCTCATTCCCTCTTAAAACCGGGTTTGTTGTGGCCATACTTTGAAGGCAAAAAACCTTCAATTCTGGATTAAGGTCTCTCATACTTTCAACCTGCTGCTGTAACTCAATCAGAGTATCTAGGTCTGGTTGTGAGCATTGGAGGGGGGCGATAATTTGATGAGCAACTACGCCACTGGTAATGAACTCTCTGGAGTTGCGGCCTGCCACATCGACGATAACATGCTCATACTTCTCATCCAGCGCTCGAAGCGTTTGGGAGAGGTTATCAAATTTTTCTATAAGCGTTATAGCCGGCTTAACTTCCGAGGCTTCTCGCTCTGCAAGATGTTTTGCTGCGGTACGCTGTAAATCACCGTTAACCAGGCAAACATCTTTTCCTCTGAGAGCAAGCCCTATAGCTAGGTTCACGGCCGTGGTGGTTTTCCCCGATCCACCTTTATTACCACCAATAACTGTTATCATGTTTATCCTAATTATGAAGTGTGAGATATGAAGTATGAATGTCATATTTTATATGACAATACAACTTATCATACATCACAAATCATAAATAGGAAGTAATACTTCATACTTCATAATTTTGAGATGACATCTACAACAAGTGTGCTTTGGGTATTTCACCCCAGCGTGTAGTGTAAGCTGGGGAAAGCATCTCCCGTTTCATTTGCCAGGCAGGCTCGATCCCCTTACCGGCAAAGCCTATTCTGAACCGGCCGGACCGGTTCATTGCATCCAGCAGGTCCATCAGTTCATCACTGCCACGGCGCATCTGTTGCTCCTCAAACAGGTTCAGTTGCGCCACGCCATCCGGACGCAGCTCGCTCAGCATCACGCCCGCTTTCGCATACCTGAAGCCCGGCCGCCAGATGGCATCGAGCGCCCGAACCGCTGCCTGGATGATATCACGGCTGTCGCGGGTGCCGGTGCTTAGTCTGGTGGTGGCGGTGTTGCCGTACCCCGGTTTTCCGGCATCAAACGGCGAAGTGCGGAGGAAGCTGGCCACGTGGTGGCAGTACTGGCCATCCTCGCGTAGTTTTTCAGCGACGCGCTCCGCGTAGCTGCACACGGCCTGCCGCATGGCGTCATAGTCCGTGATGCGCTCACCGAAACTGCGACTAACCACTATCTGCTGCCTGGGGGGCGGGGCATCTTCCAGCGGAATGCAGCTCTCGCCGTTCAGCTCGCGCACGGTACGTTCCAGCACCACGCTGAACGTCTTTCTGATGAAAGCCGGGCGGGCACGGGCAAGGTCCAGCGCAGTCCGTATACCCAGTGTTTGCAGCTTTTTGCCGATACGGCGTCCCACTCCCCATACTTCCTCAACCGGCTGCAGGGACAGCAGCTTCTCCGTGCGGCGCGGGTTTTCCGGCCTCAGGGCCAGCACGCCACCAAACTGTGGCCATTCCTTCCCGGCCCACTGCGCTGATTTCGCCAGCGTTTTGCTTATGCCAAATCCCACGCCAATGGTAAGACCGGTACAGGTCCGGACATAGGTGCGCAGCTGGCGGCCAAAGTCTTCAAAGGATGCTGAGGCACTGATACCGGTGGCATCAATGAACATCTCATCAATGGAGTACTGTTCAACGTGCGGAGCCCGCTCTTCCAGGCAGGCCATCACGCGCTGGCTTAATGAATGGTACAAGGCGTAATTGCTGGAGAAGACGTTAATGCGTTCCGGAAAGTCCCGATCTTTAACCTGAAACCACGGTTCGCCCATCCGCACGTACGGTTTGGCCTCCTTCGACCGTGCTATTACGCAGCCGTCATTATTCGAAAGGATGATAACCGGTTCGTTTCTTATTTCCGGGCGAAATACCTTCTCCACACTGGCGTAGAAGCTGTTGACGTCGGCCAGCGCAAACATCAGTTCCGCCCGCGCGTGGTGTGGATGAAGTGGATGACCACGCCGAAAATTTCCAGTCGATCGGGGTCAGGGTGTAGCTCCGGGTAAGCCGGGTTCATTGGCTTCAGGGTCAGGCGGGGCGAAGTCAGCAGGCGCTTGACGGTAAATTCTCCATCGGTTTCGGCCACCACGATATCGCCGTGTCCCGGCGTCAGGGCGCGGTCCACGACCAGCAGGTCGCCGTCATACAGGCCGATGTCCTGCATGCTGCTGCCCGAAGCCCGCAGAAAGTAGGTCGCGGCCGGGTGAGCGATGCAGTAGTCATTCAGGTCGAGTTCCTGCTCGATGTAATCCCGTGCCGGACTGGGGAAGCCGCAGGAGACGGTTTCCAGAAACAGCGGGCAGGGGAGGGCGGGTGCACCGTCGTCCGGCAGGTAAAGCGTCAGCGCCTGATGCGCCCGTATCTCTCGCCGCATGTCTGCCTCTTATAAAAATAACTGTACATATATCCAGTATTATTGGAAGTTTATTGACGTTTGGCAAGGGCCGGGAACGCTGATTCCGGCAACCCTCTGACGAATAACCAGAAATAACCGGAAATATTGTTGTTCCGATGGGTGAATGATGATGTCGCTGCGCTCCTCTTTTATGACGTTCTGCGGTGAGCGCCGTGCCGCTACTGTAGCCCGGCCGCTGCGGATGCAAGGGAAGCGTAAACGCCGTCACCTTCACCCGGTCGCAGTTCATTTCAAAGGCATTATCCGCCGTCTTCCCGTCGTTTTCCGTCTCTGTTTTCGCCGTCAAACCGTCCAGCCTGCTCCTGCTTTTTTACTGCGCTGCGGCTTCGGTGACGCCCTTGCATCCTCCGCTTTTCGCCGGGCTGTCGTATCGGCACGGCGTAACTGGCGCCGCATTTGAGAAAGGAGAATGATGATGTCCCGTATGATTTTAGGTGACTGTGTGCAGGTAATGGCTGGCTTTCCTGAGAAAGCTGTCGATTTCATTTTGACCGATCCACCTTATCTCGTTGGATTCTGTGACCGTTCCGGCCGGACCATTGCCGGCGATCGCACCGATGAATGGCTGCAACCCGCCTGTCATGAGATGTATCGCGTGCTGAAAAAAGACGCGCTGATGGTGAGTTTTTACGGCTGGAACCGTGTCGATCGCTTTATGGCCGCGTGGAAAAAAGCCGGGTTCAGCGTTGTCGGCCATCTGGTTTTCACCAAAACCTACACGTCGAAAGCCGCCTACGTCGGCTACCGTCATGAATGCGCCTATATTCTGGCAAAAGGGCGCCCGGCTCTGCCACAAAACCCGCTGCCGGACGTGCTGGGCTGGAAGTATTCAGGCAACCGCTACCATCCGACCGAGAAGCCCGTGACCAGCCTGCAACCGTTGATTGAGTCCTTCACGCATCCCGGCGCCATCATTCTTGACCCCTTTGCGGGTTCCGGTTCGGTGTGTGTGGCCGCACTTCAGGCGGGCCGCCGCTATATCGGGATTGAACTGATGCCGCAGTATCACCGGGCCGGGCAGCAGCGGCTGGCCGCCGTACTTCGCTCAATGCAGCAACCGGCGGCTAATGACGATTATCCGGAGGCCGCATGACGAACTATGCCGGGCATGAAACGCTTCGCGAAGACGTCGCGGCGCTGGCAAACAGCATGTGCGACCTGCGAACGGAGCTGAACCGCCTCGAATCGCTGTACCGCTATGACGCCGATCTGCTTACTGAACGGCTGGCGCGGCAGACGATTTGCCGGATCAACGCCCTGTATCTGGCGGCGTACCGCGAAGCCCTGGAGCTGGACGCTTGCTTTAAAGACTGATGAATCCCGGGCGGCAGGGCCGCCCGTTATAAACCGGAGATGAAAATGATGTACGCAACCCGTAAAGAGCTTAATCAGCTGATGAAACGCGCCTTTGGCCGCGATGAAAAACTTGCCCTGCTGGTCTGGACCCGCGAGGACGTGAAGGCGGTGGCAACCATGACGGAAGCAGAGGCGGATGCGATTTTATGCGCCATTGGCAATGCCGGGCTGGGTGACCACCAGGAGGAAGGCGTGTCATTCCGGACGGTTCACGAATTGCTGGCAGGACTGCGCGCAGAAACACGTATGGTTCCGGTGCCCTCTGACCTGCTGGCCCGCATCACAGAAACCGCCCGCCGGGCGCTGTCGGCGGGTGACGCGCAGGCGTGGGAACTGGCGCGGCACAGCTTTCCGTCCGTGAACGACGCGCTGTGTGACGTGGCCTGGCTGGAAAAGCAGCTGGCTGCATGAGGACCCGCCCGCCGCCCGTCCGGCGGGCTTTTACATCCTGACGCTCAGGATGTCGCGCGACCGCTCCGCTTTTCCTGCTCATCCTCCACGCTGCTCCGGCTTCGCGGTGAGTAACGCCCGTGCGGCCTGCGGCTAACGCCGTGCCGCTACTGTAGCCGGGCCGCTGCGGATGCAAGGGTTCGCTACGCCGTCACCTTCACCCGGTCGCAGTTTATTTCATACGTTACCCGCCGTCTTCCCGTCGTTTTCCGGCTCAGTTTTCGCCGTCAAACCGTCCAGCCAGCTCCTGCTTTTTTTACTGCGCTGCGGCTTCGGTGACGCCCCTGCATCCTCCGCTTTCCGCCCGGCTACAGTAGCGGCACGGCGTAAGCCGGAACTGAGACGACATCGACCTTGGAGGATTTTTTATGAGCACTACCACCACCACACCAGCGGTCTACGTTGGCACCTACCATAAATACAACTGCGGCAGCATTTTCGGCAGATGGTTTGACCTGACGGATTTTGACGGCCCGGAAGACTTTTACGAGGCCTGCCGGGTGTTGCACGCCGACGAACGGGACGCTGAATTCATGTTCCAGGATTGGGAGGGCATTCCGTCGCAGTTCGTCTCTGAAAGCTCCATTGACTGGGATTTTATCGCCGCTTACAAACTCGCCGAAGCGGACGGCAGGGAGGAGGCTTTTATCGCCTGGGCGGAGTATACCGGCGAGTGTGACTATGACGCCTTTGACGATGCGTACTGCGGCGGGGCGGAAAGTGAGGAGGATTATGCACAGGAAATGGTCGTACATTCCGGCCTGTTGGATGAGGTGCCGGAGTTGCTGCGCAGTTATTTTGACTTTGAAGCCTATGCGCGTGACCTGTTCAGCAGCGGGTATATATTTCATGACGGCTGGGTCTTCTGCAACTGATTCACTCAGGCAGGCGGTGCAGCCGCCTGACAGCCCGCGCGAAAACCCTGGCAGGCTCTGCCTGCCGGCGGACAACGCCGCGCCTGCGGCGCCGCCAGGTTCCGCCAGTGGCTGCCATTTCCGGTACGACCGTTAACTGACTTCCTCTGGCTGCCGCAGGCCGGGGATATTCCTGTGCTGGTGATAATCCGTGCGTAGCTGTTGCTGTTGCTGTTGCTGTTGCCGGTGGTGGTGGTCACACAGGTGGCGTGTTATCTGAAATCGCTGTTCTGTCGTCCTTTCTTCCTGTTGTGTCTGTCTGCGGGCGACTTCCCTGCGGGAACCGGGGCTGTCGTGAACGGAGCCGGCAGACCGTCTCCGCCCTCCGGGCTTCCATCCCTCTGTCGCTCATCAAGACCGCGCCTGCAGCATCCGTAAACGGATGCGCCGCTTTCACCAGCCCGGCGTTAACGCTGCCGGACTTCTGACGGGCAACGGCGATCCGCTGCCGCTCGTCGCCGTTGCGGTGGTGTCCTGCTCACCCTGTCTGCCGCATCTCTTCATCCGTTAAGCCCCCTCGCCCGGGCTGAGACAAGCACAGTCGCCGTCAGCTGTCCAGGGTAAATGGCACGCGGTAAACCGCGCCCCGGACAGCTGCCATCGCCCGCGCTGGTTTACGCCCCTTGCGGCGAAGGAACTCAACGGGAGATGTGATACCAGCGGGTTAACAGAGCCGGTCACCACAACAAGGTCAACACCGCGGCTCACGAATCTTACAGAAGATATGGGCTGAAAAAATAACGGAAAAAGGAGATTTATCATGACAGTACGTGGCGTGAACAAAGTAACCCTGATTGGTTTTCTGGGGCAGGACCCCGAAGTGCATTACATGCCTAACGGTGGCGCGGTGGCGAATATTTCTCTGGCAACCTCCGAAACGTGGCGCGATAAGCAGACCGGAGAGCAGCGCGAAAAAACCGAGTGGCACCGCGTGGTGCTGTTCGGGAAGCTGGCCGAAGTGGCCGGGGAATACCTGCGCAGGGGCGCACAGATTTACGTCGAAGGCCAGCTGCGCACCCGCAGCTGGCAGGACGATGCCGGAAACACACGCTACGTCACCGAAATCGTTGTCGGCCAGAACGGCACCATGCAGATGCTGGGCGGTCGCCGTGACGGGGGCCAGCCGCAGGAAAGTCCGCAGTACAGCGGTCAGCCTCAGCCTGCTCAGGCAGCGCCACACTCCACTGACGGCACGTCCGGCGTGAAAAAAGGGCGCGGGAAGGGCAAAAAAGCCGCCGTGCAGCCGGAGCCACCACAGGGCGAATGGCCACCCGTCGGGGATATGGACAGCATACCGTTCTGAACCGTTATATCGCCCGTTACGGGCTGAAAAGGCAGTAAGAGGTGCCGGACGTAGGGCGTCCGGCAGACAGTCATCAATAACAATCGAGGTATTAACTATGTCAGTAACCGAGTCTAAAGCAAAAGCACCCGCGAAAACCAGCAAAAAAGCCGTGAAGCCTGCCGCCGCTGCGGCGCTGAAGGCGGCGCTCGATGCCGCGCAGATTGAAATGGTGCCGCTGTCGGCGCTGGTCAAATCTCCGCTTAACGTCCGCACCGTACCGTATTCCGCTGAAAGCGTGCGCAGCCTGGCTGACACCATCAGGTCGGTCGGGCTGCTGCAGAACCTGGTGGTCCACACGCTGCCCGATGGCCTTTCCGGCGTGGCCGCAGGTGGTCGCCGTCTGACCGCGCTGCAACTGCTGCGCGATGAACTTCACATTGACGCCGGGTACCCGGTGGCCGTGAAGCGGGTTTCCGGGGAACTGGCGGTCATCGCATCGATGATCGAAAACGACCAGCAGAAGGCCATGCACCCGGCCGAGCAAATCAGCGGGTTCCGCGCCCTGTCTGAGCAGGGCAAAACCGCCGCGCAGATTGGCGATATGCTCGGCTACGGCTCACGCCACGTTCAGCGGATGCTGAAGCTGGCGAACCTGGCCCCTGAGCTTATTGCCCTGCTGGCAGAGGACAGGCTCGACGTTGAGCAGTGCCAGGCGCTGAGCCTGGAGAGCGATCCGGCGCGTCAGGTGGAAATCCTGGGGCGCGTGCAGGCTGAGTACAGTCATGCCCCGGCACACCTGCTGAAACGCGCCGTTACCGACACCGAAATTTCCGTGCGCCATGCCCGCTTTGTCTTTATCGGGCGCGAAGCCTATGAGGCCGCTGGCGGGGTGGTGCGCGAAGACCTGTTCAGCGCAGAGGACGGTGACGGTACGGCAGACAGCGTACTGGTTGACCGTCTGGTGCAGGCCAGACTTGCGGAGGAAGCGCAGAGGCTGCAGACGTCTGAGGGCTGGGCCTGGTCGATGACGAGGGAAACGCCCGTCAGAAACTACGGTGACGACCGAGAACGGTACCTGCTGTTGCCGGAGCCTGAAGCGCAGTACACCCCTGACGAGCAGCAGCGTCTCGACGAACTGTACGCCACGCAGGAAGCCACCGAAACGTATGAGGATGAAGCCGGGATTCAGGCACTGATTGACGATATCGAACATGCCGCCGTTGCCCGCGAATGGACGCCGGAGCAGAAAGCGGCCGGCGGCGTGGTGGTCAGCCTGGATGGCGGGGAACTCTGCGTCCAGCGCGGGGTGCAGCAAAAAGCGGAGACGGAAAGCGGCTTTGCTGAGGGCAGTAACGGTGAACGCCGTCAGGTGACCATCCTGCGTGAGCCGGACGTGGCAGAGGGGGTAAGCGTTCCGCTGCTCAAAAAAATGTCGTCCGAGCGCACCCTCGCGGTTCAGGCCGCGCTGATGCAGCAGCCGCAGAAGGCGGTGGCGCTGATGGTCTGGCGGCTGTGTACCTGCGTGTTCAGCTACTGCACCACTACCCGCCATCCGTTTGTCCTGCGGCTGGAGGTTCACCACAACGGACTGACCAGCGAAGCCCCGACCGGGAAGGAGGGGCAGGCATGGCGGTGCCTGATGGAGGAAAGATCCCGTCTGGAAGCGCTGCTGCCGGAGGGCTGGGAGAAGGACTTCACCACCTTTTTTTCCCTGGACGGTGAGGTGCTGATGGCCCTGATGACGTTCTGCACCGTCTGCTCGGTGGACGGTGTGCAGGACCGCGTATGCGGCCATACCACCCGGAGCGACCTGGACGGCGTGGAGAACGCGATTAGTTTCCACCTGCGCGACTGGTGGCAGCCGGAGGCTGAAAACTTCCTCGGGCTGCTCAGTAAGGCGCAGATTGTGGCGGCGCTGACAGATGCCGGGCTGACCGGGGCCGCCAGCGATGCGGCGAAGATGAAAAAAGGCGATGCCGCAGATCTGGCTGAAACCATGCTGAGCACAACCCGCTGGGTGCCTGGCTGGATGAAAGCGCCTGACGCTGCGGAAAAAACCGACGCCGCACAGCACTGCGGTACTGATGACCACGCGGCAGATGCCGCCTGACAACGGAGCGCCGCTCCGCAAAAGGGGCGGCGGTAAGGAGACAGTCATCATGCGCAACATTATTACCACCGACGTACTGAAAACCATGATCCCCGCCGAACTGGAAGACTGGCGCGACAGCGGTGAGGATTTTCGCCGCGAGCTGACCCATGCGGTGATGCGTGACCTCGATGCCCCGGCAGGCTGGGACATGAACGGCGAGTACCGCTGCGAGTTTGGCGGGATGTTCCCGGTGCAGGTGCGGTTTACACCTTCTCATGGCAACTTTCAGCTCGCGCTGTGCAGTCCCGGTTACGTCAGCCCTGAGTGGCTGGTGATGTTCATCTCTGCCAGCGGCCGCCCGTTTGCGGTGTTGCGGTCGCTGTTAGCGTTCAGCCCGGAAAACATCAACCACGTACTGAGCCTGACGGCGCTTTTCCATACTGACGGGTATTCCGCCGCCAGCATCATCAGCATTCTGCAGCAGGAGGGGAACGTATGTGCCAGGTAAACTTCCCCGTTCCGCTGAATGCTGAACGACAGGCCGCGCTGCGGGCCATCGCAGAGACGGAAAGACGCCTGCGTCGCGGTGCCAGGGTGTGCGCGTATCCTTATGCCGCCGCCTTCTTTCGCCACCTGAACGGCAGCCGTCGCATAACTCTTGCTGATTTACGCGCGTTTTCTCCGGCGCTGACGGCGGACGCGCTGCATGGCAGGCGGGAGCGGTGGCTCAGGGCCGTTGACCTGCTGATTGAAAGTCAGGGTGACGTCTGCTGCCTGCCGCTGCCGTCTGACGCAGCTGAATGGCTGTTCCCGGCAGTGGGCTTTCGTGCCGGTGAGCGCCGCAGGCAGAAACTGTCGCTGTCTGAGCAGAAATACACCCGCCAGCGCTGCCGTGAAGAGGCCCTGCGACAGCGTGCGTATCAGGCCTGCGCGGGGCAGGCCGAAATTGACCTGGCATTTCACACCCCGGAGACGGTGGGCAGCTGGCTGTCGCGGTGGTCCGGTGGCAGCGTGCCGGAGTACGAGCTGGAGAGCATGCTGATGCGCTGGCGCAGGCGGTTTCCGTCCGTGTCTGAGGTGGATTTATGGCCGGGGGAGCCGCTCTGGCGGGTGGGGTATGAGCTGACGCTGGCGGGAAAGTCCGCTGCGGGGCACGTCCGGGCGCTGGAGCGATGGATGGTGCCGAACAAGCTGACGCATAAGGAGGCTGCGGTATGAGCAGGAAGGTGAATCCTTACGGGGCTGAGCTGAAAATTGCCCGCCGTCAGCGCAGGCGCCTGGAGTGTGACTTCAACCTGCTGGCTGAATCACTGCTGCCTCAGCCGGACGTGCCGGATATGCAAATCCGTGACTGGTCTGAAGGTACCGGAGACCGGGAGAACGCCTGGTAAGTCCCTGGCGGCTGAACTGACCGGTGCATCCACGGGCGGCAACTTCGAAAGGGAAAGGACAGGGCAGCGCTGACGCGCTGCCCTGTTTTTCTCCTTACTTTCCCTTTCATTTTTACTCTTCAGACTGCTGACGGCCGGTTGTGATGTGCCGGTCCGGGATTTTCCTTCTGTGACAGCGCGTTTTTACTGCCGTCCGTTGCCTGTGGCTGACCGGGGTGCGGGCGGGTATGACTTATGGCCGGGCGTCGTCCCTTGACGGGACACGGCTGTCGTGAACGGAGCCAGCAAGCTGTCTCCGCCCTGACGGGCGTCCATCCTGACGCAAACCCTGCTGCCAGCCTGACGGCTGTCGCGTTCACTGCCGGTGATAAGGCCACCGGCGCTGATGTCGCCACGCCGTTCCGTCGCGTCGGGTGTGTTCATCCTCTCTTCATACCTCTGGTGAGCCATCTCCCGCTAAGTCCCCGGGCGGAGGGCTGGTCGTAGCACCGCCGTGTCGTCATCCAAGGGGTGTAATGAACTCCGCCAAAACTTTTTGCGAAGAGCGGCAAAAACTTTTGTCTCCGCCCCTTTCCTTCCTCCGTACGTCGTTGCTCCTTTGCCCTTTGCCGCCAGGGAACTCACCGAGAGATGGATTAACCACCAGACAGGAGGAAAAGCAGGATGAACACACAAAACGTCAACGTCAAAACCGCCACCAAAGAATCTTCCGAAAGATGGGTTAAAACACCTGCGTTCTGCGGCCCTGTGCGCGGTCTGGCTGTCCGTATTGCGTGGGGGAAAGCCCGCGTGATGGTCGTCATTGACGCGGAAAGGGCAGCGGAGGAAATGTCTGACGCGGTCTTTGAGGCGCAGGCCGGGGGGTATAACGACTACAGGTCCGGTCAGCCCCTGCCTCACATGTTTGCGGATGTTCCTGAACTGGCCGCCGCCTGGGAACTGGGCCGGAGTTTTGCCGCCGTCAGTGACGAGATGGAAGGCTGTACGGGATGCCATAACGACAGGGGCGAACCCTGTCCATATCACGGTTAAACAAAGAGGCCGTTTATTTATCCGGGTGGCGGCGTGGGGCCGTCACCGCTTAACCACAAGGAGAAACACATGCATTTACACCTGACCGAATCTTCCGCCGCACCGGGGATGCAGGCCACCGCCGAAGCCGAGCGTGAGTACTGGCTGAGCCGTGAAAAAGCGGCGGTGAAAGCGCCCGCTGAAACGGACGTTCACGCCTTTCATGACGCGCTGGGGCTGATGTACCCGATGAACTGGCGCAGCAGTGAAAATGGCGAGTGTGAAACCTTCATGCTCGCGGAGATGTACTGCGGCAACGTGACCGAAATCTACGCGCGGATCGGCATCCGTTATTACCGGCTGCGTGACTACAGCAACCTTGACCACGCGGAAATTCTGGCGCGCGTTAAGGAGGGAATACAGAGCCAGAAATGAAAAAAGCAGGCATACGCCTGCTCATTCCACGCCGGATGACACACCCGCAAAAGTTGTATCCGGCATCACTAAATCAACATGGAGATTAAACCATGCAATTCGATCCGCAAATCGTCGCACAGGCGAATGCTTTTGTAAATGCCCTGCGCAGCGGCCATCGTGCGCACGTTCCGGCCTTAAAGCTGGCGTACTGGCAGCAGTTTATGACCCTGGTTTACGCGGGCCTCGGTCTGGCGTGATGTGAAACCCGCCGCCCCGGAAGGAGGGGGCGGCACTGATAAGGAGATATTTTCATGTCACAGCTGAGCTTTGCCGGGTTCTTTGACCAGGTGAAAAAACAGGGCAGCGCACGTCCGGCCGCGCCGGTAGTAAAAGAGCCGACGGTCACGCACCGGATGATGAGCATTGACGTGGCGCGCAGGCAGTTTATCAGCGTGTTCAGCGGGACGGGACGACACCTTAGGCGCTGGGAGGTGTTCACCGACTTTTTATCGCTGGCGGCCAGCGAACTGGATTTAGCCAGGGTCAGAACGCCGGAAATCGCGGAGCGTTGTCGCAAAATCTGCGACCGCTACGACGCTGCTGATATTGCGAACATGCATGAGCTTTTCCGGCTGATGGTGTGTGCGCTGGAGGCGAAATTTCACGACTTTCTCGGCGCCATCTTTATGGAGCTTGAGCTGGGTGACGGCGGGCGCGGCCAGTATTTTACGCCGTATACCGTGCAAAGCCTGATGGCGCGGATGCTGATGCCGGGTATCAGAGAGACGATAGCAAGGGAGGGAATAGTGACGATCAGCGACCCGGCCAGCGGGGCGGCGGGGATGCTGATTGCGTACGCGGAGTGCCTGCTGGAGGCGGATATTAACCCGTCCGCGCACATGTTCGGCAGCTGCATTGATATCGATCCGGCGGCGGCGGATATGGCGTTTATTCAGCTTTCCCTCCTGGGTATCGCCGCCGAAGTGGTCACGGGCAACACGCTGTCGATGCAGTTCAGCCAGGTGCGCTACACGCCCGTGTATTACCTCAACGATTTTGAGGAGAAGCTGCAAAGCCAGCGCCGTATTAAGGCCATGTTCGGGTTTATCCGGGGAATCCCGGAAGCTGTGTAGCGGTTTTTTCACAGATGGCAGGGGGCAAACCGCAGGCGTAAAAGCAGGGTGTGATCCCTGCTTCTTCACCGGTCAGTAAAGGGCTGACCGTATTCACATCACTGTCCGGAGAAAGGATATGAACGACCCAAAAATCGTGGCACAGGCGAAAAATTTTGTAAATGCCCTTAATAAGGGAGAATACGTATGAGGAGCCGTAACATGACGAACCCGGAGGGAAAAGAACCGGAAGTCCTGCGTTGTCTGGTACTCAGTACGTCACATATGGCATTTGAAGATGATGTGATCCTCACGCTGCTCAGCGATCAGGATGGTGGAGATGAGGAAAACGCCTGGCGCTGGATCCATGAAACCTCCGGGGGCTTTCTGATCCGTATGAATGCCCGTACGGATACAGGATTTTTTTTGCGTGGGCGGGGTATTTCTGATGACCTGTGTCAGCTGCTGGAAGTCATCGTGCGTGAATACAATGTCTCGCTCATCCAGTTTGATATGGATGGCGATGTCCTGCCGGAGTTCCCGGTTTTCAGCTGGTAAAAATTAAAGTCTGAAGAGCATAATCTCTATTATTACCGTAAGCCGCCGGGGGAACGGCGGCAGCTATTAAACTCAGTAATTCCTTTCTGCTGGAATAGAATTGTTAATCAAGATCTCCCATTTTTCTAAGTAAATGCTGCCAGATCGTAACTATCATGTTTGATGAAATTCATTAACAGCTTCACGATTGTGTTTAATAATAAAATATTGTTGCCCGTAAAGTTGTTTTTTCACTAAGCGATAACATCATGCGCAAGGATTAATTAACCAGTATGCTCGAAAAACTCCAGTAATGATATTTTCCTCAATTTTGTTGATTTATGGTATGAACTCACGCATCAACTCACCCCATACTTTTAGTGCTGTTGTATTACCTGTATTTTGATGGGGCGCTTAAAATTATTACTGTGCTTTCAAGCTGGCTCAGGCTGTGCCGGTGTTTTAAATTTATTCATTCTGTGATGTGGTAGGTGATCTTTTACTTTAAATCTGAGAGTGATTCATCATGGTTGTATGAATCAATAATCAAATTTCATTTAACAAGTCAATGAGGTCTAAGTGCGTCTTTAATCAGAGGCTGGATGCGCGTTCTAATGAAGTTTTATGTTGTTGTATTGTATTTTTCATAAATTAAATACAGGATGGAATTGCTTTTTCAATCGTCAATATTTGGCCTTATTATTTTCCCGTTTTTAATGTTTTTATAATGACCGTCTATCAGCATGGCATACCTGTACCGGTTCTGGATGGTTTCCATTCTGTTTTTTACCCCCGCATTGTACATTCCGACCGCCAGCCATGAGATTCCGTACTGATTCATATTTCGGCGAAGCACCATTGCACCCACAAAAATATTCAGGCACGGATCGTCAAGCAGTTTTTGTGCGGTAAGTCCGGGATATTCACGCCGGAATCCATTTATGGTCGTGCTGTTTATCTGCATGATGCCATAGTCGGTGCTGGTGATTTTACCGTTCCGGTCACGATTACTGTTTTTTGCAACTGGATTGTAGCGGGATTCCTGCCAGGCGATGGCGCGAAGATAATCCGGATCGATTTGATACCACTCTCCTGCTCTGTCAAAACAGTCTGCACGGGAAGTTACCGAAAACATGCCTGAAGCCAGCAGGGCAACGGCACAGAAAAATATCCGCATAGCGGCCTCAGAATTTAAATGACGATGCGGGGATTATATCATTTAAATAACCTTAAGACCAAATAACAGCACACCACTCGCAAAATTAATTTTGCGAATTTTGCCTGTAAATTCAGAAAGATGATTATATTTCGTTGAAAATTTAGCCATTAATTAAGTTACCGTTTGGTGCTTTCACGGTTACCGCATGGTAACCATAAAGTGATATTGTGGTGCATTCAATAAAAACAATAAGTTACTGTTATAAAGAACCACGTGGACGTTGTATGGCGTCATTGTGGTTTCTGTGTGGTTACTTCATTGTTACCTTAAAGACGCCGCATGGTGTCTTATTGGCTTTACTGTGGTAACGCCATGCTATATTTTCTGCTCTCTGAACCGGATATTTCTGCCCTACTGTATCAGCGGCGGTAACAGCTAAAAATGAGGTTAATATGAAAATTGACGACACGCAACGCAGAAACAGAGTAAATCTTACCGTCCCGTTTTCACTGCTTGAGAAGGTTGATTTTCATTTAGAAAAAAAACTCGAAGACGGTGAGTCACGTGAAACAGCAAACCGGTCTGCATTTGTTCTGGAAATGTTCAAGCTGGGCCTTCGCGTTTATGAAAACAAAATTAACAAGGATGCCGATCAGATGACGCTGGATCAGAAACTGGAACTTATTGCCCATAACGTCATTACCAGTGCATTTATTACGGAGGGTATTTTTGGTATCCTTAAAGAAACCGCCGATCCGTCAAAAATAATAAAAAATGCACAATTTCTTGATACGGAGTGGCCGAAGGCAGTACAGGAGCGGGTCGCCGGAAAACTTAAAAATTATTTCAAATAGACCATTTATTTTGATCAGGGGAGAAAAAGTTTTTTACTGTTCTCCCCGCGAGACTGTTCTTATATTTATGGATACATTTGCCGGAAGGTGTGATGACGTTTATCGCTTATCATTGTCTTCATCCTTATCCCTCAGTTCCTGTAGCTGACGCTGTTTTTCTGCCCGGATATAGCGCCTCAGCGTCAGGGCATTAATGCCGTACTGTTCACAAACTTTTTTTCGGGTAATGCCGTCCTTAAGAACGGCATTTACAGCCTGGTCGCGGTCACGTTTTGTAAGAGGGTTGCGGTTATCATATTTTACTCTTTTGGCAATAACGTCATGGCTGTCGCGATGTTCCTTCCAGACTTGTTTAACGTATTGCAGATTGACGCCAAGCATGCTGGCTGTCTCCGCCAGCGTTTTTCCCTGAACCCTGAGACGAACGACTTTTTCTTTATTATCTTCGGATATAAGCCTGTAGTTTTCATTCGGGCCAATATACTTAACCAGCGTTTTGGGCGTGATGTTATATTCCCGGCAGATGCTTTTCCTGGTAACGCCCTTTTCCAGGCTTTGGCGTATGGACTGAATGTCTTTGTCGCTGAGTCTGAGGTCGCGTCGCTTTTTATCCAGTACGACGTCGTCTTTTTTTGCCATGTTTCTGACGGCATTATAAATCTGCCAGCGGCTTGCCTGACAGATTTCCTCTATTTCATTAAGCGTTTTCCTTGGCTTTGCAAAATAGAGATCTGAAATCATCTTCCAGCGCTGATACCGCAACTCCATAGCCGAAATGCCTTTAATACGCTTAATGGTTTGATAAACATATGACTCCGAGCAACGCAGTTCCTGCATTATTTCCCGTACGCTTTTTCCTTCGTGGAATTTCTGCATCAGCGCGTAATCATCGACTTTCTTTTTACGGCCACTGGCGGATGTCGAGCGGGAGGTAGTACCCCTGGCCTGAACGTTTTTTTCGCCAAAAGGCGGGATGATTTCTCCATTTTTAAGCGAGAATGCCAGCCCGGCAGATTCAGATTCATCGTGGGCGATCGGCATCAGTGGCGTGAAGAAATTCTTTCTGACGCCGATATACACATCGGGATCGACAGCGCCGGACGACAGGTCGATGTGTTTCATCGAACGGAGGAAGTATTCTTCAGCCGTCACGTCACCCGTTCTGCCCCCCATGAAGTACAGAAAGGGCAGCGTAACCACCTTACAGACATACCAGGCCCCGACATCCGTTTCAATGTCGAACCATCCTGGCATGCGCCTGTAATGATAAAGAACATACGTGAGGATGGCATATAAACATTCCTCATGTTTTTCCCGAAAAAAAGGTGCTGTTATTCGTACCTTTCCTGCCGTATGCACAAATAAATCAGCCTGCTCTAACATTAATAAACCTTATTAATCAATATATTAAATTTTCTTCATTGTTGGTGATGCTCAAGGAGCAAAATTATCGATCTATAAGATCAATTAATCAAATTGAATCGCGTAATTATCGGGCGTAATTTTCATTCAGTTTCGTAAAGAAACAGATAAGGCATTCTCTGATTATTGGATAACGAAAGGGAGGTGACTAAGGCGAGTTCTTCATAATGCGCTAGAGAGTGAACCGGATGTAAAAAATGACATGATGTTAACTATAACCCTTTCTGAGGAAAACGAATATGAAAGGTAAGACTCTGTTGTCTCTCCAAAACTGTCGCAGGGCAGGGGCGGTAGCGTGGGAGAAAGCGAAAGGAGGTGCGCTGGTTGCCTCTGTCACTCTGATGAGCGTTCCTGTGCTGCATGCGCAGGCCGAAGACCTTTTCAAGGGCGGCAAAACTACGATCAACGATACGTTCGGGAGTGGGAGTACGATAGTCTGGATACTTTATTTGCTGGAAATTCTGATGGCGGTGTTCACCTATATCAAGACTAAAAACCTGATTATGTTTGGCGGCGTTGCAGCGGTAATGGTGTTCATCAACATCGCCTTCAGCATTATACCATCTTAAGTAAGGCGCCTGATGGAAAAGCGTAACCGCTATCAGTACCCGGCTACGTTTTCCGAACAAAGGCGCTTCGTGGGACTGCCTCCGGACGAGTTCTGTATTTACGTACCCCTCAGTCTGCTGGCGATATTTGTGAACATGTGGATATTCGGTCCCACGCTTCTTGTTGCCGTTGTCGGAATTCGTCATCTCAAAAAAGGCCGCGGTTCTCAGTACCTTCTCAATCTGGCCTACTGGTGCCTGCCTACTTCTGTCATGCGTTTTTTTATTAACGTTCTGCCTGAGAGTTTCAAGCGGCACTGGGTTTCCTGACCCCGAGATCTTATGGAATACAAACTCCGCAGTGCGGGCAACCGCAATCTGGCCATCACCATTCTGGTGCTGCTGGTCATGATCATTCTTTCTCTTGGTCTGTGCTGGCGCATGTACAGCGATAACCGGGCGCTGACGGCACAACTCCTGGATAACCGGCTCACCATCGTGATGCCATTTGGCGCTGACTCTCCATTCAGCTTTACCGGAAAACGGGGTGATGCCCGCTACCTGCGCCTGATGGCGCTGAGCTGGCTTGCCCTGCGTCTCAACATCAACAGCGACAATGCACTGGACAGCCATAAAGCGTTACTGGCTGACGCCTGTGACGGCGTTGAGAAAACCATGAAGCCGGTGCTGGCAGAAGAAAACGTCCGTGTGTCCACCAACGACGGCGGTTCGGTGTTTTACCCGAAAGATTTTCGGGTAAGGACGGATACCGGTGTGGTCGATATTACCGGCCAGCTGTCACTGAACTACGGCATGCACACCGCCAGTCCGGTGAACAAGCACTACCGCATCCGCACAGATACCCGCAATGACCGGCTTTGCTGGAGTGCCTTTCTGGAGGTTCCTGATGCACAGCAGTAAATACCTGCCAGCCTGCTTTTTGCTGATTTTATCCGCAGCGTCCGTTTCTGCACAGCAGATGACGCTGAACCCCGGTGCGCGCGTGGCGCTGGCGGTCAGTAATACCGATCCGAACGCCATACGCGTCAGTGACGATCGTATCGTCGCCGTACAGGCAACGCAGGGCGTGCTGACGGCTAAATCTCCGACGCCTGATGGCGGCGTCCTGTTCTCCACTGTTACCGAAAAACCCTTCACCCTGTTTGTACAGACTGCCTCCGGCTACAGCTTCTCCGCTCAGGCTACACCAGGTAAGCGCCCGGGCCTGACGCTGACCGTCGATAACCCGTCGATCAGGGGGGCGGCGGAGGCCGGGAAGTGGGAACAGTCACAGTCCGGCTACAGCGGGCTGATCAGTGGTCTGGTGAACCGCTTTGTCACCAACCGCATGCCTGTCGGTTATGTGTACACGAAGAACATATCCATGCCGGTCAGTGACAGCGTGATGCGCGCCTTTTCGCTACGGCCGGTAACGGCCTGGCAGGGCGATCGTCTTCGCATCGTTCGGACAGACGTCACCAGCATCAGCAGACAGCGGCTGAAACTCAGTGAGCGTTATTTCTGGAGTCCCGGCGTGATGGCGGTGTCTTTTCATCCCCGGCTGGACGTGCTGGAGCCGGGCCGCAGCGTCTCCGTCATCGTGCTGTACCGCACGAAAGGGGGGCGCGATGAACATTAACCGCCTGATACAGGGCAAACAGCGTCGCCTGCTGGCAGTTATTGCCGGTATTCTCGCCCTTGTTGTGGGTTCGCTTTATCTGCTTAACCACCGTGCCGGTGCGCCGAAAGATCACGCTGCCGGGAAGGGAACGCCGCCTGAACCGGATCTTACCGGTGGACTGGTAGTTAACACCTTCGACGGTGCCGGGCAGAATTCGGTGTTGCTGGACGCGCAGATGCGTGAGAAGCAGGCAAAGGAAGGACTGGCGGACGTGAAGAAGCAGTTCTCCGGCCTGGAGGCGCAGATGAAGCAGATGGCCAGCAGCAACGAGGCGCTCACAAAGCTGGTGACCTCCCTGCAGGAGAAGCTGGACAGACAACCCACCCCGGCAGCGGGACAGGCCACCCCACAGAGCACTGGGGTCCCCGGGATGCGTACAGAATACCGCGTGGGGCCTCCTCCCGTTGTCCGGGGGAAGATAGACAATGCGCTGCTTGACACTGACCGGTGGAAAAAGCCGCCCGCAGACACATCTTTCTGGGTCCCGACCGGCGCGTTCTCGGATGCCATCGTTATTGAAGGCGCCGATGCCAATGCCTCCGTGCGGGGCGAGAATAATCTGGTGCCGATGCAGTTCAAGCTGAAAGGTGAGGCTCATCTGCCCGGTAACCAGCGTCTCGGGCGTCTGAATAACTGCTTTGTCACCGCCGCTGCCTGGGGTGATATTTCCAGCGAACACGCCGTTGTCCAGCTGCAGCGCCTCTCCTGCATTATCGACGGGAAACATATTGACCAGACCGTGAAGGGACACGTGGCTTTCTACGGCAAAAACGGCATTAAGGGCGTGCCGGTGATGCGTAACGGAAAAATCCTCGGTCTCGCCTTTACTGCCGGCGCATTGGGTGGTCTGGGTAACTCGGTTTCTCAGGTCGGCCAGACTGCCGTCGGCATCGGCGCAACGGCAAATATCAGCGGTGGTGAAGTGGCCCGCGGTGCCATCGGTGGTGGCGTGAGTAAGGCGGCCGACAAGCTGGCTGATTACTACATCGAACGCGCCGAGCAGTATCACCCCATCATCCCCATCGGGGCGGCGAACCGTGTGGAAGTGGTTTTTATTGAAGGCTTTAAGGCCGAGTTCATTGAGGACAAGGCGGCCGCTGAGGCTGCAAAGAAAGCCCCGGCGCAGTTGGCAGACACCACCACGCAGGCACGGGCTAACAGCGGTCTTCCCCCCGAACTGGTTGGTAAGCTCGGTGACGCACAAAGCCTGCGCCTGGATGACTTTGTCACGCCGGGACGTCCGGTGCCGCAACAGGGGGCGCAATGACTGAAACCGGGGTACAGGACAGTGTGATTCCGCCTTCGGCTGCCGTTCATTTTCACGCGAAGCAGATCGCGACATCGTCCGCTGGCGAACGCAGGGCTACGGCATCAAAAAACAGGGTGCAGTCCGGGACATATACCCGACCAGGTTTTGCTCAGCCGGCTCCTGAACCGCCTGATATCGATATAACTGATATTACCAACTTCATAGCTCCCTCTCTCTGAATCCGGAGTACACAATGAAAAAAATTCTTATCCTCTGCTCGATGGCCGGTCTGCTGACCGGATGTACAGGCGTTAACAGCGAGTTTGAATTTGATAAGCCGGCAAAAGACTCCGGTATCTGGATGTCACAGGCGGATGACATGTCCGCCACGGCAAGCCGTAACGCCCCTGCCAGCGGGGGGATTAGCCTGGACCAGTACCGGCTGATGGATACCGGCGATATCCGCCTAGACGTTCAGCGCGATGTGGAAATGTTGTCCGGCATCGCGGCAGACAGCCGTATCGTGCCCGGTAACGCACCTTCAGGCGTGCGCCCCTTCACACAGGTGAACGATCGTCGCTATGTCAGCAATGACAGGCCGGCAACCTGTAATGCCCTGCACTGCTGGCCGGAACCCGCATCGGCGTTTCGTAAGCCTGACGGCGTGGAGCGAATCTGGATAGCCCCCTACGTTTCTCCTGATAATAACGCCCACATGGGCGAGGTTATTTACACCGTTTCCGGTCCGGCGGACTGGAGCGGTATCGTGATGTGAGGTACGAATGAAGTTTCTTAAAGGCTTCCGGTTTGACCCGCTCAGCGTGGTGGATACCGTCACGGATATCCTGGGCGAGCGTGACACCACCGCAGAAACGCGGGAGAAGCTGCAGCAGATGGATTATCCCCATATTCGTGACCTGCTGCCGTTTGCAGACTATGACAGCGACAGCCAGATCTGGATAAACCGTGACTCGCTGGGCTTTGTGCTTGAATCTCAGCCCCTTATCGGTGCTAACGAACAGCTGACTGAGAGCCTGGAGACGCTGCTCAGGGACACCGTTCCGCGCGGCACGCCTCTGCAGGTCATGCTGGTATCCAGCAGGGCGGTGAAGGATCAAGTGGAGTACGGCCTGAAGGATTTTGCCTGGAAAGGACATCGCGCTGAGGAGTGTAACGATCTGACCACCCGTTTTTATCTCAACGGGGCGCGACATACTTTCAGCAACGGCATGGGACACCCGCTGACGCTGCGCGACTATCGCCTGTTCTTTATCTGGTCCCAGCCGGTAAAGAATGTGAACGAAGCGGCCCTTATTCGCGTTCGCGATATTCGCCGCAATCTGCTGAACGCGTTGGTTTCTGCCGATATCTGGACCCGCACCATTGGGGTAAACGAGTTCAACGGCGTTCTGCGGGAGTTCATTAATCACGATACTGAACGTCTTGCGGGGTATGGCGTTGACTACGATCCCGGGGCCGACCTTAACACGCAGATCGTTGACCGCTCCACCTCATGGCGGGTCAAACCGTCACACATCCGCATCGAAGGTACGGACCGGCAGGAAAAACCGTTCAGCACCCGCATGGTGAACCTTAACCTCGATCGTAATCCCGAGGAGCACTATCTCTGGCAGAACGGCAACCTTATCGCTGACCTGATGTCCCCGACCAAAGGTATACCCTGTCCGTTTATCTTCACCATGATCCTCAATACGGAAGATCAGATGAAAAGCCAGGGGGAGGCGAACAGCCGTTTTATCGCGCTCGATTCCCGCGTCAACACCAGCTATGCCAAGTTTATTCCCTCCACCGTTCGTCAGCACGCGGAGTGGAAAGACGCACGAACCCGTCTGCTGGCCAATCAGACGTCGATCACCAGCTATTTCTGCGGCATCACCCTGTTCTGCCCGGATGATGACGATCTCACCTCGCGCTACACGGAAGCCACCCGTAACAGCTTTGCCGGACAGGGGGTGCGTTTCGTTCGCGCCGACTTTATGCAGATGCGTAACCTGCTGGCCACGCTGCCGTTTTCACTGGCGAACAGGAAGCTGTGGGGAGACTGCAAAAAAACCGGCGCCATTCAGCGGGCAGAGACGTTTCAGGCGGCCAACCTGCTGCCGGTTATCGGTGATAACAAGCTGTGTACCTCCGGCATTCTTATTCCGAGTTTCCGCAACCAGATAGCCTTCATCGATGTTTTTGACCCGACGCTGCCGAACACCAATTTTAACTGGTTTATGTCCGGCACCTCCGGGGCTGGTAAGTCGGTGCTGTCACAATCCATTGCCCGGTCTGTGCTTGACCGGGGAGGGCTGGTTTCCATACAGGACATCGGTGACAGCTACAAGGCGTTCTGCTCCAGCATGAACGGTACCTACATCAACGGTGAAACGCTGCGTTTCAATCCGTTTGCTAACGTCACCGAAATCACTCTGGCGGCCGAGCGCATCCGCGATCAGTTGTGTATTCTCGCCAGCCCGAACGGCCTGCTGGATGAGGTGCACGAGTCGCTGATCCTGGAGTCCATCACCGAGTCCTGGCCACAGTATCAGCAGGACATGCGCATTGACCACGTCATTGATTACCTGAAAAAACGCCAGTCTGACGTCACGCGCCAGCACTCTGCGCAGATTGGTGGCCGTATTGAGGAAATCACCACGCTGCTGGCCAAGTTCTCAACGAAAGGGATCTACGGTGAGTTTTTCAACTCATCAGAACCCACGTTACGGTCAGACCTGCAGTTTGTGGTGACTGAACTTGGCGCGATGCGTAAACAGCGTGACCTGCTGGCCGCCATCCTGTTCACCATCATGATCTGGAACGAGAACATGATGTACGGCACCTCCCGTGACCAGCAGAAGCTGAACATCATTGATGAGGGCTGGAAGCTGCTCGGTGGTTCAAGCGAAAAAATAAAGGACTTTATTGAGGAGGGCTACCGTACTGTCCGCCGCCACAACGGCTCATATGGCACGGTGACGCAGGGGATCTACGACAAACGTCTCTCCACTGCGTCTCTGGCCGCCTATTCCAACTCCTCCTTCAAGTTTACCTGTATGCAGGATGCGAAGAGTTTTAACGACTTCGAGAGGGAAGAACCCCAGGCATTCAGCGAGCTGGAGTGGGCCATGATCCGTAAGTTTCCGGAGGCGAAGAAAGCGCTCTACAGCGCTTTTCTGGTCAGCGTGGGGCAATACTCCAGCTTCCACCGACTGCTGCTTGACCCGCTCAGTGACGGACTTTTTTCCTCCAAAGGCGAAGACTTTACCTACCGCGAGCGCCGTCTGAAGGAGGGAGCCGATATCAAAGATATCATCTTCGAAATGGCTGAACACGATCCGCACAAGCGGGAGATCCTCAACACGCTGCGGAGAATGCCTCTGTGAAAACGTCAAACCCGATAGTCATTGTGCTTATCTCCGTTCTCCTGTCTCTGGCCTGCGCCTGGACCGCATGGTTCTGGCTGCTGCGCCCGCCGGTACTGGTGACCTTCGACATGAAGGGAACGGTGAACGCCTTTATCCGCCAGAGTGCAAAACTGGAGCTGAACGATACGCGGCGGCGCCAGCTGCTCCGGCGTTTTGACCACAACATGACGGCAGTCACCCGCGAGTACGCGCAACAGCATCACGTCAGTATCCTGGTCAGCGCGGCCGCCGTCAGCGGCGTACCGGACGTGACGCCGGATATCCGGGCGCGTCTGGCCACAGCCATGCAGGGGCAGGACTTACCTGCAGCGGACGCACAGTAAATCTGTCCGATCACCGGAATCAACAGGAGGAACCGGTATGAATAATTCACTTAATCCGGAATTTCTGGCGTGGCGGGAAGCCCACATCCGCTGGCGGGCGCTGATGGTGAAATACCGTCGTCTGTGTCGCCGCCCGGATGTGCCGGTAACCACCATCGTTGCCTGCATGACCGCCACTGAGCAGGCGAAATCAGCGTGTCAGCGGCTGAAGTGCCCGGCGGTAAATAAGGATACAGCATGAAGAAGATGCTCACCGCGCTGCTGTTTGCCGCCACGTTACCGGCGACGGCCGCGAACCTCGGGACATACGGTGACACCTGGGGAATTGCCGAGCACGACCTGATTGGCGTGATGAAAAACAACCTGCAGCAGCACTTTACCGGGCAGTCCCCCGAAGCGGTGCAGCAGGAGATGCAGAAGAAGGCAGAGGAGGCGGCGCTGCGGCCACCGCCGGTGGAAGGGCTGGTGACCAGTAAAGAGACGCACACCCGGCTGTTCGACCCGACCTTTACGGTGACAAAAGACCTGGCCGATCAGAACGGCACGGTGTTTGCCCGTAAGGGCCAGCAGGTGAACCCGTTCGACATCATCCCGGTGTTTAACGAAACGCTGTATTTCATTGATGGTGACGATGAGCGGCAGATTACCTGGATGAAGGCGCAGCAGACCACCACAGCGATGCACAAAATCATCCTGTTTAACGGCAACGTGCGTGACAGCGCCGTTGCACTGGGTGAGCAGATGTTCTTTGACCAGACCGGCACACTGGTCCGCAAGTTCGGCATTAAACAGGTCCCGGCGCGGGTAACCCAGGCACCCGGGAAGAAACTTTTCAGCATCACTGAATACGGTCTGCCAGACCGTTAAGCGGAGACACCATGCAAAAAATGTTATTTACCACCCTGCTGGCCCTGTCTGTCAGCGTCTTTGTCACCGGACAGTCCTGTGCCGCTGAAGGCAGTTTCACCCCGGCCCAGCAGGATGCCATCGGCAGCATCGCGGCAGATTACCTCAGGGCGCATCCGGAGCTGCTGGTCGAAATGAGCCAGAAGCTGCGGCAGCAGGCACAGGAAAAACAGGCAACACAGGCCGTGCAGGCGGCGCTGATACGGCAGGATGACCTGCTGAACGATCCGGACACGCCGGTGCTGCATCCGGCCGGAGACGTGGCGGTGGTGCAGTTCTTTGATTACCAGTGCGTTTACTGCTCGCGTACCGCACCCGCCGTTGAGGCGGTGATACGGGATAACCCCGATGTCCGCTTTATCTGGAAAGAGTGGCCCATCTTTGGGGGCAAATGGCCGCTGTCCGCGACGGCGGCGCAGACCGGACTGGCAGTATGGAAGCAGGGCGGGGCAGAGGCGTATCAGCGCTATCATGCCGCGTTATTCGCTTCCGGGCATATTGAGGGTGACCTGACGGCAGCCGATATTGACGCCGCCGTAAAGCAATCCGGCACCACGGCCCTGCCGGATCCCGCTACTGTTATGCCGGTGCTCGATCGCACCAACGCACTGGCGAAATCGCTGGGCATTCAGGGTACGCCGGCGTTTGTGGTGATGCCGGTGAAGGGGGCGAATGCGGGGAATGTATCGGTTATTCCCGGCGCGGTCAGTCAGGCAGCCCTGCAGGCGGCTGTGAATAAAGTCCGGGCAGCCGTAAAAAAAGGCGGCTGACATGAAGCCGCTTATCATTTTACTGGCGGCGTGCTGTCTGAGCCTGCCCGCTCATGCTGCCGATCCGACCTGTGACGGGCGCTGGGTAAATCCCATCACCGATGTGTGCTGGGACTGCCTTTTTCCGATGAGCATCGGCAGCGTCAAAGTGTCTCAGAGCAGTCTGCCGGACACCGAAAACCCGTCATCACCCATCCAGTTCTGTCCCGTGCCGCCGCCAATATTTGAACGGACGGGCATTGCCATCGGCTTCTGGGAGCCGTTTGCGATGACTGATGTCACCCGCGCGCCGGGCTGCATGGTGAACATGGGGGGCTTTTCCATCAGTATCCCGCACACGGGGACCGGTACGGGGACCAAAACAGCCAACGAGCACCCCGGGACGTTCTATCACGTGCACTGGTACAAATATCCGTTGATTAGCTGGCTGAACATTATCAGCTCGACGATGTGCATGCAGGGCGGGGAGTACGACATCGGCTATCTCTCCGAGCTGGACCCGATGTGGAAGGATGACAACCTGTCGCTGTTCATTAACCCGGAGGTGATGCTGTTTGCCAACCCCGTCGCCCAGATGGCCTGTGCGGCGGATGCGGTGGCGTCAGCGGCCGGTAAGCCCCTTGATGCGCTGTTCTGGTGTGCCGGGTCGCACGGTTCGATGTATCCCTTTACGGGCAACATCGTCAATGAGTCAAGCGGGCTGAACAGCGCGGCGCTGCTTTCCGAGCGAATGGACTTCAAGCTGCACCGGGAGGGACTCATTCTGGACTCGGTCGGCGTCAATACCGCCGTCTGCTACGAATATCCGACCGCCATCATGCCGAAAAGCCGCTACCGCTATCAGCTGGTGAACCCCATTCCGGATGTGGCGTCCTGCCATCCCTTTGGTCGTAACGTCATGCTGTGGCAGACCGGTAAGGAGATGCCGGTTTCCAGAAAAAACTACGGGTACCTGATATGGAAAAAACGAAACTGTGTGGTGCTGTGATCCTGGCGGCTCTGACCGCTTTACCCCCGGCTAAGGCAGAAGAGGCCCCCGGCCCCGGGCAGATAAACAGTACGCAAAACGAGTGGGCGTACTTCCTGTCTTCCTCCCTTCCTGAAAAAGAGCTGGCCACTATGATCAGCGCTGCCGAAAGCCGCCATATCCCGGTGTACTTCCGGGGGCTGGTGAACGACAGCATGGAGCAGACAGCGCAGTACATCATGCATATGGTCACCACGTATCACATTCAGGGCATCGCGATTGACCCGGTGCGCTTTGAAAAATACGGCGTGAAGCAGGTTCCGGCGCTGGTGAAAAAGTGCGGAGATAAGTTCGACATTCTTTACGGCAACCTTTCCTTTAATGACGCCATGAAACTGATGGATACGCAGGGCGACTGCGCTGAATAGCCATTTTTCCTGACCGGAGCACCACCGATGAAAGTTTCCCCCTGTGCCGTCCTGCTGACGGCCCTGTTTGCCTGTGCCGTTATTCCGGCGCAGGCCGGATCACTGGATGATACCAATAAAGAAGGCATTGATGCCGGCAAGGCGGCGTCCGGTACAACCAGTGCCGATCCCAATGGCTATTTTGACAACTACAGCGCAGATGCGCCGCAGACGGAGTATTACAAGGGCGGCACCCAGACAGACACGTCCATCGGCGTGGCCGGGCAGAAGGAACTCAGTACCTCCGATCTTGGCCAGACCGTGCATCAGTCATATGTCAATAACCCTGCCGACAGCATCAGCTATGACTCCGACATGATGAAGCACAGTGATGACGTACGTGTTAACGCGGAGGCCATCGCGGGCGGCACTCACGGGCAGTGCGTGGAGCAGAAGGTGAATAAAACAACCTACACCGCCCATAACTGCGAAATGGCCAGTAACCTGACGCAGACCTGTTCACGCAAGGCAACCATTGAGACTACCGGTTCGCGTGAAACGTACAGCACACAGCTGGTGCTGAATGCAGGAAGCGTCACGGGCAAACGCATTGCCGGCTACTGGATACAGTATGATTTCACTGTTCCTGAAGATGGCACCATCAGCAGCGGCTCCTGGGAATTTCTTTATCCTAAATCTCCTGATTATCACGGCGACCGGCTGGACTACTCGATAAGCGTGCTGGGTCAGTCCATCCGAACGAAAATCAATAATTCCGGCACCCTGAGTATTGCCTCACAACGCGTGAACCGGGGCCAGGTTATCAGTCTGCTTATTCGTTACAACACCGACGGTCATGAAAATGAAGGCGCTGACGGTCTGATGAAACAGATTGCGTCCGGTGTGGATATTGTTCGGATTACCCTTCCGATGGAAGCTGAACGGGATACCCTGAAAGCGCAGATTGTCTGGACAGACAGCTGCCCGGCTGACATGGGCGATGCGGTGAAGGTAAGCGATTCCTGTACCGATCCCGGGGGCAACCGTACGGTAACAGTCAACGGAAAAGACTTCACGTTATACAGCGATTGCTGGGAATACACGCAGAACTGGATAGTCAATGAAGATGACACCAATACCTGTCAGGCGTATATCGACGATCCGAACTGCAGCGAAGGTACCCGCAGCTGCACGCAAAAAATCGGCGAGTACTGCGTTTTTCAGAAGCTGACGTATCAGTGTGCGCATACCGTAAGCAGCACCGGCTGGCTGTGTGGCTCAGAGTTTTACTGTTCAGATGGCAGCTGCGCGTCGATGAAGGCGGGAAAGAATCAGAACTTTGGGGAAGTGGTATCTCAGCTGGCGGCGCTGGCCGCTGCCGGAAAAGAGTTTGCCGGCATGGATCCGGACAACGTCACCGCGTTTACCGGAAAAGCAATGTCCTGTCGTCAGAGTGCTGCCGGATTCAGCAACTGCTGCAAAAGCAGCGGCTGGGGGCAGGATATCGGGCTTGCAAAGTGCAACACGGAGGAAAAGGAAATAGGCACCGCGAAGGAGAAAAAGCTGGTCGTCAAGGTCGGATCGTACTGTTCGAAGAAGGTGCTGAGCGTCTGCCTGCAGAAGAAAGAAAGCTACTGCGTGTTTAACAGTAAGCTGGCCCGTATTGTTCAGGAGCAGGGCCGGCATGACCAGCTGGGGGTCAGTTTTGGATCGGGTAAAAATCCGGACTGCCGGGGGATAAAAATCGCAGAGCTGCAGGGCATTAAGTTCGATGCTATCGATTTTGCCGATTTTTTTGACGACCTGAACAGCCAGGTGGCGCTGCCGGACCAGGATGCGCTGACAAAACGCATTAAAGAGAGCATTAACAGTAATCTGAAGTCGAACGGAGGAGGCTGACGGTGATGAATAAGTCTTTGTATCTGGTGCTGGTGCTGTCAGTACTTCCCCTCCATGCAGAGGAGAAAAATCCGGATGGCTACCATTACGATCCGGCGGTGGGCTGGTACTGGTATAACCAGCCGGTAACAAAAGAGGACCCGGCAGCGATGCCTTACGTGTCAGCGGAGCCGGAAAGCCCGACCTCGCGAATGAAGCGCCTGCAGGCGTTTCGCGACAACGTGATGAATGAGGCGATGCTCAGCCCGACGCCTGACAACATCCGGCGCTACAAAATTGTTCAGGACTGGATGGTGAATCAGGCCAGCCGGTTCGCCGCAAACTGGGAGCGGGTGCTGCTGGAGAATCCCGAACTGGACTACAACCTGCAGCACTCTTTCTACAACGGCACCGCCAACATTCAGTATGCGCAGCAGCGGCAGAAACAGCAGGCGGCCATCCGCTACGTCAATCAGCACTACGGCGTGTTCTTTTTCTACCGGGGTAATGAGCCACTGGATAATCGCCTCGGTAGTATCGTGAAGGAGTTCAGCCAGCAGTATGACCTGCCGGTAGTGGCTATCGCGGTTGATGGCCGCCTCAACCCGGACCTGCCCGACAGCCGCCGGGACGCCGGGCAGGCCGCCAGAATGAAGGTTGACCACTTCCCGGCCATTTTCCTCGTCGAGCCGCTGAAGAAAAAATACAAGCCGCTGGCCTACGGCTTTATCTCCCAGGACGACCTGGCCCGCAGAATGCTCAACGTTGTGACCGATTTCAAACCGGGGGACTGAATCATGTTAAGGAAAATACTCGCCATACTGCTGTTACTGGTTCCGGCGCTTGCGACCGCCGGTACGATTGATGAAATCGCCCGGCTGGAGCAGGGCAAGGGTACGGAACCCACTCAGGTCAGCACGCCTTCGGCGACTTCTGTACGGTCAGAGCCTGCCGGCGGGCCGGTATGGCTTCACCTGCCGGACGGACGCCGCCTCGATATCCGCCACTGGCAGATAGTTCACTTCGTGCGTTCAGACTGTCCTTACTGTCACCGCTTTAATCCGGTACTCAAGGCGGTGGCCGCAGAGATCGGGCTGAATATCTTTGTTTACAGCTTCGACGGTGCGGGCGATGCGGCGTTCCCGAAAGTGGCGCCGGTAAATGACCGCGTGCTGAAAGACTTTTTCGCCGAGCTGCCCCGGGCCACGCCAACCGATTTTATTGTGAACACGCAGACGCTGGTCACCATCCCGCTGTCACAGGGAGAGATGAGCGGGGATGCGCTGAAGCAGCGGCTGGAAGAATCGTTTTTGCTGGCTGACCGTCTGGGAGTGCTCTGATGAATAACACCGTTCTGAACGCCACGGCAGGCGTCAGCCTGCTGCTGGTTTCTGCCGTCTCGGTTGCGGGCGTGCAGTCTGATATCAACAAATTTTTCGATGAGATGGGCGGCGGAGGCAACTACACCAGCGCTGCCGCCTGGCAGGGCCAGTCAGCCGGCTATCTGACCGGCGGTAATCTCTTTGTCCGCATGCCGGTGCGCAACATACAGCTGATTTCCGTCACCCTGCCCGACATCAAGTCCGGCTGCGGCGGCATCGACGCGTATCTGGGGTCGTTCAGCTTCATCAACAGTGACCAGATTAAAATCATGGGCAAGCAGATCCTGAGCAACGCGGCCGGCTACGCCTTTGACCTCGGGCTGGAGACCATCTGTCCGCAGTGCAAGGCGGTGAAGGACTATCTGCAGAAGCTGGCCAGTGACACCAACAACATGAATATCTCCACCTGCCAGGCGGCCCAGTCGATTGTGGGGGGCCTGTGGCCGAAAACTCAGGCGGCCAGCGCCCAGATATGTCAGGACCTGGGCACATCGCATAACGGGTTCTCAGACTGGGCCGCTTCCCGGCAGGGCTGCGGCGTGGGCGGTGAGACCGACAGCGTCTACAGCAAGGCGTCTGACGAGGAGAAAAAGCGTATTCCGCGTAACCGCAACCTGACATGGGACACGTTCAGCAAGCTGAACCAGTTTTTTAGTAACGATCGTGAACTGAAGGAGTTCATCATGTCGATGGTCGGCACCGTCATTTACGACGCGCAGGGCAACCCGTCATTCCTGGCGCCGCGCGGGGGCAGCGAAGCGATGTTCAACACGCTGCTGAACGGCGGTACCGAGAAAATTTACCGCTGTAATGATAATAATACCTGCCTGCAGCCGGTCGTTGCTGAGCTGACGCTCACTGAAAATGAGGGCATGACGGCGAAAGTGCGCGACATGCTGAACGATATCTTCCAGAAAAGCACCACCGATGCGGCACTGACCGGCGATGAAAAAGCGCTGATATCCAGTACCCGCGTGCAGCTGCTGCGCTACACCATCGATTCCGCATCGGTCGGGCTGGACCAGTCCGTGGTCAGCAGCCTGGCGGAATACATCGCGGCCGACATGGTCATGTCCTACATCAACGGCCTGATTGACGTGGCGCAGAGCGGCGCGGCCGGGGCGCTCGATACGGAAGAAGAGAATAAACACTTTCGCGAAAACCTGCGTCAGGTACGTAACGAACTGAGCCAGCGCGTGGGGCGTATTCAGGTGCAGCAGAACGGGCTGGGTGAGTTTGAGCGTAACCTGTCTCAGCTGCGCCAGCAGCTGTCCACGGACGTGTCTGACACCATGATGTCTAACTATGACTTCGGAGGCTGAGGATGGCCATTGATATCTGGGTAACCAGCAGCGGCGGCATGATCACGATGGGGCTGAACGCCGTAGCCGCGATGATGAGGGATACCGGCTGGAAGAGCGTGATGTGGATTGCCGAGGTGCTGGGCATTCTGACGTGTATTTATACCTACTTAAAAAGTCACGATCTGCGCGTGATGTTCTACTGGGCGTTCACCTTCGTCATCGTCACCGCGCTGCTGCTGACGCCAAAGGTGACGGTGGTGGTTAACGACCTGACCGCCCCGGATACTGTCGGGCGCGTGGATAACGTTCCTCTGGGGCTTGCCGCCCCGTTGTGGATCGTTACCGGCACGGGGTATACCATCGCCACCACCTATGAAAACTTCTTTCACTTTCCGGATGAACGGACATACACCAAAACCGGGATGATGTTTGCCTCAAAGCTGATGCAGGACTCGTTCACCATTGCCGGACGGGATCCGGTGCTGGCCATCAACATGGTATCGTTCACCAAAAACTGCGTGGTGCCGGATATCATGCTCAACCATAAGTACAGCATGCAGGACGTGATGGCGTCGGCAGAGGTGCAGTCGGTTATTTTCAGCAAGCCCAGTCCGCTGCGCGGCATCTACTGGCGGGACGCCGCCGGCAGCGCCTTTATGTACTGCCGCGATGCTGCTCCACGCCTGAAGAACCTGCTGGCCATTCAGGGCACGCCGGAGAGCAGCACCTTTATGTACCATGCGGCGCGCATGCTGCCGGGGACGACCTCGCCGGCAACGGCTTATGCCAGCCAGCTGGAGGGAAGCTATAACTACTTCTTCAGCAGCAGCCAGTCAGCCAAAAACATCATACTGCAGAACGTGGCGGTCGCCGGTCTTCGCCGGGGCCTGAACAGCTACGTGAAGGGCATGAACGACACCGCCTCAATGGTGGATATTGCCTCAGAGCAGTCGCTGATGAAGCTGCGACTGTCCCATGCGGTCAGCTATGCCATCGCCACCGAGGTGCTGCCGCAGCTGCACACGGTATTGCTGCTGTTCTGCGTGTGTATCTTCCCGGTGATGGTGCTGGCGCTGTTCGTGCGGGAGATATCAATGACCGTATGTAAAAACTACCTGAACTTCATGGGCAGCCTGATGCTCTGGCCGGTGATGTTTGCCATCTTCAACTTTGCGGTTAACTTTGGCACGCAGGGCAGCTTTAACGCCAGCGGGCCGACGCTCTCCAACATGAACCGCCTGATGGAAACCAGCAGCACCACGGCGGGAATAGCCGGGTGGCTGATGCTGTCGATACCGTTCCTTGCGTTCAAATTGTTCACCCAGCTCGGACAGAACTTTGCGAGCCTCAGCTCCAGCCTCGGCAGTGCCCTCGGTGGGGCATCCACGGCAGACGCCTCTGCGGTGGCCTCCGGCAACTACAGCATGGCCAACATGCAGATGGAGAACATCAACGGCTTCAAGACCAACCTGAACCGGGAGTATCGTGAAGGAAACACGTCGATGCAGCTGGGGAACGGGGCAATGGAGACCCATACTGCAGCGGGCCAGACCGTCTGGGATGCCTCGCCGGGCATCAGCCGGCTACCGGTTGACCTGAACTGGGACCGTCACCTGTCCAGTGCGGCGCAGAAGATGACCCGCGACAGCATGAGCCAGACCGAAACGGCGCTCAGTGGTTACAACCACTCTGTTCAGCAAACGGCCTCGCAGCTTAAGCAGTTTCATGATCAGTTTGGTAACAGCGATTCATCCTCACTGTCTGCGCAGACCGGCATGAGTGTCAATGAAGCGGAAAAAGTGCACAAAATGATGAACGTGGCCAGTGATTACAATAACCGTAATCATTTGGGCACAAATGAGGGGTACTCAGAACTGCAGAATAAATCACGTGATCTGGCGGTGAATGCGGGTATGAGGGGGCAGGCAGGATTTGACTCCAGTAAATCCCTGTGGGGTAAAGCCGGGCAGTGGGTGACTGGCGCTTCTGCCAAAGGTGATATCCATGCGGGACTGGAAGGGACTGCCCGTACGGGTTCCACCTCTCAGACAACGGAAGATGGCCGGAAAGGACAGGATTATGGCCACACGCTGTCGGCGCGTGAGGCGAAGGACTTCAGTGAAGGGCTGGACGTATTGCGTAATTACAATATGACCCACAATGGTCAGCATGTGGATACGAATGCTTCCGGTCTGATGAACCAGATATCTGCCGGTATCACCACCTCTGACAGCGCGTATCAGCAGTACACCACCAGTCAGTCGCATACCCACGAACTGCAGCGGATGGCTTCCGAAACGGAAACGCTCAGCGCCGGCGCGAAGGAGAACTACAACCAGCAGTTTGCGAAATGGGTTAAAGAGCGGACGCCGGAGCAGGCTCAGGAAATCCTCACCAATGCATCCGATACGGATGTTTCACAGCGTCGCGAAGGGCTGGTGCAGCAATTTGTGGATGAGAAGCTGCGCGGTCGCATAGATGGCAATTATGAAAGTAATGCCGGTCAGACGGGGCAGGGCATGACGTCTCCGGCCAACACTGCTGGTGCGCAGTTCGGTGGAGCATACAACAGCGCCAATAACCAGATTGATGGCCATGTGGCTGATAATAATATCCGCACTGATGTGAAAAAAGATGTTGATGATGTGCAGCGTGTGATTAAAAATAAATCAGCTGTTGCTCAACATAAACTGGAAGAGGGCCGTTCCGTCACAGAGCAGGGGAGGGCCAATCGTAGGCAGGATATGGAAAACATAGATAGGGAGTACTCCATAAATAAAAATGCAGCTGATAAACAACAAGAAAAAACAATTGTTAATCCTTTAGTAAATCATTCCTATAAGGATTATACGAAAGGAAAGGAATGATTGAGTGACAGGTGATAAAAATGATGACATATGAACAGATTGAAAAAGATTCAAAAGCGATTGCTTCCTTAATGTCTGAGTCTAAAAGGGAAGTTCCTGGTTTTTTTTCAATGTTTGGCAAAGTAAAAATACATTTTATTGCTTACTGTACTTTTGCGTTGCTCAGCTATTTTTCACTTCCGACTCAAGATGGCTTCTTACTTTGGTTGTTTTTTTTGTTTTTTGGACTGTTTCATTGGCTTGTAATTTTTGCGTTCGTAGCATCATATGCGGGAATTTTTGCCATGCTTGATAAGGATATACTTAGCCGTTTTGAGTTAAGCCGAGTTATAGGTAAGAAAGTGAAAGTGTATGGTATGGTATGGTTTTTTCTGATTTTGGTATCAGGTGTTGTTAGTTTGGTGAGTGAGTGGAGTCTGATACCATTGGTGATTGGTAATTTTATAACGACTTTAATTTCCTTATTCGTATTTAATGTGGATATTTCCCGCTATCAGATCGCAGGTTTGTTTGGCGCAGTGTCTGCCGCGAAAGAAAAGATGGCTAATTGAAATTATTTTAAATCAAGATATTGATGCTAATGAAGCTATGAAAACGGTAGCTGAAGTAAAAAGGTAGGGGAAAAAAAGCCCGACTGGTGAGATCGGGCTTCTTCGTTTTCCGGCACTCAGGCCAGGGAACAATCATTCAGTTGACGTGAAAATCATACGTCCAGTGAGCCATAAATGCAAATTTCAGTGGGGCATTGTATACTGCGTCGGTCAATTTTGTGGGTTATCACCTCTCAGGCTTGCCTCCCAGGCGGCTTGACGGATTAAAGTCCTGGCCGGGTAACAGATGGTGCTGATCCGGTGCTCAGGCCGGAGAGGGGATGATCATTCAGTTGACATTGGAGGATATCCGCTGTGACAGGCAATGTAAGGGCAATCAGCGGTTTTCCCACTCCTTAACCGGAGTAAACGGATGATTAATCTGATAATCATCGCTCTGCGGGCTATGGTCGCGCTGGTAAACGCGCTGATTGCTGTCCTGGAGTTGATCCGCCAGTTTATCGACTGATAGTGGTGGAAACGTAATTAAGGTTGGGGGTTACCACCCCCAGCCTTTAATAAAGCCTGTGAGAACGATATTTGCAACCCAGACAAACGACTAATTAATGTCAACATAAGGATAATATACCTGAAACATCAAAGCATCTGATTAGCGCTGATCTGCAAGATTATAAACGTCGTCACCTTCCCGTTTACCGACAGCAATTACCAGCAGAACAATCCTGTTGTCGCAAACCTCGTATACCAGCCGGTAGCCTGACGATCTCAGCTTAATTTTGTAACGGTTACGTCTGCCGCTCAATGCTGAAGCCGGAACATGAGGGTTTTTCAGACGCTCAGCCAGCTTCTTTTTAAATTGCTCGCGAACAGAATGCCCCAGCTTACGCCATTCCCTGAGCGCCCGTTTTTCGAATTCGAGTTTAAAGGTCATTGAGCGAGACGCTCACAAATTCTGCGTCTTTAAGACGCTCATCGGCAATACGGTTCAGCTGAGCATCTTCTGCCAGTTCAAGATACCGGGCATAGAGGTCAGGAGGAACGCAGTAAAACGCCGGTTCGTTGCGATTAAGAATAGCCACAGCATGGCCATCCCCTTCAGCCACCGTACCCATAGGGTTACGTTTGAGGTCGGTAATGCTTGCAGCAGTTGTCGTGAGTATCTGATAAGCCATTTTGTTTACCCCTTAGTTAAGCATTCCTGTGAATTCTAACATACATAAGCACCATTAAAAGGCTTTTAAAAGCACTTTGAAGTGTGTCCGGTTGCCCTTTGCCCAAAGGTCTCTGGCCGGAAAAACCTTTTCCACAATTCAACAACCGAGGTGAACATGCAACTTCATCTGATCCCGTTATTTCTTTTGCAATACGTCAACGTTTCCCGTGGAGTTTACTTTCGTCTCGCGGAGGCATTCTGATGAGCCTCAATGCCCGCGACTTCACCCAGGGCGGCCAGGTGATGAAGTACATGATTGGCATGTTCATGCAAATCATGAATATCGCTTCGTACTGGATGCTGATGTTTTCCGTTGCCGTCTTTTTTCTCTGGATGTTTCTGACCCTTTCGCTGCAGACCTTCTGTCACGGGGGGGCTTACTGGCTGATTAAGTGGCTCATCATGCCGTTTAAAAATATCAGCGGTAAGGATTCCGGTGGCAGCTGGACATTCCATTTTGAGCGCCCCGATGGCGACGTGGTGACTTTCAAACACACCGCCCAGCAGGTGATGACCGATCCTTATTTTATTCAGATGGGACAGGCCGTTAAAAACGCGGCTTTTTACGGCTGGGGCCTTGCTGCGTTCACCTTTGTTGGTTCCATTTTTGCCATTACCTGGTATCTGGGCAGTAAGGGTAAAAAGCAGCGTGACAATGAGCAGGTCGGTGGACGCGATCTGGTCGAAGGGCCGGAAGAATTAAACCGGCTGCTGAAAAAGGCCGGCATGCAGTCGCCCCTGAATATCTGCGGTCTGCATATCGTGAAAGATTCTGAACCGCAAAATTTTGGCCTTCACGGTACGGTCGGAAGCGGCAAAAGCACCGCCCTGAATAACCTGCTCAGGCAGCTCCGCGCCAGAGGCGATCGCGTCATCATCTACGACAAGGGCAACAACTTCATCCCGCTGTTTTTCAGGCAGGACAAAGACAAAATCCTCAACCCTTTCGATGCCCGCTGTGCCCCCTGGGATCTGTGGGCCGAGTGCCAGACCGTTACCGACTTCGAAAACTTTGCCACCACCCTGCTGCCTGACAGCAACGGCGGCGGTGACCCGTTCTGGGTGTTGTCAGCCAGAGCACTGTTTGTCGCCACCGCCAGGCGTATGGCGAAAGAAAAGGACCGTAACATCGCCGGCCTGCTGAAAAAACTGATGTCCATCAGCCTGGCAGACCTGCGCGACTATCTGCAGGGGACTGATGCGGCCAACCTGGTGGATGGCAGCATTGAGAAAACGGCGATGACCATCCGGACCATCCTCACCACCTACGCACGTTCACTGCGCTATCTGCAGGGGCTGGATCAGCAGGGACGTCAGCCTTTCAACATTCGTGACTGGCTGGCAACGGAAGATGCGGACGGTGATAACCCGTGGATCTTTGTGGCCAGTGACGGTCGCAGCCACAACGCCATCAAGCCGTTACTCTCCGCATGGCTCTATATGACCATGACCGGAATTCTTGGCCTGACGGCCAGCCGTGAACGGCGTATCTGGCTGTTTCTTGACGAAGTCCCGTCACTGCACAAGTTGCCCATTCTGCCCGAATACTGCGCCGAAGGGCGCAAGTTTGGTGGATGTGCCCTGCTGGGGCTGCAGAACTTTCCGCAGCTTAAAGAACAGTTTGGCCCCAACTTCGCCGAGGCCATCTGGGACCTGCTCAATACCCGCATCTTCTACCGTGCCCCGAGCGGTCCTGTGGCGGAGTGGGTGCAGCGGGAAATTGGTGAGCGCCGCCATAAAAAGTTCCGCGATCAGTACAGCTACGGCGTCGACATCATTCGCGACGGCGTCCAGTTCTCCAAAGACGAGGTGAATGAGTACCTCGTCAGCTATTCCGATATCCAGTCCCTTAATGATCTGGAGTGCTACATCACCCTGCCGGGTGAATGGCCCGTGGTTCGCATGAAGCTGAAGCGTGAGCCGTTCCGGCAGATTGCGGAGGGCCGAATTGATCGCAACGTGGAGGATTTATTTGACCCCGAGCTGGAAGAGCAGATGGCTGAAGGAGATGCGGCCGGAATGACCGGACAAATCGTTGAGCGGCTTTTTGCTGATGCTGCAGCTGAGGGCAGTACTGTGCCCGTTATTCCTGCAGCTACGTCCGGTGATAAGGACAGCGCAAACGGAGAGCCTCCGGCCGGTAACCACGAGCCGGAGGGCAGGGAAACCAGCCCGCCGCCGGTCAGCGGGCCGGAGAACGGCGAATGCCGACAGGATGGCCCGTCACCCGTCGCGCAGGCCGTGCCGGTGGGGCAGATGGAGAGCGTGCAGGATGTCCGGCACCGGAGCAGCGATGAAGACTTTGGCGTGAAGCTTTAAGGAGGAATGGATGCTGTCAGTTTCAACGGTAAAAAGTGCCAGCGGCGCGGGTAATTACTACACGGCCGAGGATAACTACTATTTCCTGGGGGAGCAGTCGACGGAATGGTACGGTACCGGCGCAGAGTCGCTGGGGCTGGAGGGTCCCGTCGACAAAGCGATGTTCACCAGCGTCCTTGAAGGAAAACTGCCGGATGGTACTGACCTGTCGCGCATGGAAAACGGTGTAAACAAGCATCGTCCCGGCTATGACCTGACTTTCTCAGCTCCCAAAAGCGTGTCGGTGCTCGCACTGGTTTGTGGGGATGAGTTTCTTGTTGAAGCGCATAACCGGGCAGTGAAGAAAACGCTGGATGAAGTGGAAAAGCTGGCCACCACCCGCACCATGCAGAACGGTGTTTCTGCGATGGAGGCCACGGGTAACCTGCTGATAGCCTGTTTTATGCATGACACCAGCCGGAATCTCGATCCCCAGCTTCACACGCATGCGGTGGTGGTAAATACGACGCTCGCACAGGGAGGCTGGAAAACGCTTTCTTCGGATACCATGAACAAACAGGGGTTTACGGATCAGGTCTGGGCACAGCAGGTCAGCATAGGAGGGTTATACCGGGGGTTTCTTCGTCAGGATCTTGAACAGGCCGGTTATCCAATAATTGAGACCGGAGAGCGTGGCGAGTGGGATATTGCCGGTGTCCCGGTTAAAGAGTTTTCCTCCCGCCGTCAGGAAATACTGGACGCAGTCGGCGAGGACGCCAGTGCCAGAGCCAAAAGTATGGCGGCGCTTGATTCCCGGAAGAAAAAAGAATTCAGCGAAATGGAGTCTGTCCGGGAACACTGGCAGGAAAAGCTGCACGATACTGGCTTTAAACTCGTGGATTTCAGGTATACCGTCAACGGAAATGGCAGCCGCCTGCAGGCAGATAAAGAGCAGCAGTCTCAGGTATATGGCCAGCCGCGTCTGCACGGAAAAAACGCGGACGGTGCCGTCAGCGCAGCAGCCCGGCCTGAACTGGAGGCCGCGGTGGCCAGTGCCATCAACCGGCTCTCGTCGAAAAGCGTTCGCTTCACCTACGACAGCGTGCTGACCGGCGTACTGACGCATATTCCGGTGGAGAAGGGCGTGTATGCCAGTGCGCGGGAGGCCATTGACCATGCCATCTCACGGGGCGCCATCATGGCCGTTGACAGGCATCAGACCCTGTTCACTTCCGCTGAACATCTGCGGGACGAGCAGCGCCTGGCTCAGGTGGCGGCAGGACTGGCGGGGCGGGAAGGCTCCCTGCAGGCCCCTTCCGGGGAACGCGGCGTGATGGCGCAGCTGGCTGATGCCAACCGGGCTGTTACCCTGGTGGACGTGCGTGGCGGCCAGGCGTACCTGCAGCAGTTCAGTACCTCAGTGCTGCAGCTCGCGGAGAAAAATGATCGGCCGCTGGTTGTGGTGGCTGCAGACGGCGGCAGCCTGAAACGACAGTCTGCCCTGTCTGGCGATAACGCCAGGGTGATGCTGACCACGCCCGGGCAGCTGGCGGATAACCCGCTGCCGGAAAACGCGCTGGTGATGGTGAGTGAGGCCGAGCGCTTCAGCACCACCGCGATGCATGACGTGCTGAAGGCCGCAGGTATGCAGGGGGCGACCACAATCGTTGTCGACACGCATGCGCGTCGCACCACCGGTTTTGCCACCCAGGTGCTGAAGGCGGCCGGGGTGAAAAGCCTCACGGCGACCGCCACCGGCGACGCCGTGTCCGTCACCCTGGTGCAGAAGGACACGGTGGCTGACCGCCTGACGGTGGCAGCACGCTATTACGCTCAGGAAACCTCGGCGGGCAAACGGGTCACCGTGCAGGCCGGGAATGCAAAGGTACGGTCGCAGCTGACCGGTAGCATCCGGGAGGCCATGACGGAGGACGGCCAGCTTGGCCGCGTGCTGGGCGAGGTGACCGTGCGCGAACCCGTCTGGATCGATGCCGCCACCCGCAACGATCGCAGTAAATACCGTGAAGGGATGGTGCTGGAACATCATACGGGCCGGGGCCTGATGGAAGATTTCACCATCACAGGCGTCAGCGAAAAGCACAACCTGCTGACGCTGTCCGACGCAAAAGGCCACACGCAGGGCCTGAAAATCAGCGATATCGACAGCCATTACCGTCTCTACCGTGAGAAGAAGCTGGAGCTGCGTGAGGGAGAACGCCTGCGCACTACGGCTGATGTTCACCCAAAAGCCGGCGCCGGAGAAACCCTGACGGTCACCGGCATAAAGGCGGGCCGCTGGCTGTTTAAGGACCGGCTGGTGATGGAGAACGCTGACGGGGAGCGCCTGCAGGTGAATATGAGTGAGCCGCTGTACGCCGGATATGGCTATACGGAGGCCTTCGGGGCCACGCGCAGCAGCAGCGGCAGCGTGATTGCGATGCTGTCCGGAAAGGACGTCAGCGACACCACCCTGAACATGCTGAAGCGCAGCGGTGACAGCGTCATTGCCTTCACCCCGCTTGATGAGAAGACCATCGCGAAGCGTCTGGACGAAAACAGGCCGTCGGTCACCGTCACCCAGGGCGTGAAGTCGCTTGTCGGGGAGGATGATATGGCAGATGCCCTGCGGGCGCTGGAGGCGCGGAAGATGACGCACCCGGAGCGGTCGGTCAGGATTGCCATTGAAAAGTCTACCGGTACCGGCGTGACCTTCAGCAGTATGAAGGTGCTGGCTGAGGTGATGGAAACTGACCGTCAGCTTTCTCCTGAACGGGTCGGGCTTGAGCTGCAGCGCCTGCAGGATAAAGGTGACATTATTCCGCTCAGCCCGGAGCAGGGCGCGGCCGGCCTCTTTATTTCACGGGATAACTTCAGCAATGAACTGACCATCCTGCGTCACGTGGCGGAAGGAAAGAATGCCGTTCCTCCGCTTGCAGCAGCCGGTCTTACGGCTGAACAGGCCGGGCCGCTGACGGATGGCCAGCGTCAGGCAGCAAACCTCATCCTGACCTCGGCGGACCGTATCACCGCGATACAGGGCTACGCCGGGGTGGGCAAAACCACGCAGTTCAGAACGGTGTCCACCGCGCTGAACGGGCTGGATAACCCGCCGGTGACAGCCGGGCTGGCGCCCACCCACCGCGCGGTCAGCGAACTGACGGCGGCCGGCATTCCGGCGCAGACCATCTCCAGCTTTCTCAGCGAACACAGCCAGTGGCAGTCATCCGGAGAGGTCCGGGACTTCAGCAACACCCTGTTTGTCATCGATGAGTCTTCAATGAACGGCAATGCCCAGCTGGCCTCGCTGCTGACGGCCATATCTGACGGGGGCGGTCGCGCCGTACTGAGCGGTGACCGGGACCAGCTGAAATCCCTCGAGTCCGGGGCGCCCTTTGCACTGGCGCTGGAACGAAGTGCCGCAGACGTGGCGGTCATGAAGGAAATTGTCCGCCAGACCCCGGCGCTGAAGCCGGCCGTTGAGGCCATCATCGCCGGTAACGTGCGTGAGGCGGTCTCCGTGGCCAGCCAGGTCTCCCCAGAGACGGTGCCAAGGCTTGAAGGTGCATATGTGCCGGAGAGCAGCACGATGGACGTGCGGGCGGCGACCGCTGAGGCGAAGAAAGAGGCCGGTGCAGGTCAGCTGCCGCTGACTGCCCTTCCTGCGACAGAAATCACCGACCTCATTGCCGCCGATTTTACCGGCAGAACGGCAGAGGCACGCGACAGTACGCTGATCGTGGCAGAGCTGAATGCCGACCGGATGGCGGTTAACGCAGCGGTTCATGAGCGGCTGAAAGCACAGGGGGCGCTGGGTGACAGTGTCACTGTGCCGCACCTGGTCAGGGTGGGCAACAGCAACGCCGATCTGGGGCGGGTGAGCTTCTGGGAGAAAAACGACGGCAATACCGTGCGGATGGGAGAACGGTATTTCCGGATCGGGAAGACCGATACGGAAAGTGGTGTTATCCGCCTGCAGGGGCTGGACGGCGCGGACGATCGCTGGTTCAGCCCGTCAGAACTGCGCAAGGAAATGGTGGCGGTTTTTGAGCCGAAGTCCGTCGAACTCAGCGTCGGGGAAAAAGTCCGCCTGACGGCTACCGACAGGGAGCGCAACGTGCGCGCCAGCGATATGGCCACCGTCACCGGCGTCACGCCGGAAGGCCTCATCACGCTGGATACCGGTGGCAGGACGCTGACCCTCGACCCGTCAGCGGAAAATGCCGATCGTCACCTGGATTACGGCTATGCCGTCACCACGTACAGCGCACAGGGGGCCTCAGTACCTTACCTGATTGCCCTGACCGGAACGGATGGCGGTCGCAAAAAGATGGCGGCAATGGACAGCACCTATGTGGCCCTGTCGCGGGCAAAAGAACACGTACAGGTTTATGCCGATGATATGGACGGCTGGATAGCGGCGGTGGAGCGCAACAGCGGTAAACGTCAGACCGTGCATGACGTGGTGATGCGGGCGGAAGACGTTCGTGCTGAAAGGCAAGTACGGTTGTGGGACAGCAGTCTTCCGGTGGCAGAGACCCGGCTCGCGCCGCGCACTGACAGCACCCTGACCGCCGGTGCCCGCTTTTTGTCCGGAAAGTCACCGGCGGTGATGTGGCCGGTTATCAATGAGCACGGCCATCAGCGGGGAAACTGGCACGTGCCGGTATCTCCTGCGACCGGAAAAATGGATATGGATAATGCGCGCTATGAAGGTGCCGCTGATGGCAGCCGTATCGTGCTGCAGAAGGGCGAAGGCCGCGCCGGCATACTGGAGGCGACCACGCCGGAAGAGGCGCTGCGGCTGATGGAGGAGAACCCCCATAACCCCGTGGTGATGCGCCCGGAGCACCACGACATCCCCGATGATGCTGTGCCGACCGGTGAGGAGATGGTCGTCAGGGGTGAGGCAGCGCTGCAGAAGGCGGCAGAGGACGCGCTGAAAGAGCATGAGCCGGAACTGCAGCCTGAATCGGTGGACGAGCCTGAAGCTGAACGGGTGGCGGAAGAGGCGCAGCTTGAAGAGGCCGCGCAGGAGCTGGAGCAGGAAGCCGGACTCGCGCAGGCGAATGACTATGACCCTGAACATGAACAGAAACAGGAGGAGCAACGGATGACCGGACTACAGAGCGATGAAGTGAACATCCTGCGTCACGCCCGCCCTGAGCCGGAACCGGATGTCTCTCTCAACCGACAGAAAACCCTGGAGTGACGTGGCCCTGTGGGTGTTTCCGCTCGCGGATATCGTCAGCTTCGCGACGGGCTGGCGCCTGCTGAAAAACGCACTGTCCGATATCAGCCTGATTAACCCGGAGCTGACCGGAAAACACTGACGGCCTGCCGCCCTGCGGTTGGCCGGTCCCTCACAGACGCGGTTAAAAACCGCCGTCTGCTCACGACCCCCTTAAAGGAAACGCAATGCAGAAACGATGCCTGCCGCTGCTGGTCAGCGGCCTGATACTCCTGTGCCCGCTGGCCGGCCTGTCCGCGCCTGGCGTCAGCGTGGGCTTCTCGCCGGAAGGCACGGCGCAGACGCTGGTTCTGAACACCCTTGACGCTGCCACGCGGGAAATACGCCTGGCGGGCTACAGCTTCACCGCGCCGGATATCGTGCAGGCGCTTGTCCGGGCCGCCATGAACCTGCTGGTGAGCCACGGTATCCCGGTGCGCACCAGCGGGCAGTACGCCATCCTGCACGACAAAATAATTATCACCGACGGCCGCACGGTGGAAACCGGCAGCTTCAACTACACGCGGTCAGCGGAAAAGCGCAACAGCGAGAACGCGCTGGTTATACGCGACATGCCGGAACTGGCCGCCCGGGTGCCTGACCTCGTATTCACCCGCCGCCCGCCGGTGCATAAGTGAGGAACCGCAATGACAAAAGAACGCTTTCTTGCTGAGGTGATGACCGGAGACCGGATATGGCGCTCGGGGTCCTTTGACGCCTTCCTGAAGGGCTTCAGCGATAACCTGCCCGGCATCGACAACATCATGCTGACCTGCTACCGGGCGGGGCAGGCGGTGACGGAGCTTGTTTTCAGCAGCGGGGGGAACGTGAAGCTGTACCTGACCATCCGGGAGGGGAAAATCAGCCTCACCCGGCTTTTACCGGAGCATATCCGGCTGTCGGCCCTGGAAATTTCGCTGCCTGACGTGGTGGATATCCTCATCCTGACCACGGTACTGGCCAGACACTACGGCCTGACGCCGGAGCTGGCAGATGATGCCGGTACCTCCACCGTGCTGATGTTCGCACGCCCTTTCAGAAAAAAACGGAGGTCATCATGAAGACAGCGACATTTGACCCGGAGCCGGTCATCCGCGACCGCCGGGGCTTCGGAACACACCCGGCGCTACAGGGGCTGACGCCCGGAGAATTCGCCGCATTCCTGCATCAGCACCGGCTGCAGTGCGAAGTGAGTGTGATGCAGTATGACGACCCGGCCGCCTGGCTCGCGTGGGACGCGGGAGGCCGGGGAAATGTGCGTCACTGGCAGCCTGTTGCGCCGGACGAGGATGCCTGGTTTATAGGATCGATACACGATCCGGGCGACGGCCCGGTGTGCTTCTGGCTGCGGTCATATTGACCCGCTGAGGCTCAGAGACGTCCCCGTAATCGCCCGGCCGGTCAGTTCGCCTGCTGACCGTCCTGCAAAAAAGTGAATCTATTACCTGTATCACTATGCTATTCTGTCGAAAAGTTTTAATTTTTTCTGAGGAGGCCCCATGCCACAGCAACAGTCAACTGCTGCGCAGCCGAAACAGAAGCGCACTTACAGGAAAGGTAACCCCTTGAGTGATGCAGACAAACAGCGTCTTTCAATTGCTCGAAAAAAGGAATCAAGGAAAGAGATAAAAGTCTTTGTTGAACCTGAGATAAAAGCTCTCTTAATGGATATGTGTAAACAGGATGGTTTAAATCAAGCCGATATTCTGAAGCAACTCATTGAGAAAGAAGCGAGATGCAGGGGAAAACATTAAAGGGCTTACTTTCTTGAACCTTTGAAGGACTAGTGATAGATTACGGATCGTTAAGACATTCTGGCGGGCCACGCCATAAGGTGGCAGGGAACTGAAGCGGAACAAACAACCGGTTTCAGAAAAAAGAAAACCCCGATAATCTCTTCGCTTTGGCGGGCTGGAAAGATTAACGGGGCATCACATAATCTGCATAGAAGCTGTTGCTCTATGCGGGGAGTATAGATTCATGCTCAGAAAAAAACAATACTTTCTGTGCTCACTCCTTAAGCGCAACATAAGCGCAGGCAGGAGTGGCTGACGCGGTAATCCCTCTTCAACAGTCTGACACACCAAGTGTGTACCGTCCCTCCCGGCGCGGCGAGTCCAATCGCCTCCGGAAAGGACTGCCAAAAACGCACCGTAATCATCAGCCCGTTTTCAATGGCAAAATTCCCCGTGGCATGGCCGCAAAAGTCGTGGCGTGTTTTCGTGGCCACGACTGGCGCCGTAACACGGACCTGATTGCCCTGCGGCGGCAGGGGTACACCCCTTACACCCGCATGTTCGATCCGTCATTCCGGCCGAAGCCGATGCGCATCACCCCGCGTTCGGAGAGCCGTGAAGCGCTGACCGCGCTGTCGCTGGTGCTTGCCGCGAACTGTGACTACAGCCCCGACAGCGAATATATGTTTGAAGTGATGATGCCCGTCGAGGAGCTTGCGCGCCGGATGGGCGTGCTGCACGTCTATGAAAGCGGTCGCAAAGCCTACGACATCCTGCTGAATGCCCTGCGCGTGCTGGAGCAGCTGGACTACGTTGTGGTTCACCGCGACAAAGACTCAGACACCGGCCAGAACAAACCAATGCGCATTTTTCTGACCGAAACCTGTTTCACCTCGCGCGGTATGACGGTGGAAAACGTGAGAGCCTGGCTGCACAAATACCGCCAGTGGGCGGTGGCCAGCGGCGTGGCAGAATCCATGCGCCAGAAATACGAGCGGCATCAGTTGAAAATGGCGCGTCTGGGTATCAGTATCGACAGCCACCACGCCCTCAAAAACCGCCTTAAAAAAATAAAGCGCTGGGTGGTCAGTCCGGAACTGCGGGCCGAGAAAGAGCGCGTGCAGGAAGACCTGGGCGCGGTACTGGACGAGCAGGCGCGCAAGCTGCGTCAGCTGCGCGCAGGCAAAAGCGACAACCGCTATGAAAGCGCCTGGCGGCGCTGGGTCAGCGGCGGCGGATGCACTTACGCCGCGCAGCTGCGGATGGAAAACGTTGTGAAGGCTGAGCACCCGCTTCTGCACAGCACGGACCCCGAACAGTATTACCGGCTGTTGCTGGAAAGCGCCGGCATCACCCTCTGATACCCCATCTTTTAACCCACCGCGTCCTTCGCGGTTTTTGTGCTGGCGCGGCGTTGAGAACTGCGCTGCCGGCAGGTATTTCTGCGCACTGAAACCGCCATCAGCGTTCGTGCCGGCCACGACGGAGATGACGTTATGACGCCGGCAAGCCGGACTGTGCAAAAATAAAACGCTTAATTTCGGACATGCTTTCATCGCTGCATATGATATGGCATTAATTCCGAACAGGCAGCCCGTAAAAGTGCTAATTCCGAACGTTAATCCTGAACAAAACATGCCCTTCAAAAAGGGAGTTCTCATGAGCCAGCCTTCGGCATGGCATCAGGAGTAGCACCCCTTCGGGGCAAACAATCCCCCACGCATTGTGCAGACACTCAACACCTTCAAAAGGTAGCTCCCCGGGCAAGCCCGGGGCATTACAACTACAGCTGCTTTAATTACAACATCCTGTAATTTACTCTTCTCACCCGTTAAGTGCGTATCTGTAACTTCACAGGCCGCCCCACCCCTGAAAAGCGGCCCTGCCCCGGCCCTGAGGGCCGGAACAACGTCGCTTTTAATGATGGATGATGTAACTAAAAACCTGAGCCGCTGTAAGTAGTGTCGCTGGAGGTACTGAGTGACACGCCCGTAAGCGGCCCTGAAGGCCCGCTAACGCGGAGATACATTCCGGCTATGCCGGAATCACTCCGACGGCGCACAGAAGCTTTTGTCTCGCTTACAGCGGGTTTGGTCTGGCAGGGCGGAAGGTATTGATTGATGGAACCTGTCAACAACGTAACCGGCTGCGCCGGGCTACGGCGCCACTCACCAGTAAAGCTGTATTCAGCACTGGCTGGCGCCTCCATGCCGCTGAAGCGGCATTCATTGGACCGGCTGCGCACTGCTCGCCAGTCCTGTATGCATGTGATATAAACGATTATGTTTATAAACACTTATGTGGATATCGTTATGCTGCTCACCGACTACATTGACAGTGTATACGGAACGGCGCGCGGAAACCGTGCCCGCTTTCTGGAGGACAACCCGGATATCCTTCCCCAGGAGCTGAGCCGCTGGCTTAAGGCTGGCCTGAAAATCAGGCCAGAGACCGGCGAAATCTACAAGCCCGTATCACGCCGCGTCAGGATACCCCCGGCGGTTGCAGCCGGGGCTGGCGTCTTTCTCTCTGACAACCTGCGTGAACGTGTCGCGTCACTGGCCACCGCACAGAACGTGACAAGTGATGCCATGCTCAATGCCCTGGTGGAGCGCGAGGAACTGTGCCGTAAACTGTCCCTTCAGACGGATAATGGTGACGCCGTACCGGAA
>NZ_MOMB01000011.1 GCF_002752165.1 Erwinia sp. OLFS4
TAAGCGTAAGTGAGTTGAAACACGCGGTGGCAGTCACGGCAGCGAAATCTGTCATAGCCTTTAGGGTTCTGACCATGGCGGTAAACCTGAACAGACTGACAACGGGGACAATGAACGTTAACGCTGGCCATAAGAGAACCTCAAAAGCCCGCATTATACATCAGATTCAACCAATTAGAGGCATCACCTGAAATGAGAGCAACCGTGAATAGGTTTCATAGCCCATCTGACGCATTGCAATACCAAAGCCCTGCAACTGCCCCAAATCCTGAGTGGCCCGTGGCCCCGCGACAAAAGTTCCTTTACCATGAACTTTAAACACCAGCCCTTCGCTTTGCAGATCGTTAAGTGCCTGGCGAATAGTGATACGACTGACGCTGAAAGCGTCCATCATTTCACTTTCAGAAGGCATCTTCTGATTCGGGCTGTAACTGCCTTCCAGGATCCGTGACCGCAGATATTCTTTGATCTGAATATACATCGGGTTTGACGGATCGAACTGAAAGGCCTGCAGCTCTTCCAGTCCACTGGCACTCACTTTGTCTGATTCCATATTGGCTATTTTCCACCCACTCACTATAACATGTTATAACGTGTTGCATGAAATGTGCCAAATAGTAAAATGTTTGTAACTTATTAATTTAAAGCAATAATAAAAAATCAGCGGCGGTCTGGCGGCAAAGATCTGCGCACAGAAGCAGTGCAGCGAAGGGATTTATTGCACCATAGCAATACACAGACAGGCTTTCTAACAAGGAGTCGGCCTGAAAATGCACGCCGGCCAGGCGCAATAAATGATGAACCCGATCTGGCGCTATTTTCAGCGAATAAGGGCTTGCGGGATATTGGTTTTCCATCGTGCCATTTACAATATGTTAACAGAATAAAAAGCGTTCAGAATGCGCCTGGTTATTGAAGGCTTTATTATTTTTTTGTTTTTAAAATCAAAGTGTAGAAAAAATATACTTATTTTTAACTGGCTCAGTCTGTTTATTCGCCAGAGCGGTTATTTTAATTAATTGTCATAAATTTGTCACAAAATCATCATCTGATTAACTTAAACTAAACCAGCATTAAACAAACTTACAGGTAATTCCATGGCCACAGTAAAGGCAAAAAGCGCAGGCGATGCTGAAATGCTGCTGCTCTCGGGCGCCAACAAAGTCGAGCTGGCTTATGATATTGGCTCTGACGATTTTTTCCGGCTGGCAAGTCACTGGTGTGAAAGAGGTGCAAAGATTTCCCGCAGCAGCCGCTATTTCGTGGTATCGCTGAAAGGGTTCTCCGTTCCCCCTAATGAATAATGTCAGCAGGCAGGCCAGACCGCTTTATGCGCTATGGCTTGCTCTACAGACAACCGCAATCGGTTTTCCCAATCTATTACAGATTTTCGCTCGCCACCAGCCTGAAAAACCGGCTGAGCGGGCATTACTGTTGTCACTTACTGGCGTACATCAGACATTTCCGTGCGCTGTACGGCATCCAGTGAAGCTTGTGCCCGCTCTTCACCCGTCAGCTCATACAGCTGTCCGCCACGCATTTCCAGCAGCCGGTCAGCATGGATGAAATAGTGATCATCATGGCTGATTGCCAGCACGGTTTTTCCCTGTGCTTTCAGCTGTGGCAGCAGCTGGCGGTAAAACTCCCGGCGAAAATGCGGGTCCTGATCGGCAGCCCATTCATCCAGCAACAAAATATCGCGCTGTTCGGCAATCGCCAGCAGCAAAGCCAGACGCTTAGTCTGCCCTTTTGATAACTTCAGATTCATCACCCGGTTGTCTTGTAACTGTAGCTTGTTGTCCATTTTTAAGCGGCGTAGCCAGTCTGATACCAGGCCGGCCGGAGCCGCCTCGCCTTGTGCTCCAATCAGACGGTCAAACAAATAGACATCGGTAAATACCGCAGAAAACAGCCGGCGGTAACTTTCCAGATTTTCAGCTGCCACCGGTTGTCCGTCCAGCAGGATCTGGCCGGACAGCGGCTGATAAAGGCCGGTGAGCAGCATTGCCAGCGTTGACTTCCCACTGCCATTGCCACCGATTAAAAAAACCAGCTCACCGCGTTTTAGCGTCAGATTAAGCGGACCAACCGAAAAACCCTGTGCGCCGTAATGAAATAGCAGATTACGTAATTCCAGCGTCTGCCAGCGGTCTGGCGCCGGCTGGCATGGAAAGGCAGGCTGATAATCGGAAAGTTTGAAGGTATTAAGCTTATTAAATGCCACCTGGGCGCTAAGCAGCGTGGGCAGCGCCCCGACAGCAGAAAGCAAAGGCGTGCGTAAAAATAATAAGGTCAGGGAATAGGTCGCAGCAACGGCAGTGTCTGCCCAGCCCAGGCCATTTGCCAGCCAGAAAGCCAGTCCTATAGCGCCGAGCATCATGATATTTGACCAGTTAACCGCACTCAGATGGAAAGTGTCGGCGCGCACAATATGGTGACGATATGCCCGGGCATCAGCGTCATACACCTGTTGATAAATCTGCTCAGCCCGCTGGCGATTTAAAGCCAGCTCTTTACGGCCATCAATCACCGTCTGGTAATCGGCATACAAGCGGTCTTCAATTTCCCGTAGCGATGCCATATGTCGGTATACCCGCCTGACCAGCATCCAGCCGCCTGCCAGGGTAACGGCGACCCAGATTGATGTTACCGCCAGCATGGCAGGAGAAAGCCAGCCAAGATAAGCCGCTGAGCCAATGGTCAGGATAATACCCTGAATCAGTTCAGGCAGACGCACAAAGGCAAGGGTGATGTTGCGGATATCACTGGTGAGCCCGGCAAGCAATTGTGCCTGACCAATCTGTTCAATACGCGCGACCTGGGTATCGAGAAGACGTTTAATAAATTCACCGCGCAGACGATAGACAAAATGATGTCCGAGCTGAGTCAGCGCCAGTTGCGACGCCAGCGTAATGGCCAGCAACAACAGTAATAACAATAAAAACGCCGGTAAAACGCGAAAAGAAGCATCGGCGGTGACAATCAGTTCACGATTAATGAACGCAATCATACCAATGCCCAGGCCCGCACTCAGCAAGCTGAGTAAAATGACTGCGATAAAGGGCCAGCGGTACTGTTTCAACACCACGAGCAATAACGCCATAACAACACCCCAGGAGTGATAAACTGCCAGCAGTTTAATCAGATGCTAAGCGATAGCAATAATTATTCTCATATTCAGGCAGCCAGTCAGAAAGCCCGGCGAAAGGTCAGGTTATAGCGAAAAGCGCCGCATTGCGGATGAATGCCCGCTTTTAGCGGTAAAATACCATGGAAACGCAAGCGGGAAGGTCCTCCCCAGACCACCACGTCACCATGTTCGAGCAACCGACGTTGGGTGGCGGCTTCGCGTTCGAACCCCCCGAACAGAAAAACCGCCGGTAAACCGAGAGACACCGAGACAATCGGCTGGCGCAGATCTTTCTCATCCTTATCCTGATGCAGCGTCAGTTTTGCCCCTGGCGCATAGCGATTAATCAGGCAGGCATCGGGATTAAATTCGCGAAAACCTGCCGCTCCGGCAGCCTGCACGGCCAGAGCACGAAAGCATGCGGGCATTGCTGGCCAGCGGTGCCCGCTTTGCTGGTCTTCACGACGGTACTGATAACCGCGGCTATCGGTCGACCAGCCAAAATCGCCGCAGTTTGTCATCGCCACAGACATACGATGTCCTCCCGGCGTAATGCGGTGATAAAACGGATTACGCGCGGCGATATGCTCAATTTCCTTGAGCAGGTCACCCGCCTGCACCAGCGCGAAGCGGCGCAAAATCAGCGCCCCTTCTGCCAGCGGTTCAGACCAGGGCGCTTCACCGCTAAATAAATCAAGCATTAACTCCCTCCGTCATGCTGATCCTGCTGGTCCTGCTGACGCAGAAAGGTCTTAAACTGCGGTGACATCCAGCTGCGGAATCCGCTGTCGGTTTTCATTATCAGAAATACGGCCAGTTTTTCCTTTAATGCCAGCGCCTGAGCGCGCTGTTCACCCAGCACCATCAAACCGGTATCCCAGCCATCGGCTTCCATTGCCGTGGTGGCAATAACGGTCGCTGATACCAGTCGATGCTGGATCGGTCGTCCGCTGGCCGGGTCGATGATATGCGAAATACGCTTACCATCAAGTTCATAATAGTTACGATAGCTGCCCGACGTACTGATGCCATGCCCCTGTAAATCAACAATCGCTTCCGCCGCATTTTGTTGATCGGTTGGCTTCTGTATCGCCACGCGCCACGGCTTACCCTGCGCATTGAGCCCACGTGATAATACCGCGCCCCCCACCGACACCAGATAATTGGTGATGCCCTGCTGTTCCATCAGCCGCGCCAGGTGGTCGGTGGCATAGCCTTCGCCGATAGTTGACAGATCGACATACAGCCCAGGTATATCTTTTTGTATAAAAGCGCCATTACCCTGTTCAATCACCTTCAGATGCTGCAAGCCGGTTAGCGCGCGCGCCGCATCAATCTGACGTTGTTCTGGCGTAGATACCGGCTGTTTTTGCGGACCAAAACCCCACAAATTGACCAGCGGACCTACGGTGATATCCATTGCCCCTGCGGTCTTGCGTCCAATACGCAGCGACGTGGTAATAATATCCGCCATATCATCGCTCACCGGTTGTGGTAACGTGCCCTGATACTGGTTAAATCGCGACAGTACCGAGTCGGATTTCCAGGTGGAGAGCGTCTGGTCATCCTGATCTAATTGCTGCTGAATCGCCTGCTGAAGCGCGTGCTGGCGCTGACTATCAACACCCGCCAGACTAACCCGCCAGACGGTTCCCATTGTTTTCCCTTGTAAAACCAGACCATTTTGTTGCCGGACAGGCTGACTGTTATCACAGCCAGAAAGTACAAGAATTGACCAAAAACCAATAAAATAAATGACTTTTTTCTTCATTCTGCTGCATCAAACCTGATTATTAAATGGAACTATCTTATTGTTACCTAAGGAAATTAGAGATAATTCCGAGTTAAAAACTTCGTCAGTTACGGCAATCTGGCGCCTGACAATTTATTAAAGACAGCGTCACTATAACTTAAATTAGCAGGAGAATTTCATGGCTTTTTATCTGCTCCTGGCGGCATCAATCGCCGTGCTTGTATACTCGGGGATCAAACATCACCACCACACCAACCGTAAGGGATTCCTGAAACATCCTTTGCGCAACCAGCGTCATCGCTAAACAGCCCCCTGCTCTCACCGCCCAGGTGAAAGCAGGGGCGTTACCTGCTTACCATCATATTGCTCAGCGTCTGTTTACAACCCCAGCGCCGTCAGCCCGGGATGATCATCGGGACGGCGAGCACCAGACCAGCGAAACAGACGTTGTGATTCACCGATCGGCACATCATTAATACTGGCATAACGTTCTGCCATGAGTCCGTCGGGATTAAAGCGCCAGTTTTCATTACCATAGCTACGAAACCATTGCCCCTGGTCATTTTGCCATTCATAAGCAAAACGCACGGCAATCACCTGCTGGTGCCATGCCCAGAGTTCTTTAATGAGCCGGTAGTGCTGTTCTTTGTGCCATTTACGCTGTAAAAATTGCTCAACGGCCTGACGCCCTTCAATAAATTCGCTGCGGTTGCGCCAGCGGGTATCCAGCGTATAAACGCTGGCAACACGCGCCGGATCGCAGCTATTCCAGGCGTCTTCGGCAAAGCGTACTTTCTGTTGCGCACTGTTGAAATCAAAAGGGGGTAGCAAAGACATCATTTACTCCTTAGTATGTAGACTAATCTGTCTACATGGATATTAATCACAAGTAGACCACTCTGTCTACTTGCGTTTAACGGAGAGAATAATGCTTGCTGATAGTCAGTTTGATGCCAGCGCACCGGCGCGGGAACGTATTCTTTATCAGGCCAGCGCGCTTTTCTATCAGGCGGGAATACGGGCAACCGGAATTGATCGAATTATTGCCGAGGCGGGCGTAACGAAAGTTACCTTCTATCGTCATTTTCCGTCTAAACAAGACCTGATCATTGCCTTCCTTCAGCGAAGACATCAGTGCTGGTTAGCCGCTTTTTCTGCGCAACTGACCGAAGCACTGGCACAGGGCCAGAGCTTCGACCGCGCATTAGGCACCACTCTGCTCAGCTGGTTTCAGGAAGAACGTTTCCGCGGCTGTGCATTTATTAACGCCGCAGCCGAGCTGGGGAATGACAATCCGCAATGTATGGCACTGGTTCAGATGCACAAGCAGCAGATGTACAGTGAAATAGCCTCCGCACTTCGCGCACAACCACAATGGGTCATTCAGAGCGTTTGCATGTTAGTTGAGGGGGCAATTGTTCAGGCGCAAATTGGAAAAAACAGTGAAGAGGTGATAAAGAGCCTGCAACAGGCTCTGAAAGGCTTACTGGCGGCGTAACCGAGGCTACGCCACCGGTCAGTCTTAGAACTGATAAACCAGACCCAGACCCACAACGTTGTCGGTATTGATACCGGCACTGCGTGTAAAGTCGTTGTCTTTCATCAGGTTGATCTGATAGTCAACATACGTAGACATGTTTTTGTTGAAGAAGTAAGTGGCACCCACATCAACATATTTTTTCAGGTCCTGGTTGCCATAACCTTCAATATCGTTACCGCGAGAAGACAGGAAGGCCAGTGACGGACGCAGACCGAAGTCGAACTGATACTGAGCAACCAGTTCCCAGTTATCCGCGCTGTGCGCATAGCCATAAGCCGAGCTGCCGTTAGTGCTATCGCCAAAACGGGTCGCCTTGTTGGAACGGGTGTACTGCGCTGCCAGATAAATATTATTGGCATCATATTTCACGCCGCCGGTGTAGGCTTCAGCTTTTTTACCGCGACCCAGTGCACCCGGTGCGTTCTGCGTATCAGTACGGTCGGCCTGGAACATTGCCGCACCGATACTGACACCAGCACCCAAGTCATAAGTGGTGCTCAGACCCCAGCTGTCGCCGTTGGAATTGAGCATGTCACGACCGCCTTCACCTGACGGGCTGTTGTTTTTACCCTGGTACTGCACGGCAAAGTTCCAGCCGTCAACCAGGCCAAAGAAGTTATTATTACGGTAAGTCGCCATACCGTTACCACGCTGGAACATGAACTGATCCGCGCCATAGGTATCGCCACCGAATTCTGGCAGTACGTCGGTCCAGGCGGCTACGTCATAGATAACACCATAGTTACGGCCGTAGTCGAATGAACCGGCATCACCAAAGCGCAGGCCAGCAAAACCGATACGGGTCGCATTGCCAGAGTTAGAATCGCTGCCTTCAGAATTATTCAGATTATACTGGTATTCCCATTGACCATAACCAGTAAGCTGATTAGAGATCTGCGTTTCGCCCTGAACGCCTAAACGCATATATGATTTATCGCCATCTGAACTGTCGTTCTTGGAGAAATAGTGCAGGCCGTCGACTTTACCGTAAAGATCCAATTTGTTGCCATCTTTATTGTAAACTTCCGCTGCGCTGGCGCTCCCGGCTGCTGCTAAAAGCGCAGGAACCATCAGAGACAGAATACGAATTTTCATTTAATTACCCTCTAGTTATGTGCCTTAATTGCCACTGCAAGCTGAATGCTGAATATTCAACCGGCGCATTCATGTTAATACCCGAGGAGTAATAATCTACTTCGTAATTGCTACTAAATTTCCAAATATGTTTCATTGAGTATGAAAGGTATTTCAGAGTGTAAATTACGCGGAACTTTCAATCAGCACAATTTGGCAAAAAATAATTATCATAAAACAAACATTATATAAATAATTATACATATCAGTAAGTTATAATATTTCATTTCATGGCGCACTGAATGATAAAACAAAAGACTAATCTACCCATAAAATTTAACGCGCTATCATCATTTTTTTAGTTATTACCTTCATTCACCCCGAATGAGTTGTTTTACCCTTATTTTTATCGCCGGATCTTAGTATCCGGCATTTTTTTGTTTTGCTTAATTTGTCAGAAAATGTCAAGTTAGTTCAACCTTTCTAAATATACGGATAATTCTTATTTTTTTACGTTCGCCTTTCTGCCACAAAAAAAATGCCTCAGCCTGCTTTAATAAGCTGCTTTCACATTAGCAAGCGAAGCGTTAATATTGCCGCTGATAAAAATAGCGCCTTGTCTGGTTGTCGCAGTGACAGCGTGACCAGTCAACGCGATCGGCCTTCACTCACCGATCGGTAGCAGACACAGCGAGTGAGGTTACAGCGGAAATGCCACGGCAGAAAACTTCCCGCCAGCAAGACGGTGTCACCGCTTACAGTAATGGGAAATTTCCGTCATGACATCCTGCGAATATACAGGTATTCTGACCAATCGGTTCTGATGCAATATGCTTATGCTCTGCAGGATTTTCGCTCTGGCGACGGTTCCGTGCCGCCAACAGCCTTTATTTTTGTTTTTTTAGTCTTGGTTGCGGCGGCGCAAACGCCCAGCTGGTTATCCATTAATTTGCCTCTGACAGAGACACTATGCTGCCCTACAAGCTTTCATTTACCTCAGGCAACGTGACACGATTTTTCGTGCTGTTCATTGTGGTGTTACTTCTGGCTCTGGGCTTTATGGTAAACAGCGCGGTCAATTCATGGCTGACGAGCAAGCGCTATGATATGGCCAGTATCGCGCACAGCATGCAAAAACGTATCGATACTTACCGCTTTGCCACCTGGCAGATTTATGAAAATCTGGCAGCCAGTGCAGCGGGAGCCACACCGGGTAATCTGCAGGAAACCCGCCTGCGCCCTGACGTTTACTACCTTGAAAAAAACCGGCGTAAAACCGAAGCCCTGATCTTTGGCTCGCATGACGGCAATACCCTGGACATGACCCAACGCATATCTGATTACCTTGATACGCTGTGGGGCGCTGAAAACAGCAACTGGTCAATGTATTTTCTTAACGGCCAGGATAACAGCCTGATCGTGATTTCCACCCTGCCTTTGAAAGATATGGCCACACGCTATAAAGAAACCGCGATAAATAATCTGGTCGATGCCCGGCGGGCTGAGATGTTGCAACAGGCAACGGCACTGGATGAACGGGAAAGTTTTTCGCCATTGCGCCGTTTCACCTGGCAAAACGATCACTATTTTACCCTGCGGACGACTTTTAATCAGCCGGGCCACCTGGCAACGGTTGTTGCTTTCGATCTTCCCATCAACGATTTGATTCCCGCCACCATGCCGCTGGAAAACTTTCAGCTCAGGCAGGATAACTCGGCAGTCAATGAGGATGATGACGCCGATGATGATGATGAGATGAGTAACAATACGCACGTTGCGTTTACTAATCCCAATATTGAAATCACTGCATCATTACCCAGCACGCCATTACAGCTACTTTATCGGGTATCAGTCACAAACCTGATTGCCGACACGCTACGCAACCTGCTCTGGCCACTGCTGGCAGATTTTATACTACTGATACTGTCGTTAGCCGGACTTTTTCTGTTACGACAACAGTCTCTGCGACCGGGGGAACACCAGAGCGCCGAACTGGATTCAGTTCGTATGCTGAATGAAGAAATTGTCAGCAGCCTGCCGCTCGGCTTACTGGTATATGACTTTGCCGCTAACCGTACCATCATCAGCAATAAAATCGCCGAACATCTGCTGCCACATTTAAATCTGCAAAAAATCATAAATATGTCGGACCAGCATCAGGGCGTTCTGCAGGCAACCGTCAATAATGAAGTCTATGAAATTCGTCACGCCCGCAGCATGATTGCCCCGCAGACCCAGTTATTTTTAATGCGTGATCAGGATCGGGAACTGCTGGTGAATAAAAAACTCCAGCGCGCCCAGCAAATCCTGGATAAAAATCATCAGATTCGTCAGCAGTTATTGCAAAATCTTGGCCATTCATTGCAAAAACCGCTGAAACTATTAGTTGAAAAATTGCAGGCCATTGCGCCATCACGACTGGAAGAAACCCAGGCGCAGGCTATCGACGCTTCCCAGGGACTCAGCCGTCTGGTTGATGATATTGTGTTGTTAAACCAGCTGGAAATTCAGGACTGGGCACCGGATGCTGCCTCATTTAATCTGCAGCAGCTGTTAGATGCACTGACGCAGGAAATCCTGCCCTCAATTACCCGTAAAGGCTTGCAACTGATTGTTGATAATCAGCTTTCCAGCGAAGAGATGCGTTTTGGTGACAGCCGTGCGATTCACAAAGTCCTGTCAACCCTGCTGCATTACGCCATAACCACCACGGCCTGGGGCAGAATCAGCATGAAAATCAGCAGCCCCGCCGAACGCCCGGACCAGCTGGTGATGCAGATTGTTGATACCGGTAGCGGGCTAAAGGAAGAGGAAATCGGTAATACCGACTTTCCTTTTCTTGGCGAAACCAGTGCAGACCGCTTTGGTGCCGCTTCCGGTCTGGCCTTTTTCCTGTGCAAACAGCTGTGCAAACAGCTGGGCGGCGCGCTGGAAATTCAGGCACGCCCTGACATCGGTACACGCTACAATGTCACTCTTCACGCCCCGCAGGAACCACAGCAGGAACGGGAAGAAAAATTACTGGAAGGTGTCACCACGTTGATTGATATCGCCGTGGAAGATATCCGTAAAATCGTCATTCGACTGCTGGAGAACTGGGGGGCCATCTGCCTGATGCCCGATGAGCGTCTATCCAGTCAGGAATACGATCTGTTACTGACTGACGACCCGGCGAATCTGTCCGCATGGTCGTTACTGCTCACTGATGATGAACCAGGTTTTACTGCAATTGGCCCCGGCCAGTTTCGCGTTAACTTTAATATTACTGGCGCAATGCAGGACGCCCTGCTGCAATTGATTGAACAACAACTTTCCGAAGAGGGTGTAACGGAAACGGAGGAGGTCACCTCACAGCAAATTGCCAGTGGATATTTCCAACTATTTGTTGACACAGTACCAGATGATGTAAAGAGACTGTATAATGAAGCCACGAATGAGGACTACAGTTCGCTTGCTCTGACAGCACATCGTTTAAAAGGTGTGTTTGCCATGTTAAATTTAACTCAGGGCAAGCGACTTTGTGAAATTTTAGAACAGCACATCAAAGCATGTGATACATCAAACATTGAAAATACCACCAGTCAAATTGACCAGTACGTCAATGAACTGCTGCAGCAGGGTAACCAATAATATGAATAATCTGAACGTAATTATCGCCGATGACCATCCTATTGTTCTGTTCGGTATCCGTAAGTCACTGGAGCAAATCGAATGGGTCAATGTAGTGGGTGAGTTTGAAGACTCAACAGCGCTGATTAATAGTCTGTCCAGGCTGGACGCAAATGTCCTGATTACCGATCTTTCGATGCCGGGAGAAAAGTATGGTGATGGGATCACGCTGATAAAATACATCAAACGCCACTATCCAGATCTGTCGATTATTGTGCTCACCATGAACAATAACCCGGCGATTCTCAGCTCAGTGCTGGACCTGGATATAGAAGGCATTGTATTAAAACAGGGAGCCCCGACCGATCTGCCAAAAGCGCTGGCTGCGCTGCAAAAAGGCAAGAAATATACCCCTGATAGCGTTGCTAAATTACTGGAAAAAATTAGCGCTGGTGGCTACGGTGACAAACGTTTATCACCGAAAGAGAGTGAAGTTTTACGCCTGTTTGCCGAAGGATTTCTGGTGACAGAAATTGCCAGAAAACTCAATCGCAGTATTAAGACTATCAGCAGTCAGAAAAAATCAGCGATGATGAAACTTGGTGTTGATAATGATATTGCGCTGCTTAATTATCTTTCCTCTGTAAATACGGCACTGCCGGACAGAGATTAATTTTCAGAATAAGAGTAAAAAGCCGGTTATCCCCGGCTTTTTATTTTATTACTTCAAATTGATTGCTTGTCAGGCTGTTGCCGACTGCGCCGCACCTGCTCGGCATAACGCGCCAATGCATGACGCAGCGTATCCAGCGTCACCGGCTTAGAAAGACAGCTGTCCATCCCGGCATCGATACAACGCCGTTTTTCTTCCGCCAGCGCATTAGCCGTAACGCCAACGATGGGGAATGTCCAGCCACTCTCACGCAGGCGTTGAGTCAGACGATAACCGTCCATATTGGGCATATTGACATCAGTAAGCACAATATCAATCTCAGAGCGCCCCATCACATTCAACGCATCCATCCCATCCTGAGCCATTTTCACCTGATAACCCAGCGTGTTCAGCTGTTCCGAAAGCAGCATCCTGTTGATTGGATGGTCATCAACCACAAGAATAAGAATATCCTCGTTAGAATCAGGCTGTACCACTGGCATTGACCTGACACGCGCATCGGCTGCATCAACATCCGCACCATATATCTTCGCCAGTAACAGCGGCAGTTCATGTGGCGCAACGGTACTGATAACCCAGTGACCTGGGGCCCGTTCAACCGGCGCCTCAATGTGGCGATTATCAAACAGAATAGTGGCCCGTGAAAGCGGTTCGTCAGGTAAAAGATAATCGCTGATCAGCACATCTTCTTTATTGGTACAAGGAGAGTCACTGCGATATACCGCCATACCCTCGGCGGCGAGCAGGCGGGTGAGATACGCCGCCAGCACGTCGTTGCGCATCACCAGCCAGACGCGCTGACCGGCCAGAGACTGATGCAGTACAGGGGCTGCCCGCCGGCTATTGTATAATGGAATACGGACAATAAACTGACTTCCCATACCAGGTTCCGCATCCACCTGAATGTCGCCATCCATCATATTGACCAGTTTTTCGCAGATAGCCAGTCCCAGGCCGGTCCCCTGAAAGTTACGCTGTACCCCGGTGCCCACCTGAAAAAAGGGGTCGAAAAGACGCGTCAGTTCTCTACCCGGTATCCCTACCCCGGTGTCACGAACCCGGATGGCCAGATAGCCCTCATGCACAAAGGCATGCAGAGTGATTCCGCCTGTGTGAGTGAATTTAATGGCATTATTTAACAGGTTAGAAATGACCTGCTGCAACCGCATCGGATCACCATCCAGCGTAGCGGGAACGTCGTGTTCAATCAGAACATACAGCGTCAGATGTTTTTTAACAATCAGCGATAAATAGTTGGCGGTTATGTGCGTAAGAATTTCGACGGGTGAAAATTCACGGGGTTCAATACGCAGTTGTTCCGATTCAATTTTAGAAAAATCGAGAATATCGCTGATAATTTTCAGCAACAGATTGGAAGAATTATTCATCGCAGTGACCAGCGTATCCACGCCTTTTGGCAATGATTTTGTCTGTAATAAATCCAGATTACCAATAATGCCATACAGGGGCGTACGCAGCTCATGACTGACGGTCGCAAGAAACATCGATTTTGACTGGCTGGCCTGTTCAGCGGCCTGGGCCATTTCGTGCAACGACCGTTCCATCTGCACGCGGGTACTGACGTCAACCAGCACGCAAATAGCCACATTTTCATTACGGTAGCGTGAATGCACAAAACTGATCTGCAGGTTAGTATTACTGCCGGTCAGCACATCAACAAAATTGACCTGTTGACCGCAGATCATCTCCGTCAGTCGCTGGCGGTCTTCATGGGTCAGCATATTCAGATAGTTATGCGCCAGCTCGTTACTGAGAATGTTGGTGCCATCACTGATACGCAGAATGCAGATTCCCACCGGTGCGGAAGCAACAATTTTACGGTTAAATTGCTCATGTTCTTCAAGGCGATGGGCATTATCTTCGGCTGGCAGAAACATACGCCGCTCAAATAACCAGGCGAGCGTAAACAGCATCAATGCACTGACCAGGTTAAGCAACAAGGCATTAATCAGCACCATTTTCAGTTGTTCAAACAGGACGGCGCCGGGTATGGAATAAACGATACTGAGATTTGAGGGTACAAGGGCCCGCTTAAATACCAGCTGGTCATAATTATTGAGGTAACCGAACCAGCTATGATCGGCCGGCAAATTGTTCTGATTAACCGGACTATTACGGGAAGAGCTTAATACAGGCTGATTATTCTGATCCACCAGCGTGGCCACTACCGCCAGGCTGCCTGGGGCAATAAAATCCTCCAGACGCAATGTCTGCTCCACCCCCAGCAACGCCGCCACTTTATTGGCCAGATAAACCGGCATCATCATATAAAATGATCCGATACCCGGCTGTGCTGCCGGTGACACCCATGTCATGCTGTTTTTACGGTCAACCTCGCTGCCGTTGCGATATCGCAGAATGTGCTCCTGCAGCGATTTAAAACTTTTCTCCCGCTCAAAGGCGCTATTACCCAGGGTATAGTCCGCCAGACACTGGCTGTCGCTACTGGTAAAAAACACCCGGTTTAGCTCATAAGAGGTCGTCACGTTGGACTTCCAGTACTGTAAAAAATAGCTCAGCGAAGCCAGCGAATTATGCCAGGTACTGCTCATGACATTGCAGTCTGAACTGGAATACAACGGATAAAATTCAGGCAGACTGACATTCTTATCTGCGCTGCCAGTCGTCACCTTGTCCGAAACGTTTGCCGTATTACTGAGACGATTTTCCGCAATAAATTTTAGCTGGCGGGTGATGCTGGCGGAATCACGAACAAAGGATGCAACCTGTTCATAGTTGACCGTCAGCTCCTGTCGGATGGCTGTTTCACGTCCGTGCAATACGTTAATCAGGTAAAAAACTGTGACGAGAGCCCCAAGCAGCCAGAGTAATAGCGCCACTGCCCGTGACAAGTAACGGGAAATACGAAGCGTGGTACGAAAAGAGACTAGATATTTCAAACAGTGCTCACTGCGGTATGCGTGACAAAAAGACGGGTGTTATTAGAAAAACACACTAACTTTATCTGTTTAAAAAAGCCAGTAACACAAGGCAAAAAATGCGCAATCAGCGGCGCAGTTAACAGGATAAAGGCAAAAATTAACCGGGCGATGCAAACTCAGCGGATAAAATAACAGCGGCCCTTTAGCCGCTGTCTTTAGCCATGTTACTTAACCGGAATTTGTTGCGTTATGCAGTGAATATTGCCGCCGCCTAACAGAATCTCGCGCGCCGGTACGCCGGTTATCATGTATCCTGGATAGAGTTCTTTAAACAGGGCAGCCATTTCAGCATCATGTTTAGGATCCAGCAGCGGATAGACTATCTGACCATTGGTAATCAGATAATTAGCATATGAAGCCGCGAGACGTTCGCCTGATTCACGCTGCATCCCTTCGGAAACGTCAACCCCGTCGGCTTCCTCTTGTGAAATGTAAAGAGGACCTGGCAGAGGAATCTTATGTACTTTAATTTTGCGGCCTTTAGCATCGCTCTGGCTTTCCAGCACGTCCAGCGCCTTGCGCGAAATATCATACTGCGGATCTGAAGGATTATCACACCAGGTCAGGACAATTTCGCCAGGCCGTACCACATGAATCAGGTTATCAACATGACCGTTAGTTTCGTCATTAAACAGGCCGTTAGGGATCCAGATAACTTTATCCACGCCCAGATACTCACAGAGAACATGCTCAATTTCATGCCGGTTCAGCTGCGAATTACGACTGGGGTGTAATAAACACTCTTCAGTGACAAATAACGTCCCCTCTCCATCCGTGTGGATAGAGCCACCTTCAAGTACAATCGGCGCCCGGTAGCTGTCAAAGCCGCCGGCTTCACACACTTTTTGTGCAACCTGATCGTCTCTGTCCCAGGGGAAATAAAGTCCATCAACTAAACCACCCCATGCATTGAAATGCCAGTCCACCCCACGGCGTTCACCCTCCGCATTCATAACAAAAGTGGGGCCAATATCGCGCATCCAGGAGTCATTACTGCTCATCTCCAGCAAGCGAATATTGGCTGGCAACAGTTCACGTGCATGGGCGAATTGTGCGGCACTTGCCACCATGGTTACCGGGGTGGTTTGTGCAATTGCTTTTGCCACTTCAACAAAAATTTTCTGTGCGGGTTTAGCGCCGTTACGCCAGTTATCGGTACGTTCCGGCCAGACCATCCAGATTTCCTGCTGGGGCTGATGTTCACCAGGCATTCTGAATCCATCCCGGCGTGGTGTTGAATTAATTCTTTTGCTCATGACAAATTCCTTTTCATATATGTTTCTGTTGAGAATAAGCAGTATGTGAATTTCCCTCCTGGTTTTTATGCATCACAGCCAGGTGCAGCAGGATTTCACCAATCAGAACGGTGACCACAACCCCTGCCAGAACCGGACCACTGTATGCCCAATCCATCTGCCATTTGGTGAGCTCAGGGAAGATAAATATCACCACTGCCTGCAGGATGACCAGGAAGCAAATACAGCTTAAAATCCACTGCACCAGTTTGCTTCCGGGTACTTTAAACGGGCGTGGCGTGGCAGCGTCGCTGATACGCAGTTTGATAAAGGCAGGAAACATGAACAGATAAGGCAGCAAAAAGATACAGCTGGAGAAGGCGAAAACTGACCAGAAAAGTTCATCACTGTCCTGGGCAAAAAGCGCATAAGCGGCAATCACCAGTGTAGAAACAATGCCGGTAAGCATATTCGCCCCCACCGGTGTACCATGCTTTGCGGATGTTTTAGCAAATACGGCAGGTAATTCACCCTCGCCTGCTGCTTCGGCGGCCGCGCGGCTGGCACCCATTGTCCATGTCACCATGTTACCGAGAAAAGTCAGCAACGCCATGGTACCTACCAGATAGACCATCGCAGAACCCAGCGCCGAATCACCAAATAACTTATGTAAGGTGTCGATAATGCCACCCACCAGGCTGATATTGTCAACCGGCAGTGCCATCAGAATACCGACGGTACCGAAAACGTATAAAAATGCCGTTATCCCTGCCGCCAGAAAAATGGATTTCGGCATATCGTTAACGTTTTTCATCTCTTTGGTCATGGTTGCGACCAGTTCGAACCCCATCAGGTTAAACACTAACGCCGGTAAAAATGAGGCCCCGGTATCCAGACTGGGTAACATGGCAGAAAAACTAAATTTATTGGCGACACCGTGATTGTAGGCATAAATACAGCCACAAACACCCAGTACGCCGATGACTGACACTTTCAGGATTGCACCTATATTTGATACCCAGACACCAACGTCAACAGAGATATTGCATATCCAGATTGTCAACCATGTCAGAGCAACACATAAGACAATAATCCATAATAAGGGCAATTCAGGAAAGAATAAATTAGCAAACATTCCTGCACACATAATATAAACCGCCGGCATCCACAGACCAACATTTACCCAATAAAACCATGTAGTACGGACTGCCCAGCGGTAACCGAATGCTTTTTTCACCCAATCATATATTCCACCTTCCCCTAGATAAGTGGTTCCCAGTTCAGAAGTAATCAGGCCATAAGGTATAACAAAAATAATGAATGTCACTAACCACCAGCCAATTGCGCTGACGCCTATAGAAGCCGAAGCAGTTAACGTATCAATGACTATAACCGCACAAAGGCTGAACAGCGCAAGGCTGCCAACCCCGAGTTTCTTATCAGAACCTTGCGTATCCATAGATTTTCTCCCCGTGAATAATTATCATGAAATTTAGATTTCTAACCGGACAAGCCTCATGCGGTTAATATAGATTCATGACCACAGGCAGGTGAAAACCAGAATCAATTATCGAAAAATAATCACACCCCAAAGTTAATTTCGTGAACAACACCATAATTACCGACAACCTATTTTTTTTAACAAGCATCATTGATTCTAATCAAAATTCAAAATGGGGTATTAACAGTATTTTCTTATGACGTAATACTGAAAAAGGCAACCGAAATGAACAAAGAAAAACCTGTATTAGTCGTCGCTGTAGGCGGAAATGCTTTATTACAACGTGGAGAAGTAATGAGCTATGAAAATCAGAAAAAAAACATCGATGTCGCCGCGCATTCTCTGGCTGAGCTGAATAAATCCTGGCGCGTTGTCATTGTTCACGGTAACGGGCCACAAGTTGGTTTACTGGCATTGCAAGGGTTATCGTATCGTGACGTACCACCTTATCCGATGGATGTATTAGGCGCAGAAAGTCAGGGAATGATAGGTTACATGCTGGCACAGTCATTAAAAAAATATATACCTGAAATGACAGTCAGTACGTTACTTACTCAAGTAAGAGTAGATAAAAACGATCCCGCATTTAAAGATCCTAATAAATTTATTGGTCCGGTATACAGTGAACAGATAGCCAGGGAGAGAGCAAAAGAATTTGGCTGGGATATTAAACCCGATGGCGAATACTGGCGCCGGGTGGTTCCTTCACCCGCACCACAAAGTATCGTTGAAATCGACAGTATTCACGCACTATTAGCGGCCGGAAATATGGTCATTTGCTGTGGTGGCGGTGGCTGTCCTGTGGTATATCATCCCGAGGGTCCTGAAGGCGTAGAAGCCGTCATTGACAAAGACCTTTCCGCCGCAACATTAGCTAAGCAATTGAATGCTGAGCACTTTCTCATTCTGACTGATGGTGATAATGTCTGTGTTAACTGGGGAAAACCTGACGAAAAGCCGTTATACGACATCACCGTTGAACAGATTGAGCGGTATAAATTTGCTGCCGGTTCAATGGGTCCAAAAGTCGCTGCCTGTTGTGATTTTGCCCGCCTGACTTCAGGTACCGGGCATATTGGTTCACTGCATAAAGCGGCATTGATTATGGAAGGGAAGTCGGGTACCCATATTCATCCTTAACAGAAGAAAATATGAGAAAAGAACCAACAGAACATCGATTGAAGCGAATTCGCCAGGCCGCTATTCAGTTAGCCACACAACGTAGTATAAATACCATTTCAATTTACGATGTCGCACGCGAGGCTGCTATTGCAGCCTCTACCGTCTACCATCACTATCCAAATATTGAAGCATTGTTCTGCGAGTTAATGAATGATGTTTTCAGTGAGTTCTCCCGGGTTTTACATCACGCGGTCGATGACAGCAAGGTCAACCACTGGACCGATATAAACCGTATGATAGAACAAAGTTTCGTCGAGCATTACCGCAACACCCCCCTTGTTCAGCATATTCTGTTAGGACACCATACATACACTTCCGTCAGCCATGCCGATGCCGATGCCGATGCCGATGCCGAAAATGATATTCTGCTAGGCCAGCAGGTAGAAAGCATTTACCGCAGCTATTTTCAGCTGCCGGAATTACCGCAAGACGTTAATATATTTTGTATTGCACTTCAGCTGGCTGATAAGGTGTATGCCATGAACTTTCGTGAGGGTGGCACAATTACCGCGGAGATGGAACGCGAAGCGATCATTATCACCGAAGCCTATTTAGGCACCTATCTGCCAAAAAACATGACAAGAGCAATATAGTTCCGTAATAAAACTATCAATAATGGTTATTATTTTAATTAACATGCTGCCTGAAAAATTATTCTATCGGATGAAAAATCGACGGGTATTTTCCGCCATATAGATTTAAAAAACATCTGCTCATAAATAAATCCTTTAATCATACTAATTAAATTCATCTCGTTAAATGAAGCATTACTTATATTTCAGCCAGTATGATTAAAAAATGCTATCGAACAACTCCTGCTTTTTCAGGGAAATTATATGAACGCAGTCAAGATTATTTAAAAAGTAGCGCTAAAAAACCGATTTCTGATTCTGATTGAAGAAAGTGAATTTCAGCCGGCAGATAATGTGTTTTGTAATCGTTGTATATGCCTCACCGGCATTTATTTGTTGACAACAAAGGAGCTGTTTATGAGATTACCGTCCTCCAGCGCAACCAATTTGCACAAACCCACTTTGCGCCATTTCCTCAACACCCAGGACTTTACTAAAGAGGAACTGAGCGATATTTTGCATTTGATGACGCTGCTCAAGCAAGCCCGGCGCGATAATGCCGTGCCACAGCTATTTAAGAATAAGTCTGTTGCCATGATCTTCGAACAGCCCTCAACCCGTACGCGGGTTTCATTTGAAACTGCCGCTACGGCTCTTGGCGGTCACGCGCTGTTTCTTTCACCAAAAGATATTCACCTCGGTGCCAAAGAAAATCTGGAAGACACCGCACGGGTACTGTCACGTATGGTGGACGTGATTATGGCACGGGTAAATCATCATGAAACCGTAGCAGGACTGGCAGAGCACTCCACCGTTCCGGTCATCAATGGCTTGTGTGACTGGCTGCATCCGACACAAATCATGGCTGACCTGTTTACCATGCATGAACACTTGCCGGAAGGTAAAACGCTCAGCGATCTGACGGTAGCCTTTGTCGGTGATGCAACCAACGTCGCTTCTTCGCTGATGTTTGCCTGCACCCAGTTCGGGATGACCTTCAAACATATTTGCCCTGACCGCTTTAAAGCACCGCAAAAATGGATTGAAATCGCACTGGGCAATTGCGAAACGTCCGGCGGAAAACTGGTGATTACCGAAGATACCGATGCGGTTAAAGGCTGTGATGTCGTCGTTGCCGATAGTTTTTATTGGTTTGGTCAGGAAGATGAAAAAGATATTCGACTGTCCACCTTTATCCCCGATTATGTGGTCACGGAAGAATTAATGAACAAAGCCGGTCCGAAGGCCTTATTCATGCACTGCCTGCCGGCAAACGATCAGCGAGAATGCACGCGCGAAGTGATGGAATCAGGTAACTCAGTCATCTTCGATGAAGCAGAAAACCGTCTGACCGCTCAGATGGCCTGCTGGTTTATTTCACCTACAAAGATATCGCGGTAGCGAGCGAAGATACCAAAATTGAACACTATCACCGGGTTCATTCATTCTTAGCTGGCCTGTAATCAGCGGATAAAAAAAGAGGAGCAAAAGCTCCTCTTTTTTAGCACGTTTAGCGCAAGCAGCACAGATTACTCATCATCAGCAACCGGCTCATCATCACTGTCCGTTTCAGGGGCAATGTCATCTTCACCTTCTGCCAGGCTACCATCGATCGCATCCAGTTCTTCGTCTTCAACCGGTTCAGCTACGCGCTGAAGACCGACCACGCTTTCATCCTCGGCGGTGCGAATCAGAATAACGCCCTGGGTATTACGGCCAACCACGCTGACTTCAGATACCCGGGTACGTACCAGCGTACCGGCGTCGGTGATCATCATAATCTGATCGCTGTCCACCACCTGCACCGCCCCAACCACCGGCCCGTTTCGCTCGGTCACTTTGATAGATATGACCCCCTGAGTCGCACGGGATTTGATCGGGTATTCACTATTACCGGTGCGTTTACCATAACCATTGCGGGTGACGGTGAGAATTGCGCCCTCGTCACGTGGAATAATAAGCGATACCACGCGATCCCCTTCAGCCAGCCGGATACCACGCACACCGGATGCGGTACGCCCCATAGTACGGACTGCCAGCTCGCTAAAGCGCACCACTTTTCCGCCGGCAGAAAACAGCATCGCTTCATCCTGTCCGTTGGTGAGCGCAACGCCAATCAGCTCATCGTCTTCACGCAGATTCACCGCGATGATACCGGCGCTGCGCGGACGGCTGAATTCAGTCAGCGCGGTTTTCTTCACGGTGCCATTGGCGGTTGCCATAAACACATTGCAGCCTTCAGCATATTCCCGTACCGGCAGAATGGCGGTAATACGTTCGTTAGCTTCAAGGGGCAGCAAATTAATGATTGGCCGGCCACGTGCACCGCGGCTGGCTTCCGGCAGCTGATAGACTTTCATCCAGTAGAGACGTCCGCGGCTGGAGAAGCACAGGATAGTATCGTGTGTGTTGGCAACCAGTAAGCGATCAATAAAGTCTTCGTCTTTAATTCTGGCAGCACTACGCCCTTTGCCACCGCGACGCTGCGCTTCATAATCGCTCAGCGGCTGATACTTAACATACCCCTGATGCGACAGCGTAACGACCACATCTTCCTGATTAATCAGGTCTTCAATGTTAATATCGGCGCTGTTAGCAGTAATTTCTGTGCGCCGTGGGTCACCGAACTGATCGCGAACCGCCTCCAGCTCCTCGCGAATCACTTCCATCAACCGTTCGGCACTTTCCAGAATGCGCAACAGTTCGCCAATCTGCGCCAGTAACTCTTTATATTCATCCAGCAGCTTTTCGTGCTCAAGCCCGGTGAGTTTTTGCAGTCGCAGATCAAGAATCGCCTGCGCCTGCTGTTCGGTCAGATAATACTGGCCATCACGGATACCATATTGCTCTTCGAGCCATTCCGGACGTGCGGCATCATCCCCCGCGCGTTCAAGCATCGCCGCAACGTTCCCTAATGCCCAGGACTGCGCCATCAGGCCGGTTTTCGCTTCAGCTGGCGTCGGGGCCCGACGAATCAGTTCAATGATCGGATCGATATTTGCCAGCGCCACCGCCAGCCCTTCAAGGATATGGGCTCGATCGCGCGCTTTACGCAATTCAAAGATGGTGCGACGCGTCACCACTTCACGCCGGTGGCGTACGAAAGCCTCAAGGATCTCTTTCAGGGTCATAATTTTCGGCTGCCCCTGATAGAGAGCAACCATATTAATGCCAAACGAGACCTGCAGCTGCGTCAGTGAATAAAGGTTGTTGAGAACCACCTCACCCACCGCGTCACGTTTTACTTCGATAACAATGCGCATGCCGTCTTTATCGGACTCGTCGCGCAATGCGCTGATGCCTTCGACACGTTTGTCTTTCACCAGCTCGGCAATCTTTTCGATAAGACGCGCTTTGTTTACCTGGTAGGGAATTTCATGAATGATGATGGTTTCACGACCGGTTTTTGCGTCGGTTTCAACCTCACCACGGGCACGAATATACACTTTGCCACGACCGGTCCGATAGGCTTCTTCAATACCACGGCGGCCATTGATAATAGCGGCTGTCGGGAAATCGGGTCCGGGAATGTATTCCATCAATCCTTCAACCGAAATGTTTTCATCGTCAATATAAGCCAGGCAGCCGTTAATGACTTCGGTAAGGTTATGGGGAGGAATATTGGTTGCCATGCCGACCGCAATACCTGACGAGCCGTTAATCAGCAGGTTAGGGATTTTCGTCGGCATGACTTCAGGGATTTGTTCAGTGCCGTCATAGTTTGGCACGAAATCGACGGTTTCTTTTTCCAGGTCCGCCTGCAGTTCATGGGCAATTTTCGCCATACGAACTTCGGTGTAACGCATGGCGGCGGCTGAGTCGCCATCAATAGAACCGAAGTTACCCTGACCATCCACCAGCATATAGCGCAGGGAGAAGGGTTGAGCCATACGGACAATAGTGTCATAAACCGCCGAGTCGCCATGAGGGTGATATTTACCAATCACATCACCCACTACACGCGCCGACTTTTTATAAGGCTTATTCCAGTCGTTGCCCAGTACATTCATCGCATACAACACGCGACGGTGTACCGGTTTCAGCCCATCACGAACATCGGGTAACGCGCGGCCGACAATAACCGACATCGCATAATCCAGATAGGAGTTTTTCAACTCTTCTTCAATATTAACCGGTGTGATTTCTCTGGCCAGGTCGCTCATGTAGGCGCTTTCCTTCTAAATTATTCCCGGATTCAAAGGTGCAAAATCATACCACATTGTGCGGTGCGGGTGAACGAAAAGCGAGGTTAAAACCGGAAATAGCGCCTCGCGCTGTCCTGCCCATTTAACCCATAACGCGATATACTCGCGCAAAATCGAGCGGAGTGGTAAGCCTATGAGTATAAATAACGTCGATAGTCAGGAAATCGCAAAATTTGCAGCGGTGGCTTCCCGCTGGTGGGACCCGGAAGGCGAATTTAAACCGCTGCATCGTATTAACCCATTGCGACTGAATTATATCGCCGGTCGTAGCAACGGCCTGTTTGCTAAAAAGGTGCTGGATGTCGGCTGCGGTGGCGGCATTTTGAGTGAGAGCATGGCGCGTGAAGGCGCCGATGTCACCGGGCTGGATATGGGTGCAGAGCCGCTGGAAGTGGCACGTTTACATGCAATGGAAAGTGGCCTGAAGATCGATTATATCCAGCAAACCGTTGAGGAACATGCCCGCCAGTATGCCGGTCACTATGATGTGGTCACCTGCATGGAAATGCTGGAACACGTTCCGGACCCCAGCTCGGTGGTGGCCGCCTGCGCCCGGCTGGTGAAACCCGGCGGCGACGTATTCTTTTCAACCATTAACCGTAACAGCAAAGCCTGGCTACTGGCGATTGTCGGCGCAGAATACCTGCTGCGGATGGTGCCGCGCGGTACCCATGATATTAAGAAATTTATTCGTCCTGCCGAACTGCTGGACTGGGTCGATAATACCCCGCTGCGGGAACGACACATTATCGGATTACATTTTAATCCGCTGCGTAATACATTTTATCTTGGCCGCAACGTTGACGTGAATTACATGCTGCATACCCAGTATCCGGCACAGGATAGCTAAGCCCCGGCTGGCCACCGGCATCCTGCCGGCGGCCATAATAAATTCTTAGCACCAGCCCGGCTGACAGATCGTTTTGTTGTTTTACAGGCCGACGACTTGTCATCAGACTGCAACAAGGTTAAACGCGTTGAAAAGCGTCATTGTTTTCAGCGCCAGGGCTGTTATGTCCAAAAAACCGGCCAGCTGGCCGCCTGAATGAGCAAGAAATCAGCGCTTGATCAAATTTTAAAAGATTCATAATCGCGCTTGACAGCAATCACAGCCCTTTAGCGATGCGGCATTGAGATAATTCAGCATTACTAACCTCAAAATTTTCTAAAAATCAAGGCTTGTAGCACTCAGGGAAATTACTAAAATATTCACCATCTAGTGATTCTTTCTTCCGGTACCCCCTATATATTGTGTTTATCCACAACGTTACTCAGACCAGAACGCTGTGCGCATAAGCCGGGGATACTTTCTTCTGACGGACAGGGTAAAACGCGACATGAATCAGAGTCTGCTTGTCACTAAACGCGATGGCCGCACCGAACGCATCAATCTTGATAAAATTCACCGCGTCCTTGACTGGGCCGCCGAAGGGTTGAACAACGTCTCCGTCTCCCAGGTGGAGTTGCGTTCCCATATCCAGTTCTATGAAGGGATTAAAACGGCGGATATTCATGAAACCATCATCAAATCAGCCGCCGATCTGATATCGCGCGACGCGCCGGATTACCAATATCTGGCCGCCCGTCTGGCCATTTTTCATTTACGTAAAAAAGCCTACGGTCAGTTTGAGCCACCGGCGCTCTACGATCAGGTGGTGCGTATGGTCGAGCTGGGCAAATACGATCGCCATCTGCTGGAAGACTACAGCAAAGAAGAGTTCGAGCAGATGGACGGTTTCATTGACCACTGGCGTGATATGAACTTCTCTTATGCCGCGGTCAAGCAGCTGGAAGGAAAATATCTGGTGCAGAACCGGGTCAGCGGCGAAATCTATGAAAGCGCCCAGTTCCTTTATATTCTGGTGGCTGCCTGCCTGTTCTCCGGTTACCCGCGTGAAACCCGTCTCGATTACGTTAAACGCTTCTATGATGCGGTGTCGACATTCAAAATCTCGCTGCCCACACCGATTATGTCAGGAGTACGTACCCCAACCCGCCAGTTCAGTTCCTGCGTACTGATTGAGTGCGGGGACAGTCTTGATTCGATTAACGCCACCTCCAGCGCAATTGTGAAATATGTTTCTCAGCGTGCCGGAATTGGCATTAACGCCGGGCGTATTCGCGCGTTAGGCAGCCCGATTCGCGGCGGTGAAGCATTTCACACCGGGTGTATTCCTTTTTATAAACACTTTCAGACAGCGGTAAAATCCTGCTCACAAGGTGGCGTACGCGGCGGGGCGGCTACGCTGTTCTACCCGATGTGGCATCTTGAAGTGGAAAGTCTGCTGGTGCTGAAAAATAACCGCGGGGTGGAAGGTAACCGTGTACGTCATATGGATTACGGCGTGCAGATTAATAAACTGATGTATCAGCGTTTGTTAAAAGGCGAGGACATTACGCTGTTCAGCCCGTCCGACGTTCCGGGTCTTTATGATGCCTTCTTTGCTGACCAGCAGGAATTCGAACGCCTTTATACCCAATATGAGCAGGACAGCAGCATCAGGAAACAGCGCTTACGCGCAGTTGACCTGTTTTCATTAATGATGCAGGAGCGGGCTTCCACCGGTCGTATCTATATTCAGAATGTTGATCACTGTAACACCCACAGTCCGTTCGACCCGACGATTGCCCCGGTGCGCCAGTCCAATCTCTGTCTGGAAATCGCCCTGCCGACCAAACCGCTGGAAGACGTCAACGACGAAAACGGTGAAATTGCCCTCTGTACGCTTTCTGCTTTTAATCTTGGTGTCATCAACAGCCTCGACGACCTCGAGGAGCTGGCAACGCTGGCGGTACGGGCGCTTGATGCCCTGCTCGACTATCAGGATTACCCGATTCCGGCGGCGCAACGTGGCGCAATGGGACGCCGCACCCTGGGTATCGGCGTGATCAACTTCGCCTACTATCTGGCTAAACACGGGGTACGTTACTCTGATGGCAGTGCCAATAATCTGACGCACAAAACCTTTGAGGCGATTCAGTACTATCTGTTGAAAGCGTCGAACGAACTGGCAAAAGAACAAGGCGCCTGCCCGTGGTTTAATGAAACCACCTATGCCCAAGGCATTCTGCCTATCGATACCTATAAAAAAGATCTGGACAGCATCGTTAATGAGCCGCTGCATCTTGACTGGGAAGGCCTGCGCACTGCGATCAAAACTCACGGCCTGCGTAACTCAACGCTTTCCGCACTGATGCCGTCGGAAACCTCATCGCAGATCTCAAATGCCACCAACGGCATTGAGCCTCCGCGCGGCCATATCAGCATTAAAGCATCAAAAGATGGCATCCTGCGCCAGGTGGTGCCGGAGTATGAACGCCTTAAGCAGCAGTATGAACTGCTATGGGAAATGCCCTCCAACGATGGCTACCTGCAGCTGGTAGGGGTGATGCAGAAATTTATCGATCAGGCGATTTCTGCTAATACCAACTACGATCCCGGTCGCTTTGCTAATGGTAAAGTACCGATGAAGCAGTTACTCAAAGATTTGCTGACGGCCTATAAGTTTGGCGTAAAAACGCTGTACTACCAGAACACCCGTGATGGCGCAGAAGATGCTCAGGATGATCTGGCCCCTTCTATTCAGGATGATGGCTGCGAGAGCGGCGCATGTAAGATTTAAAGCGGGACAGGAGCAGCTTTCTCCTTACTTTCTGACCTTCTGGTGCGGCGGATTTTATCCGCCCCTGACTGCTGGACAACATAATGGCTTACACCACATTTTCTCAGAACAAAAACGATCAACTCAGCGAACCGATGTTTTTTGGTCAACCGGTTAACGTCGCCCGCTATGACCAGCAAAAATATGATATTTTCGAGAAGCTGATTGAAAAGCAACTCTCTTTTTTCTGGCGCCCGGAAGAGGTTGATGTTTCCCGTGACCGTATTGATTATCAGAGCCTGCCAGAACATGAGAAACATATTTTTATCAGCAATCTGAAATACCAGACGCTGCTTGATTCCATTCAGGGCCGCAGCCCTAACGTTGCGCTGTTACCGCTGATTTCCATTCCTGAACTGGAAACCTGGGTCGAAACCTGGGCGTTTTCGGAAACGATTCACTCGCGTTCATATACCCATATTATCCGCAATATTGTTAACGATCCGGCGCTGGTTTTTGATGACATCGTCACCAATGAACAGATTCTGAAACGGGCAGAAGATATTTCAGGCTACTACGATGATCTGATCGAAATGACCAGCTACTGGCATATGCTGGGTGAAGGCACTCACCAGGTCGCCGGTAAAACCGTGACCGTCTCATTGTATGAGCTGAAAAAACTGCTCTATATCTGCCTGATGAGCGTTAATGCGCTGGAAGCTATTCGTTTTTACGTCAGCTTCGCCTGCTCGTTTGCCTTTGCTGAACGTGAACTGATGGAAGGCAACGCCAAAATTATTCGCCTGATAGCCCGCGATGAAGCGCTGCACCTGACCGGCACCCAGCATATGCTTAATCTGATGCGCAGTGGCGAAGACGATCCGGAAATGGCGCAGATTGCCGAAGAATGCCGCCAGACCTGCTACGACCTGTTTAAAGACGCCGCGAATCAGGAAAAAGAGTGGGCTGAATACCTGTTCCGTGATGGTTCTATGATCGGCCTGAATAAAGATATCCTTTGCCAGTATATTGAATATATTACTAATATCCGTATGCAGGCGGTCGGGCTTGATCTGCCTTTTGAAACCCGTTCCAACCCTATTCCGTGGATCAACAGCTGGCTGGTTTCCGACAATGTCCAGGTTGCCCCGCAGGAGGTGGAAGTCAGCTCTTATCTGGTTGGACAGATAGACGCAGAAGTCGGTGACGACGATTTTAATGATTTTCAGCTGTAAAAATGGCAGCAGCTATGGCGCATTCCACCATTACCCTGCGTTCAACTGGCACAAGGATTGACTGCAAAGAGCAGCATGACTCCCTGCTTGATGCACTTGAGTCACACCAGGTCTGCGTGGAGTATCAGTGTCGTGAAGGCTACTGTGGCGCCTGTCGTACGCGTCTGCTTAAGGGAGAAGTCTGCTACGCCAGCCAGCCACTGGCCGCCATTCAGCAGGGTGAAATTTTACCGTGCTGTTGTCAGGCCAAAGGGGATATTGAAATCGATATGTAATCTCACGCACATAACAGCGGATGTACTTACAAGCGCTGTTCCTCCACCACCCCCACCCAGCCATAACCGCCGGTCGCCGGTTCACCAGCCAGCCAGCGCCTGAGCATATTCATTGCCGTCATTGCCACGGTCTCCTGACGCACCGATAAGCCGTAATGGGCCAGATTAAGCGTCACCCGCTGGTAAAAACTGCCCTGTGGTGTACGCAAAAGAAAAGCGATGGTATCGTCAGCCCGCAGCGGACCGACCACTAACGCCAGCTGGCCGTTGCCGCCACTGGCCGCCATATGCGCGGGCGAGTCATCCAGCGCCGGACTCACACGGGCATCGCATACTGGCGTACCCGCCGAAGTCAGATGCCAGCTAAGCAGGCCAGCCGTATAACTTTCACACAGGCTGAGTGTCAGCTGACGGGCAGTCAGCGCGGCTGCCAGTCGTGACGGCAACGGGGTGGTGCCTTCATAAAGCAGGCTGTCGCCCGCAATACGCTGAACCTCAGACCAGACCGCTGCCATCTGCTCAGCGGCAGCGGCCGGACCGGTCAGTTTAAGTTCAATTATCGGCATTGAAGAGCGGTAACCCATGACGGCCCCCTGGGGCAGAGTCAGACCTTCCAGCTCGCTGGCTAGCGAACTCTCACCGCGGCCAAAGGTGGTCAACCGCAGGCAAACGGGTGCCGGATCGGGTGAAAACCGCTCCCTGATGCGCGGAATAATTTGCTGGTCGACCATCATTTTAAATTCTGAAGGTACGCCCGGTGTGAAAAATACCCAGCAGCGATTAAGTTGCAGAGCAAACCCACAGGCAGTGCCGATGGGGTTATCCAGCATCTCGGCATTTTCCGGAATTTCAGCTTGCTTGCGATTAGCTGCGGCCATAACCCGACCACGTGCGGCGAACCAGGCTTCCATTGTCTTCAGCCATTGTGGATGCAGCTGGAGTCTGACGCCTGCCGCCGTGGCGGCTGCCAGCGAACTGAGGTCGTCGCTGGTCGGTCCCAGGCCGCCATTAACGATCAGGACATCCGCTATCTGACTGCGCTGCTGTAATGCGGCAACCAGCTCTTCCAGCCGATCGCCGACGGTCATACGGCTGCTCATCGGCAGGCCTTCGGAAAACAGTCGCTCTGCCAGCCACGCGGCATTGGTGTCAACAATCTGCCCGTGCAGCACCTCATCACCGGTTGCCAGCATTTCTACCCGAATCATCTTCACTCCGTCTGCAAAACTTGTTCAGACCATTGTGTTGGCGGCGGCGCACAAATACAACCGGTTATCAGCGACAAAACAAAATGGGGGCCAATCGGCCCCCGCACAACGCGACAGACAAAAATTTAGCGTCGCGATAACAGTAATCCCAGTACCAGCCCGACAGTTGCACCAACGCCAATGCCATGCCAGGGTTTTTCATGCACATAATCATCGGCACGGTACACTGCCTGACGGGCACGCACATAGTAATTATCAGACGCATTGCTTACCCGATTTTTAACATTGCTTAGCGTCTTTTCCGCTTTTTTCTTCAGCGCAAGGTATTTCTCGTCCGCCGGGTCTCCGGATGCGGCAAGAACCTCTTCCAGCGTCTCTGTCAGCAACGCCAGATCGTCATCCAGATTGGTTTCAAGCGGCTCAGCAGATGTTGCCATATATTCCTCCGTGTTTACTGTCGATGTCTTCCCCTCCCCTTTAATGCCTGAGCATAAAAGCTGAGCGGGCCGGTGATTATTAACTATAGACAATTTTTCCCGCTGACGGCCGGGGCAAAAACCAGGAATGCACTGATTCCGCATCGTTTCGGCAAATTTCAGCTCTGCTATCCCTGCCAGCGGCGGCGCAGGGCGGAAAAAAACGCCCTTTGTTTGATTTATCTGATAAATTTTCTCTGTACTGAATTTTTAAACTGGCAAAATGTCGTAACGTGCAGTGGCCCGATCACGCCCGGCAATACCGGCAATGAGCCACATAGCGCAGTCCCCCAATCCTCGATCAGCAAAGGGAAATACTTCTGGCATGAATCGTAGAATGTTTATGAAAGCGTCGATGGCCTTCGCAACCCTGAGCGGGATGTCCGGCCTGTCCACACTGTTTGCACGCTCCGCCTGGGCGGATGCGGCTATCGCCGACGGTACCGCAAAGCAATTTGATTTCGACGTTCTGAAAAAGCACGCTGCCAGCCTGGCCAGACAAGCATACAGCGGCGTTCCCGCTCCGTTGCCGGCCACCCTGGCCAACCTGACACCGCAGGCTTACAACGAAATTGCCTATGACCAGGCGCATTCCTTATGGAACAACATTGAAGGCCGTCAGATTGACGTGCAATTTTTCCATGTTGGCATGGCCTTCAAACGACGGATACGCATGTTTTCCGTCGATCCGGCAAACCGGGAAGCGCGTGAAATCCACTTTCGTCCTGAACTGTTTAACTACAACGATGCCCACGTTGACACCGCGCAGTTGCAGGGTAAAACCGATCTCGGTTTTGCCGGATTCCGGGCATTTAAAGCACCTCAACTCAGCAGCCGCGATATCGTCTCTTTCCTTGGCGCCAGCTATTTCCGTGCGGTGGACGAAACCTATCAGTACGGTCTGTCGGCGCGCGGCGTCGCCATTAACACCTTCAGCACCGGCGAAGAAGAGTTTCCCGACTTTACCGCGTTCTGGTTTGAAACGCCGAAGGCAGGCGACACCACATTTACCGTCTATGCCTTGCTGGACGGGCCCAGCTGTACCGGCGCGTTTCGCTTCATTATCCACTGTGAAGAAAAACGGGTAGTAATGGAAATTGAAAACAATCTTTACGCCCGTAAAGATATAAAACAGCTGGGTATTGCGCCAATGACGACGATGTTTAGCTGTGGCACTAACGAGCGCAGAATGTGCGATACCATCCATCCACAGATTCATGACTCCGACCGTCTTGCCATGTGGACCGGTAAAGGAGAATGGATCTGCCGGCCGCTGAATAATCCCCAGCGCCTGACCTATAACGCCTTTGCCGATGAAAATCCACGCGGCTTTGGCATGTTACAGACCGACCATAATTTTGATGATTATCAGGATGTGATTGGCTGGTATAACAAGCGTCCCAGTCTGTGGGTTGAGCCACTTGGCAAATGGGGTAAAGGCTCCATTGAGATGATGGAAATCCCGACAACCGGTGAAACGCTTGATAATATCGTCTGCTTCTGGCAACCGGATAATGCCATCGTCGCCGGCAGCCAGCACAGCTTCTCTTATAAACTTTACTGGAGTGGTCTGCCGCCGGTGCAAAGCAACCTGGCGCGCGTTTACGCCACCCGGACCGGCATGGGCGGGTTTCCTGAAGGCTGGGCACCGGGCGAGCACTATCCGCAAGTCTGGGCTCGTCGCTTTGCCGTTGACTTTATCGGTGGCGATCTCAACGCGGCGGCGCCGAAAGGCATCACCCCGGTGATCGACGTCAGTGCCGGCAGTATTAAGCAAGTGGAAATTCTCTACGTCGAGCCTTTTAACGGCTATCGCATCCTGTTTGACTGGTATCCTGCCAGCGACGCGACCGAGGCCATAGATATGCGTCTTTATCTGCGTACCGGCAATGAAACGCTTAGCGAAACCTGGCTTTATCAGTACATTCCGCCGTCAGCAGATAAGCGGAAATATGTCGATGACCGCCAGATGCACAGCTGATCGTCCCTGTCGCCCTCATCATGAGGGCGATTTTTTAGCCGTTCTGCATATCAACGTGCAGAATATTATCTTCCAGATAAGGCTCGCTAACCGGATAGAAACCAAACTGTCCATAGAAATGCTGCAAATGTGCCTGCGCTGATAAAAACAGCGGGCGTTGCGGCCAGTCGTGCTGACAACATGCCAGGGTGCGTCTCATCAGCTGCTGACCAACACCACTCCCCCTGACCGACTGTGACACAACCACCCGGCCAATTTTTAGCGGTTTCGCCGCCTGCACCGGTACCAGTATCCGGGCACAGGCTACCATCTGATCCTGCAGCGTTCCCAGTATATGACGGTTCTCTCCGCGCAGGTCCTGACCATCAATATCCTCATATGCACAGTTCTGCTCAACGATAAACACCTGGTTGCGCAGCGCCAACAACGCATAAAGCTGCTCTGTTGTTAATTCGCTATGATGCAGATCCTGCCATGTCACATCCATACATAATGCTCCTGAGTTGTCCGGTGTCATGTCGTCATCGCCTATCATCGCTGGCGGCAGCCTGATTGTCGATAACAACAGGGCTGAATCTGTCCACGCCGTCCTGTCACCAGCCAGCGTGCCGCAATGCCCGAAAGAAGGATAAAAAAAGGGCGCCTGAGCGCCCGTTGTATACTTTTATCGCTTACATCAACGGCTGAGCCATTTGTACCAGGCTAATCAGCGGCTGCGGATACACCCCCAGAGCCAGCACCAGGATCGCCGAAATCAATACCACCACGCCGCCGGCGGTCAGCGCCCAGTTATCCGGGGTATTGCGATGCAACAGCTCCGGCGGATTCAGGTAAAGGCTGACCGTTACGCGCAGATAGTAGTAAAGGCCAATAGCGCTGCCCACGACCACAGCAGCAGTCAGCCACCACAGATGCGCGTTAACCGCCACTGCCAGCACATAGAATTTACCGATAAAGCCAAGTGTGATTGGAATACCTGCCAGCGACAACATCATAATTGTCATTACGGCGGCCAGAATCGGCCGATGCCAGAACAGACCACGATAAGAGTAAAGCGATTCTGCATCGGGACCACGGTAGGGACTGGACATCAGGCTGACGACACCAAACGACCCCAGGCTGCTGAACAGATAACCGGCCAGATACACGCCAACGGTTTCCAGCGGCAGCTGATGACGCTGTACGGCAATCAGCGCTACCAGCAGGTAGCCAAGATGCGCAATGGAGGAATAGCCCAGCAGACGTTTAATGTTGCTCTGGGAAATAGCCATGATGTTGCCAAACAAAATAGAGGCAAAAGCAATCAGTGCCAGCACCACGCGTACCGATTCATCATCGGTTACCGGTGCATACAGGAACAGACGCATCACCACGGCAAAAATAGCAATTTTGCTGGCGGTGGCGAGGAAAGTTGAAACCGGTGCGGGTGCCCCCTGATAAACGTCCGGTGTCCAGAGATGAAACGGTACCAGCGACAGCTTAAAGCCAAGGCCAACAATCATCATGCCGACACCAATCAGCAGCAGTGGCTGCGCAATAAGGCCATCGTTGAGACTGTGTCCAAGCCCGGCGAATCCCAGATTGCCGGAATTAGCATAAATCAGCGCAATACCAAACAGCAGGAACGACGAGGCCGCCGCTGACAAAATGGTGTATTTGATGCTGGCTTCCAGTGAACGCTTCTGACGATAGGCATAGCCAGTCAGACCAAACAGCGGTAATGAAATCAGTTCAATACCGAGAAACAGTGAAGCAAGGTGGTTGGCACTGGCCAGCAGCAAACCGCCCAGCGCGGCAATCAGGACCAGCAGATAAAACTCTTCTTTATTATCAGGCAGCCCCACCAGCCACGGATAGGCAAAAGTACAGGTTGCCAGACTGGCAAGCAGCACCAGCCCGCTGTAAAGCATTGCATAGCCGTCAACACGCAGTAACGGCGTAACGTCCATCGGGCCGGCATGGCCAACAAACCAGAGCGACAACAGCGCCAGGTTGAGGCCAATCACGGTCAGAGTGGCATTGACGAAATGATTGCGTCGCCACGCAATGGAGAGCATCACCACCACCACCGTCAATCCGACGATCAACAGCGGCAGCAGTGCGATCAGTTGTTGAGATGTTATTGTCATGGCGAATTACGGCCTTGTAGTTGAAATTGAAGCATTAAACCACTGCTGAATATTGCTCATCGCGGCGTGCGACGTATCCATGATCGGCTGCGGATAAACCCCCAGCAGCAGCAGCAGAACCACCAGCACCATAATCATGGTAAATTCACGGGTCGTCATTCCCTTCAGGGGCGTTTCCGACTTAGGCGCACCGTAGTAAGCGCGTTGCATCATGATCAGTGAATACACCGAGGCGAACACCAGACCAAAAGTGGCAATCACAATAATCACCGGCACCACCTGGTAGCTACCGGTCAGGATCATAAACTCGCCGACAAAGTTACCGGTGCCGGGCATGCCAAGATTTGCCACCGCAAAGAACAGTGACAGCCCCGGAATCCATTTAATCCGTTTCCATAACCCGCCCATCTGACGCATGTCACGGGTGTGCAAACGTTCATACAGTTGCCCGCAAAGAATAAACAAGGCGGCCGCTGACAGGCCGTGGGCAATCATCTGCACTACCGCCCCATGGAAGGCCAGCTGGCTGCCGGTATAAATCGCAATCAACACGAAGCCCATATGCGAAATTGAGGTATAGGCAATCAGTCGCTTAATATCGGTCTGGGAAAACGCCATCCAGGCACCGTAGAAAATGCCAATCAGCGCCAGAATCATCACCACCGGAGCGAAGGCCGCCGAGGCGTGCGGAAACAGCGGCAGGCTAAAACGCAGTAAACCATAAGCCGCGGTTTTCAACAGAATGCCGGCCAGGTCAACCGAACCTGCCGTCGGCGCCTGACTGTGCGCATCCGGTAACCAGCCATGCAGCGGCACCACCGGCATTTTAACCGCGAAGGCGATAAAAAAGCCCAGCATCAGCAGGAATTCCACCCCATGTGACATCGGGGTTTTCAGCAGATCCTGATAATTAAACGTCCACACGCTGGTGGCATTGTAGTGCACAAACACCAGTGCCAGGATGGCGATTAGCATCACCAGACCGCTGGCCTGGGTATAGATAAAAAATTTGGTCGCCGCATAAATGCGGGTTTTACCGTCCGATGAGCTGTGTCCCCAGAGTGCAATGAGGAAATACATCGGCACCAGCATCATCTCCCAGAAGAAGAAGAACAGGAACATGTCAATGGCAAGAAACACACCAATAACACCGCCGAGGATCCACAGCAGATTCAGGTAAAAGAAGCCTTGCCGGTCCTGAATTTCCTGCCACGAGCAGAGGATAGCCATGACACCCAGCAGACCGGTTAATACCACCATCAGCAGTGACAGGCCATCCAGTGCCAGATGAAAGCTGATACCAAAGCGCGGGATCCAGCTCAGCAAAAATTGAGACTGCCATTGCGGTATGCCCGCAGGCTGAGTCAGGGAATAGCCGCCTTGCAGCCACAACTGCAGCGACAAAGCCAGCGTCAGTCCCATCGCGATTAACGCGATCCAGCGGGGTAATCTTATGCTGAAGCGCTCACACTGCCAGCTCAGAAAGCCGCCGATAAACGGGATGAGGATTAGCCAGGGTAATAACATGGCAGTTTATGTCCCTTTCTTTAAATTCTGGCGGGCGCATCTTCAAACCTGCCCAGCCGAATATTCTCTTTTAAATTCTTAAGGAATGAAGAACAGGCTTCATCCCGCCACACACTTAAACCATCAGCAACAACGTCAGCACCACCAGCGCCCCGATGCTCATTGACGCAGCGTACCAACGTATCTGGCCGTTTTCGCTTAAAACCAGCCCCTTGTTAGTAATACGCGTAAACAGCGCGGGAATGGTCATCAGTGCGTCCAGCGGGTCGCGCATCAGCAGCCGTGCGATTGCTTTGTAAGGCTTAACGAAAATCAGATCGTACAGCCAGTCGAAGCCCCATGCGGCAAACCACCAGGCTGATAACAAACGCCCTACGCTGCTGCCGGCAACACGGCTAACCAGACGCCGCTTACCGAGCCACAATGCCGCGGCAATCAGAATGCCGATAATCGCCACCGCACCGGAGGTAATTTCCAGGGTAATTTTACCGGTTTCTCCAAAGTGATTTTCCGGCAAAACACCGGCAAGCGGTGGGGTAATCAGCGCGCCGACAAAAGTGGACAGTACCAGTAAGATGAGTAACGGCAGATGGTGGGTGATTCCTTTACCCGCATGCGCATGAATTTTTTCTTCGCCGTGAAAGACGATAAAAATCATGCGGAAGGTATAAATTGACGTCAGAAACGCACCCACAAGGCCGGCCAGCATCAGATGGCTATGGCCATTAGCCAGCGCCCCGAACAGAATTTCATCTTTACTGTAGAAACCGGCGGTAATCAGCGGCAGCGCTGCCAGCGCCGCCCCACCGACCAGAAAGCAGGTATAGACCAGCGGGATGCTTTTGCGCAATCCACCCATTTTAAAGATATTCTGCTCGTGATGGCAGGCAAGAATTACCGAGCCTGAAGACAGGAACAGCAGCGCTTTAAAGAATGCGTGTGTCATCAGATGGAAAATCGCCGCATCCCAGGCCTGAACGCCCAGCGCCAGAAACATATAACCAATCTGACTCATCGTGGAGTAAGCCAGCACGCGTTTGATATCGGTTTGTACCAAGGCAGCGAAACCCGCCAGCACCAGGGTGATGGCACCGACAATACCCACCAGATGTAACACTTCTGGCGTCAGCAGGAACAGGCCATGACTGCGTGCAATCAGATATACCCCGGCGGTAACCATGGTAGCGGCATGGATCAAAGCCGAGACGGGAGTCGGACCGGCCATGGCATCGGCAAGCCAGGTTTGTAACGGCAACTGCGCCGATTTACCCACGGCGCCACCCAGCAACATCAGGGTAGCCCACTGCAAGGGGGTATTGTCAGCAGCAAAATGCGCCGGCGCCAGCTGTGCCATTTCGTGAAAATTGAGCGTCCCCAGCTGGTTATAAAGAATAAACAGCGCAAAGGCGAGAAACACGTCGCCAACGCGGGTAATGATAAATGCCTTCATCGCCGCCGCGCCGTTTTTGGCATCGGTATAGTAAAAACCAATCAACAGATAAGAGCACAGCCCTACCCCTTCCCAACCGAGATACATCAGCATCAGGTTATCGGCCAGTACCAGAACCACCATGCTGGCAATAAACAGGTTGGTATAGGCGAAGAAACGGGAATACCCTTCTTCGCCGCGCATATACCAGGAGGCAAACATATGAATCAGGAAACCCACACCGGTAACCACTGACAGCATGGTCAGTGACAGGCCATCCAGCGTCAGATTGACTTTGATATCAAACTGCCCCACATGCATCCAGGTCCAGAGCGCCTGAGTATAAGGTTGCTGCCCCTGACTGAAAAAATTAACCCCGACATACAGGGTCACCAACGCTGCCAGTCCGACAGCACCGGTACCAATCGTTGCCGACAGGTTTTCAGACCAGCGCCCGCGTGAAAATGCCAGCAGTAAAAAGCCGATCAGCGGGAAGAGTATGGTTAAATAAAGAAGATTCATCCGCGCATCTCGCTCACAGTATCAATGTTCAGGTTCTGACGACGGCGATGCAGCTGCAACAGTAACGCCAGGCCAATGCTGGCTTCAGCGGCCGCCAGGCTGATAGCCAGAATATACATGACCTGACCGTCGGCTTGTCCCCAGTAGCTTCCTGCAACCACCAGCGCTAATGCCGCGGCATTGATCATGATCTCAAGGCTAATCAGCATAAACAGCAAGTTTCGCCGGATCATCAGACCAGTCAGCCCAAGCACAAACAGTATGGCGGCCAGAATGAGCCCGTGTTGCAAAGGGATCATACGTGCTCCTCCTTTTTACTTTTTCCATCATTCTGACGGGATGTCTGTGCATCAGCCGCACGCTCTTCGCGTCCGACATGAAATGCCACAACCAGTCCGGCCAGCAGCAGCATAGATGCCAGTTCAACCGCCAGTACATAAGGACCAAACAGACTGATACCCACGGCTTTCGCATCTATCATTACGCCATCAATGCCCTGATCGTTCAGCGAGTGAATGGCATACACCATCACGCACAGCAGGATAAAAGACAGCACCGACGGACCAACCCAGGCAGATGGCTGTAACCAGCGTCGCTCCTGTTCCTGCGTGGTATCACCCAGATTGAGCATCATGACAACGAAAACAAACAGCACCATAATGGCACCGGCATAGACGATAATTTCCAGCGCACCGGCAAAGACGGCACCCAGCGCAAAGAAAACCCCTGCGACCGCCAGCAACGAAATGATCAGATAAAGCAGTGCATGAACCGGGTTGGTACCGGAAATTACCCGCAGGGTTGCCAGTATTGCCACGACACCGCATATGTAAAACGCAAATTCCATCTCTGGCTCCTTAAGGTAACAAGCCTTTGACGTCGATAGGCCGGGCTTCGTTTTCTGCGTCGCCTTTATCTTTGCCTTCGATCGCCATGCCAGCCATACGGTAGAAGTTATATTCCGGATATTTACCCGGCCCTGAAATCAGCAGGTCTTCTTTTTCGTACACCAGATCCTGACGCTTAAATTCACCCAGCTCGAAATCCGGCGTTAGCTGGATTGCGGTGGTCGGGCAGGCTTCTTCACATAAGCCACAGAAAATACAGCGCGAGAAGTTAATGCGGAAAAATTCCGGATACCAGCGGCCATCCTGCATCTCGGCTTTCTGCAACGAAATACAGCCTACCGGACAGGCAACCGCACAGAGATTACAGGCCACACAACGTTCTGCGCCATCAGGATCGCGGGTCAGCACAATACGGCCGCGGTAACGAGGCGGCAGATACACCGGCTCTTCCGGATACATCTGGGTTTCACGTTTGGCAAACGCGTGCATCCCAATCATCCAGATACTGCGCACCGTGGTTCCAAAACCAACGACAATATCTTTTAATGTCATAATGTTAACCCCTTACTGCGCGTTATACAGAATCACTGCGGCGGTAGCCAGCAGGTTCAACAGCGTTAACGGCAGACAGACTTTCCAGCCGAAGGACATGACCTGGTCATAACGCGGACGTGGTAGCGCAGCGCGAATCAGAATGAACATCATCATGAAGAAGCCGGTTTTAATCGCAAACCAGAAAAATGGCGGCAGCCAGGGGCCGTGCCATCCGCCAAAAAATAAGGTAACCATCAGTCCGGAGACCGTTGTAATACCAATATATTCGCCAACAAAGAACAAACCGAACTTCATCCCGGCATACTCAATGTGGTAACCATCGGCCAGCTCCTGCTCTGCTTCGGGCTGGTCGAAGGGATGACGGTGACACACGGCAACGCCGGCAATCGCAAAAGTAACGAAACCGAAAAATTGCGGGATAACGTTCCACAAATGGGTCTGGCTATTGACGATGTCGATCATATTGAACGAGCCGGCCTGCGCAACCACCCCCATCAGCGACAAACCAAGAAACACTTCATAACTCAGAGTCTGTGCAGAAGCACGCATTGCGCCGAGCAACGAATATTTATTGTTACTTGACCAGCCGGCAAACAGCACCGCATAGACCGCCAGACCCGCCATCATCAGGAAAAATAAAATACCGATGTTAAGGTCTGAAGCGGCCCAGCCCGGAGTAACAGGCACAATAACAAAGGCCATTAACATGGCGGTGAAGGCGATCATCGGTGCTAAGGTAAAAATCACCCGATCGGTAAACGGCGGGATCCAGTCCTCTTTAAAGAACATTTTGATCATGTCCGCCGCCAGCTGCAATGAGCCACCCCAGCCCACGCGGTTAGGCCCGTAGCGATTCTGGAACAAACCCAGTAAGCGACGTTCAGCAAAACTCATGAAAGCGCCGCATACCACCACAACCAGCAAAATGACGATCGCTTTCAGTATACCGATTAATACAGCGATAACTTCCGGTGTCAGGCAACTCATTGTGCAGCCTCCTGCAGCGTTTCAATATGCTGTCCTGACAGGAAAGGCGGGATGCCAGGAAAGCCCAACGGCAAGCCTACCTGCCCGGCTTTCAGGGAGGCGGAAAGCCGTACCGGCAACCGCAGCGTCTCACCCGCGCAGTGCAGTTCGAGAGTGGCACCAGCATTAACACCCAGCCGCGCAGCATCTTCCTGACTAACAATGGCATAAGCCTGCGGCATACGCTGCTGAATAGCAGGCGCACGCTGCGTCATCTCTTCGCTGCCAAACAAATTAAAGTAAGGCGCTACCGTCCAGCCTGCATCAGCCTGCCAGGCTGCCGGAATCGACTCAAACCACGCCAGTCGGGTATCACCAGCCTCAAACAATCTGACCCCAGGGTCGCCATGGCGCAGATGTCCGCCGACTTCATCCTGGAATTTATTCCACGCCTGCGGCGAGTTCCAGCCAGGTGCCCAGGCAAATGGAATTTGTGAACGCGCAGCACCCGGCTGATTGTTCCCTTCCATTGAAAAAGCGAACATCGAATCTTTATCCTGCGGCTGGCGTGGCTCGTGCACGCTGATATTGGCACGCGCCGCCGTTCTGCCGCTGTAACGATGCGGAGAACGCGCCAGTTTCTGTCCACGAATGCGGAAACTGGCATCGGGTGCGGCATCTTTAATGCCTGCCAGCTGCGGCAACTGCGCCACAACCGCATCAATAACATGGTCCAGTTGGGTCCAGTCAGGATGGCGGCTATTGACCATACTTTCCAGCGAATGCAACCAGCGCCAGCTTTCCAGCATCACGACGCTTTCATCGTAATACGCCGGATCGTAGACCTGGAAGAAACGCTGGGCGCGGCCTTCCTGGTTAATCAGCGTCCCGTCGCTTTCGGCAAAGCTGGCGGTTGAAAGCAGCAGCCCGGCTTTTTCGCTGGTGGCAGTACGCTGGTGATCAATCACAATCAGGCGTTCACTCTGGCTCAGCGCCGCATCAACAAGGGCTTTTGGCGCGTGGCGATAGAGATCATTTTCCAGAATGACAGCCGCATCCGCCGCGCCACTGGTTAAATCTGCCAGCGCTTCATCAAGGGTTTTGCCACCGATAATACCCAGACCGACGCTGTTTGCTGCCGCGGCCAGCAGGGTGATACCAACCTCTGCACCGCGATTTTTTAATGCCCGCGCCACGTTGGCAGCGGCCTGAATCACCGCTTCACTGCCGGCGTGGGTCCCGGAGATAATCAGCGGCTTTTTCGCGCCAGCCAGCGCCTGAACAATAACATCGATTTTGCCTGCTAAACTGCTGTCGAGATCGTTGACTGCCGGGGCACTGTTATCCAGGGCATGGGCAACCGCAAAGCCTAACCGGGCCTGATCCGCAACCGGTGCGCGATAGCTCCATGCAGCAATATCATCCAGTCGGGTTTCATCAACGCAGGTCACAAACAGCGGATGTTTTGCATGCTGACCAATATTGAGGATGGCAGCAATTTGCCAGTCGGCGACTTTCTGCGCCGCAGCCATTTCGCGCGCTTTCCCTTTTACCGCCTGACGTACAGAAAGCGCCACGCGCGCACCGGTTTGCGTCAGGTCTTCACCGAGCACCAGTACCGCGTCATAGCTTTCAATTTCACGCAGGGCCGGCGTATAGATACCGCTATCCCGCAGGATATCCAGCATTAACGTCAGCCGTTGCTGTTCATCAGCGGGCATCCCGGTATAGAAATTATCCGCACCAACCAGCTCGCGCAGCGCAAAGTTGCTTTCCACGCTGGCGCGCGGTGAACCAATGCCAATCGTCCGTTTTGACTGACGCAGGATATCTGCCGCCCCACCTAACGCCTGATCGGCATTCAGCCGGATTAAATCATGACCACGACGTTGTTCCGGCTGACGCGGACGATCTTTACGATTGACGTAACCGTAACCAAAGCGGCCACGGTCGCATAAAAAGTAATGGTTAACCGTGCCGTTATAACGATTTTCAATGCGGCGCAGCTCGCCGTAACGTTCACCCGGGCTGGTGTTACAACCAACGCTGCACTGGTGGCAGATACTTGGCGCGAACTGCATATCCCATTTGCGGTTATAGCGCTCGGAATGGGTTTTATCGGTAAAAACGCCCGTTGGACAAATTTCCACCAGGTTACCGGAGAATTCGCTTTCCAGCACGCCATCTTCAGCCCGACCGAAATAGACGTTGTCATGGGCGCCATAAACCCCCAGGTCTTTACCGTCTGCATAATCTTTGTAGTAACGCACACAGCGGTAGCAGGCAATACAGCGGTTCATTTCATGAGAGATGAACGGGCCAAGATCCTGATTGCGGTGGGTACGTTTAGTAAAGCGATAACGACGGAAGCTGTGTCCGGTCATCACGGTCATATCCTGCAGATGGCAGTTGCCGCCTTCTTCACAGACCGGACAGTCATGCGGGTGATTGGTCATCAGCCATTCGACGACACTTTCTCGAAATTCGCGCGCTTCACCATCTTCAATTGAGATGAAAGTACCATCGGAAGCGGGCGTCATGCAGGACATTACCAGCCTGCCGCGGGTGTCTTCGGCATTTTGAAATTGCTTCACCGCACACTGACGGCAGGCGCCTACGCTGCCAAGCGCCGGGTGCCAGCAAAAATAAGGAATATCGAGGCCCAGCGACAGACAAGCCTGAAGCAGGTTGTCTGCACCATCCACCTCATATTCTTTACCGTCTACATGAATTGTAGCCATAGTGAACATGCTTCCATAAGTCTCGTCATTGACGAGCGTTAAACACAATTCTTCTTTCTCCTGCCGCCTTTGCACTGCTGCTGCGTTGGCTGCATTCGGTCCCACCAGTTACATACTGTTGTATGCTCCCGGCGCGGCCCTCATTTGCCGCCTGGCGGAGCGTGAAGTTACCAGCGCGCCTTGAGCAGGTTTGGCTGAATGCCATTTATGGCATGCACGTTGCCAAAAACCTGCGGCGCAATACCGGCTTCAAATTCTTCACGGAAATATTTTATCGCGCTCTGTAGCGGCTCTACGGCGCCTGGCGCATGGGCACAGAAGGTTTTACCCGGCCCCAACTGACGACAAAGCTGCTGCAAAGTTTCGATATCCCCCGGCTGCCCTTCTTTACGCTCAAGCGCACGTAAGATCTTGACGCTCCAGGGCAAACCATCGCGACAGGGGGTACACCATCCGCAGGATTCCCGGGCAAAGAACTCTTCCAGGTTGCGCACCAGCGACACCATATTGATTTCATGATCGACCGCCATCGCCAGCGCGGTGCCAAGACGGCTGCCGGCTTTACCAATACTGGCAAACTCCATCGGCAGATCGAGATGCTGTTCAGTGAGAAAATCGGTACCGGCACCACCGGGTTGCCAGGCCTTAAACTTCAGACCATTGCGCATGCCACCGGCATAATCTTCCAGAATTTCACGCGCCGTGATGCCAAACGGAAGTTCCCAGACACCCGGATTGTTAACCCGGCCGGAAAAGCCCATCATCTTGGTGCCGGTATCATCACTTTTTGAAATGCTTTTATACCACTCCCCCCCATTAGCTATGATGGCCGGCACGTTGGAAAGCGTCTCCACGTTATTCACGCAGGTTGGCTTACCCCATGCACCAGCACTGGCCGGGAATGGCGGCTTTGAACGCGGATTGGCACGACGGCCTTCCAGCGAGTTAATCAGCGCCGTCTCTTCACCACAGATATAGCGGCCCGCGCCGGTGTGCACAATCAGCTCAAAGTCGAAACCACTGCCGAGAATATTTTTGCCCAGCAAGCCAGCCTGAGTTGCTTCAGCAATTGCCCGCCGCAAATTAACAGCTGCTTCAATATATTCACCGCGCAGAAAAATGTAGCCCCGGTAGGCTTTGAGGGCAAAAGCCGCAATCAGCATTCCTTCCACCAGCTGATGTGGCATCTGCTCCATCAGCAAGCGGTCTTTGTACGTCCCCGGTTCCATTTCATCGGCGTTACACAACAGATAGCGAATATTCATCGACTCATCTTTGGGCATCAGGCTCCACTTAAGACCGGTGGAAAAACCTGCTCCGCCACGGCCTTTCAGGCCGGAATCCTTAACCTCGGTGACAATGTCGTCCGGAGTCATACTCTTTAATGCTTTTTCGGCACCGGCATAACCATTTTTGCTGCGATACTCATCCAGCCAGACCGGCTGTTTATCTTCGCGCAATCGCCAGGTCAGTGGATGGGTTTCAGCCGTACGGATAATCTGTTTTACACTCATTGATACTGCTCCAGTAAACCAGGGATACCTTCCGGGGTCAGATGAACATGGGTATCTTCATCCACCATCATGGTTGGCCCTTTATCACAGTTGCCAAGGCAGCAGGTCGGCAGCAGCGTAAAACGTCCGTCAGCGGTTGTCTGTCCCGGTTTGATATTCAGCTGTTGTTCAAGCGCGGCCTGAATCCCCTGAAACCCGGTGATGTGACAGACCACACTGTCACAATAACGAATAACGTGCCGCCCAACCGGCTGACGGAAAATCTGGCTATAAAACGTCGCCACACCTTCCACGTCACTGGCAGGAATTCCCAGCACTTCTGCAATAGCATTAATGGCACCATCCGGCACCCAACCGCGCTGTTTCTGGACAATTTTCAGCGCCTCAATAGAAGCGGCTCGGGCATCTTCATAGTGGTGCTTTTCATGTTCAATCGCCTCACGTTCGCTGGCGCTGAGCACAAAATCCGCATTCGGGTCGATCGTTTCGATCTCAATTCTTTGATCGTGCATTATTAGCGGTCCACATCTGACATAACAAAATCGATACTGCCCAGGTACACGATAAGATCGGATACCAGACAGCCCCGGATCACCGAAGGTATCTGCTGCAGGTGCGGGAAGCTTGGGGTGCGTACACGAGTACGATAACTCATGGTGCTTCCATCACTGGTCAGATAGTAGCTATTGATCCCTTTGGTTGCCTCAATCATCTGAAATGATTCATTTGCAGGCATTACCGGTCCCCAGGAAACCTGTAAGAAGTGGGTAATCAGGGTCTCAATATGCTGTAACGTCCGCTCTTTTGGCGGCGGCGTGGTTAACGGATGATCGGCTTTAAATGGCCCGGCAGGCATATTATTCAGGCACTGCTCAAGAATGCGCAGACTCTGTCGCATCTCTTCCATTTTCAGCATGACACGGCTGTAAGCATCACTGATTCCATTGCCGGTGGGGATATCAAACTCGAAATTTTCATAGCCAGAGTATGGGCGCCATTTACGGACGTCAAAATCAAGACCGGTAGCCCGCAGTCCGGCGCCGGTGGTTCCCCATTCCAGCGCTTCTTTCATATTGTACGCAGCGACACCTTTCGCGCGGGCAATTAATACCGTGTTCTTCAACGCCGCGGTTTCATACTCTTTTAACCGTTTTGGCAGCCAGTTAAGAAACTCACGCAGCAAACGTTCCCAACCATTCGGCAAATCATGGGCCACGCCGCCAATCCTGAACCACGCCGGATGCATACGGAAACCAGTGATGGCTTCAACCACATCATAAATTTTCTGGCGATCGGTAAAGGCAAAAAATACCGGCGTCATCGCGCCGACATCCTGAATAAACGTCGAGATATAAAGTAAGTGACTGTTAATACGGAACAGTTCCGACAGCATCACACGAATAACATTGACGCGGTCAGGTACGGTAATACCCGCCAGCTTTTCAACCGCCAGCACATATGGCATTTCATTGACGCAGCCGCCAAGGTATTCAATACGGTCTGTATAAGGGATATAACTGTGCCAGGACTGTCGTTCCCCCATCTTTTCTGCGCCACGGTGGTGATAGCCAACGTCCGGCACGCAGTCAACAATCTCTTCGCCATCCAGTTGCAGAATGATACGAAACGCACCATGTGCCGAGGGGTGATTCGGCCCAAGGTTGAGGAACATATAGTCTTCATTTTGCGTGCTGCGTTTCATCCCCCACTCTTCCGGCTTGAAGGTCATTGCCTCCATTTCCAGATCTTCTTTCTGTTTAGTCAGCAAATAGGGGTCAAATTCGGTGGCACGCGCCGGATAATCTTTGCGTAACGGATGTCCTTCCCAGAACTGCGGCATCATAATGCGGGTCAGATGGGGATGGCCATCGAAGGTGATACCAAACATTTCCCAGGTTTCACGCTCATACCAGTTAGCGTTAGGGTAAATTTTGGTTATCGTTGCCAGGTGTAAATCATTTTCAGACAACGCCACCTTGAGCATAATGTCGCGATTACGTTCAATGGATAGCAGATGATAGAAAACAGAAAAATCGGCAGCGGGTAAACCGGCGCGATGGGTACGCAACCGTTCATCCATGCCATGCAGGTCATAAAGCATGACATAGGGTTTAGGCAGTTTACGCAGGAACTCCGCAATTTCCAGCAGTTGCTCACGTTTGATCCAGACTACCGGCACGCCAGTACGCGTCGGCTGGACAGTAAAGGCTTCCGGCCCAAAACGGTTACGCAGCTCGCCTATCACCGGGTCATCCTGGTGATCGCATGTTTGCCATGCGGGCTGGGCGAGGTCTTGCGTGGTCAAATCAGTCATAATTTATTCACCATGCTGGCCTGAACACGTCAGGCGCTCAGTGTTGGCGTAAGTAAACTAATCTGCGCTTTACATGGTATGTTTATTCGCGCTGATAACGTTTAATTCTTTTTACACTTCATCCGGCGTGCGCAGGTTGGTAACCGCAATACGTTCACCACGCTTTCTTTCACGTTCAGATTGCATATTGGCACGATACACGCCCTGATCGCCGACCACCCATGACAATGGACGACGCTCTTTACCAATTGACTCACGCAGCAGTAATAAAGCCTGCATATAGGCTTCAGGACGTGGCGGGCAGCCAGGAATATACACATCGACCGGCAGGAATTTGTCCACTCCCTGCACAACAGAATAGATGTCGTACATCCCGCCGGAGTTAGCGCAGGCACCCATCGAAATGACCCATTTCGGCTCCAGCATTTGATCATAAAGACGCTGGACGACGGGGGCCATTTTGGTAAAGCAGGTGCCGGCAACCACCATAAAATCGGCCTGACGTGGCGAGGCACGCAATACTTCTGCACCAAATCGCGCCACATCATGCACTGCGGTAAATGAAGTGGTCATTTCCACATAACAGCAGGAAAGGCCGAAGTTATACGGCCAGAGAGAGTTTTTGCGTCCCCAGTTCACCATGTCGTGCAGGGCATGCTCAAGTTTGCCCATGTAGACACTGCGGTGAACATGTTGCTCCAGGGGGTCGGTGACGATTTCCTGCTTCTGCAGAGGATAGCGGTCGTTACCGTTGCCCTCACCGTTAGGGTCTATGCGGGTGAGCGTATAGTCCATCTGAATGCCTCTCTGTTACTGCGTATGATGGTTGGTGTGGGAGAGATCGGTTATCTCTGGCATCCGACGTGAACGAACCGGGGTCCAGTCAAGCGCGCCAATACGGGCCAGGTAAACCAGACCCGCTAACAACACCAAAATGAAAATAGCGGCTTCCGTAAAGCCAACCCAGCCACTTTCGCGAATGGAAGTCGACCAGGCGTATAAAAAGAGGGCCTCAACGTCAAAAATGACGAAAAACATGGCAACCAGATAAAATTGTGCGGAAAGACGTAGTCTGGCGCTACCCACCGGATTGGCGCCCGATTCAAAAGGGGTGTTTTTGTTTCTTCCTCTTGCCCGGCCACCGAGGAACCAGGCACCCGCTAACATCAGGCAACACAGGCCAACAGAAGCGATAACAAATACAGCAAATGCCCAGTGATGAGCGACGACTTCAGTGGTTGTAGACATACTCATTGCTTACTCATCAAACGTGACGTTTAGCGTCAGGCCCTGATTAACGGCGTGTCGCTTGCCACAACGATTCAAGGGAAGGAAAAAAACCTTATAAATAGTGCTGGTAATTGTCCAGTAGCCAGCAGTTTTATGGGGTTTTTTACCCTTTTCTATAACCTTTTGTCAACCTGGACAAAATCATCCACACGCTAATTTACATACACACCAGGTTATTAACAGATGATGCGAAGAAATTTGGCTTAATCGAGTCAGTGCTTAAGGATAGAAAAGATCCCTGCGGCGGCTACGCAGGCAGTCGCCTCACAAGGACCAGGCATATTCTGACAGAAAGATCGCACTTTTCCTGTACATTATTAGGGATATTTTTTTGATCCAGAGCACATTTATGGTGTTTAAGACAAAAAAATCACCAGCAAACTTTGCCTCAAATCAATTACCGGTGGTTTATCTGATTTCTGAGCTAACAGACCGTTAACGCCATTTTTGTATTAAAATGTATTAACCATCATTATAATTAATTGAGTGATAACACTTTTCACAGTTAAAAAACAAAAAAAAGCCCCGCAAGCATCAGGCGTGCGGGGCTTGATAAAACAACATGTGTCTCTGGCTGCGTCATTATTGCCCGGTTCACTCTGTTTCGATTGAATTACTCTTCCTCATCGACGTAAACCGCGCCGTTCTGGCCTTCTATCATGCTATACGGATTGTTATTGGCTTCCATGGCATTAAAGGGTGATGCCTCCAATTAGTAGAACATGTGTTTCTCGATAAACGCTCCAATGACTTTTTCGTGGATCTCAACTGAGCGCGAAAAGCAGATTGTTTTACGAGCCAACCGTTTAATGCGGGTGCGGAGCGTCAGGTTATTACGTTCAATGCGTTGGGTGAAAATTTTGCCCGTCAGATGCT
>NZ_MOMB01000062.1 GCF_002752165.1 Erwinia sp. OLFS4
AGCATCTGACGGGCAAAATTTTCACCCAACGCATTGAACGTAATAACCTGACGCTCCGCACCCGCATTAAACGGTTGGCTCGTAAAACAATCTGCTTTTCGCGCTCAGTTGAGATCCACGAAAAAGTCATTGGAGCGTTTATCGAGAAACACATGTTCTACTAATTGGAGGCATCACCCATGCGGGTATACCATTGCTGGTCCATTTTGTTTATCAGATGATGTTTGCCATCATCACGCCAGCATTAATTACCGGTGCCTTTGCACACCGGGTTAATTTCTCAGCTTATATGATTTTTATTACTTTATGGACATTACTGGTCTATTGTCCTTTTGTACATATGATCTGGAGTTCCGACGGATTTTTTGCCAGATGGGGCGTGGCCGATTTTGCCGGGGGCATTGTGGTACATGCTACCGCCGGACTGGCCGCACTCGCTTCCGCGATTTACGTTGGCAAGAGAATGGTTAATACGCAACAGGATCATAATATTCCGTTCGTTGCGCTCGGTGCCGGACTGCTGTGGTTTGGCTGGTATGGTTTTAACGCCGGTTCTGAATTTCAGATTAATACCATCACTGTTTCAGCGTTTGTTGCCACTGACATATCGGCGGCCTTTGCCGCTATTGTCTGGCTTATTATCGACCGGGCACATTGTGGTACGGTTAAATTATCTTCTTTTCTGACCGGTGCCGTAGCCGGCCTGGCAACCATTACACCAGCGGCAGGCTACGTATCACTCGAATCGGCGGCAATCATTGGCGTGATTGGCAGCATTATTTGTTACTACAGCGTTCTGCTGGTACGACGTCACATTGACGATGCGCTTGATGTTTTTGCAGTACACGGCATGGGCGGCATCACAGGATCTATTCTGGTGGGCGTATTTGCTTCAATGGTCTGGAGTCAGTCAGGTTCAGTCAAACCGGTAGACAGTGGAACAATGCAGATTATTAAACAAACCTGTGCCGTTCTGGTTGCCGCACTCTGGTCCTTTGTCGCCACTCTGATTATTTTAAAACTGGCAGATACTATTACTCCGGTAAAAATAAATAAAGATATCGTGGGTGATAATCTTGATCAAAAACTTCTTGGTGAAACCGCCTATGAATAAAAATCACTCCAACAACAAAAAATACCAACACCAGTGAAAAAGCAATAAAAATCTGAAAATTAATGAGGAAAAATATGAAACTCACACCCAGAGAAATGGAAAAAATAATGATTTATGCCGTTGCCGACATAGCCAGTCGACGAAGAAAAAACGGACTTAAGCTTAATTATCCGGAAGCCGTTGCTATCATCACCGCCTCAGCACTGGAAGGTGCTCGTCAGGGAAAAACCGTTGAAGAGGTTATGGATGATGCCCGTCAGGTATTAACCCACGAAGATGTTATGACCGGCGTTGCTGATTTAATTCCAAACGTACAGGTTGAAGCTATATTCACCGATGGTAGCCGACTCATTACTGTACACAGTCCAATTAAATAAATTCCTGCCACCAGGATAAATCATCTGGCAGTTATTAAGCATGGTTATATTTTTTAAGAGATATAAAATATGAAAAATCAAAAAAAACTGGCGCAGATTCCGCCCGGCGGATACCTGCTGGCGAAAACCCCGATTACCTTTAATCAGGATAAAACGGAAACACGCCTGAAAGTCCGGAACACCGGAGATCGTCCGATTCAGATAGGGGCACATTTTCATTTTTTTGAAGCCAATCAGGCACTGAAATTCAACAGAAGTGCGAGCTGGGGAAAACGACTGAATATTACCGCCACAACGGCAATGCGTTTTGAGCCAGGTGATGAAGTTGAAGTCTCGCTGATCGATTTTGGCGGGAAACAGACAATATATGGCTTTAATAACCTTGCAGACGGCTGGGTAGGATACAGCCCAGTCGCCTTTGGCGAACGTGCGCAGAAAAAATGTGCCGTTGAACGCGCCATTGCACTTAATTATCAAACAACTGAATAGCACCTGGTGTTTTTAAGGATAAAAGATGCCTGTAATTTCCCGTCAGGAATATAGCAGTTTATTTGGCCCTACTACCGGCGATAAGATCCGCCTGGGCGACAGTAATCTGTTTATTGAAATTGAAAAAGATCTGCGCGGCTATGGTGATGAATCCGTCTATGGCGGCGGAAAATCACTGCGTGACGGCATGGGTGCAGATAACGTCATGACCAGTGACAATGTACTTGATCTGGTTATCACCAACGTCACCATCCTTGATGCCCGTCAGGGGGTAATCAAAGCCGACGTCGGCATTAAAAATGGGCATATCGCCGGTATTGGCAAAAGCGGCAATCCGAACATCATGACCGGCGTCACGCCGGGAATGGTTGTTGGCGTCAGCACCGATGCTATTTCAGGTGAACATCTGATCCTGACGGCTGGCGGTATTGACAGCCATATCCATCTTATCTCCCCTCAGCAGGTGCAACACGCGCTGTCTAACGGCGTGACAACCTTCTTTGGCGGCGGTATTGGTCCAACGGATGGTACCAATGGCACGACCATTACTGCCGGTCCGGGTAATCTTTATCGCATGCTGCGCGCCATTGAAGGATTGCCAATTAACATCGGCCTGCTGGGTAAAGGCCACGCCGCTCGCAGTGCCCCACTGGAAGAACAGATTCTGGCCGGCGCCGCAGGTTTAAAAGTACATGAAGACTGGGGCGCGACCGGTTCAGCCCTGCGCCAGGCACTGCGTATCGCCGATGATATGGACATTCAGGTTGCGGTGCACACCGACAGCCTGAATGAAGGTGGCTACGTGGAAAATACTATCGATGCCTTTGAAGGTCGTACTATTCATACGTTTCATACCGAAGGTGCCGGTGGCGGGCATGCCCCGGATATTATCAAGGTTGCATCGCTGGCTAATGTTCTCCCCAGTTCAACAAATCCTACCCTGCCCTTTGGCATTAATAGTCAGTCTGAACTGTTCGATATGATTATGGTTTGCCACAACCTCAACCCTAACGTAGCGGCAGATGTCGCATTTGCTGAAAGCCGTGTGCGCCCGGAAACCATTGCAGCAGAAAATGTACTGCACGACATGGGCATCATTTCAATGTTTTCCAGCGATTCCCAGGCAATGGGCCGGGTTGGCGAAAACTGGTTACGGGTGGTACAAACCGCCCACGCCATGAAAGAAGCGCGCGGCAAACTGCCCGAAGACAGTGCAGATAATGATAACTTCCGCGTATTACGCTATGTGGCCAAAATCACCATTAATCCGGCCATTACGCAGGGCATTAGCGATCGGGTCGGCTCAGTTGAAGTCGGTAAATTTGCCGATTTGGTGCTGTGGGAACCCGCCTTTTTCGCTGCCAAGCCGAAAATGGTGATTAAAGGTGGCATGATCAACTGGGCCGCCATGGGGGATCCAAACGCCTCCCTTCCCACCCCGCAACCGGTTTTCTACCGGCCGATGTTTGGTGCCTGCGGTAAAACACTGCAGGACACCTGTCTCACCTTTGTTTCCCGTGCCGCACTGAATAACGATATCGGCGAACGTCTGGGCCTGACGCGTCAGCTCAGTGCAGTAAAAAACTGCCGTGCAATTGGTAAAAAAACCATGGTGCGCAACGATCAGACGCCAGAGATTGATGTTAACCCTGAAACCTTTGCCGTGACGGTGAATGGCCTGAACGTCACCGTCCCTGCGGCAAAATCTGTGGCGCTTAACCAGCGTTATTTTTTCAGCTAAGGAGGTAACAATGAAGATCGTTGAACGCGTACTGGGTAACGTCAACAAAGAGAACTTCTGGGCGCAACGCATGCATACGTTAACCCCCGACAGGCTGGTGTTATCACAGTGGGAAGCACAGAAAAGCCGCTGCCGTAAACACACGCTTGGCGGACTGGAGCTAGGCATATTGTTAGACCGCAATCAGCCGCTGGAAGATGGTGACGTGCTGTTATGGGATGCCAGTCAGCAACTGATGGTTATTGTTGAATTAAAGCTGCTGGAAGTGCTGGTGATTTATCCTGGCTTACTGCAAGGCGCGGTGACGCAATTGATGGCCACCTGCTTTACCTTAGGGCATGCGTTAGGCAATCAGCACTGGAAAGCGCTATTCAAAGATAACCGGGTGTTTATTCCCCTGACCGTCCCGCGCAAAATGGTTGAGTCAGTTTTAAAAAGTCATGGATTCAGTCAGTTTCCCTTTGCCTGCGTACAGGGTGAAATGCTGCTGCCCGGGTTAACCCCGGCAGAGGCACGCGTGCTGTTTGCCGGTGCAGAAGATACCTCAACGCATGTACATGTTACCTCCCAGCCACTGACCATACAGCCCACGTCCTTGCCATGAACGCACTCCGGCTAATCAGGATCATACAGTTTAGTGACTCCATGCTACCAGTCGGCACATTTGCCTTCTCTAACGGCATTGAGTCTGCTATCCAGTCCGGTGTCGTCAGAGACCCGGATTCGCTGCGTGATTTTACACGACAGGCATTACAACAAGCGGCCAGCGGCGATGTACGGGCCGCGGTCTCCTGCTGCCGGGCGCTGAGAGAAGGCGATAAACACGCCGCCCTGCAGCATGACCAGGCCTTGTTTAATCGCAAGCTGAATGCTGAGAGCCGGGTAATGATCACGCGCATGGGGAAAAACTGGCAGAAATCGCCGTGCTGAATATTGACAGCCCGTTAGTCGAATGGTGGCTGGCACAGATCCGTGCACAAAAAACCCCAGGAAGTTATGCCATCACGCAGGCGGTAGTCATGAGTGCGATGGATATTGCACCGCGTGAGGTCGCGGTAATCAGTCTGTATGGCGTCGCCGTGACCTTGCTGAGTGCCGCATTACGGCTGATGCGCATTACCCATCTTGAAACGCAGCGCATTCTGTTTGCCGTGCTGAATGAAACAGAAACCCTGTGTGATATTGCCGGACAAGGTGATATCACACAAATGGCATCCTGGGCACCCGCCAGCGATATCCTCGCGGCCTTGCATGTCAACGCATGGACCCGGCTATTTAGCAGCTAATCAAGTTTAAGGAGAAACGACCATGAAAAAAATAACCCGCATAGGCATTGGCGGCCCGGTTGGTTGCGGTAAAACCGCCATCATTGAAGTGATTACCCCCAGATTGCTTGAACTGGGTATCAAGCCACTGATTATTACCAATGATATTGTTACCACCGAAGATGCCAAACAGGTAAGGCGCACCTTAAAAGGTATTCTGGACGAAGAGAAAATTATCGGCGTGGAAACCGGCGCCTGTCCCCACACCGCAGTGCGCGAAGATCCCAGCATGAATATTGCCGTCGTCGAAGAGATGGAAGCCCGCTTCCCCGACAGCGACGTGATGCTGATTGAAAGCGGCGGAGACAATCTGACGCTCACATTCAGCCCGGCACTTGCCGACTTTTATATCTACATTATTGACGTTGCAGAAGGCGAAAAGATACCGCGTAAAAATGGCCCAGGCCTGGTCCAGGCCGATATTCTGGTTATTAATAAAATTGATCTGGCGCCTTATGTCGGTGCCAGCCTGAACGTGATGGAGCAGGACACCCGTCAGGTTCGCGGTAGCCGCCCGTATGTGCTGACAAACTGCAAAACGGGTGAAGGAATCGATGCGTTACTGGCGCTTATCCTGCATGACTTCCTGTTTACGCATCCCCAGCAGGTGGCTTCATGAACCCGATCAGCAAGGTACAACAACAGCTTGCCCGGCTGGGCACCTCCACGCGCGCTTTCGCTGCCTATCAGCAACAGCCGCCGCAGATGGCGGTGGGGTCGCCGGGGAAAAATGGTTATCTGTCCCTGCGATTTATTCGTCGTGGTGAACGCAGTTTGCTGGCGCACCTGTCTTATCGTTCACCGTTTCTGGTACAACGACCGCTCTACTGGGATGAAGCGCGACCAGATATGCCTTGTCTGTTTCTGATTACCACCTCAGGCGGCATCTTACAGGGGGACCGGCTGGCGCTGGATGTTGATATGCAACCGGGTGCCTGCGCCCATATCACGACACAATCCGCCACCAAAATTCAGTCAATGACCCACAATTATGCCGCCCAGATACAGCAGATAACATTGCGGGAAAACAGTTATCTCGAGGTACTGCCGGAGCCGCTGATTCTTCATAACAATGCGCGCTTTATTTCCTCAACACAGTTGTTTTGCCACCCCAGTGCAACGCTGCTTTATAGCGAAGTGCTGATGTGCGGGCGTAAATATCATCCGGCAGATGGCGGTTTTAAGTTTGATATCTATTCCGCCCGCACCGAAGCCGAGGATCTGAGTGGCAACGCCCTGTTTAGCGAACATTACCTACTGGAACCTAAACGCCAGTCGCTTAACGGCGCTGGCATTATGGCGGACTTCCATGTCAGTGGTAACGTTATTCTGCTGACGCCGGAACACCACCACCAGGCAATACTGACCCGCCTTCACCCATGCTATGACGCGACAGCGGGCATCGCCTATGGAGCCAGCCTGTTACCCAACCAGTGTGGCTTAGTTTTTAAAGTACTCGGTAACGAAACGCGTCAGGTGAAGTCTGCCATTTTGCTGTTCTGGCAAATCGCGCGCGAAATCATTACCGGAAGTAAAGTCCCCACGCCTTTTCTTTGGCGTCAGGCCTGATGCCGGACAGATATGATGGAAGAAAAAACACGTTGGTTAACCTGGTGTAACCGCTATCCGGGACTGCACTGGCTCGACGGGATACTGCGCGGATACAGTCAGGTGATGTTCCAGAATAATCCCCTGACCGGTCTGTTGTTTTTCGCCGCGGTTTTCGTCAGCGCCTGGCAAGCCAGCGCGCTGCAAATTGCCTGGGGATGCTTACTATCAACCCTGATAGCCACGCTTGCAGCACGCCTGCTGGTCAGTAACAAAACCGCGCTGAACAGCGGCATGCTAGGCTATAACGGCTGTCTGGTAGGGGCGGCATTACCGGGTTTTCTGGCCCCTTCGCCATGGTTGTGGCTAGGCGTTATCTTTAGCGCGCTGATGTCAGTGATTATCACGCTGGGAGTCAATCGTCTGCTGAAAACCTGGCATATCGCTGCGCTGACCGCGCCTTTTGTGTTAACCACCTGGACGCTGCTACTGGCCAGTTACGCTTTCTTAAATTTAGCGCCCTTATCTCTGCCACAACCGTTACCGGTATCGGTGCCTCACCCGGGAGAAACACCGCATGCCGGCGTGATTATTCCGGCGACGCTGGATGGTATTTCTCAGGTGTTTTTATGCCATAGCCCTCTGGGTGGCGTCCTGTTCCTGCTGGGACTGGGCGTCTCCTCACGCTGGGCAATGATGCTGGCAGTAATAGGCTCACTTATCGCCGTACTGATTGCCATGCTGGCCGGCGCCAACAGCCAGCCAATTGCCTCTGGCATGTATGCCTTCAGTCCGGTTCTCACTGCCATTGCACTGGGTTCGGTATTCAACCAGCCCAGTGTTAAAACGCTATGTTATACGCTAATCGGAGTGGTGTTTACCGTGCTGATGCAGGGGGCCTTCAATACGCTGCTCAAACCGTTAGGCATCCCAACCCTGACAATGCCGTTTGTTATTGTCTCATGGTTATTTCTACTGGCTAATCAATGGATTACTCCTCCTTCGACCCGGCCACCTAAAGGAATTTAACATTTTTCAGGAAGAATATGATGACTACGCATTCGCTACACCTGGCGGCGTTACCCCGCCGTCGCGCTATCTTATTACTGTCCGGACTGATTACGCTTAATCTGCTGGTCTGGCTGCTAAGCATTCTGGTATTCCGACACAACGCCGCCCTGATGGGCACCGCACTGCTGGCATGGAGCTTTGGCCTGCGGCATGCGCTGGACGCCGATCACATTGCGGCTATCGATAATGTGACGCGTAAACTGATGCAGCAAGGCAATACCCCGGTGGCGGTAGGGGCCTGGTTTTCGCTCGGCCACTCCACTATTGTTATTCTTGCAACAGCCGCCATTGCCGCCACAACACTGCTGTTCCGCCAGCAGCTGGAAAATTTCCATGCGATTGGCAGCGTTATCGGCACGCTGGTCTCGGCCCTGTTCCTGCTGATTATCGGGCTCATTAATCTTGCGATTTTATTTGACGTCTGGCAAAAATTTCGCCTGCTAAAACAGGGCAGGCTCAATGATGAACTGTCGCCAGAGATGCTCTCTGCTGGCGGAGTCCTGACACGTTTGCTTAAACCATTATTTAATATGGTCAACCATAGCTGGCAAATGTACCTGGTGGGATTCCTGTTCGGACTGGGTTTTGATACCGCCACTGAAGTCGGTTTGCTGGGCATTGCCGCCGCCAGCGCGCAGCAAGGGATGGATCTGTGGGCACTGATGCTATTCCCGGCGTTGTTTACCTCCGGCATGATGCTGATTGATTCGGCAGATAACCTGATCATGGTCGGCGCTTACGGCTGGGCATTTGCCCGTCCGGCGCGCAAGCTTTACTACAATATGACCATCACCAGTGCTTCCGTCATCGTTGCGCTCTTTATCGGCGGCATTGAGGCGCTGGGTCTGCTCGGCGATCGTCTCAATGGACAAGGCGCGTTCTGGCAACTGATCGGCGATCTCAATGATCAGATGGGGAATCTGGGTTTCTGGGTAGTGGGCATTTTTGTCCTCTGCTGGCTGATATCGATGATGAATTATCGCCTGCGTGGATACGATAGCCTCGATTTAACCCACAGTCAGTAATCGTGCCGGCAGCATTACCGCTGGCTATCCTGTCGGTAATGCTACCATGCGCCGGCCTGCCGGCTTTTCATCGCTCGCAGCTGACTCACAACCGCATCAGACAAACTGCACTACTGCCGCCAGCGAAGAAAAATGTGACGCTGGCCGGCAAAAAGAAGTTTATTTTCTGTCGTAAGCAGATGAATAATAGTTATTCAGGCGACAACATAGATATTTAACAGATGAAATCGCCAGCGCATTGTCAATAATGACAAGCTAAATCATGGCGTTAATCAGAACAGTCGCGCCGCTCTTCCCGCACACCTGTCACAGACAAATCCCTATCCGGTCATTATATTGTCAACATATTATGCATCGGGTAAATTACTTCGTTCCTGTCTTTTTATCACCGGCACACAGGGCAGTGCGCCCGTTTACCTTTTGGGGAGTAACTCAGCGAAATGCAATCTGGATGGCTGTCTCTGGGATTGTTTGCAAGCGCAGTTTTTCTGTATGCCAGTAAAGCGGGTCATCATAAAGGCTGGTTTAGCCTAATCCTGACGCTGTCCGGGCTGTACGTTTTGCTTAATGCTATTTTATTTGCCTGTAATTATTTTACCGGCGAAGGTATCAACGATGCGGTGCTCTACACCGTCACCAGCAGCCTGAGCGGTGCCGGTATCCACAAATACCTGCTGCCGGCAGGCGGACTGATACTGGGGCTGGTGATACTGTTTTTGTTACTGGCCTGGCTATTGCGCCGGCGTAAACCTGCCGGTCACAGCCGTCTATGGAGCCTGGCGGCACTGCTGCTGATTATTGCCTCAATAGAAACCGCGCCGGCCTATCAGCAGGTCAGCCGGCTGGTGCAATCACAGCTATCAAGCGGTGACAGCGACTTTTATAGCCACTACAAACAACCGGCCAAAAGGCTGCGACCAGGTCAGCGGCCCAATCTGATTTATATCTATGCAGAAAGTCTTGAACGCACCTACTTTGATGATAAAGCCTTTGCCAATCTGACGCCGGAACTGAATGCAATAAAAGAAAACAGCCTCGATTTCAGCAACACCGAGCAGCTGCCGGGCACCAATTACACCATTGCCGGTATGGTGGCTTCACAATGTGGCATACCGCTGTTTGCTCCGTTTGATGGCAATGCCTCCAGCGCGCTGTCGACGTTTTATCCGCGTAATATCTGTCTTGGCGACATTCTCAAAGCGGCTGGCTATCAGAATTATTTCCTGCAGGGTGCCAGCCTGCGCTTTGCCAGAAAAGATACTTTTCTCTCTTCCCACGGCTTTCAGCATCTGTACGGATTCGATGAGTTAAAACCGCTGGTGAAAGATCCTGACTACCGTAATGACTGGGGCTGGTATGACGATACCCTGCTTGAACTGGTCTACGACAAATATGTCGAGCTTTCGGCAACCGATAAGCCTTTTGCCCTGTTTGCGCTGACCGTAGATACCCATCATCCCGATGGTTTTATTTCACGCAGTTGTAGCCGGCGCAGTTATGACTTTGCCGGCAAACCGAATAAATCATTTGCTGCGGTCAGTTGCAGTCAGCAGCACATCGCCGCCCTGATTGACAAAATTAAGCGGACTCCGGGCTTTAAAAACACCATTATTGTGGTGTCTTCCGACCATCTGGCCATGAACAACACCGCCTATAAATACCTTAATCAACACGAACGTCGCGACCTGTTTTTTATGCTACGTGGCGATCGCCCCGACAGCAAAATCATTGCAACAAAACGCAGTACGCTTGATAACGGCGCAACGGTGCTGGACGCTATGGGGGGGGATAACTTTATCGGCCTTGGACGTAGCAGCCTGTCAGCCACATCTCTCAGCGTCAGCTATCTGAATCTGGCAGAAAAAATAACCCAGTGGAAAGCCAACGTTATCCAGCTGTGGAATCTGCCGAAAACTCTCAGCGACTATCAGATTGACACCGGGCAAAACACCCTGAGCGTCGCCGGGGTGGATTTTCGCCTGCCGCTGCTGCTGGCGATAAAAAAAGATAAAATTGAACCCCATTTTGATGTTTACCTTTCCGATTCACTGAAAAAACAACTCAGCCGTTTCCCGGCGGATGAAAAATTTGTCTGGATCGATCGCTGCTACAAAATGAGCAATGTCTGGAATCCGCAGCTGGCCACCAATACCCAGTATTGTCTCGCCCGCGGTCAGCTGAACGCCAGCGTAGAGATTTCGCCGGTAAGCGAAGGAATAAGCCGTGGCCGGGTTACGATGCCAGCAGATAGCCGTCCGCAGGCGACCCGCTATCAGCAAGTACAGCAGCAGCTGCGCGTCGCCGACAACGATCTGAAATATCCCGGTGATAAAATTCTGTTCTGGTTGCCAGGTATGCCCGATGGCGTCGCCCATATCAGCGGGCTGTCGCAGACGGAAAGCTGGGGCCGCTGGTCGGATGCTAACCTGCAACCGGACGTACGCATTGGTTTTCAACAGCCTTTACCCGCACGTTTTTCCCTGACGATGGAAGCGCGCGCATTTGGTGAGAACATTCATAAACCGCTGACAATACGAGTTGGTAGCGTCAGCAAGACGGTGATGCTGACCGACGACGTTGAACAGGTCACTCTGACGCTGGACAACCCGGATGCCGCCAGTGAAATTACCCTGACGCCCCCGGCGCCGACATCAACCAATGAGGGTTTTAGCGACGGATCACCTTCACGCAAGCTGGGTATTGGTCTGGTCAGCCTGCAGGTTAGTCCGCTGCCAACGCCAGCAACAGCACCATGATGACTATGATGACGAAGACGAAGACGAAGACGAGCAACCATGTACACCCTTCCGGTTAAGCGTGGAATGGCAAAAAATCATCCTGCTCTGCCCGTTGCCAGGCAGATAGCACCACGACACTAAAATGAATTTTTTATTTTAACGACAAGGATTTAACCAGTTTGAAATCGCGTCTTTGCCTATTATTTTCCCTGATCGCCGCCGCACTGCCGATTGGTGGACTGGCCAGGCCGGCGGTCACCCCACCAGACCCGCTACTGGCTTCACAGATTGTCGATCGCTACGCGGAACACATTTTTTATGCCAGCGCTGCCACCGGTATGGCCCTGGTGGCTATTGATGGTAACCAGAAGGTGTTTGCCAGCCACGGTGAAACCCGTCCGGGTAATAATATCCGGCCGCAAAAAGACTCCCTGATCCGCATCGCCTCACTGAGCAAACTAATGACCAGTGAAGTGATGATCAAACTGGCAGAGCGAAGCATGCTGCGCCTTGACGATCCGCTGAGCAAATATGCTCCGCCGGGCTACCACGTACCGGCCTATGGTGGACAGACAATCCGCCTGCTCAATCTGGCAACCCACACCAGCGGCTTGCCGCGCGAACAGCCAGGCGGTCACTGGCCACGCCCGGTATTCGTCTGGCCAACCCACGATCAGCGCTGGCGCTGGCTGAATCATGCCCGGCTGAAAACGCCGCCGGGGGAACGTGCTGCCTACTCAAACCTGGCTTTTGATCTACTGGCGGATGCCCTGAGCCGGGCCGCGGGCCAGCCTTATCCCGTGCTGCTGAAAAATGAAATCACCCGTCCGCTCGGTATGAAAGACACCACCTTTACCCCTTCACCGGAGCAGTGCGACCGCCTGATGATCCCGGCAAAAGGCGCCAGTCCTTGCGATAATACCCTGGCGGCAATTGGCAGCGGCGGGGTGTACTCGACACCGGACGATATGGGTCGCTGGATGCAGCAGTTTCTCTCTTCTGATGTGCATGCTCGCTCGCCACAGGTCGACCGGCTACAAACACTCATTTATAAACGTAACCAGTTGTCGGTAGTGGAAGGCATGGATGTGCCGGGCAAAGCCGATGCGCTGGGGCTGGCCTGGGTATATATGGCGCCGCGCGACGGTCGGCCCGGTATTATAGAAAAAACCGGTGGCGGGGGCGGTTTCATCACCTATATCGCCATGGTGCCGGAATACAATATTGGGGTATTTGTGGTGGTCAGCCGCTCCGCGTTAACCCGCTTTAGCGCAATGAGCGATGGCGTCAACGATCTTCTTACTGAGCTGGTCAATAACCAAAGCTGAGCCATCACTGACTGCGGTAACCGGCTGCTATAACACAGTAGCCGCCGGTCATGCGCTTACACACCCAGCTTGTAGCTGTGCAACCAGGAAAAATGCCGGTCAAGACTATTGAGCACGGCGTTACGTTCGGTGCGAGCCTGTCCCGGCGGCAAATGCAGGCAATCATTCAGGCTGCGTGACGACTGCTGGATTTTTTCGCCACGTGCTTTACGCTCCTGCTGGTAACGAGCCAGCCCTTCAGCAATCGAGCTGATGCGGCTGTCGTTGAGAACATGACACAGCGCCACCGCATCTTCAAAAGAAGAGATCGCTCCCTGACCATGATGTGGCATCATGCCATGGGCCGCATCGCCAATCAGCACCGCGCGCCCGCGATGCCATGACTGCATCGGACTGACCTGGAACATGCCCCAGCGTTCAGCAAGGTTGACGTGCTGCAGCAGCTGAGCCACTGCCGGATGCCAGCCGTGAAATTTCGCTCTGATGCTTTCCGCGTCAGCCGGAACTCGCCATGCTTCATGCTGCCACTTTTCCGGACCATCCATAAACACCACAATGGTCTGATATTCAAAGTTCTTACCCACCGGAAAATTCAGCACGTGCATCCCGTCGCCCATCCAGTCAGTGAAAGAACGCGGTTCCGGTAGCTTGTCGAGTTCTGCGGTTTTCGCCAGCCCGCGAAACGCGCTATTGCCGGTAAAAACCGGTGCAGCTTGCGGACTGACATACTGACGCACCACTGAGCGAATACCATCGGCCCCCACCACCAGATCGGCACGGTTACTGCTTCCGTCGGCCCAGCGCAGCGTTATCTCATCTACCGACTCATCCAGCCCGGCCAGCTGTTTGCCCAGCTGAATTCTCTCGCGTCCAACCACCTCCAGCAAAGCAGACTGCAAATGGGTACGAAAAGCACCATAGTAAGGATAGCCATAGGCATTACGGTACCAGTTTTCACGTGCCAGCAGCTGCGATCCGGCGACACTGCCATCTTCATTACGAAAGAAAGCCACTTCGGTCTCGCAGGATTGTTCCGCCATCGCGTCCGCAATCCCCATCTCGTCAAACAAGCGCGTACCGTTCGCCCATAACGAAATGCCGGCGCCAAGCTCAACCAGTTCGCTGGCCTGTTCATAAACCGTCACCTCGTGCCGGCTATTTCTCATTGCAGCGGCAAAGGCCAGACCGCCCATTCCTGCACCAACAACTGCTATACGTGCCATAATTTTGTCCTCTTACGACTGGCCGGGATAGGCTAAATAACTCATTCCGGTTATCCATTCAGGTACCGACTCATAAGCGACATAATCCGGACGCGCCCCCTTCATCGCCCCCATCAGTGCGACCCAGTTAAGCACTTCATGGCCGCCATGCCCGCCACGCTCCTCCACTTCGTCATAAGTCAGCGCGCGCATATACTCAACGTCACCGGCTTCAAAACGGGCCAGCATTTCGCGATCCCACTCTTCGTTAACCAGCGGGTGGCTATTACCCAGCGGCCACTCCATTCGGCTCATCATCTCAATTTCATACTGCGCAAAATCGGTATAAAGCGACGGGTCGTTAATCAGGGCATCTTTGCCAATCGTCTGATACACCTTCATGCGCTGCAGCAGCTCATCATCCTCCGGGGCGCCTTCAGTCCACACCGGTGGCCAGTGGGAAAGTCCCCCGGTCGCAAGAAAATGAACGCGATAGTCGTCGGGCAGCTGTTCAATAATTTCACGCACTTTTAACCCCAGGTCATAGGCGCGGGAATAAGGCATTAACGGCGGTGAAAAAACATTGATATATATCGGCACCACCGGAATATTGAATTGCGGGTTAATAAATACTAACGGCATCATCAGGTTATTGCCGTATTCAATCGGCCCCATCCGGGCGGCTTCAAAACCACCATGAATTAACTTCTCATGAAGCATTCTGGCAATATCAGCATTACTGGCAATACTATGCTGGCGGTCAAACTTCAGCGCTTCCATCATATATTTTGCCGGACCAATATTGGCATCACTAACCGGGACGGCCAGGGTTGGCATCATATTACGAAAATTATTTTCAAAGTGATCATCTAAAAAGGCAATAATTAAATTAGGCTTGGTATCATCAATACACTTCTTTAATTTTCCATGTATTTCTGCCAGCCGCTGACGTTGTTCTGCTGAAGGTGCATCGGCCCAACCTAACGCGCCAGGCACGTGAGACATACTGATTGCACTAACAATCTTAGCCATAATAATCTCATCCTGTTTATATTAAATAATGGTGTTGACCAGCTGACCAATTTCATTCATTGAAACCACTACCTTATCGCCTTTTTTCAGATAACGAGGTGGTGTAAAACCGAGGCCGACGCCTGCCGGTGTGCCGGTAGCAATCACATCACCAGGTAGTAAAGTAATGTTCTGACCAATGGTCTTAATTAATGTGGGAATAGTAAAAATCAGATCGGCTATTTGCGCCTGCTGACGCAATTCGCCATTCACCGTACAACGAATTTCCTGACGGCCAGGCTCGCCAAACTCATCGGCAGTAACCAGAACCGGCCCCATAGGACAAAAGCCGTCAATGCCTTTTCCCAGCAACCACTGGCTATGCTGCTTTTGCAAAAAACGCGAAGTCAGATCGTTTATCAGCGTATAACCAAAAATGTATGACAGCGGGTCGTCCTGGTCAGTCACCCGCCCTCTTTTTCCCAGCACTACCGCCAGTTCAGCTTCATAATCCAGCGAATTATGCGGATCAAGACGGCTGTCAATGGCATCGTCCGGACCACTGATCGAGGTCGCTGGCTTACTGAAAATAATCGGATGTGCCGGCACATTGCCGGCCGCTGCGCTGGAATCATAGCCACTGCTGGCAAACTCTTGTGCATGAGCATAATAATTTTTACCGACGCAAAAAATATTACGCCGGGTCATTGGGATCGGCGCCAGCAGGCGGACCTTCTGCGGTGATAACGCGGCCCGATTGGCACCTTCGCAACAGTCGGTAAGACGACCTTTCAGCTCGGCGAAGCGATCAATCAGCAGGTTCATATCATTGGTCTGCGCAATCTCCGTGACATCAATGATATTTCCGTCATGATCAATGACGCCAATATGTGTGTTATCCTGGTAATAATAACTAACCAACTTCATAATCAATCCTTTCCTGAAAACGGTAATTAGTCGCGCGCGCGCGCCACGGCTTCGACTTCAATAAGAAAATCTTCTTTGACCAGTCGATTCACCACCAGCAGGGTGTTGGGGGCGTAATCTGAAGAAGCAAACAGCTGCGGAAAAAGCGCCTGACGATTTTTCATAAAATTATCGATATGCTGGGAAGCCACCAGATAAGTATTAAATTTCACCACATCGTTAAAATCGCAGCCGACCGCCTCAAGCACATCACCGAGGTTTTTAAATACCTGAGCAAACTGCGCATCAAAATCCCCTTTACCAACCACGCTGCCGTCACTGCCTACCGCCAGCTGGCCAGAAATATAATAGAGGTCACCACTGCGCACTCTGGTCAGATTGGAATAGAGTCCTTGCGCAGGGCTGCCATTTTCCGGATTGATGTATTGAACATTTGCAGACATAACCACACTCCATTTAACAGGATTAATTATTTCATTGTTAATAAACGCTTTTTCTGATGGGTATTAACGGAGATATCAGTGCGACTCCCGCCGGCGGAAGCGATCGAGAATCACCGCCAGAATAATCACCACGCCGACAGCCAGCGTCTGGTAATAAGCCGATACGCCCACCATGTTCATCACGTTAGAAAGCAGTGTCAGCACCACCACACCGGTAATCACCTGACGCAAATCACCGGCCCCCCCGGTCAGGGCCACGCCGCCAAGCACCACGGCGGCCAGCGATTGCAGGGTCATATTTGCTGCCGCAATCGGCTGTGCAGAACTGGTCCAGGCCGTGAGAACAATGGCGCCAGTGCCGGCGCAAAAACCGCTCACCATATAGACCAGTACGGTATTAAAACGTACGTTGATCCCTGATTTTGAAGCAGCCGAAACGTTAGAACCCATGGCATAGACATAGCGCCCGAACAGAGTAAATTTCAGCAGCAGGCCAATCACTGCCGTCAGGGCAAAGGCAATCCATACCATCACCGGCAGCCCGAGCAACGTGCCGTAACCCACCGCATCAATATAGGCAGCGGGCACATCATAAATAGGTACGCCGCCGGAAAGGATCAGCGCAAACGCCTGGGCAACCGACAGCATTCCCAGCGTAATCACCAGCGGCGAGGTGTTGAAAAAGGAAATCAGCATGCCAGACACCGCGCCGGTAAGGGTTCCGGTTAATAACATGGTGACCAGCCCGGCGCTGACACCAAACTGATTCATCACCATCACCCCCGCCACCCCGGCCAGCGACATCGCAGAAGAGAGGGAAAGATCGAGGCCACCACGAATCACGGCCACCGCCTGGCCCAGTGAAATAATCAGTAATGGCGCAAGCTGGCAGGCAAGATTGATACCGTTACTGACCGATAAAAAACGCGGCTGAATAATGCCAGTCACCACAGCAACCACAACCACCAGCAGCGGCAACATCCAGTCAGAGAGGGAGAACACCTTTCTCCTGGTATTTTTTTCTGACGCCATCAGGCCCACATCCCGGCTTGTGTTCATAACACCCACTCCCGCTTGTGCATATCGTTTAATTCATGGTTTTCGGCGCCGACGCTATTCTGACCCACTACGTCGGCAATAATGGACGCCTTATCGTGTTCGTCCGGGGCGCAATAGGTGTTAACAATGCTGCCGTGAAACATGGTCCAGACGGTGTCACACAGCGTCATTGTTTCGGCTAAATCACTCGACAGCAGCATCACTGATACGCCTTGCGCCGCCAGCGCACGAATGCGCTGATGAATTTTATATTTGGCGTCAATATCCACCCCGGCGGTGGGTTCCTCCAGCACCAGCAGTTTTCTGGCACTGGCCATTGCCCTGGCCAGCAGTACTTTTTGCTGATTACCGCCGCTCAGGCTGGTTAGCCGTTCACGCTTATCGGCAAACTTAACGCCACAGCGCTGCAAAATCCGATCGGCGCTTGCCGCCACCCGACCGGTACGCAGAAACCCGGCCAGCGTGAGCGAACCGAGCTGACTCATCATCAGATTTTCTTCAATTGACAGCGTCGGATAGACGCAGTTACTGGCCCGGCCGGCCGGCAGCCAGGCCACGCCTTTTTTCAGTGCCTCAACAACACTTTTAGGCCGCCATTCATAGCCATCCAGACGAAAGCGCACTGAGGCACTGCGCGGTGTGGCAATATACCCCACCAGATTTTGCAGCAGCGTATCACCACCACAACCCACCACGCCGTATATCCCGACCACCTCGCCTTTACCGACGCTAAATACCCGATGACCACCGCCGCTAACCGGCAGATTTTCAAAATCAAGCAGTGGGGCAAACTTCTGTTTCCCCTGATTTTCAATACGATGACTGCCAGCGGCTTTACCGGTTAAGCGCGCCACAATGACCTCAGCGGTGACATCGCGGTTAACGGCAAACGCATCCACCACCTGTCCGTTGCGCATAATGGTGACTTTGTCGCTCACCGCCAGCACATCATCGATATGATGCGTAACCAGCACCGAGGCGATACCCGACTGACGAAGACGACGTAATACGTTGAAAAAATTTTCTTTTTCTACCGCACCCAGCATGGCAGTTGGTTCATCAAAAATAATCAGCCGCGGCTGTGACATCAGCGATTTACCAATTTCTATCAGCTGCTGAACCGCCACCGGCAGACTGCCAACCGCGCTTTCCATATCAATGTCGGCCAGACCAAGCTGCGCCAGGACTTCCCGCACGCGCACGGTTTCATGCGCTTTGCGGGTCAGGGAGAGAAGCGTTTTTCCTTGTTCTGCACCCAGCCACAAATTGGCCCGGACGGAAAGATCGGGCGCCAGCGACAGCTCCTGATACACCATGACGATGCCTGCATGACGCGCCTCCCGCGAACTGCTAAAAGCCACCGGCTGTTCGTCATACCAGATGCTGCCTTCATCCGCCGGATAGAGTCCGCTAACAATTTTGCCAATAGTCGATTTTCCGGCGCCGTTCTCACCCAGCACACAGTGCACTTCACCGGCAGCAAACTGTAGCGAGACATTATTTAGCGCCTGGGTGGCACCAAATCGTTTAGATAATCCGCTGATGCGCAGCAACGGTGAATCGGTGTTGCTGGCCGGCTGTATGTTAGGCATGTGCTTCTCTCCTCTGACAGGCTTACTGCATCGCCGGAACTTTCCAGTCCGCCGGTGCAATTTCATAGGTTTCAAAGGGATGAGTAGCGACGTTATCCTTCTCAAGTACCTTATTAGGCACGTTATAATGTGCGTAACTCAGGCCATCACTGCCGGCAGGTAACAGGTTAGGCAGTGGCTTGTGTTCCATCTCACGGATCGCGTACTGAACAATAAGCCGGCCCATCAGAATGCCAGGTTCGGAAACCACTGCCAGCATTTTGCCTTCTTCAATCATGGGAACGGCGCGTTTAACCATGGCAGAACTGACCACGGTAGCCTCGCGGTGTTGCTGGCGAATAGCCTGCACCGCACCCATACCTAAGGTAATCTGCGGAGTATAAATAAAGTTGACGTCAGGATTGCGCAGCATCAGGTCAGAGGCTTTTGACAGACCTTCCTGCAACTCAATTCCGCCGCCGAACGCCGAATCAATAACCGCTATCGGCGTGGCACATTTTTGTGCTTCAGCTTTGAAGCCTTCATAGCGCAGACGCACCCATTCGGCACCAGCCGGACCGGGGATCATGGCCACTTTTTTCGGTTTCGCCGCGGCCTTACAAACCGCATCCGCCATCAGCTTGCCGATGTAGCTGTCATCCTGCAGCACCCCGAAATCGATATTTTTACTGTTGACCGGAATACCAACCGAAGCCACCTTCATTCCCCCGGCTTTCAGTGATTTGATAATGGGGTCAAAGCCGTTAAAAGCGGCCGGTGCCAGCACCGCAACGTCGGCACCGATACTTTTGAAGGCTTCCAGCTGGGCAAACTGCTCGCGCACGTTACCGTAAGCCCCGGCAACCGACACCTGTACCACATTCACGCCGGTACGTTTTGCTTCGTCAGTGATGCCGTAAATAATGCCTTTATAAAAATCATCATTAAGATGCACCACCGTCACCGCAAGCTTAAAAGGTTTATCAGCTTTGAGTGGCGGAATTAATCCAACCAGCCGGTCCTCTGCAGATTTTGCCGGTGAACTGATTAAGGCAGAAAACATCACTGATGCAATAAAACAGGTTAAACGTAAAGATGCAGTTTTCTTTTTAGACAGAGACAGCCCGTTCATTATTGTTTCCTCATTTTAAAAACTCAGGGACAGACGCATCCCCCCTGGTAAAAGGATGTTTAAAAATAAAATTCGGCGTGTGTGCAAATAGCGAATTAACCAGTATTTATTTTATCAGTGCGTTATCCTCCTTTAGTTAGCCAACAGATTATTAAATAAAAATCTGATTCGCGGCGGCAATAAAAGCGGCGCTTCGTTCAAATGCCACAGAATGTGAACATTCACAAAGAATCTGTAAATCTGCATATTTAATTTTTGCGGCCAGTATTTCTGAAGTTTTCGCCGGAAACGGAATATCATTTCGGCCATGCAACATTAATACCGGACAATTAATCGCGCTAAGGGTGTCATCACTCAGCGTTGTTTTTTGTACATATTGCTGCTGATCACCGGAAAACATTCCATTGAAATAATCCGCATAGCCGGCGGCAAATACTACCGGCTCACGTGCGCGGATATAACTGTCATCAATAATGGAAGCATCGTGAATTAAAGTACTCAGGGTGGCAATCAGCTGTTGGCGGTCGGTTGGACAGCGCCAGACCCGCTGGGTTGCCTCATTAATCGTAAAAGGTGCACCAATTGCCCCGGTCGTCAGCACCGCTGAAATGCGCGGGTCAGCAGAGGCCAGCTTCAGCGCAATCGCCGCCGACAGCGAGTGCCCAATCACACCTATTTGCGGTGCATCAATCAGATCCAGCATCGCCCTGGCCTGGCGTACCCACATCTCAAAGTCAAAAGCAGGCTGCTGGCGGTTACGATCGCTGATACCAAAACCGATCAGGTCCATTGCATAAACACGATAGTGCTGGCTCAGCGGTTCCAGTACCCGGCTCCAGTTACCCAGGCTGGATGCCCCGGGTCCGGAACCATGAATCATCATCAGCGGCTTACCTTTCCCGCCGTGATAATACCCGACCTGCATGCCTTCAAAGGTAAAGGACGATTTTTCTAGTGTATGGGACATACCGGCTCCAATAACTGACTGGCGTATGGAAACGATAATACCTGGTGAAAACCTTTTTTAAAGATAAAAATGGATTTTTTTGTTAATTATAAGTTTAATGTATGAATATCCTTTTAACATCGCCTATGCTATGATCACCCTCACGGCGAAATGAACACGGCTAACCAAATGAATCGCAATACAAAAACGGAGAAACCCATGAAGGCGCTCAGGGAAGGTCGATCCCTTAACGAAACGATCTATTCCCGCATCCGGGAACTGATCCTTACCGGGCAGCTGCTGCCAGGCAGTAAACTGAAAATTGCCGAACTGGCACAACGTTTCGATGTCAGCCTGAATGTCATACGCGAAGCGCTGAGCCGACTCGCCGGGGAACTGCTGGTGGAAGTCGCACCTCAGCAGGGTTTTAGCGTGCGCAGCCTCGATGCCGATGACCTGATCGATCTGACCGCTCAGCGCATTCGCTTTGAAAGTATTGCCTTACGCAAATCCATTGAGTCTCAGAACGTTGAGTGGCAGGCCCGGCTGGTTGCCGCAAACCACCTGCTGGTGCATACGCCGCAGACTCAGGCAGATAACCCAACCCGGCTGAACCCGGAATGGCATGCGCGCCATGAAGATTTCAATTTGATCATGATGGAAAACTGCGGCAGTAAATGGTTATTTCTGATGATCAAACAGCTTACCGAAGCGTTTGCAATTTATCAGCGCGTGTTGCTACCAGTGGCACCGGAAGAGGGAGAACGCAATACCGATCATAACCAGCTGCTGCAGGCGATCCTGAATAATCATGCCGATCTGGCAATTACTATCCTTAGCGATCATCTCAATCAGACCCGGGATGTGATGTTACGTGCGCTGCAGGACGTGACCCACGCCGGTAAACAATTTTCGCTGTCAGAATAAGCGGCTGGCCAATATGGACAGAGAATCCCTGCGCCGGCTACGTGAAGTGACCATCAGGCAGATTAGCCAGCCTGATGACGGAATCACACGCTTAGTGCTTGGTGGTGACAATATTGCGCATTTTGCCGGGGCATTACCCGCTGCCTGGGTAAAAGTATTTTTCACCGCCTCAGTACAAGCCGAAGGTCCGGGACGGGCCTATACCATCCGCTCCATTGACCGCCATAACCAAACCCTGACAATCGATATCGTCAGGCATGCAGACGGCGCGGCAATGCGCTGGCTTCCGCTGGCACGATGTGGTGACAGAATCCGCATTGCCGGCCCCCGTGATGGCTTTGAGCCTGACGGCGTGAAAACCATGCTGCTGTTTGGCGATGAAACCGCCCTGCCAGCAATAGCCTCCATTGTTGAACAGCTGGATAACCAGACCCACGTGCATCTGATTCTGCTGCTGCGTTCGCCATTCCGGGCGACGCTTCCAGCCGTCCGCTGCCGGCTGGACCTTTGCCAGTTACAGACCGGAACAGACGACCTCGCCAGCCACGTCTTTGACTATCTTGCACGTCATCCGGTAGACCGGGTATGGGGTGCCGGCGAACAGCGTGATGTGATTAATATTCGCAAAACCCTGTTACGAAACGGCCGTCAGCGTAGCCATACCGATATCACGGCCTACTGGAAACAGGGCGAAGCCGACCATCACGATCGGTGAGCCTGACGCTGCACAGACGATTTACTGCAGCGTACGCCGGTCATCCCCGGCGATTTGCGCCCACTACCTTTCTGCGCCTCATCACCTTCTTTACATTTGCCGGGTTATTACCGCGTCGCATTGCGGCTCAATCGACATAATTATCAGGCAAATTATTCAACGCAAGGCCCTGTCATGTACAAAAAATGCTGCCTGCGTCCTTACTGTCGCTGCTTTCAGTCGCCAGCCTGCGGTTAATCAGCAGCGTGAAAACCGCGCGGCTTCGCCATCAATAACAGTAGAAAATATCTGATTGCTTCAGGGAAAAAATCGCCACAGCTGTCGCTCTATCATATTGATCAACAGAGCGGCAAACTGAGTCTGTTACAGCAGGTCGCAACGGATAAAGGCGCCAACTGGATTAGCCTGCTGGAATAACACCCGACGACTTGCAGCGTTTTACCGATCGCTGACCGCAGGGGGGGCCTGCACGGCCGGCAGCGGCGCGCTGCTATCCCTTATCTGTAAACTCACCGGCAGAACCGTCTGTGAGATCGGGGCCTGTGGCTGTTGCAGCCGGGCCAGCATCGCCCGCGCCGCCATTTGCCCAAGGCAACGCTTCGGCTGATCCACCGTTGTCAGTCCCTTGCGCTGCCAGCTGGCCAGCGCGCTAAAATGGCCGCCGAAAATATCATCAAATCCACAGACGGAAATATCCTCAGGAACCGCAATGCCCTGCTCAGCCAGCTGATTTATTACCGCAAGCGCCACAAAGTCATTTGCTGCCAGCAGCGCAGTCGGGCGAGGCTGACAGCGTAACAGCGCCGCCACCGCATGGCGGGCACTGTTGCCACGATAATCCCCTTCAATCAGATAATCGGCAGGGGCGGCGCAGCCCAGCCGGGCCATCCCCGCCTGCCATGCGGCTTTACGTTCAACTACCGTCGACGACTGCGCCGGTCCGGTAAGACAGGCAATACGCCGGTGGCCCAGTGCATAGAGATGGTCCAGCAGCAGATCAATCGCCTGCTGGTTATCCGGGCCAATATAATCGGCAGTAAAATCGCTGGGCATACGGTTAACAAAAACGCAGGGCGGACCGTTTACCAGCAGAGCACGCGAAGCCTCACTCAGACTTTGCGACAGCATAATTAACCCATCCACCTGCCGGTCAAGCAGCGAGCGAATCAGCGTCTGCTGGCGCCGGGGATCTTCATCGGTATTACAGAGAAACAGGGTATAACCTGCTGCGCTAACGCCTTCATCAATGCCTTTCACAATCGCCGGAAACAGCGGGTTGGTGATATCCGCCACCAGCACCCCCAGCGTCATTGATTGCTGGGTACGCAGTGCTCTGGCAATGGTAGACGCCCGATAGCCAAGGCGTTCGGCCACAGAGAGAATTTGCTGTTTTTTTTCCGGACTGACATAGCCGTTACCTGCCAGTGCCCGGCCAACCGTGGAACGGGACATACCCAGCTCACGGGCAATATCCGCAAGGGTCGCCCTTCTGGCGGCGGCCCGTAGCGAAGATGATTTCATCAGCGCTCTCCTTTCATTCAGATAGCGTGGTTATACCTTAACCGGCGGAAAAATTAAACTGGGATCGATCTCACATACAAATTTCCTGTCGCCAGTTAAGTTAACAGCACAGCCTGAACAGGACTGGGTGCGCCGATCATAGCGGCGCTTCTTTTTCGCTGCATGTGGGATCGATCCCATATCTAACCACGGCGTCATCTGCAGACAACATGAAGAGAACGATAAAAGTAACCACGCTGGCCGATGCCATTGGCAGCGTGGCAGACGGAGAACGCATTGCACTGGGTGGACTGGCGATTTATCAGCGCCCGATGGCACTCACAGCGGAACTGGTTCGCCAGCGCAAGCGTCATCTGACGCTGGTCGGCATTGTGAATGGTATTGAAGCAGACCTGCTGATTGGCGCCGGGGTGGTTGATCGCATCGAAACCTCCTATGTCGGACTGGAACGTTTTGGCCTCGCGCGTAATTTTCGCCGTGCCGCGCAGCAAGGCAGCCTGCATAGCACAGACTATCCGGAACTGATCGCCTGGGACCGCTTCCGTGCCTCCCAGGAAGGCTTGCCTTTCTGGCCCTGCACTTTTCTCGGTGGTAGCGGTATTACCGCACATAATCCTGATATTGTGGCTTTTGCCTGTCCGGTAAGCGGTCGTCAGTTATGGGCGGTGCCGCCGGCCAGTCCGGACGTGGTGCTGGTACATGCCCCGCTGGGGGATGCATTTGGCAACGTCGCCTTTCATCAGCGCAAAATGTTGCCACAAAGTGCCGATATTACCCTTACGCGCAGCTGCGATCGGGTCATTGTCAGCGTGGAAAAGATCGTGAGCAGCCGGGAGCTGCAGCGCCAGCCCCATCTGGTGGAAATTCCGGCTTTCCGCACCAGCCATATTGTGGAAGCCCCGTTCGGTGCCCATCCCACTTCTATGCCCGGCCTGTACGATTGTGATGACGCCTTTTTTAACGACTATGTTAGCGCCAGCGCCTCACCCCAACAATTCGCCATCTGGCTCACGCACCATATCAGCCAGCTGCCAGATCATCAGGCTTATCTGCAACAGCTTGGCGTTAGCCACCTGATGGCCCTGCGTCATACGGAGATCCCACAATGAAAGCCGCCGTCTGCAGCCGCGAAGAACTGATCGCCATTTTGCTGGCTAAGCAAATGCGTAACGGCGAGGTCGGTTTTACCGGTCTGGCGACCGGCAGCATGGCCGCGCGTTATATCACCGGTATTCCGCTGGCCGCCATGTCATTTGCCCGTCATACCCATGCGCCGGATCTGACAATTCTGCTGGCCGGCTGGTGTATTAATCCGTACCTCAGCCAGCTGCGTGTCCTGCCCAGTGCCGAGTTTGATAACCACTTACAGCAGCTACCTTGCGAAGCACAAATGCAGGCCTATCCTGGTCACTATGCCGTTCGCCGTGGAGAGGTTGATTTTGGCTTTGGCTCCGGAGTACAGGTTGATCGTCAGGGAAATATCAACAGTACCTGCATCGGTGCCTTTCAGCAGCCTGAGGTGCGGCTGGTAGGCTCGATTCTGCTCCCGGAACATCTGACCTGTTTTGGTCGCGAGTATCTGATGATGCCGCGCCACGACCGGCGCACTCTGGTGGAAAAAGTCGATTATATCTCCGGCGTCGGCTGGCCTGGCGGACAAGCCGGCCGCTACGCCCTTGGATTAGAGCGGGGTGGACCACAGTGGATCGTCACCCCGCTGGCCATCTTCTCCTTCGATCGCCAGCAGGGCAATGCGCAACTGCACTCAATACATCCGGGGGTTACCCTGCAGCAGGTCCGTGACCACACCGGTTTTGCCATTACAAACGAGGAGGTAGCGGTGACCCCGTGGCCAGACGCTGAAGAACTGTCGCTGCTGCGCCGGGTGGTAAATCCCCACGGTGCGCTGATCCCCCATACTGAAGAGGTATAACACCATGAAATGCAAACTAACCCGCCTGCAGGATGCTGTGGCACGCATTCCTGATGGTGCCAGTATTGCCCTCGGTGGCTCACTGTTACGGCGCCAGCCAATGGCGCTGGTCCATGAGCTGATTCGCCAGCGCAAGCGCGATCTGACGCTGCTGACCTGGGCGACCACGCTGGCCAGTGACATGCTGGCCGCCAGCGATGCCATTCGCCGTTGGGAAGGTATTTACGCCGGTTTTTTCCGCCACGGCCTGGCACCAAACTTTCGGCGCGCGGTACAGAGTGGCCGCATTGAAACCCATGACTATTCCGAATTGGCCTTCGTCGCCCGCTTCCGCGCAGCGGCGATGGGGTTACCATTTTTGCCTTCTACAGCCCTGCTCGGTACCGGTATGGTGGATAAAAGCCCTGATGAGATTAAGCCGTTAAGTTGTCCGTTCAGCGGCCGGCCCTTGCTGGCGCTGAAAGCCGCCGCCACCGACTTCACCTTATTGCACGGTTATGCCGCCGATGAGTACGGCAACGTACAGTGGCCGGTGGTGCGCGACAGTGATGATATTGACCAGATGATGGCCTCCGCCTCAACGCGACTGATTGTTACCGTTGAGAAAATTATTCCCCACCAGCAGGTGCAACAGCGGCCGGCGCTGACCTATATCCCCCATACCCTGGTGGAGGCACTGATTGAAGTGCCCTATGCCGCCCATCCTACCGCCACCGACGGTTTTTATGATGAAGATGAAGCCGCACTCAAAGGCTGGCTGGCCGCCTCCGCCACCCCTCAGGGGGCGCAGGCCTGGCTGAAGAGTATGTGTTCAGCTGTCCACAGCGCGCGGATTATGTGGAAAAAGTCGGATCGATTTCAGCCCTGAAACGCTTCGACGTCACCCGGGAGTTTTAAAATGAATACGCCACATTACACCACAGAAGAGCTGATGATTTGCGCTATCGCCCGCGAGCTGGCTGATGATCAGCTGGGTTTTGTCGGTCTTGGTACCGCTGCCCGCGCGTTTACTTTAGCCGTGGGTATTCCGATTGCCGCCGCCCGTCTGGCACAGTTAAGTCATGCGCCGGGTTTTTCTATTTACTGGGGCAATCTGCTGACACCGGCGCTGGATAATATTCCCGATGCGCTATGTCAGGACGCCTACACCCGCTGGCCCGCTGCCGCCTCACCGGCCGATGTCGGCTACAAAATTGATATGGTAACCCGCGGACGCTTTGATGTTTCCTTTGAATCAGCACCCCAGGTGGATCAGTACGGCAATCTGAACATTACCGAAATTGGCGGCAGTCAGCCGCCTGAAACCCGTCTGGTTGGCTGTCTGGCCCAAACCGAACACCTGGCGTTTATTAAGCGGCCGATTATTGTCACCGACCTTAGCCGGCGCAGCTTTGTGCCCAAAGTAGATTTTATTACCAGCGTCGGCTATCTCGACGGTGGCGACAGCCGTTCCCGCCTCGGGTTGCCGGGACCAGGGCCGGCCCTGTGTGTCACCAACAAAGCCATTTTCGACTTTCACCCACGGTCAAAACGCATGCGCTTACGCTCCCTGCATCCCGGCGAAACCCTGTCAGGCGTGCTGGCCGCGATGAGTTTTCAACCGGAGATTGAAGGTGAACCCGCTTTCACGCCGGTGCCAACCTTAAAGGAAGTACAGCTGATTCGGGAAGTCATTGATCCAAAAGGGACGCTTTATCAGCTCCATGCCGGCAGCTGAACCTGCGGCGCGTCAGTCTTCCCTGACGCGCCCGGTTGAACCTCGCACAATCAGTTTCATTGGAAAAATTTTCTTTTTCGCTTTTAGCGACCCTTTCTGGCGAATCATTTTCATCACCAAATCGGTGGCGGCGGCGCCCATTTCGCGCCGTTGCAAAGCTATAGTGGTAAGATTAATCGGCGAAAAAGAAGCCATTTCAATATCATCCAGACCAATCAACGAGAAATCCTCAGGAATACGCAGCCCCATTTCATGAGCGGCATTCATCACGCCAATGGCGCTCATATCATTGGCCGCCAGAATGGCGGTGGGCGGCGATGGCATAGCAAAAAATTGTTTTGCCGCCTGATATCCGCCGTTCACCTGATAATCCCCCTGCACCACGTATTGCGCCACTCGCGGTAAGCGGTGCAGCTGTAACCCGTGCAAATAGGCAGCATAGCGCTCGTCAGCGGTTGAGGAGTCTCGCGGCCCTCGAATCAGCCCGATACGACGATGCCCCAGCGCCACCAGATGTTTCACCGCCGCGCCAATCCCTTCTTCGTTATTCGCGCCCACGTAATTATCATCATGACTAAGAGAACGTCGCTGAATCATGACATAGGGTGTATCACCGTTGAGCAGTGCGCGCACTTCAGGCTGTTCACAGTGTTGCGACAGTAACACCAGGCCATCAACGCGCCGGTCAAGCAGCACGCGCATTTGCGCCAGCTGCTTGTCCAGCTGGCCGTCGGTGTTACACACCAGCAGGCTGCACTGCTCGCTGTCAGCGATATCTTCAATGCCGCGCAGAAAATCAGGCGAAGAGGGGTTAGCGACATCGGCCAGCAGCACCCCCAAAGTAAAGGTACGCTGCATCCGTAGCGACCGGGCCACCACTGACACCCGGTAACCCAGCTTATCCGCCGCCGCCTGTACCCGTTCACGGGTGGAAGCTTTCACAATCGTTTTACCGGTCAGCGCATTGGATACCGTTGAAACCGCCACGCCGGCCTCACGCGCCACGTCGAAAATAGAAACTTTGCCGCCAGCGCTGTGCTTGCTTTGCGGGGGTTTTCTGGTCATTCAGTGGCACCTGCTGAAGATAATGAGTAGTGAGAATGAACGGATTATTACACAAGCATTAGTGATGAAAAAAACGTTTTTAGACGGAGTGTGGGCTGAAACACATCGGGGAAGCCTGAGCCTCCCCGATGATAGTTAACGACTTTTTGCCAGAATCGCTTCATTATTGCTACTTTTCGCCGCTGACCCCAGCATATCGTCGTTAAGATCGCGATGCATGGTTTCACCGGTCGCCAGCGCGCAGAAGCCGGTCACCGCGCCAGAAATAATGATCATCCAGGTAATCGGCCAGAAGCCACCGCCCGCCCAGGCCACCAGTGCTGTCGCCACCATCGGTGTAAAGCCGCCAAAGACGCCGGCCAGCTGTGAGCCGACCGACACGCCGGTATAACGCACCTCGGTACTGAACATTTCCGACAGGTAACAGGGTTCAATGCTATACATTGAACCAATGACAAAACTGTAGCCGAGGATCAGCGCCAGGTAGACCCCCCACAGGGTGCCACTCTCCACCAGCCAGTAGAACGGATAAGCCAACAGACAGGAGCCAAAGGCACCTATCAGGAAAACCGCACGACGGCCAATTTTGTCAGACAACATACCCCATAGTGGGAAGGTAATCAGCCCGCTGGCGGCCGCCACCATCACACCCGTCAGTACCGCACTGCTTGGCATATTAAATTTAGAGGTGGTGTATTGCAGAACATAGCTGATAATCAGATAGCCCACCACGCTTTCACTGATGCGCAAACCGGCGGCGAGGAATATCTGCCGGGGAAACTTTTTAAACACCTGCACAATCGGCAGACTGGTTTTTTCACGCTCGGCCAGCATCTTTTTAAACAGAGGCGGCTCCTGGATCTTCATGCGAATAAAGATGCCAATCAACATCAGGATAATGCTGGCAAGAAAAGGAATACGCCAGCCCCAGTCGAGAAAGATCGCTTCAGGCAATGCCGAAGCCAGCGCGAAAGAGCCGGTAGCGCAAAGCACGCCAAGTACGTTACCTAACTGAACAAAGGTGCCGTAAAAACCCCGTTTATTTTTCGGCGCGTACTCAATCATCATTGTTGTTGCACCGCCCCACTCTCCGCCGACGGCCAGTCCCTGAATCAGGCGGATAATAATCAGTAATATCGGGGCAGCCAGACCGATGGTTTCATAGGTCGGCAGCAAGCCAATTACCACGGTGGCAATCCCCATAATACTTACCGAGGCGATAAGCATCGCCTTGCGGCCAACGGTATCACCATAGTGACCAAAAATAATGGCGCCAATCGGTCGGGTGACGAAAGCTACGCCGAGGGTAGCAAACGACACAATCGTCGCCACCGTCGGCGTCAGTTCAGTAAAAAACAGATGAGGAAAAACCAGGGCGGCAGCCGCGCCGTAGATAAAATAGTCATAAAACTCAATAAAAGTGCCAATCAGGCTGGCAAAAGCGACGCTGCTCAGCTGTTTCTTATCGACTTTTTCGCTGTCAGCCGGGGTTGCAATCTGATTCATATAACCTCCCTCAGGAGTGAGCTTGTAGGGTAAGTCCAGGGTGTGCGGTCTCCCGCCCCCTGCTGGGTTGTAGTAAAAGTAAGATGAAAAACTGCAACAGCCGGAAACCGGCCGGGTACACGCCAGCCGCCGCCTGGGACACGCGGCAGCGAGCGGATTCTGGTTTAGGGTTGTCGTCTGCCGCGAGCCCAGCCAATGGCCGTACGTTCACCATGCTGGTTCTCCGCCCAGACATGAAAAGTCACCGTCTCACCCTGCACTGATTCAACCAGCGCCCGGCAGGTGATATGATCTCCCCGGTATACCGGTCGGATATAAGCCATTTTGATCCAGCCAGAGCTATGCCAGCCCGGCCCGATAAAGCGCGCCAGCATCTCGGCAATCCAGCAGGTTTCCATCATTCCCTGTGCCAGGGTGTCACGAAAACCGGCGTTAAGCGCCACCTCAATATCGGTATGGATGTTGTACCACTGGCTGTTACCGCCGGAAAAAACCGTCATCTGCCCCTGTTCAGGGTGCTTGACCAGCGGTGCCACCGGCGTACCTGCGACCATATCAGCCGTGGCATGGTGTAACGGTGTCATATCGACCGGCCATTGCGGATCGATATGATCCCCCTGCGCACTTTTTGCCGCGCCGCCGCTACCAAGCTGTATGCCATCGGGGATGCGCATAATCTCGGTGCTTATCTGGCGCACATAAGGCGTCCCCTTATCGGCATCACGCGCTTCGCTGTCAAAAACCGTATAGCCCTTACCACGCTTCATATATTTGTCGGTATAGCGGCCGCTATAGTGAATACGTGCGTTTACAGGTACCGGATTAATAAACCAGATCTCTTCCTTTTGATGCAGGCCAACGGTACGACTGGGATCGTAAACGCTGCAAAATAACGCCACCAGATCGCGCCCCAGCATCGCAGCAGGCACCCAGGGCGCCTGCTCCCCCATATAGGCGTGACTGAAGTCATCGAGCGCAAAGCAGGCGCGACGCCGGTAAGCTTCATCCACGGTAACAGTCAGGGGACCAATCGGCTCACCAACCACCACATTTTCGAAAGTGGGTTCACGTAATTCAGGATTAATGCGGGCCATGCTGCGCTCCTTTTACGGTGTCTGAGAATGCGCCTGAATACCGCACCATTCCGCCAGCACTTCTTCGGTATGGGCGCCCAGTACCGGCGGTGGACGACGAATCGAACCGGGGGTATCAGAGAGCCGGACGGTTACGCCGTGTGTGGTATAAGTTCCGGCGGTCGGGTGGTCAATATTCACCAGCTGATGACGCGCCTTCAGCTGCGGATTTGTCAGCACATCGGCCACGCTGGCCACTGCAGAACAAGGCACGCCCGCCTTATCCATCAGACTGACCACATCATCGGCGTTGAGCCGCGCCACCCATCCGGCAACCACGCTGTCAATAGCACTGTTGTTGCTAAGACGGGCGTGATAGTGATTAAAACGTGCGTCCTCCAGCAGATCCTGACGCCCCATGGCGGCAATAAGACGCTGAAACAGCGCATCGGTACCGGCCGAAAGATAGACCCAGCGGTCATCGGCAGTCTGATAGCAATTTACTGGTGCCGAATAGCGGTCAAGATTACCGACACGCGGCATGGTTCGTCCAAGCTGCGCCTGTTCCGGAATAGCCGAAATCAACATGCTAATAGCACTTTCCAGTAAAGAAGCTTCCACCAGCTGGCCACGACCAGTGGCATGACGTACATTCAGCGCCCCCAGCGTACCGATAGTGGCATACAAGGCCGAGGCATAATCAACCATAAAGGTACCAGCCATTGTGGGAGGACCGTCCGGCTGCCCGGTGATACTCATGATCCCACTCATGGCCTGGGCGATAGCATCAAAGCACGGACGCTGGGCAAGAGGCCCCTCCTGACCAAAACCGGAGATACGGACCATAATCAAACGTGGATTGAGCTGATGCAGCGTTTCCCAGCCACACCCCATTTTTTCCATGGTGCCGGGGCGAAAGTTTTCAATCAGCACGTCAGCTTTCGCAATCAGTTGCCGTAGCTGCCGCTGGCCTTCTTCAGCACGAAAGTCAAGTTCAAGACTGCGTTTATTGCGATTAAACGACAAAAAATACAGGCTCTGATCGTTAAGCTGCGGTTGGTTTTGCCGGGTATCTTCGCCCTTACCTTTTCGTTCAACCTTCACCACGTCAGCGCCCATATCGGCCAGCTGCATAGCGCACATCGGCCCGGCAATAAAGCGCGATAAGTCGAGTACTTTTAGTCCTTCCAGCGATCCTGACATCAGCGTGCCTCCTGTAATTGGCTGGCCTTTCCGAGCGCGGCATCAACCAGGTGAGCAAAGGCCACCATGCCGGGGTCATCAAGACCCACGGAGCGTTCGGCAAACATCCGCGCCCGCCCGATTTTATTCGGCCGCTGACGGAATGTCGCCAGTGCCTGTGCCACCGCCTCGGGGGCGGCCTGACGCCAGTTTTCCTCCGGCTGGCTGACCAGTGCCTGATGCAGTGCCTCAATCGCATCAAGAACGGTTTTATCGCCGGGCGCGGCGCCCCCGCGGGCCATCAGGGCCGTCAGCACCGCTTGCAGCAGCGCGGGGATCGCCTGCGCATCCAGCGTCTGTTTACCGGCACTCTGCTTTGCAGCGGTTAACAGTGCAACGCCAAGCAGGGTGCCAAAGCTGGAGCCTGATGCCCGTACGCAGGCCATTGAGGCGGCCTGAAATACCGCTGCAATATCGGACGGCACCGGCGTCAACGCTTGCTGGGTCAGGCGGGCGCATTTTTCCAGGGTTGCACCGAGATCGCCGTCCCCCAGCTGACCGTCCAGCGCATTCAGTTCGGCCGCCGAGTGGTGAATTTTTTCGCAGCAGCGCAGCAAAGCGGCGCTCAGCTGTCGGGCATCAAGTTTCATTGGCTACTACTCCACTAGGGGGAAACCACCGGCGTCGCCAGCAGCGACGCCAGCTCATCGTCCAGTTTCATTAGCGTCAGCGAGGCTCCCGCCATCTCCATCGAAGTGGCGTAACGACCAATCTGCGGCGGCAGCCAGCTGATATTTCTTGTGCGCAGCGCACTTTGTATCCGGCGCCACAGAATAAACAACTCTTCCAGCGGCGTAGCACCAAGTGAGTTGACCATCACCGCAACCCGATCGCCTGCTTCCAGCGCGCTGTCTTCACATAGGGTAGTTAACATCTCATCGGCGAGGGTATCCGCCGTCAGCAGCGGCCCGCGACGAATACCGGGTTCACCGTGGATTCCCATCCCAATTTCCATCTCATTATCGGCAAGGGTGAACGTGGGTTTGCCGGCTTCCGGCACGGTACAAGGGGATAACGCCACGCCAAGGGTGACGGTATTATCCAGCGCACGCCGGGCGATCTCTGCCACGTCGTCAAGTGTGGCACCTGGCTGTTCGGCTCGGGCACCGGCAACCTTGTAGGCATAGATCAACCCGGCGACACCACGTCGCTTAAGGCGTTCGTCACGTGATGCGCTGCCGACATCATCACAGGCCAGCACGGTGCGCGTGCGAATGCCCTCAGCCTCCAGCATTTCTGCCGCCATGGCAAAGTTCATCTTATCGCCACCGTAATTGCCAAATAGCAACAGCACCCCCTTGCCGTTATCGGCAGCACGAATAGCCGCCATGCAGTCCATCACCGCCGGGCCGGCAAAGACGTTCCCCACCGCGCAGGCATCCAGCAATCCCGGACCAACATAACCGGCAAAGGTGGGCAAATGCCCGCTGCCACCGCCGGAGACAATACCCGGCTTATCCTTCGCCGGAATGGCTCGGGTAATCACCCTTCCCGACTCGCCGGACTGGGCATAAAGATGGGGAAAGGCCTGGCACATCCCCTGCAATGCCTGATCGGCATACTCTTCCGGACTGTTAAGGATCTTTTTCATCATGTTGTTCCGTTCATCAGTATTTCAGGCCATCTTTATCATCAAACAGCGTCACCGGCGGGTAAGCGCGTTCATCGGTTATCACGTCAATCACCGTGGTCACGCCGGCACTGAATGCTGCTTTCAGCGCCGGCAGGAAATCCGCCGCTTTATCAATACGCACACCGGAGCACCCACAGGCACGCGCCACGGCCGCATGGTCGACGGCATGAAAATCGCAGGCATCGGAATAGTCACCAAACAGGGCTTTTTCCGCATGTTTTTCGTAACCAAGGATCTGATTATTGAGGACCACCAGCACCACGTTAATGCCCATCCGCCTTGCCGTTTCCAGTTCGGACCAGACATGGGCAAAGCCACCATCTCCGACCAGCGCAAACACCGGCGCCTGCGGACAGGCAATTTTTGCCCCCAGCGCGTAAGGAAAGCCCCAGCCAAGCCCGGCCAGACCGCGCGGCGTAACAAAGCGGCTGCCAACCCCTCGCGCTGTCAGGTAGTTAGCCACCCAGACCGACGAATAGCTGGCGTCAGCAACCACAATGGTTTCCGGCGTTAACAGGGTGTCAAGATCGCGCATCAGTCGTTCCGGACGCAGCGGCGATGCATCAAGATTCAGAGTATGGCTGACTTCGGCCTGCCAGCGTTCATGACCAGCAGCAATGCGCTGACTCAGGTCAGCCCGCTGCTGATGACGCAGCGTCAAATCCTGTTGTTGCAAGGCATCATTCAGCGCTTCCAGCGTCAGACGGGCATCACCCACCAGCCGCAGAGCGTCATAATTGCGGCCAACTTCCTGGCCATCAATATCCAGGTGGATATAGCGGGCGTTGTGCGGGTAAAGCGTCCAGCTGTCGGTACCATTCTGATTGGTACGATTCCCGATCATCAGGATCACATCGGCATCACTGACCAGCTGGCGTAAATGACGGGTACGTCCACGCTCGCCCATAAAGTAGCCGACGACCCCCACAGAAAGTGGATGCGTTTCATCCACCGCGCCCTTGCCCATTGCCGTGGTGGCAACCGGCAGGCTGGCGCCTTCCTGCAAGCGAGCCAGCGCAGCGCTGGCATCCGACAGATGCACACCGCCACCAGCAATCACCAGCGGCGCGCGCGCGCGCGCCAGCAGCGAGGCCGCCTGCGCAATGGTCTCAGGTGAGGCAATACAGCGATCCAGCGGAAAGTGACCGAGAGAACAACGATGCTGGCGTCCGCTTTGCCCTGCGCTTTCGTTAAACAGATCAATGGGAATCACCAGCACCGCCGGCCCGGCGCGCCCGGAGGCTGCCGCGGTAAAAGCCATATCAATATAGTCCTCCAGCCGGTCAATCTCGCTGACCCGACGGGTCCACTTAGCCACCCCTTTGAACAGTTCAGCGTGGTCCAGCTCCTGGAAGGCATTTTTATCGACCATCTTGCGGTGAACGTCCTGGACAATAGCCACAACCGGAATCGATGCCTTGTAACACTCCGCCAGACCGGCCACCAGCAGCGTCGCTGCCGGGCCGTTCTGCGCGGTCACCACGCCAACTTTATGCGACAGACGGGCATAGGCATCGGCCATATAACTGCCGGCATTCTCCGCCCGGTATCCCACCTGACGGATACCGTATTGCGGCTTGACCAAAAACAGAGCGGCCGGAATACTCTGTCCGAAAATAACTTCCACGCCGTGGCGCTTGAGGGCGGCAGCGGCAATATGCGCCCCGGTTCTGCCCTGCGGCTCGCATTGTTCAGCGCTCATGATGACTCCCGTTGTAATAGGTGATGACGTTGTTCAGTCACTGCCCCGGCCGGAAGCAACAACTAATTAACGTATGATTAACTTACCCTCACCTTTGCATAAAAACGTTTTTATTAAAAACGTTTTTATGCATTTTGTCGGTTAAGATCACGTAATAACGGGTTTTTGCCAGGGAAGGTTTTTTTAATGAATTGAAATTTAATGATTATTTACTGATGACAGACTGAAATTTAATCACTGCTTACGCAACATTGCCTTCGCTAAGTGATAATGGCAGGCACCAGCCTGTATGCGGAATAACATGCTAGTTAGTTATAATAATACAATTAAAATTGTAAATAAAAATCGATTAACCAGTCATAAAATCCGCAACAAGATGGTAAACACCAAAATAATGTGATCAACATCGCATTATTGGTTAATGAACTAATAGTCACTGTAGTTATCATTATCCCCATAGACGGCACGCGCTTTTCTGCTGCCGCAGCAATGAAATGGAGGAAAAAGAAATGAAAACTATTCGTACAATATCTATCGCCGCCATCACCGCGCTACTGCTGGCCCCTTTTGCCAGCTACGCCGCCAGCGTTTCTGCTCGCGGAAGTACGCTGGACGCCGCAGAAGCTATTATTGCTAGCAAAGCTAAGGAAGCAGGCGCTCAGTGTTATAAAATTACCAGCGCCCGTTTTAACAATGGGGTATATATGACCGCTGAGCTATATAAATAACCCTTACTGACCTTTGTGAAGTCCGTTTTCGCTGCTCTCCGGAGCAGCTTTTTTATGGCCAGAACCTGGCAGAAAACCTACACCTGTCAGCCCTGTCAGCAAATGTCCACAGGGCATCAAACTGCGCTTAAGCCAGCAGACCGGGGAGGTTGCCAGTCAGCGGTAAAAGTAAAAAAAAGCGCCCCGTAAGGCGCTTTTCTCACCGACGGTTATCAGGCGTGCGGCGTACGAATCAGATAATCAAAGGCGCTGAGTGACGCTTTCGCCCCTTCACCGCTGGCAATAATTATCTGTTTATAAGGCACGGTGGTACAGTCACCTGCAGCGAATACACCTTTCACGCTGGTTTCACATTTGGCATCGACAATCACTTCACCAATGCGGTTACGTTCAACGGCGGAACCTTCCAGCCAGTGGGTATTAGGCAGCAGGCCTATTTGTACAAAAATACCGGCCACTTCAAGGTGATGCGTCTCGCTGCTGAGGCGATCAACATAGTCTAGCCCGGTGAGTTTGGTACCGTCCCCTTTGACTTCTGTGGTCTGCGCATTCAGCACAATATCAACGTTTTTCAGGCTACGAACTTTATTCTGCAACACCTGATCGGCTTTCATTTCGGGGGCAAATTCCAGCAACGTCACGTGTTCAACAATACCCGCGAGGTCAATTGCCGCTTCTACGCCGGAGTTTCCTCCCCCAATCACCGCAACCCTTTTGCCTTTGAACAACGGGCCATCGCAGTGCGGACAATAAGTGACACCGCGCGTGCGGTACTGCTCCTCACCGGGGACATTCATATTACGCCAGCGGGCTCCGGTGGCAATGATCACCGTACGCGCTTTCAGTATCGCTCCGCTGGCAGTATGCACTTCATGTACACCGCCTTCACGATCTGCCGGTGTCAGCTTAGTGGCGCTCTGGCTGTCAATCACATCAACCTGATAATCATCCACGTGGACCTTCAGCGCAGCGGCCAGTTTTGCCCCTTCAGTTTTCGGCAGCGAAATATAGTTTTCAATATCCACGGTGTCCAGCACCTGACCACCGAAACGCTCCCCCATCAGGCCGGTACGGATGCCTTTACGCGCCGAATATATCGCCGCTGCCGCACCCGAAGGGCCGCTTCCTACAATCAGCACATCGTAGGTTTCACGCTGGTTAAGCGCCTCTGCCGCACGCTGGTCGGCGTTGACGTCAACCTTGCTGATAATGTCTGTCAGCGTCATACGCCCCTGGCCAAACTCTTTACCGTTAAGAAAAACGGCGGGCACTCCCATTACGTTACGTTCCTGAATCTCGTTCTGGAACATCGCACCGTCGATTGCGGTATGGGAAATTCGTGGGTTGAGCACAGCCATTAAATTCAGCGCCTGTACCACGTCCGGACAGTTATGGCAGGAAAGTGAATAATAGGTTTCAAAGGCCAGATCGACGTCAAGTTCGCGAATCTGATCCAGCAGCGCCTCCGCCTCTTTCGAAGGATGACCACCGGTGAGCAACATTGCCAGCACCAGAGACGTAAATTCGTGGCCCATTGGCGAACCGGCAAAACGCGGTCCCTGGTGTGAACCGGGATTGGTGATCAGAAAAGAGGGTTTACGCACCGGTAAATCGTTCTGTTCTGTCACGCTGACTTTGTCAGAAAGGCTGGCTATATCTGCCAGTAAACTACGAATTTCTGCCGACTTGTCGCTGTCATCCAGTGTTGCAACCAACTCAACAGGTTTGGTTAAACGCTCAAGGTAAGCCTTAAGCTGATTTTTCATATTTGCGTCGAGCATGATGTTCCCTCCCGGCAGAAAAAAATCGGGTGCCAGGCACCCGATTTAACAGATATCAGGTTGAGATCCGGCAGTATGCGAGGATCGCAGCCCCTTATATACTGAGGATCAGATTTTACCCACCAGATCCAGTGATGGTGACAGGGTGGCATCCCCTTCTTTCCACTTAGCCGGACAGACTTCGCCTGGGTGAGAAGCAACATACTGTGCTGCTTTCACTTTGCGTAACAGATCGGCAGCGTCACGACCAATACCTTCTGCGGTCACTTCAATGGCCTGGATGATTCCCTGAGGATCAACGATGAAGGTGCCACGGTCGGCCAGACCTTCTGCTTCACGCAGGTTGTCAAAATTACGGGTCAGGGCGGCGGTGGGGTCGCCAATCATCGCGTATTTAATTTTGCCAATGGTGTCAGAACTGCTGTGCCATGCTTTGTGGGTAAAATGGGTATCGGTGGAAACCGAGTAGATGTCGACGCCCAGCTTCTGGAACTCTTCGTAGTGGTCGGCAACGTCACCCAGTTCGGTCGGACAAACGAAGGTAAAGTCAGCCGGATAGAAGAAAAACACGCTCCAGCGTCCTTCAACATCTTTCTCACTGACTTCAATAAACTGGCCGTCTTTAAACGCGGTGTTTTTGAAAGGCTTAATTTTGGTATTAATCAGAGACATCAGGTTTCCTCCATTTTTGCGTTGACCCACAAAATAACCAAAAGCGTCAGCAGGATCTAATCCGTTTCAGTTATCAAATCAATAAGCGCAGGCTAACAAAAAGGCAGGGGAAAAAAGGAGGAAACCACAGCGGGATAATAGCCGGTCATGTGAAAAAAGCAATGGCTATCTGGCGGGGAAAAAGCCGGCGGGGCAGCAAAGTTATCCCCGCCGGTTAAGGGTGCCTGTCAGGCAGACAGTCGCCCCCACACCAGATTCCCTTTATGAAAGGTCGCACTACGTGGCGAGATGCGGGCAACCGCCTCGGCGGAACATGAGGCATCCACCAGCATAAAACTGGCCTCATCCTGTACTTCTGGCCAGACCTGTTCGCCCTTGTCATTGAGCGGCAGCCGGCCGCCGGTTGCCAGAAACAGGGCACGGGAAAGTGTCAGTTCGCTGGCGTGGGTATAAAGCTGAGCATAGAGATTGGCCTTCTCCAGCATGTCACCCGAACCAAATGGCGACCAGTGATCGATAACGCTGTCGGTTCCGGTCATCACCACCACCCCGCTATCGTGCAGCTGTTTTAACGGCATATGCAGGCTGCCGGGGGGCACCGTTGAAACAACACCGATCTGATTTGCCGCCATACGACCAGCCAGCTCAGCAACCTGCCGGGTTTGCATCGTAGCGAGTACGAAGGCATGACTGATTGTCAGCTTGCCTTTCAGTTCGGGGGTTTGCTCTACGGTATCCAGCATGTAATTGAGCGCCGCAACGCCTGCCGGGCCGGTTTCATGCAGATGAATATCCACCCCTTTACCATAGTCGATGGCTATCTGAAACAGGCTATCAAGCGACTTTTCCATCGCACCGTCAACATCAGTCGGGTCAAGGCCGCCAACGTAATCCGCGCCGTGCTGCATTGCCTCACGCATCAGCCCTTGCACCTTCGATCGCAGCAGACCGTGCTGGGGGAATGCCACAACTTCGCCGGTAAAATCCGCTTTGCGGCGTGCCAGCACCGCCAGCAGATTTTCCAGGTTTTTCAGACCAGATACCGGGTCAATATTACAGTGGCTGCGCGCAAAGGTGGTCCCTTTTGACTGCAGCAGATCGATAAGCCTGCTGGCCCGCTGCTGCGTATAGGGTTGCAACTCAGGCAGCAGTTTTTGTTCCAGCCGGATCATATCCTGAATCGTCGTTCCGGCAGGACGGTCAGGGGCGCGCCACGGCCCGCCATAAAAAGTCTTGTCCAGATGGATATGCATATCACGCGCCGCCGGTAACATCAGTTTGCCGCCGGCATCGTAATGCGGCAAGGTGGCGTCCGGGTGACGGTTATTGACCCGTAGCGCAACAATTTTACCCTGGTTAATTTCAAGCGTTTTTAATTCGGTACGGCTATGCACTACCCGCTGATGCTGATAATCAAAGCCGGTTTCCAGTAAAACGTTGTCCAGATAATAATGCGTGCAATTAAGGGTGGTGATGCCTTTTTCGCCACAGTCGGGCAGCGTCGCTTGCGCAGCCGATGTTACGCCGCCAAACAACGCGGCCGCCGTAAGCGCCCCGCTCTGGTTTAAAAACTCACGACGGCTTTTATTCTCCTTCATTTTTGTTTCCTCTTTAAATGAATGGCAGAAATCACGCGGCCACCGCGCCTTGTTTTGCCAGGCGGTGCGGCTGGACAAACACAATAAAAGCTGGCTATTAATCAGCCACCTGCGGCAATAAGTAGTCTGGCGATCTGCTGAAAACCTTTCTCCTGCGCCAAAAAAAGTGGGGTTTTGCCATATTTATCAGTCAGCTGCGGGTCGGCCCCGTGTTTCAGCAGCAGCCTGACAATCTGCTGCTGACGCTCGCCACCATCATTGAGCACAATAGCCTCCAGCAGCGGCGTCCAACCGAGGTAGTTGGTGTGATTAACGTTGATCGCCGTGTCGCTGAGTAACGCATCCACCATCTCCACATGGCCTTTCTCGCAGGCAGGCGTCAGGCCAACCCCACCAAAGCGCGTCAGTCGCGTCAGGTCGGGTGAAGCAGGCAGCAGCATGCGGAACAAGGTTACGTCGTTGTTAAGGCAGCTAATCAGAAAGGGATTTAAACAGGTCTGATCCTGTTGATTGATGTCGGCACCGGCACCGATCAATAAGCTGACACAATGGTAATGTTTATTCAGGCTGGCGAGAATAATGGCGCTGCGCCCCTGGTGATTGCGGTGATTCACATCCACCTTTTGTTGCAGGCCGTCGATCAGCCCCTCGCCGTCTCCCCGCTCTGCTGCCACCAGAAACGCGGCCTCAGCCGTCTTATCAGACATGGATTTTCTCCTGCATTTTGTAACATTTCCTTCGCTGTCAATGCAGGGTAGCAATGGTATTAGCAGAAAAATACTGGATTAAAAGTGATTCATCAGAATCACTCTAATTATTAAAATAAAATTACCAATAAAGCGTTGTTTTGCACTGCATCAGCCTGTAAAAGCCGCTCAATGTCTGATGCCCCCTAAGACAAAGCAGTAAAAAAATTTCTTAATTCGCTGGCAAATAAGGCATTAAGCGCAAATAACGTAAGAAAATGTTCTGTGAATATAGGCACCGTGAAACATTAAATTTTGTTCAAGTCTGATGAGCCGCAAAACGCGTTAACCTGTCGGTTTAACACCCAGCAAACCAGATACTGACGGAGAAGGAGTAGAAGGAATGCATTCTATTTTCAATGAAGAAAACTTGCTGGCCTTCACATCAACGGCACGTTACGGCAGTTTCAGTCGTGCCGCGCGCGAACTTGGTCTGACCACGTCCGCCATTAGCTACACCATTAAACGTATGGAAACAGGACTCGACGTTTTACTTTTTATCCGTAACACCCGCAGCGTCGAGCTAACTGAATGTGGGCGTTTTTTTTACCGTAAAGCCATCGACCTGTTAACCGACTTCAATGCCATTAAACGTAATATTGATGCAATTGCTCAGGGCGTGGAAGCGCGGGTGCGCATCTGTATTAACCAGCTGTTGTATACGCCAGGGCATACAGCACGCCTGTTGCAGGTACTGAAAAAACAGTTTCCAACCTGTCAGATTGCGGTCACCACAGAGGTTTATAACGGTGTCTGGGATGCCATTATTAACGATCGGGCAAATATCGCTATCGGTGCGCCTGACACCCTGCTTGAGGGCGGGGGTATTGATTATGTAGAAATTGGCTCGGTACGCTGGGTTTTTGCTATCGCCCCGGACCATCCGCTGGCAAGCTTGCCGGAACCGCTCGCTGAAAGCCAGCTGCGGCTCTATCCGACGATTATGGTGGAAGACACCGCCTACACGCTGAATAAAAAAGTTGGCTGGCTGCTGCACGGCCAGGAACCGATTCTGGTTCCCGACTTCGACACGAAATACCTGTGTCAGTCGCTGGGTGAAGGTATTGGTTTTGTTCCGGATTTTATGGTCGACGGCCCCAACGATCGCCCGCAGCTGGTCGCCCGTAAAGTACGTAATCCGCGCCAGGACTCGCATATGCTGCTGGCCACGCAGAATTCAGCCACCGGGCAGGTGACACAGTGGATCAAAAAAGAATTTTCCCCTCAGGGGCAATTGAGTGCCATCTATCAGTACATGCTGCACCGGGAGCATTAATCCCCTTTTGCTGGCATCGCCGCGACAAACTGTACGTGGCTTGCCTGCGGCTGTCATGTAAAACGCCCCGCGACACAACTGGCGCAGGGCGTTTTGATTACCAATGACCCGGTGGAAATCACCGGGTGTGCCAACTCAGGCGGTCAGCGCGATTTTTTCATTCAGGGTATCGCGGATACGATTGACCCAGGACTGCGTGTTTTCGCGGGTGCGTTCTGCACGCGGAATATCAATGGTATAGGTATCGGTAATCGTCGCAGGATCGCCGGTCAGCAGGCAGACACGATCTGACAGCATGACGGCTTCTTCAACGGCATGGGTCACCAGAATCATTGAGCGGGTGGCAATTTTACGCTGTTCCCACAGGTCAATCAGATCCTGACGCAGCTTCTCGCCGGTATAAATGTCCAGCGCAGAGAATGGCTCATCAAGCAGCATCAGTTTAGGTTCAACCGCCAGCGCACGGGCAAAACCTACCCGCTGACGCATCCCGCCGGACAACTCCTTCGGATAAGCGTTAACATAATCGGTCAGACCAATCAGTTCCAGCATCCGCATAGTGCGACGTTCAATTTCCTCACGACCCAGCTTCGCCGCCTGCAAGCCAAAGGCAACGTTATTAAACACGGTCAGCCATGGAAACAGCGCGAAGCTCTGGAAAACCATGCTGGCATCACGACACGGGCCGCAAACCGGCAGATCATTACAGACGATGGAACCAAAATCAGGCTCAATCAGACCGGCGATCATACGAATCAGCGTTGACTTACCGGAACCGGAACGGCCAAGCAGGGCCACCACTTCGTTGTCATAAACTTCAAAGTTGATATGTTCAAGCACCGGAATGCTCTGCTTACTTCCCTTGTGGAAGGATTTAGAGACATTTTTCATTTCTACAAGTGGATGACGTTTTTTCATAATCTTTCCAGGTAAAATAGTTTTAACGGGCTAATCAGCCTAATCTGTAACGGTTTTCCGCGAAACGATAAAGCGGCGTCCAGACGAAAATAATGCACAGGGCGACCATGAAACACATGGCTACACAGCCCAGCGCCTGTTCCGGATCCTGACCGGCGGAAGTCGCCTGAGAAATGAAAGCACCCAGTCCCGTGGTGTGCAGCGTAATGTCACCCCAGCTCAGTACTTCAGCAGCAATAGCCGTATTCCAGGCACCACCTGCAGCGGAGATAACACCGGTAACAATGGACGGAAACACCGCGGGCAGAATAAATTTCGTCCACCACATCAGGCCACGGACCTGATAAACCTTACTGGCTTCCATCAGCTGGCTTGGGATCATGGAAGTACCGGCAATGACGTTAAACAGGACATACCACTGGGTACCCAGCATGATCATCGGCAACGTCCAGTCATCAAGACTCTGGTGGAAGGTGATGATCATAATGGCCACGAACGGATAGAACACGTTAGCCGGAACCGCAGCCATAATCTGGATGATCGGCTGGAAGAAACGAACCAGCTTAGGACGTAAACCAATCCAGACACCCAGCGGTGTAAAGATCACCACGCTGAGCAGCATCGCACCAATAACCCTGGCAGCCGTCAGTCCCATCCATTCCGGCAAATTCGGCATATACTGCTTCGGAATGAACAGCCACAGTTCATGAGCGTAATAAATGCAGATAACCGCCAGCGCAAGATACCAGATGCCCGCCCACAGCCAGTTCAGCACACTCATGGTGCTGAACAAACGGTGCAGGCGCAGTTTGTACCAGCCACGCGGCAGAACAAACAGCCAGAAGAATGCAAATCCGGCAGCCATTTTACCCAGCCAGCAGCCGATTAATGAACGATGCATGCAGTTATAAAACCATGAGGTCGGTACACGGTTTTCTGAAATATCTTCATATTTAAACTGATGGGCATAGCGTACCAGCGGACGGAACAGCAGCTGATCAAACACCACGATAGTGACAATCAGCGCCATAATGCTGTAGATCACGGCCTGCGAATTACCGTCATTCAGCGCCTGGCCCATATAGGCACCGACACCCGGCAGATTGACGCTGTTATCGCCAATTGTCAGCATTTCTGAAGCAATCAGGGCAAACCAGGCCGCTGACTGCGACACCATGGTATTCCACAGAAGCCCAGGAAAAGAGAAGATAAATTCCAGACGCCAGAAGCGCTGCCAGCCATTATAACGGAATGCATAGGTCGCTTCGGTCAGGTCAGCCGGCACCACACGCATGGTCTGAAACAGCGTCAGCATCATATTCCAGGCCTGACCGGTAAAGACAGCGAATATCGCCAGCCCTTCCAGCCCCATCATGCTATGGGGAAAAAGACCAAGGAAAAAAGCAGTCGTGAAGGTCAGAAAACCAACCAGAGGAACGGATTCCATGAAGTTGACGAACGGCAGAATCACGCGTCGCATCGGCGCGAATTTTGCAGCCAGTACGCCAAATACGATACTGAAGGCCATTGAATAAAACAGGCCGATCACCAACCGCATACTGGTACGTAACGCATAATAAGGCAGATTATGATAATCAAGACTTATTGGCGCTATTGTGCTGCCATTAAATTCACCGTGCATTCCTATCCAGCCATAGATAAAAAGAAAAATAGCCGAACCAAGAATCAGTGCAACGATAATATCGTTCAGGTTAAACCTGACATTTGTTTTTTCTGTGCGCATAGACTGCATTGAAGGCGCTCTCCAGATTAAAATAAACAGCGCGCAGGAACTATCATCAGTAATACAACTGAATAAATACCTGGTGGATAAAAACGAGCTAATTCGCCATCAAAAAGAAAATTGATGGCGAAAAGTTCGTAATGATTTTCAGGGTATTAATGCATCCACTTCGGCAATCACAAGCTGCTGACGTTTCTCAGCCATTTTTTTCAAAAAAGCTTTAAAAGTAACAGACAGTTTGCGCTTATTAGCTAAAGCAGGATAACCCTTAGGTGCCTTAGGTTTATGGTAATAAGAGTGATCAAATGCATATGCTTTTGATGAACGATTTACGACCAGAGACCCGACATAGCAGGAGAAGAAATAATCGATACAGAACATCCTACACCTCGATTAATTGTATAAGTATAAATAACGGTATTTGCGCATGCTCGCGGTGAGCAGCGACCTGATGCCGACTATTCGTACTTACACATTAACGCGTGTTCGGAATAATCAGCCTGTAATGGCGTGCCCCGATGGAGGCTCGTCAGATGCAGCACTGAACATTTATGTTCCTCTCGATGAGTGAATATTTGCGCGAATAGTATGCGCGGATAAATATAAACGTAACCTTTACGAGGCGTTTTTTTCCTGCTTTTTCCGCCAGAACACTTCGCCTGGCACCAGCCGGCTGTGACCGGCATTTCCAGAGGGAAACGATCGAAAAAAAACGCCATCTTACGATGACGTTAATGTAGCAAAACAAGCAAATAAAAATTGCATTTACGCAGTTTTCAACAGGCATTATCAACGAGAGAATAGATAAAACTCGTTGATTTATATCAATAAAAATACCATTCCAGGCAAAATTGGGTGATGCCTCCAATTAGTAGAACATGTGTTTCTCGATAAACGCTCCAATGACTTTTTCGTGGATCTCAACTGAGCGCGAAAAGCAGATTGTTTTACGAGCCAACCGTTTAATGCGGGTGCGGAGCGTCAGGTTATTACGTTCAATGCGTTGGGTGAAAATTTTGCCCGTCAGATGCT
>NZ_MOMB01000063.1 GCF_002752165.1 Erwinia sp. OLFS4
TAAGCGTAAGTGAGTTGAAACACGCGGTGGCAGTCACGGCAGCGAAATCTGTCATAGCCTTTAGGGTTCTGACCATGGCGGTAAACCTGAACAGACTGACAACGGGGACAATGAACGTTAACGCTGGCCATAAGAGAACCTCAAAAGCCCGCATTATACATCAGATTCAACCAATTAGAGGCATCACCGTTTTTTGTCGTGGGTGCGGTAAATCGCTCCACAGCTCGGCTAAAACGTGCCCGGATTGCGGTGCTGTGCAATATGGTACTGAACGTAAAAGCAAAATAGCCGCAGCATTGTTGGCTTTTTTCCTTGGTGGCTTCGGCGTGCACAAATTTTATTTGGGCCAGGTGGGGATGGGGATATTGTATCTGCTGTTTTTCTGGACCGCGATTCCGGCCATTATCGCCTTTATTGAATTTATCATTTACCTGTGTATGTCCGATGAAAAATTTGCCCGCAAATATGGCTAATTGATTATCGCTCTCATTCTTAATAACCTATTTCACTTTATCAGTCTTGCTAAAGATCCCACAGGAAGTCAGTAAAGTCTTATTAAGTGGAGTCAACTGGTGAATCCTGTGATGGAGAGCTGATAATGCGAATAGGTTTCTTTATTATAGAAATGATGCAATATTATCAGTGATCGCTGCCCGCTATTATTATTGAGTCACAATTGACCAATGCTGGTAATCAACGGGCATAAATATCATGCTAATACGCAGTATGAATGCTTTTTATTATTGTTTGCATCACAACCAGCGGGTGATGTACTGACATGACTGGTTTTTTCTGTTCTTAATGGTCAGCGCTCAGTTTTTAACTGAGTTATACCTGATGCTATCTTTTAAACATAATGTTATGTAGCAAACCTTGCGTTTATCAGCTGACTGGCCGGAGTTATCTGATTGCAGAATAAAACTTGCTTTCCGGCTGACCTGATTAAAATTATGCTCCGTTCTGCCTTGTCTGGCGTACTTTTTTGTTGCCGGATCTGTTTTTTTTATAGTGAAATGAAATCAGTCTGTTTTTGTTTGGTATTAGTTTGAACGCTGCATGATAAAACTCCTTTTTCATATGAACAATACAGCGTGCAGTTGGTTTAACTATTCTACGCCTTTAAGCTCAGGACAATTTGCACCGGGTTTACCGGTTGTTTTATATGGTCGCTTGTTTGTTCAGGATTTTTACAGGATAAAAAAGTACTGACAGAAGGTGATTTTTTATGACCAACCGCCAGTGTCTATTTTCCTGTTAAAATTGTCATTAAGAGATCTTATAAATTAGAGATATTATCCATGGAACAGCAACAATACGGACGCCTGGTGAGTCGCTCAGCGTTTGCGGCAACGGTGATGGCGGTAACATTATTAGTGATAAAAATTTTTGCCTGGTGGTATACCGGCTCAGTCAGTCTTCTTGCGGCCCTGGTCGATTCGTTAGTGGACATTGCCGCTTCGCTGACGAATCTTCTGGTGGTGCGTTATTCATTACAGCCTGCTGATGAAGAGCATAGCTTTGGTCATGGTAAGGCAGAGTCGCTTGCGGCGCTGGCGCAAAGTATGTTTATTACCGGATCGGCCCTTTTCCTGTTTCTGATGGGTTTTAAGCATCTTGTTCAGCCTCAGCCGATGCAAGGTGCCGGCTTAGGGGTGGTCGTGACCCTGATTGCATTAGCCAGTACTCTTTTACTGGTGACTTTCCAGCGCTGGGTGGTACGCAAAACCCGTAGTCAGGCGGTGCGAGCAGATATGCTGCACTATCAGGCAGACGTGATGATGAACGGTGCCATTCTTATCGCTCTGGTGCTTAGCTGGTATGGTTTTCTGCGAGCAGATGCACTTTTTGCCCTGGGCATTGGCGTTTATATTCTGTATAGCGCGCTGCAGATGGGCTATGAGGCGGTGCAGTCGTTGCTCGATCGTGCTTTACCTGATGACGAGCGTCAGGAAATTATTGCACTGGTAGCAGGCTGGCCGGGGATAGCCGGAGCACACCAGTTGCGGACCCGAATGTCAGGCCCGACGCGCTTTATTCAGCTACATCTGGAAATGAATGACAGTTTGCCGTTGGTTGATGCTCATCTGGTGGCCGATCAGATGGAACAGGCGTTATTGAAAAAGTTTCCAGGTTCTGATGTCATCATTCATATCGATCCCTGTTCTGTGGTGCCGGCGGATCGGCAAGGACACTATGAGTTGTAACCTCCTGAAGATACAATGGAAGCGGGAATTTCCGGGATGCATGTTAACATGTAAACAATAATAGCCTGATGTTGTCTGACCTGAATCAATTCAGCTTGAGGTCTTTGATATACTATAGCTATCAATAATCTTAATGCCGGTTTTAACGTTGCGCATGGCAAAAACGCTTTTTCCGGTCAGGAATTCAATTTAGCTTCAACAGTTCAGAGGTTGTCATGATCAAAAAAATCGGTGTACTGACAAGTGGTGGCGATGCTCCCGGGATGAATGCCGCTATTCGTGGTGTGGTGAGAGCGGCACTGAGTGAAGGACTGGAGGTTTTTGGCATTTATGATGGCTATCTGGGCTTGTATGAAGATCGGATGATTAACCTGGATCGCTATAGCGTTTCAGATATGATCAACCGTGGTGGCACCTTTCTCGGCTCTGCGCGCTTTCCCGAATTTCGTAATGAAGATGTACGTGTAATCGCGATTGATAATATGAAAAAGCGCGGTATTGATGCGCTGGTGGTTATCGGGGGTGACGGCTCATACATGGGGGCTAAGCGCCTGACAGAAATGGGTTTCCCTTGTATTGGTCTGCCTGGCACCATTGATAATGACGTCGCCGGTACTGACTATACCATCGGTTATTTTACGGCGCTGGAGACGGTGGTGGAGGCAATAGACCGCCTGCGTGATACCTCTTCTTCACATCAGCGAATTTCCATTGTTGAAGTCATGGGACGTTATTGCGGCGATCTGACCCTGGCCGCTGCTATTGCCGGTGGCTGTGAATTTATCGTGCTGCCGGAAACACCTTATACCCGTGAAGAGCTGCTGGCAGAGATTAAAGCAGGAATTGCCAAAGGCAAAAAACATGCAATTGTTGCCATCACCGAGCACATTTGTGATATCACCGAGCTGGCTCACTATATTGAGAGTGAAACTAAGCGCGAAACCCGCGCAACGGTGCTGGGGCATATCCAGCGTGGTGGGGCGCCGGTGGCTTATGACCGCATTCTGGCTTCCCGTATGGGGGCATATTCAATCGAGCTGTTGTTACAAGGCTACGGTGGCCGCTGTGTGGGTATTCAGAATGAGAAAATGGTCCACCACGATATCATCGACGCGATTGAAAATATGAAACGCCCGTTCAAAAGTGACTGGCTGGAGATGGCCAAAAAGCTTTACTGATTTCGTCAGGCGCTGGTTACAGCGCCTTTTTTTTCGCTGTTATATACTAAAAAGTTATCATATTTTATTTTTAATTCTTTAAAATCTGGTTAAGCCTGTGTCACGCTCTGAACGGTGATTACGATGGAGAACCGGATAATGAAAAAGTGGAGTGCGGGCGTCATCCTGCTACTGGCTTGCGGTAGCGTACTGGCAAAAGATATTGAACTGCTGAATGTGTCCTATGACCCAACGCGTGAATTGTACGATCAGTACAATAAAGCATTTGCGGCGCACTATAAGCAGGAGACCGGCGATAATGTGATTATCCGTCAGTCGCATGGTGGTTCCGGCAAGCAGGCGACGTCGGTCATCAACGGTATTCGTGCTGATGTGGTGACCCTGGCGTTACAGTCGGATATTGACGCGATTGCCGGGCGCGGGCGCATTGATAAAAACTGGATTCAGCGTCTGCCTGAAAATTCTGCCCCTTACACCTCCACCATTGTTTTTCTGGTGCGTAAAGGTAATCCAAAGCAGATCCATGACTGGAATGATCTGATAAAACCTGGCGTGTCGGTTATCACACCTAACCCAAAAACATCCGGTGGCGCACGCTGGAATTATCTGGCCGCCTGGGGTTATGCCCTTGACCAGAACCACGGCGATCAGCAAAAAGCGCTGCAATTTGTACGCGCGCTGTTTAAAAATGTCACCGTGCAGGATTCCGGTGCCCGGGGAGCGACCAATACGTTTGTTGAGCGTGGTCTGGGTGACGTGCTGATTGCCTGGGAAAATGAAGCCTACATGGCGGTAAATAAGCTGCCGGGCGGCAAAGACAAGTTTGAAATTGTCACGCCAGGTGAGTCTATTCTGGCGGAGCCTACCGTCTCAGTGGTGGATAAGGTGGTGGACCAACGTAATACGCGCAAAGTAGCAGAAGACTATCTTAAATATCTCTATTCCCCCGAGGGGCAGGCTATTGCCGCAGAAAATTTTTACCGTCCCCGCGATCCGCAGGTAGCCAAAAAGTTTGCTAACGTTTTCGCACCGGTAAAGCTGTTTACGATTGCGGATAAATTTGGTGGCTGGGAAAAGGCACAGAAAACACATTTTGCCGACGGCGGCACCTATGATCAGGTAATGAAACCCTAACGGAAGTCTCACCCGGCTTAGCAGGAAAAGTTTTTCATGACCCCGGCCTTCGGTTCTATTACATTGCTGACAGGGACGGTCAGAGGTGGTTATGACACAAATAAGAAAGTGTTGCACTGTTCTCCTCAGTGTCGTTATTTTGTTAGCCATTGGCGCCGGGGCATACCTGGCGCTGTCATTGCACAGTCATGCAGGCGCACTCTGGCGAATTATCAGTCAGCAATGTATTGTCAATCAGCAAGCTCATCACAATCCTGCGCCCTGTCAGTTGGTTGATTTAAATAAGGGTTTTGTGGTGATGAAGGACCGTCATGGGCCGCTGCAGTTTTTATTGCTGCCTGCTGCACGTATTCATGGTATCGAAAGTCCGCAGTTGCTGACTGCCAGTACCAATTATTTCGCAGAGGCCTGGCATGCCCGCCATTATGCGCAAGCACTTTATGGCCGGCCGCTGGCGGACAGGATCTTTTCCCTGGCAGTGAATTCACCGTGGAGCCGTTCGCAAAACCAGCTGCATATTCATATCTCCTGCCTGCAACCGGAGGTACGACGACGGCTGGACGAGCTGACGCCACGCCTTAGCAGCCGCTGGCAAAAAGAAAAGCTCAACCAGTATGAATGGTTGATCAGAACCGTATCCCGCGATGAATTTAACCATAAAAGTCCGTTTCTTTATCTGAGTGAAGAAGTGCCCGGTGCCAGGCAAGCAATGGGGCATTATGGTATCGCGGTGGCGGCGCTGAATGATGGCCGTTGGGCGATGATGGTGATTGAGCGTAATCTGCTGACGCTCAACCGTGCGTCGGCAGAAGACATTCAGGATCACCGTTGTGCGCTGGCGTATGGCAATACGCATGTGCCGACGGTGCAGGAATAAATTAGCCGGAGTGATGGCGGCCTTCAACCGGCTTATCGTCTTTGTATTCGGCAGTGGCAATCCAGGCGGCACAAAATAGCGTCAGACGCGCAAAGAAGTAAAAGAAAGCCATCAGTCCCAGAACTGAACCGAAGGCAGCCCCGGAAGGGGAGGTGGCCAGTTTTGGTAAAGTTAGCGTCATAATAAATTTGATCACTTCAAAACCAACGGCGGCCAGTAGCGTCCCGCGAAACAGCGCTTTCTTGCGGGGTTTATGGCGCGGAAGAATCCAGAAAATCCACAAAAAAAGCAGATAATTAGCCAGTACCGAGATGCTGGTGGCAATTAGCGTCATCGCCGGTCTTAGCCATTCAATATGCTGCAATCCCAGCGCCGAGACGATTGCGTTTTGTGCTGCACCGGCAACGGATGTCAGCGACAGCGTTACAATTAAGGCCAGCACTAATCCGGTCAGGGAAATGAAATCACGGATATATTTACGCCAGAACTTTTCCTGATCCTGGGCCTGACGCTCCCACACATCGCGTGACTGAGCACGGATAGCTTCACGTAGATTCCCCATCCAGCTGATTCCGGAGTAGAGTGCCACCAGCAGACCGGTTAATCCGACGGTGGTTCGTTGTTGTATGGCGGTGTTGACCGTATTTTTCAGCGTATTTGCCAGATTCGGGTCACTGATATTATTGACAATTTTATTAATCAGCTCGGTGAGCAGGGTGGGATGCGACGCCAGCACGAAGCCGATTGCGGCGAAGGACACCATCAGGATGGGGATTAACGACAGAAATGAAAAATAGGTGATAGCGGCGCCAAACTGACTGCCAAGGCGGTCATTAAACCGTTCACCGGCGCGAATAAAGTGCGCGACAGCTGGAATAGCCTGAAACCAGCTGACGAAACGGGAAATACGCGTAATGGATTTATCGACCGTTTCATTGCCGGTTTTGACATTCAGCAGCGGCTGGGTGTCATCCTGATTTTTCTCCTGCGGACGGGGAGGATTGTGCTTGTCCGTCATCAAACCTTTTTTCCTTTGCAAATAATATTCATAGCTAGTATAGCCTTCACGACGCGAGGTGCGGTTTTAGCGTCTGACTTAGCCACTCCATGAAAACATGGGTACGCCGGCTCAGATTGCGTCGCTGAGGATAACGCAACGATAACGGTACCGGTTGTGCGCTAAAGCGGGGCATCACTTCGACAACCTGTTTTGCCTGTAATGCCGGGTGAAAACTGGCTGCCGGCGCCTGAATAATGCCCAATCCGGCCAGGCAGGCGTTGTGATAAGTGAGTCGATTATTCACCGTGATCACGCCACCGGTTTGAATATAATGGCACTGCCGGCCGTCAAAAAATTCAAAACCCTGATGGGCGGAAGTCGGCACAGGCTGGTAATGGACCATAGCGTGCTGAGACAAATCGTCTGGCGATAGCGGCGTGCCGAAACGCGCGAGGTAGCCCGGGCTGGCAAGATTAATCATACGGAAATGGCCGAGCCGGCGAGTCATTAGCCCGGATTCTTCTGCGTCGCCAATTCGTAGCACACAGTCAAATCCCTCGCCGATGACATCGCTCCGGTGCTCGTTGCTGCTGAGCTCCAGCGAGATGCCTGGATAGTGCTGTAAAAATGCCGGCAACGCTGGAATAACAAATGCGCAGGCCAGTTCAGCCGGTATATCGACCCGCAGCTGTCCACTCAGGGTGGCCGGGTCATGTTTGAACAGTTCATCCATTTCATCCACCGTGGCCAGCAGGTTACGGCAACGCTCGTAGTAGAGCCGTCCATCATGAGTCAGCTGTACGCGACGGGTGGTGCGCAGCAATAAGCGGGTCCCTATATGTTTTTCAAGCAGCTGTATCTGGCGTGAGACGTTACCTTTTGCCAGACCCAGACTGATTGCTGCCCGACTAAAACTTTCCAGCTCGGCAACCCGCGCAAAAATTTGCATTGCGTGAAATTTATCCATAAGTTATCCCCATTGTTCTTATTAATAAAACAGTGAAGCGCATTTCTGGGGATTTGCCATTCTATTTGTATCTAATGTGCCCGCCATTCAGACAGGAAGTGAGATAAAAGTCTACAATAAGATAAAAATAGCCTGGTATGATCCACTAATGCGTGATTCGCCCGCTAGCTGGCTGCTGGCAGAGACTATTTTGTCTTCGGTCACTGGCGATATCATGCCAGGGTTGCCACCAGATTGCCGGCAAAGTGAGAACGCGCTATTAATACCCGGCGGCTGCCTATAAGGGTGAATGACAATGCTGAGAATTCTCGGTCGTGCCTCTTCTATCAACGTGCGTAAAGTGCTGTGGGTCTGCGATGAGCTGGATATTACTTACCAGCGCGAAGACTGGGGGCAGGGTTTCAAATCCCTGCAGCAGGATGCGTTTATGGCGCTGAACCCAAATGCGCAAATTCCGGTGCTTGTGCAGGATGATTTTGTACTGTGGGAATCGAATACCATTATTCGTTACCTGGCGAATAGTTGTCAGGCTGAATGGCTATATCCGGGCGCCCCCCAGCTGCGGGCACGTGTCGATCAGTGGATTGACTGGCAGGCCTGTGAACTTAATAGCGCCTGGCGTTATGCATTTATGTCCTTAGTGCGTCATTCTCCCGCCCACCAGGATGCCAGGCTGCTGGCTGCGGCTTGTAAAGGCTGGAACCATGTAATGGGTATTCTTAATCAGCAGCTGGAGCGCACTCAGGCTTATGTTGCCGGCCAGGATTTCAGTCTGGCCGATATTCCGATTGGACTCTCGGTAAACCGTTTTTATGAAACGCCGCTGGAACATGACGTTCTGCCGGCTGTGCGCGCCTATTATGAACGTCTGACCAGCAGGACTGGCTTTGCGCTGTGGGGACGTAATGGTACCCCTTAATCAGCTTACTGCTGCAGGGCTGCGCTAACGGTGAAAAAAACCACCTGCCAGGCAGGTGGTTGTCAGTGAGGGGCGAATTAAGAACGTTTGGCCTGAGCCGCAGCAATCACAATGGCGGCGAAGGCATCGGCTTTCAGAGAGGCACCGCCAACCAGCGCGCCGTCGATATCTGGCTGGGCAAACAGCTCAGCGGCATTTTTATCATTAACAGAACCGCCGTATTGCAGAATCAGCTGCTCAGCGACGGCGCTATCCTGGCGGGCGATGTGCTGGCGAATAAACTTATGTACCGCCTGTGCCTGTGCCGGTGTAGCGGATTTTCCGGTGCCGATTGCCCATACCGGTTCATAAGCGATAACCGCACCGTTGAAGGCGTCGGCCCCGAGCGTGTTCAGCACCGCATCAATCTGGCGGCTACAAACTTCTTCGGTTTTACCGGCTTCGTTTTCGGCTTCGGTTTCGCCAATACACAGCACGGGAATCAGGCCAGCGGCTTTCAGCACCGCGAATTTTTTGGCAATTAATTCGTCGCTTTCTTTATGATAGGTGCGACGTTCAGAGTGGCCGATAATGATATAGCGAGCACCGATGTCTTTGAGCATATCGGCAGAAACTTCACCGGTGAAGGCGCCGCTAAGGTTGATATCCACGTTCTGGGCACCCAGCGCAATCTGGCTGTCACCAATGGCCTGGTGGGCCTGTTGCAAATAGATTGCCGGAGGCGCTATTGCCACATCACAGCCGCTGACATTGCTCAGGGCACTGCGCAAACCGGCGATGAGTTCAGCCGTCATCTGTTTGCTACCATTGAGCTTCCAGTTACCCATTACTAATGGATGTCGCATTATATCCTCCACGCGAAACGCGATAAGTTTTAATTTACCGCCCGATGGGCGGTAGGGTCTGCCTGACAGTATAGAGATCAAAAAGCGCTAAGGCTTTGCTTTTCGTCATTTTGGTGGGTTATCGGGTGCCAGGGCCAGCTTGAGAGGTTCTACCGCAAAAGTCAGTCCTTTTTCACCATTATCGGCAATGACATAACGCAAAGCGCCTTCATTGCTGGCAAAGTAGCGCTGACCTTTGCCTTTTGCCAGCAGGGTCGTTACCCGTTTCAGGCTCTGTTCTTCGCTGAGCATCGGCTCAAAATAATGTACCAGGGCCGCCATATAAGCCAGCGCTTTATCATAAGCTGCTTTCTGCTCAGGCCCCTGAACCGGCAGCCAGGTTATCTGTAAGGTTTTGATCTTTCCGGTTCCACGCTCCAGCGCGGTTGATGAATAAAGATTTTCATTGATTTTACTGGCTGCACGCGTCAGATTGCTCTTGTCATCACGATTATCAATTGCCCGGTATTCGCTCAGGGGAAGTGCAGGATTACTGGCGTTGTACTTCTCGCGAAACTGTCCGATAGTCACATCAAAAGTAGGGGCCCCGGCCAGCAAGTATGCCGCCATCGGCATGCTTTCGTTGCGTTCCCTGGGATCGGCATGACACAGGCTACTAAACAGCAGAAAGGCCGTCATTAAGCCAGTATACAACAGGTTGTTCATCGTTCATCTGCCCTGAAATTAACGTAGCTCAGATTAAAACGGAGTCGGGCGGTTAATGTCAAAGGCGATGAGCTTTACGGGAACACTTATTATGACTTTACGACACTGGTGCCTGTCCTGGCGCGGCAGGCTGGGACGACGTGATTTCTGGCTTTGGCTGGTTGTCTGGGCGCTGCTGATGATGTTGCTGTTCAATCTGGCAGGAAACGGACGAATCGAGCGCCGGACTGCCGCATTGCTGGTGCTGTTATTGCTATGGCCAATGGCGGCAGTGATGGTAAAACGGTTGCATGACCGTAATAAAGGGGGACAATGGGCGCTGTTGTTTATTGTTGTCTGGGTGCTGCTGAATGCGGATCTTTCGCTGCTGCCTTTGCAATGGCAGGTTTTTCTCGGCTTCTTTATTCCGACGCTGATTATACTGACCATGCTGGTTGAACTCGGCGCGTTGCCTGGTACTTCCGGCGCTAACCGCTTTGGTAAAGCGGCGCAGCCGGTGGTTTTCTTCGGTCGTCGCCGTGAACCTAATTACCAGTAGTGTTCGCTGGTCATATGGCCCGGTTTGCGGCGCAGATGTTTTTGCATGCCACGACTCTCTTTCAGCAGCTGCTGGGTATCACGCACCATTTGCGGGTTTCCGCACAGCATGACGTGGCTGTTTTCAGCGCGCAACGGTAGTCCGACGGCCTTTTCCAGCGCACCGCTGGCAATTAATGCCGGCAGACGCCCGTTAAGCGAGCCCGGCATTTCTTCGCGACTGACCACCGTTTGTATTCTGAGCTTACCCTTGTAGCGCTGCTGCAATTGCTGCATCAGCGGCAGGTAACTCAGGTCAGCGGCATAACGGGCTGCATGGATAAGAACAATATTGCTAAAGCGCTCAAGATCGTTGCCTTCCTGCAGAATTGACACATAAGGGCCGATAGCGGTACCGGTCGCCAGCATCCACAGCGTTTCACATTCAGGAATTTCTTCCAGTATAAAAAAACCAGCGGCGTCTTTGGTGACCATCAGTTGATCGCCGGGCTTCAGAGCATACAAATGAGGGCTTAATTTTCCTTCGGGTACCAGAACCAGATAAAATTCCAGGTCACTGTCCCTTGGTGCATTGACGTATGAATAAGCGCGCTGCACACGTTCACCTTCAATCTCCAGCGCCAGTTTGGCAAACTGTCCGGCGGTGAAAGGCGCAATGGGGGCATTTACCGTCAGGCTGAACAGCGCATCTGTCCAGTTATTCACCTGTTTTACCGTTGCGTTGACCCATTCGGCCATGATGCCTCCTCATTTAATGATATTCGTCCATCGCTCAGCGTATCATCGCTACTGTATCGCTGTTTTTCCAGTATCACGGTCCGGACAAAGCTCTTGTCGACAAATCGGGTGCCATTTATCCTGGTGGCTGGCGGCTGGGCTGTATCTAAATCTTGACAGCAGGCTTTGCAGAAATTTTTGGTTTCCCTCTCGAATTCTCAGCGAATTTTGATATTTTCCCCGCAATAATTTTTACAGATCCGTCGTTTACGCTGAAAAATATTCGAATGACGGGGTATCATTCTGTGGTAAGTCTGATGAAAGATCAAAAAAGTAATGCCATTTTACTGATGTTAATTGTGCTGGTGGCTGTCGGACAAATGTCGCAAACCATTTACGTTCCGGCGGTGTCTGCAATCGCCGTTGCACTGGCGGTGCCGGATGGCTCTGTCCAGCAGGTTATGGCTGCTTACCTGATGACCTACGGCAGTTCGCAGCTTATTTACGGGCCATTGTCAGATTCTTATGGCCGTCGTCCGGTCATCCTGCTGGGCATGATCATTTTTATTATCGGAACGCTGATCTCGCTATTTTCTGTCCACTTTGCCCAACTGGTGCTGGGAAGCGCTATTCAGGGGCTGGGAACCGGTGTTGCAGGGGTCATGGCGCGTACGCTGCCGCGTGATGTTTATCATGGCGCAGACTTGCGTTGCGCCAACAGCCTGCTGAATATGGGCATTCTGGTCAGTCCACTGATTGCGCCGCTCATAGGCGCCATATTGGCTTCAATATATGGCTGGCGTGCCTGCTTTGCTTTTCTGCTGATACTTTGTCTGGCGGTTAGCCTGGCGATGTTGCGCTGGTTGCCGGAAACCCGGCCTTATTATGACGGCGTCAGGCCACCGTTTTTTTCGCGTTATCGTCCGCTGCTGGCAGAGGGCAATTTTGTCCGCTATCTGATTATGCTGATTGGAGCGCTGGCGGGTATTGCCGTATTTGAAGCCTGTTGTGGTGTGTTGCTGGGTAGCGTATTGGGCTTAAACAGCATGACCGTCAGTATATTATTTATTCTGCCGATTCCGGCGGCATTTTTTGGTGCCTGGTTTGCCGGTCGCGATAAGCGTAGCAGTCAGACGATAATGTGGTATGCGGTGAACAGCTGCCTGATGGCGGGATTGCTGATGTGGCTGCCTGCCTGGTTTGGCATCATGAACGTCTGGACGCTGCTGGTTCCCGCTGCGCTGTTCTTTTTCGGTGCAGGCATGCTGTTTCCGCTGGCCACCACCGGCGCAATGGAACCCTGGCCGTGGCTGGCTGGTACGGCAGGGGCACTGGTGGGTGGATTGCAGAATCTTGGGGCAGGGCTCAGTGCGTGGCTGTCAGCCATGCTGCCGCAGAAGGATCAGTTCAGCCTTGGCATGCTGATGTTTGCGCTGGCGTTGTTGATTTTGTTCTGCTGGCTGCCGCTATCGCGCCGGCCAGCCGAAAGCCCGGTCGGACTGCACAGACCTTAGCACGGTTTACAGTATCCAGCGGTGGAGCGCGCTATCTTTACGGTCGAGATAATGTACTGACTGAATACGGCGAATGGTGCGCGATTTACCGCGGATCAGCAAGGTTTCACTGCTTGCGACATTGCCGCGGCGCTGAATTCCTTTCAACAAATCGCCGCTGGTAATGCCGGTAGCAGTGAAAACGACGTTGTCAGTGCGCGCCATTTCTGCCAGTGTCAGTACGCTACCGGCCGCAATACCCATCTGCTGACAGCGACGGAGTTCCTCTTCGCCAATACGGCGATTGTCCGGGGTGTCATCCTTCACCTGATGGCGGGGCAACAGTCGGCCCTGCATATCACCGTCCAGCGCACGGATGACTGCGGCAGAAACCACGCCTTCTGGCGCACCGCCGGTGCCATAAAGCACGTCAACTTCACTGTCTGGCATACAGGTCAGGATTGCGGCGGCTACGTCGCCGTCAGGAATAGCAAATACCCGCACGCCCCACTGTTGCATCTGTTTAATCACGCTATCATGGCGCGGTTTCGCCAGAATGCTGACGGTCAGCTGGCTGAGGGGTTTATTCAGTGCGCTGGCGATATTGTTCAGGTTATCCTGTAAAGGCAACATCAGGTCGATGGCGCCTTTGGCTCCGGGGCCAACAATCAGCTTTTCCATATACATATCAGGGGCATGCAAAAAACAGCCTTTTTCACCCACCGCCATGACCGCCAGAGCGTTAGCCTGGCCCATGGCAGTCATACGCGTCCCTTCAATGGGATCGACGGCAATATCGACCGCATCTCCCCGACCGCTACCCACTTTTTCACCGATCCACAGCATCGGGGCCTGGTCGATTTCCCCCTCACCGATGACAATCTGGCCGTCGATATCAATCTGATTCAGGACATGACGCATTGCATGGACTGCCGCACCGTCGGCTGCGTTTTTATCGCCGCGTCCCAGCCAGTGATAACCGGCCAGCGCAGCAGCTTCGGTGACGCGTGAAAATTCAATAGCAAGTTCTCGTTTCATCGCCTTTTCCGGCACAGTGAACAGGGTTGGCAGTGTAACACAGCCGGAACAGCTAAAAAAAAACGCCTGTGAGCAGAGCCCACAGGCGCAGTGCTGACCGACAGTGATGCCGTTAGTTGGCTTCGTCTTCCCACGCCTGAGCGCGTTTTACCGCCTTTTTCCAGCCGGCATATTTGTAGTTACGTTCGGTGGTTTCAATACCAGGGCGGAATTCGCGTTCGATGATGGATTTAGCGCGAACTTCATCCAGATCGTTCCAGAAACCCACCGCCAGTCCGGCGAGATAGGCCGCGCCCAGTGCAGTCACTTCGCGCACTTCCGGGCGTTCAACCCGCACGCCGAGGATATCCGACTGAAACTGCATCAGAAAGTTATTGGCCACCGCGCCGCCATCAACCCGCAGCGCTTGTAAACGGGTATTGGCATCATTCTGCATCGCTTCCAGTACATCGCGGGTCTGGTAGGCAATCGATTCCAGCGTCGCGCGAATCAGGTGATTGGCGCTTGCGCCACGCGTCAGGCCAAAAATTGCACCGCGGGCGTAAGGGTCCCAGTAGGGGGCCCCCAGTCCGGTGAAGGCCGGCACCATGTAGACGCCATTGGTGTCTTTCACTTTCATGGCGAAATATTCAGAATCGGTGGCATCGCCAATCAGTTTCATTTCATCGCGTAGCCACTGAATTGAGGCTCCGCCAATAAATACCGCGCCTTCCAGCGCGTAATTTACTTCGCCTCGCGGACCGCAGGCGATAGTAGTTAGCAGGCCGTGTGACGAGGTGACCGCTTCGGTACCGGTATTCATCAGCATAAAGCAGCCGGTACCATAGGTATTTTTCGCCATGCCGGGCTGAACGCACAGCTGACCATAGAGCGCTGCCTGCTGGTCACCGGCAATACCGGCAATAGGGATACGCGTACCGCCTTTGCCTCCGATGTTCGTCTGGCCATATACTTCGCAGGAGCTTTTGACTTCTGGCAGCATTTCGCGAGGAATATCAAGAATATCCAGCATCTTCTGGTCCCAGTCCAGCGTGTGGATATTAAACATCATGGTACGCGAAGCATTAGTATAATCGGTGATATGGACCCGGCCCTGGGTCATTTTCCATACCAGCCATGAATCTACGGTGCCAAACAGCAATTCGCCACGCTTAGCGCGTTCGCGTGAACCTTCAACGTGGTCGAGGATCCATTTTACTTTGGTTCCGGAGAAATAGGGGTTAATCACCAGGCCAGTGGTATGCTGAATATACTCTTCCAGCCCTTCTTTTTTCAGCCGGGCGCAGTAATCGGCGGTGCGTGGGTCCTGCCAGACAATGGCATTGTAGATCGGTTTGCCGCTCTCTTTATCCCAGACGATGGCTGTTTCTCGTTGATTGGTGATACCGATAGCGGCGATCTGATCGGAACTGATATCCGCATGTGCCAGCACTTCGACCAGAGTAGAACTTTGTGATGCCCAGATATCCATCGGGTCATGCTCCACCCAACCGGCTTTCGGGTAAATTTGCTGAAATTCACGCTGGGATACCGCCACGATGTTAGCGTCATGATCCAGTACTACCGCGCGGGAGCTGGTAGTGCCTTGATCGAGCGCGACGATATATTTTTTATCTGTTGGCATAATACTGTCCTGATGTTGTCAAGAGTCTGGGACGACGGTCCGTTATCGTGGCGTTTTACCCGAAAAGTCAGGGCGAACCACAGATAACAGCCGGTGAGGAATCACGCTTTCCGCTGTTCGGCACGGCTAACGGGTTCCACTACGCTTTCCACTATGTTTTCACTGACCGTCCCCGGCAGGTTACGGGCGATCAGACTGCGATAGGTAAATGCACCAAGGCTGGCGCCAACTATGGGGCCAAAAACAGGGACAAGGAAATAAGGAATGTCCTTTGCTCCGGTAAACGCGACTTTGCCCCAACCGGCGAAGAAAGCAAACAATTTAGGGCCAAAATCACGGGCAGGATTAAGTGCAAAACCGGTTAATGGTCCCATTGATGCACCGATAACGGCGATCAGCAGACCAATCAGCAGCGGCGCCAGCGGGCCTTTTGGTAAACCGTTACCATCATCGGTTAGTGCCATAATCAGCCCCATCATGAAGGCGGTAATTACAGCTTCAACCAGAAATGCCTGACCGACACTGATATGCGGGTTAGGGTAGGTTGAGAATATACCCGCCAGTTCGAGGCTTTGTGTGCTACCGCGTACCATTTGATGGGTTTGTTCATAGTCATAGAACAGGTTGTAATACAGGGCATAAACCAGCGCGGCGGCACAGAAGGCACCAGCGACCTGCGCAATGATATAAGGAATGACTTTGCGCCCTTCAAAGCTGGCAAACAGCCATAATGCCAGGGTCACCGCAGGGTTAAGGTGCGCGCCCGATACGCCCGCGCTCAGATAGACGGCCATTGATACCGCCAAACCCCAGACAATACTGATTTCCCACTGGCCGAAACTGGCACCGGCCAGTTTTAGCGCAGCAACACAGCCGGCGCCGAAGAAAATGATGGTACCGATTCCGAGGAATTCGGCAATGCACTGCCCTTTGAGCGTGCTGATTGAATTACTCATAATGAATGTCCTGAAAGCGAGGTTAATTTTTCACAACTGTTTTTTTTCATTCCGTTGATCTACCCATATACAGGTTGGGCTGTTGTAAATTTATCGTTAACGAACATAAACGAGAAATAGCGAACTCAAAAAATGTGTATCACGTCATAAAAATGAGCGTTTTCGCGTATATTAGCTTTCTTTAAGCGCCATTTTCATTTCTTATTCGCACGAATTTTGCGCATTTTGTTAACAATTACCCTATTATTAACGGGGTAATTGTTAAAAACGTTAGGCATAAACTGAAAACGATAAAAACCGCGTCCCTTGCGGCTTCGCTACTGGACTTGCGCTATCCCTCTACTTACAATCGGGTATCTGTTGTTAACCGCACCATTCGGCCTGTCCCTGTCCGGTTGCGGCTGGCACTATCAACGCCTTGCAATTAGGAGAGAGTAGAAGATGTCATTTGAAGTTTTTGAGAAACTGGAAGCGAAAGTTCAGCAGGCGATTGATACTATCACGCTGTTGCAGATGGAAATCGAAGAGTTAAAAGAACAGAACGCGAACCTCCATCAGCAGATTCAGCAATCTGCCGGCAGCAGCGAATCACTGGCCCGTGAAAATCAGCAGCTGAAAGAAGAACAGCACGTCTGGCAGGAGCGTTTACGCGCGCTGCTGGGCAAGATGGAAGAAGTTTAACCCGTTATCTGAGCAGAATATTAACGGGTGCGCTGGCACCCGTTGTGCTCATGTCGCGTGAGGATTACTCAATATCCAGCGCGTCTTCTGACAGGATAATGCCGGTGTTGTCCGCGTACAAATTGTCACCTGAAAAAAACGTGACGCCACCAAAGTTAACCCGTACGTCGCTTTCGCCAACGCCTTCGCCGGCGGCACCAGCAGGAATCGCCGCGATAGCCTGAATACCGATATCCAGTTCTTCCAGGTCATCAACCTGACGAACAGAACCATAAACCACAATGCCTTCCCACTCATTCTGCAGCGCAACGCGCGCCAGGGCAGCATCTACCAGCGCACGCCGTACTGAGCCGCCGCCGTCTACCAGCAGAACACGACCACGACCATTCTCTTCGAGTAAATCATACAGCAGGCCATTGTCTTCAAAACATTTTACCGTGGTGATTTGTCCACCAAATGAGGTGCGCCCGCCGAAGTTAGAAAAGAGCGGTTCAACCACATTGACCTCTTCATGGTAGATATCGCACAGTTCAGAAGTGTCGTATTTCATAGGGGTTCGTCTGTTTGCCGCAGGATGGCTAAGTATATCGCTTTAGGGCTGACCTTGGCAAAATCCTCATTTGATTAAACTTGCGTTATGTCAAGTACATTGAGGAAGCAGATGGGATTCACTCTGAAAAGCCGGCCTGCCGGCCGGCGATGGGAAAGACTAGAGGATAAAACGGCTGAGATCTTCATCAGCTACCAGCTCATCCAGATGGCTGGAGACATAGGCCGCGTCAATGGTAATGGATTCACCCTGACGATCGCTGGCATCGTAGGAGATATCTTCCATCAGGCGTTCAAGTACGGTATGTAACCGGCGGGCGCCAATGTTTTCTGCCGTTTCATTGACCTGCCACGCTGCTTCAGCAATACGCCGGATGCCGTCCTCGGTAAACTGAATGTCTACACCTTCGGTTTTCATCAGAGCCTGATATTGCACCGTGACCGAGGCATTCGGTTCGGTAAGGATACGTTCAAAATCGCTGGTAGTAAGCGCCTGCAGTTCAACACGAATGGGCAGCCGTCCCTGCAGCTCCGGGATCAGATCGGACGGACTGGCAACCTGAAACGCGCCGGAGGCAATAAATAAAATATGGTCCGTTTTGACCATACCGTGCTTGGTTGAAACCGTGCAGCCTTCAACCAGCGGCAGCAGATCGCGCTGTACCCCTTCGCGTGAAACGTCTGGTCCGGAGGTTTCGCCGCGTTTACAGACTTTATCAATTTCATCAATAAAGACGATGCCATGCTGTTCAACGGCGTCGATAGCCTGTTCTTTCAGCTCTTCATGATTAATCAGCCTCGCCGCTTCCTCTTCAACCAACAGCTTCATCGCTTCTTTGATTTTCAGTTTACGCGGTTTTTGTTTCTGACTTCCGAGGTTCTGAAACATTGATTGCAGCTGACTGGTCATCTCTTCCATACCCGGGGGCGCCATAATTTCTACCCCCATTGGCGCGGCGGCGAGGTTGATTTCAATCTCTTTATCGTCCAGTTCACCTTCACGCAGCTTTTTGCGAAAAGACTGGCGTGCAGCAGAGGGTTCTGGCGCTGACTCTGACTGTCCCCAGTTGTTTTTTGCCGGCGGTATCAGTGCATCCAGAATACGCTCTTCGGCCATTTCTTCGGCGCGATAACGATTTTTCTCAATGGCCTGCTGGCGCACCATTTTCAGCGCGGAGTCGGTGAGATCGCGAATAATCGAGTCAACTTCTTTGCCGACATAGCCTACTTCGGTAAATTTAGTCGCTTCAACTTTAATGAATGGCGCGTTTGCCAGTTTGGCGAGACGGCGGGCGATTTCGGTTTTACCCACCCCGGTCGGGCCGATCATCAGAATGTTTTTTGGCGTCACTTCGTGACGGAGATCTTCGTCCAGCTGCATGCGGCGCCAGCGATTGCGCAGCGCGATAGCGACCGCGCGTTTGGCTCCGTCCTGGCCGATAATAAAGCGATTAAGTTCGCTAACGATCTCGCGAGGCGTCATTTCAGACATAGTCAGGATTCCTTACGCTTTCGACGTTAATTCTTCGATGGTCAGATTATGATTAGTGTAGATGCAGATATCGCCGGCGATATTCAGTGCTTTTTCCGTAATTTCACGGGCGCTGAGTTCGGAATTCTCCAGCAACGCCCGCGCGGCCGCCTGGGCATAAGGACCACCTGAACCAATGGCAATCAGATCGTTTTCGGGCTGAATCACGTCGCCGTTACCGGTGATAATCAGCGACGCGGTTTCATCTGCAACCGCCAGTAACGCTTCCAGCTTGCGTAGCATACGGTCGGTTCGCCAGTCTTTGGCTAATTCCACCGCCGCTTTAACCAGATGTCCCTGATGCATCTCCAGTTTACGTTCAAAACGTTCAAATAAGGTAAAGGCATCCGCCGTGCCGCCGGCAAAACCGGCAATGACTTTATCGTTATACAGGCGACGTACTTTTTTAACGTTACCTTTCATGACGGTATTACCGAGGGTAGCCTGGCCATCGCCGCCAATCACGACCTGGCCATTGCGTCGTACGCTTACAATTGTTGTCACGGGCAGACCCCTTGTTGCAATCGGATATGAATCCCCGCAGTTGAGTCTGCGGGGTGAGTGCAATCAGATATGGGGCGGCTTTAGCGGGTTTCAACCCCCAATAGCCATAGGAATGCAGTTTGTATGGCCGGATCCTCGCAGACTTTTCAGTGCGCTATCCACCCCGGAACGGCTATTGTACGGACCGATAACAACACGGTTCCAGCCCCCACCGGTGGTGATACGGCTTTCAAAACCTTCAAAAGCCAGCTGGGCGCGCACGGACTCAGCCTGATCAGTCCCTTTAAATGAACCGCACTGAACCATCCAGCGCTGGGTTTTGGCTTTCTCTGGCTCTTTCGGCTTTTCCTGCGTCTGGGGCTTAGGTTGCGTTGTTGTCGGGGGCGTGGTGGCATGAGACGCCGGCTGTGACGGGTGAGGTGCCGGCGCTTGTGCTGGCATACGAGATTGCATTTCCAGCTGATTTTGCAGGCGCTGACGCTGTAAGGTTTGCTGACGTTGCGCCGGGGTCTGTTCGTTCCAGGGCACTTCGTTGAGCTGGGTGGGTTGCTGTTTCATATCAGCCTGCATCTGTTCAAGCAGCTGGCGCTGCTCGTTGGTTAGCTGCGTTTGTGAATGAACGTCTCCCCCGGCCGACGGTTCTGTCGGACTGGGGACCGTCATCTGGCGGTTTTCCAGTTCTTTAATATAACGCCAGCGCTCTTCTGGTTTGGGAGGCAGGCCATTACCGGGAGTTTTACGATCGGGCATGACCGTGGCTTCTTCTTTTTTATGATGTGCGATAAACCACAGGCCACCGGCAAACGTCACCAGCACAGCGACTGCCAGCGCCATCATAAATTTGGAAACCCCGGAGTTACTGTTGCGCTTTTTTCTGCTGCGGCTGTTGGACGTTTTTTTGCGACCTGTACCTGTCGAACGCCCGCGGCCTACATAATCTTTTTGTGCCACTAATCGTTCCGTAACTAATCAGAAGAGAAAATGTCTGGCCGGAATCCGGCACCGGATGACAAAGTTATCCGCCCGCCATGTTACTCAAGGGGCGGAAGTTTGACCAGCAAAGATATGTTCCGGAAGCGGCTTAAGCGTATTTCAATTATGGTTCAGGCGTGTGGCGGTGCGGTACTGGCGCGAATTTCCAGGGTAAATTCGAGCAGGCGCGAACCATTACTGACGGTTTTACCTTCCAGCTGATTGAGCAGCAGTGACATTGCTTCGCAGCCAATTTTAAAGCGCGGCTGCACAATGGTTGTCAGGGGAGGGTCGCAATAACGGGCAAGTTCAATATCGTCAAAGCCCACCACCGACAGGTCCTGTGGTATGCCGAGCCCCATCTGTTTTGCCTGTGCCATAACCCCCAGCGCCATCATATCATTGTGGCAAAAAATGGCCCCGGGAGGATCGGCCAGCGTCATGAGGGTTTTCAGTGCCTGTTGTCCCGCTTTGAAGCTAAAGTCGCCGCGCACGATATAGGCGTTATTGATGCTGATGCCGCTGCGTCGCAGTGCCTGAATATAGCCTTGTAAACGAAACTGGCTGAGCGGCATGGTTTCCGGCCCGGTCAGACAGGCAATACGTCGGTGACCATATTTTACTAAATGGCTCACCGCTTCGAAGGCGGCGGTCAGATTATCAATATGCACCGTTGGCAATTTGAGTTGCGGGGCAAATTCGTTTGCCATGACCATTGGTGGCAGAATGCGGGTATTATCCGGGTGGGTATCAAAAGGGAGCCGGGAACCCAGTAACACCATGCCATCAATCTGGCGGGCGACCATTAAATCCATCAGCGTTGATTCCTGCTGGTTCTGATGTGCGCAGTCAGCGATCAGCACCAGATAACCATGACGGGCGGCTGTTACTTCAATACCGCGGATTAATTCGCTGAAAAAGGGATCGCAGATGTCGGGTACGATCACCAGGATGGTATGGGTTTCGTTACGCTTAATGTTGCGGGCCAGCGGATGGGGCGCATAGCCGATGGCCCTGGCGGCTTCGGCCACTTTTTCCCTTGTGGCCGCCGATACTTTTTCCGGATTCATCAGGGCTCGTGAAACCGTCGCAGTTGAGACGCCGGCTTTTTCTGCTACCTCTTTCATGGTTGCGCCCGGGAGCGTTTGTTTGTGCGGCACCCTGTTTCCCCTCTCCTCTGGCAATGCTGTTCTGGCCAGATTGCTGGCATGTTGTGTTTAGCATCTGAATGCTCATCATTGTTATCAGAGAAATAATGTAATTAGTTACTTAAATTGCAAATAAAATGTGACTTTATGCACTTTTCTCGATCCTGCTCGCACTGTTCAGCTTTCGGTTGGATCAACATCCAGTGTCCACTTCACTTTACGCGCCTGAGTAAGGGTGCTGATGAGCGGCAGGGTGGATTGCAGCAGGCGTTGCAGACGGGGGCGGGATGGATGTTGCAATAAGAGCTGCCAGCGATAACGGCCACTTCGTTTTGCCTGCAGGGCGGGCATCGGCCCCATTATCCAGCAGGCGTCATCTTTCGACGGGCTGGCTTCCAGCAGCTGACGTAACTGTTGTAAAAACAGGGCGGCCTGCTGATTATCCTGATCCTCGGCACGGAACAAAACATGGCTGGTAAAGGGGGGTAAATAGACGCTGCGCCGTTCCTGCAGCGCCTGACGGGCAAAGGCATCATAGCCCTGATGTAACAAAGTTTGCAGTAACGGATGGTCGGGATGGTGTGTTTGCAGCAGCACTTCACCCTGTTTGCCTGCTCGTCCGGCACGGCCTGCCACCTGGGTATAAAGCTGCGCAAAACGCTCTGCTGAACGGAAATCGGCAGAAAATAATGCGCCGTCAACGTCCAGTAATGATACCAGCGTCACGTCAGGGAAATGGTGGCCTTTGGCCAGCATCTGGGTGCCAACCAGTATGCGTGCACCGCCCCGATGGACGTCCGCCAGCTGCTGTTCCAGGGCGCCTTTACGGCTGGTGGTATCCCGATCGATGCGGGAAATGGCGACGCCAGGAAACAGGCTGGTAAGATGATGCTCTAACTGTTCGGTACCAAGGCCAACCGGCATTAATTGCGTTGAGCCGCACTGCGGGCATTGGTGGGGAACCTGACGCTGACTGTCGCAGTGATGACAGCGCAGCTGACGTTGATGGTGGTGCAACGTGTAATAGTGGTCGCACCGCTGGCATTCGGCAATCCAGCCACACTCGTGACACATTAAGGCCGGGGAATAACCGCGGCGATTAAGAAACAGCAGTACCTGATTTCCTGCCTGCAAATGTTGCGTCATTTTCCCTGTTAGCTGGGGAGAGAGACCGCCCTGTAACTTCACGCCTTTGAGATCGATTAGCTGCTGAGTGGCCAGACGGGCATTACCGGCGCGTTTGCTCAGGGTTAACTGACGGTATTTGCCACTGTGTACGTTTTGCAGTGTCTCCAGTGCCGGCGTTGCCGATCCCATGATTACCGGAATGTTTTCTTCGCGGGCGCGCATTACCGCCAGATCGCGGGCGTGATAGCGCCATCCTTCCTGCTGCTTATAAGAGCTGTCATGTTCTTCATCAATGATAATCAGGCCAGGTCTCGCCAGCGGGGTAAACAGCGCTGAGCGTGTGCCGATAATAATCGCGTTCTCGCCGCGGCGTGCCCGCAGCCAGACGGCCAGCCTCTCACTGTCATTCAGGGCGGAATGCAACACGTCGACCGGGGCGTTGAAACGTTGGCGGAATCGTGCAATTGTTTGCGGCGTAAGCCCTATTTCCGGTACTAATACCAGTGCCTGGCGGCCGTGGTTCAGCACATTTTCCAGTACGCTCAGATACACTTCAGTTTTACCTGAACCGGTAATACCCGCCAGCAGCCAGGCGTTAAAGCTATCATCAGCGCTGCGGATCGCGCCCACGGCGGTGGCCTGCTCGGTATTCAGGCGCAGGCGCTCGCCCTGCACAACCTGGTGCTGGCGCCAGTCGCTGACTTCGGCATGGTATGGCTGCAGTTCGCACAACCCTTTTTTACGCAGCCCCTGCAACGCGGCATCGCTGATGTCGTGCTGGCTAATTTGATGCCGGTAAAGTGGTCCCTGATGTAATATGGCCAGTGCCTGACGCTGTTTATGGGCATTTTTCAGGCTTTCCGGTGCGCTTTGCTGTCCTGCTGGGGTGAGATGCCATTGCCAGAGTGGTGCTTCGCGCGCCGGTTTGCCCTGGCGAAGCAGCACAGGCAACGCATGAAACAAAACTTCACCAGCCGGATAGTGATAATAACCGCTTGCCCAGTGAAGCAGACGCCAGAGCGAAGGCGGAAACAGGGTGTCACCGTCCAGCACCTCTTCAATGTTTTTAAGCTGAGCCGGCGGCAACTCACTCTGGTTTTTAATCGCCGTAACAATACCGATTGCGCTGCGTTTTCCGAAAGGAACGCTTACCCGGCCGCCAATACTGACTGGCGGCAGGCCATCTGGCAGCAGATAGTCAAACTGACGTGGTAACGGAACGGCTAAGGCAATTTCAACAACGGTCATCGGACATTCCGGCGGCAATACTGGGTCAGTCAGTGTACACCGTGGCGTCGAAAATGTGAGGATTCGATTGCACCAGACGGTTATTTTCTGTATAGTTCGCGGCCTTCGGCGGGTAATTACCGTCGGAAGACACTAACTTTTTAACATCGTGTGGTACCGGTGCAGGCCTGTGGTCTGGCACGGGAGAGCGACACGGCCTTACTGAGGTCTGCCATGAAAAAAGATATCCATCCAAAATATGTTGAAGTTACTGCTACCTGTTCTTGCGGTAACGTTATTAAAACCCGCTCTACGGTGGGTCGCGACCTTAACCTGGACGTGTGCGGCAACTGCCACCCGTTCTTCACTGGTAAGCAACGCGTTGTTGATACCGGTGGTCGCGTTGAGCGTTTCAACAAACGCTTCAGCATCCCGGGCAGCAAATAAGTCCAGCGGATCTAAAAAAACCCGGCTTCGGCCCGGTTTTTTTATGCCTTATGCAGCGGGGACCTGGCTGCGAATATCGTCTTGCGACACGGCCCCGCACGCTCACTAGCCGCGTCTCTGGCAGCATGCGCCTATTACCGCCTGGGCACATAACGCTACGCGCTGTGCCTCCCGCTGCCGAACGGCATGTGAGCGCCTAGTATTCCCAGGTATCCGGATCAATGCCTTTTTCCCGCATGATGCCTTTAGCACCTTCGGGAATTTCATCATTACGCTCTTTGCGTAAGTCCACGTCATCAGGCAGCGGCTGCCCGGTGAAGGCATGCAAAAAAGCCTCACATAACAGCTCGCTGTTGGTCGCGTGGCGTAGATTATTTACCTGGCGACGGGTGCGTTCGTCGGTCAGAATTTTAAGCACGCTGAGTGGGATAGAGACCGTAATCTTTTTGACCTGCTCACTTTTTTTTCCGTGCTCCGCGTACGGGCTGATATATTCGCCGTTCCATTCAGCCATGGGTTACCTTAATCCTCGTCAGAGTGAAAGTTGCCTTGTGCAACGTTGCTGATTCAGCGCGTCGACAAGGTATAATTATGCCGGATATCGCGTGCTAGCACAGGGTTCGATAACAAGTTTAGCAATAAGATGTTTACGAATAACCGCCGGCTGGCAAAAGTGCCATAATATTAGCGGGTATTGCTTGTTCAATCTATACGCAAAGACATTTAGATGTCCAGATGTATTGACGTCTATTGTTCCACTGTTTAGGCTATAAGCCTCTTTTTTTATTTCCGCAGGAATGATCACCATCATGACGCGTAAACAGGCAACGATTGCAGTACGTAGTGGTTTGAATGACGACGAGCAGTATGGCTGCGTAGTCCCGCCAATCCATCTGTCTACCACCTACAATTTTACTGACTTTAATCAGCCGCGTGCTCATGATTATTCGCGACGTGGCAATCCAACCCGTGACGTAGTACAGCGTGCGCTAGCCGAACTGGAAGGCGGGGCCGGGGCGGTAATGACCAACACCGGAATGTCGGCAATACATTTACTCTGCACTGTGTTTCTCAAACCGGGCGATCTGCTGCTTGCGCCACATGATTGCTATGGTGGCAGCTACCGCCTGTTTGACAGTCAGAGTCAACGCGGCGCTTACCGGGTGGCATTTGTTGATCAGGGTGATGCAAAAGCACTGCAGGCCGCGCTGGCGAAAAAACCCCGTCTGGTGCTGATTGAAACGCCGAGCAATCCGTTGTTACGGGTAGTGGATATTGCCAGTATCTGTAAAGCAGCAAAAGACGTCGGTGCACTAACGGTGGTTGATAATACTTTCCTCAGTCCGGCGTTACAGAATCCGCTGGCGCTTGGTGCCGATCTGGTGGTGCATTCCTGCACCAAATATCTTAACGGGCATTCAGACGTCGTTGCCGGGGCCGTCATTGCTAAAGATCCGGCGCTGGCGAGCGAACTGGCCTGGTGGGCAAACAACATTGGCGTTACCGGCGCGGCCTTTGATAGCTACCTGCTGTTACGCGGTATGCGCACGCTCGGCCCGCGTATGGCCGCTGCACAACGTAATGCACTGGCACTGGTAGACTACCTGAAGCAGCAGCCGCTGGTGAAAAAACTGTATCATCCTTCTCTGCCGGAAAATGCGGGGCATCAGTTTGCTGTTCGTCAGCAAAAAGGCTTTGGTGCCATGCTGAGTTTTGAGCTGCAGGGTGATGAGTCAACGCTACGCCGGTTTCTGAAAGCATTGACGCTGTTTACCCTCGCTGAATCGCTGGGGGGCGTTGAAAGCTTGATTTCTCATACCGCAACCATGACGCATGCTGGTATGTCGGCGGAGGCGCGCGCTGCGGCTGGCATTTCAGAGACGCTGCTGCGTATATCTGTGGGGATTGAAGATCATGAAGATTTAATCGCCGATCTGGATAATGCTTTCCGGATAGCGGCTAAGAGGTCAGCATGAGTTCGACAGCAGGGGCAATATCTTCCCGTCAGTTACATAAGTTTGGTGGCAGCAGTCTGGCTGATGCGAAATGTTATCAACGGGTTGCAGGCATTATCGCGCAATACAGTCAGCCTGGTGATCTGATGGTGGTCTCGGCGGCAGGCAGTACCACCAATCAGTTAATTAACTGGCTGAAACTCAGCCAGAGCGACCGCCTGGCAGCCTACCAGGTACAGCAAGGCTTGCGGCGTTATCACAGTGAACTGATTGCCAGTCTGTTGCCGCAACCCTGTGCCGGTAGCCTGCTTACTGCGCTGATTGCTGACCTTGAACGGCTGGCTGCTTTGCTGGATGGGGAGATCAGCGAAGCTGTTTATGCTGAGGTGGTGGGTCACGGTGAAATATGGTCCGCTCGTCTGCTGGCGACGCTGCTCAACCAGCGCGATTTGGCAGCCAGCTGGCTGGATGCACGTGACTTTTTATGCGCAGAACGGGCAGCACAGCCGCAGGTGGATGAAGGAAAATCCTGGCCGTTGCTGCAGGCATTACTGGCGCAGCACCCCGGACAGCGGCTGGTGGTTACCGGATTTATCTGCCGTAATCAGGCCGGTGAGACGGTATTACTTGGTCGTAACGGCAGCGATTACTCTGCGACCCAGATTGGGGGCCTGGCCGGGGTGACTAACGTTACTATCTGGAGCGATGTTGCCGGTGTTTACAGTGCAGACCCGCGTAAAGTGAAAGATGCCTGTCTGTTGCCATTGTTGCGGCTGGATGAAGCCAGCGAACTGGCGCGACTGGCCGCACCGGTACTGCATACCCGTACTTTACAACCGGTTTCCGCCAGCGATATTAATTTACAGCTGCGCTGCAGTTATCAGCCTGAGCAAGGTTCCACCCGTATTGAACGTGTGCTGGCATCCGGTACCGGTGCACGCATTGTGACCAGCCATGATGATGTTTGCCTGATTGAATTTACCGCGGCTGCCGCGCACAATTTTGTGGCTTTACAGCAGGAGATTGACGCCATACTGACGCGGGCACAGCTGCGCCCACTGGCGACAGGCTGTCATGGTGATCGTCACCTGCTGCAACTTTGTTATACCACCGAAGTGGTCAACAGTGCATTGACCTTACTACAGGACGCAGGCTTACCTGGACGTCTGCAGCTGCGTGAAGGGCTGGCGCTGGTTGCACTGGTTGGTGCCGGGGTCAGTCGTAATCCGTTGCATAGCCATCGTTTCTGGCTGCAGATTAAAGATCAGCCTGTCGAGTTTGTCTGGCAGTCTGCGGAAGGTATCAGCCTGGTGGCAGTGCTGCGTGTCGGGCCGACCGAACATCTGGTGCGCGGGTTGCATCAGTCGCTGTTCCGCGCGGAAAAGCAGATTGGCCTGATGCTATTTGGCAAGGGCAATATTGGTTCACGCTGGCTGGAACTGTTTGCCCGTGAACAGGGCACACTTTCTGCCCGTAGCGGGTATGAGTTTATTCTGGCCGGCGTTGTCGATAGTCGTCGTAGCCTGCTGGATTACCACGGCCTTGATGCCAGTCGCGCGCTCGCTTTCTTCAGTGATGAAGCCAAAGAGAGCGATCAGGAATCGCTGTTCTTATGGATGCGCGACCATCCTTATGACGATCTGGTGGTGCTTGATGTCACTGCCAGCGAGCAGCTAGCCGATCAATATCTGGATTTTGCCAGTCACGGTTTTCATGTTATCAGTGCGAATAAGGCGGCGGGGGCGTCGGCTGACGATCACTATCGCCAGATACGTGACGCCTTTGCCAAGACCGGACGACACTGGTTGTATAATGCCACCGTGGGGGCCGGCTTGCCGGTCAACTATGCGGTGCGTGATTTGCGGGAAAGCGGCGACAGTATCCTGGCTATCAGCGGCATTTTTTCCGGTACGCTCTCTTGGCTGTTTCTGCAGTATGACGGTAGCGTAGCGTTCACTGAGCTGGTGGAACAGGCATGGCAGCAGGGGCTGACGGAACCCGACCCGCGCGTTGACCTTTCCGGCCAGGATGTGATGCGTAAACTGGTGATTCTGGCGCGTGAGGCCGGCTATCAGGTTGAGCCTGATCAGGTCCGCGTTGAGTCGCTGGTGCCGGCAGGCTGTGAGAGTCAGTCTATCGAACATTTCTTCGAACAGGGCGACGTCTTAAACACGACAATGCGGCAACGTTTTGAAGCGGCCCAGGAGTTGGGGCTGGTACTGCGTTACGTCGCGCGTTTTGATGCCAATGGTAAGGCGCGTGTTGGCGTTGAGGCGGTGCGTGCAGACCATCCTCTGGCGTCGCTACTGCCCTGCGATAACGTTTTTGCAATAGAAAGTCGCTGGTATCGTGACAATCCACTGGTGATTCGTGGACCGGGTGCCGGACGCGACGTCACCGCCGGTGCCATACAGTCTGATCTTAACCGGCTGGCTCAGCTGCTCTGAGCGCACTCAACCGGCGGCGGGCGTGTCGCCGGTTGAGTGCGCCTGCCACGACGTAAGCAACGCTTAAGCGACGTCGTGGCTCATGGCGCGGATGCGTTTATCCTTTCTGGCCAGCGGCAGCCTGCTGTGGGCCGCTACTGGCGTTTTATCGGCACTTTCCCCCGGTTTTCCTTGCGTTATCCAGATGAATTTTTTTCAATTTTGCTGAAGATTTGTCACGGTGAATGATTAATATTTCATTGACGCTGTCGGCTAAAACCGTCATTTTACTTCAATGGACGTCTAAACGTATGGATGTTCAATTCAATCGTTTCAGGTTACTCCAATGAGGTAAGGATATGAGTTTCTTCCACGCCAATCAGCGTGAAGCGCTGAATCAAAGTCTGGCCGAACTGGGCGGGCAATTTAATGTTTCTTTTGAATTTTTTCCGCCACGTACCAAAGAGATGGAAGATACGCTGTGGAGCTCTATCGATCGTCTCAGCAGCCTGAAGCCAAAATTTGTTTCCGTCACCTACGGCGCCAATTCAGGAGAGCGGGACCGCACTCACAGCATTATAAAAGTCATTAAAGAACGCACCGGGCTGGAAGCAGCGCCGCACCTTACCTGCATTGACGCCTGTCGCGATGAACTGAAAACCATTGCTCAGGATTACTGGAAAAATGGTATTCGCCATATTGTTGCTCTGCGCGGCGACCTGCCGGCCGGCAGCGGTAAGCCAGATATGTATGCCTGTGATTTGGTGGCGTTACTGCGCGAAGTGGGTGATTTTGATATCTCGGTTGCTGCCTATCCCGAAGTACACCCGGAAGCCCGCAGCGCCCAGGCTGATTTAATCAACCTTAAGCGTAAAATTGATGCCGGTGCTAACCGGGCAATCACACAGTTTTTCTTTGACGTTGAGAGTTACCTGCGTTTTCGCGACCGTTGTGTCACGGCCGGTATCGACGTTGAAATTGTGCCCGGTATTTTGCCGGTTTCCAACTTCAGACAGCTGCAGCGTTTTGCGACTCTGACCAATGTGCGTGTGCCGGGCTGGATGACCAGTATGTTTGACGGGCTGGATGATGATGCTGAAACCCGCAAAATGGTGGGGGCAAATATCGCCATGGATATGGTAAAAATTCTTAGCCGCGAAGGGGTGAAAGATTTCCATTTCTATACCCTTAACCGGGCAGAGATGAGCTATGCCATCTGCCATACTCTTGGCGTTCGTCCGGTGGTGAACGCGGCCTGATTTGCTGATGCAGGCAGGCAATCATGTGGCGTGATGCCGCTTGCCGGCGTTTTGTCGCTCAGCCGCCGGCAATATTTGCCGACAGGCTGGCGCGCCAGCGGACCGGCGACGCCAGTTCTGCTTCTGCTTAGCCAGTATTACGCATGCCGGCGGCTACCCCGGCAATGGTGACCATCAGCGCCTGTTCAACCTGTGGGTCGACGGCTGTGCCGGCCGCCTCCTGGCTGCGTGAACGGTGCAGTAATTCTGCTTGCAGCACGTTCAGTGGGTCAGTGTAGACATTACGCAGGGCGATCGATTCGGCTATCCACGGTTGGTCTGCCATTAAATGGGCATCGTTGGCAATGGTCAGTACGGCCTTAATATCGGTTTCCAGCTGATGACGCAGCTCCTGACCCAGTGGCCACAGCGCCGGGTCCACCAGGCGCTGATCGTAATATTCAGCCAGCCACAGGTCGGCTTTGGCGTAAACCATTTCCAGCATACCGAGACGGGTGGAAAAGAACGGCCAGTGGTGACACATGGCTTCCAGCCGATCGCGATGACCATCATTCATTGCTTTCTGCAGCGCGGCGCCGGCGCCCAGCCAGGCGGGCAGCATCAGCCGGTTTTGTGTCCAGGCAAAAATCCAGGGAATCGCCCGTAAGGATTCCACGCCACCGCTCGGGCGGCGTTTGGCTGGTCGGGAGCCAAGCGGTAGCTTGCCCAATTCCTGTTCCGGGGTTGCCGAGCGAAAATAAGGGACGAAATCTTTGTTCTCGCGCACATAGCCGCGATACATCGTGCATGAAACCTGGGACAGATCGTCCATCAGCGTGCGCCATTCCGGCGCTGGCTCCGGTGGTGGCAGCAGGTTTGCCTGTAAAATTGCGCCGGTGTACAGCGACAGGCTGGTAATGGCAACTTCGGGCAGACCATATTTAAAACGGATCATTTCTCCCTGTTCGGTTACGCGCAGGCCGCCTTTCAGGCTGCCGGGCGGTTGCGACATTAATGCTGCCTGAGCCGGTGCGCCGCCCCGGCCGATGCTGCCGCCGCGTCCGTGGAACAGTGTCAGAGTGATACCGGCTTTTTCACAGGTTTTGATTAAGGCATCCTGGGCCTGATATTGTGCCCAGGAGGCCGCCATCACACCGGCATCTTTCGCCGAATCAGAGTAGCCGATCATGACCATTTGCTTACCCTGAATAAAACCACGATACCAGTCGATATTCAGCAACTGTGTCATGACATCATTCGCGTTATTCAGGTCATCAAGGGTTTCAAACAGCGGGGCAACCGGCAGTGAAAACTGAATATCTGCTTCTTTTAGCAACAGGTGTACTGCCAGTACATCGGACGGTGTTTTTGCCATTGAAATGACATAGGCGGCGACAGAACCACGGGGCGCTTCGGCGATCACACGGCAGGTTTCCAGCACTTCATGCGTTTGCGCACTGGGTTGCCATTGTCGCGGTAGCAGCGGACGTTTGGAATTCAGCTCACGGATAAGAAAGGCCTGCTTATCTGCTTCTGACCAGCTTTCATAGTCCCCCAGGCCAAGATAGCGGGTAATTTCTGCGATAGCTTCAGTATGACGAGTGCTCTCCTGTCGAATATCAATACGTACCAGCGGTACGCCGAAGCATTTGACCCGGCGCAGGGTGTCGAGCAGCAGGCCATTGGCAATAATGCCCATGCCACAGGATTTCAGTGACTGATAGCAGGTATAGAGCGGGTCCCACAGTTGTTCATTGGCGATGAGCAGATTATCCGGACGTGGCAGGCGTTCGCCTTTCAGACGGCTTTCCAGCCAGCTTTGCGTTGTCAGCAGCTGCTGACGTAAATCTTTCATGATTTCGCGGTACGGTTCACTCGCTTCCGGTTTACCGCACAGCGCGCGTACTTCGTCGGTACATTCGGACATCGACAGCTCAGAGATCAGCGTGCCAATATCGCGCAGAAACAGATCGGTGGCTTTCCAGCGGCTTAGCCGCAGTACGTGTCGGGTGATATCGGCGGTGACGTTGGGATTGCCGTCGCGATCGCCCCCCATCCATGAGGTGAACTGTACCGGTACAAAATCAACCGGCAGCGTATAACCCAGCGTCTCTTCTACCTGGCTGTTGAGTTCACGCAGGAAATCCGGAACACCTTCCCACAGGCTGTTTTCCACCACCGCAAAGCCCCACTTTGCTTCATCAACCGGCGTGGGACGATATTTGCGAATTTCATCAGTGTGCCAGGCCTGCGCGATGAGCTGGCGCAGACGGCGCATAATCAGCAGGCGATCGTGGTCGGAAACATCGTGGTCCAGCTCTTTCAGGCAATTATTCACTTCTACCTGTTTGTGGATCAGGGTACGGCGTGTAATTTCGGTCGGATGCGCGGTTAACACCAGTTCGAGCGACAGTGATTCAATGGCGTTACGGATGGTTTCTTCACTCAGTTCGGGCTGTTTTTTAAGGTTATCAAGGATGCTTTTCAGCATCTCAGGTTGATATACCCCGCTTTTATGCGAAATAGTATTGAACTGTTCGGCCACGTTGGTGAGATTAAGAAACTGGCTGAAGCCGCGGGCAACGGGCAACAGTTCGTCATTTGACAGGTTTTGCAGGGTTGTCAGCAATGCCTGGCGATGTGCGTCATTGCCTGCGCGGGAGGATTTGGACAGTTTACGAATCGTTTCCACCCGATCAAGGATATTTTCTCCCAGTGCGTCCTTGATAGTCTCTCCCAGAAGCTTACCGAGCATACTGACATTACTGCGCATTGCGGAATATTGTTCATTCATTGTCCCTGACACCTTCTTTGTTCTGGTGGCCTGTTTTGCCCGGCTGAGCATAACCTTGTCTTTTATCTAGCCACGGTTAAGTGTGTACGTCAATTGACTTAATGGTGCAGATTTAGGTGCTAACTGACAGTAATTTAAGAAATTTATCTCAACTAAACCGGGATAAGTTATGCTTATCGGCAAATCCGCAGGATGATCGGTTATGCTGCCATTATTACCGCGTTGGTCTCTCCTTTAGTGCTGGCAGAAGTGGTGGATAATCTGGCCGATGACCTCGCGGGTTGGTTTAATAAATGCCATATCAATATATTCATCAGGCTGGTGAGCCTGATTAATTGAGCCGGGACCCAGCACCAGTGTCGGACAAACAGTATTGATAAACGGCGCTTCAGTGCAGTAATTCACGATTTCAGTAGAAGTCGACAGCAGTTTTTCCACCACCTTGACCAGCTGGTGTTCGCGCGGGCATTCATAGCCGGGAATGGGCGGATGCAGTTCACCGATAGTCAGACGTCCTGGCCAGCGTTCGCTGACCGGTGCCAGTGCTTCGTTGAGTAAGCCGGCTAAGTCGCTTAAAGTCAGACCCGGCAGCGGGCGGATATCCATGTGCAATTCACAGCAGGCACAGATACGGTTAGCAGCGTCACCACCGTGGATATGACCAAAGTTCATGGTGGGATAGGGAATAGCAAAACCGTCGTGGTGATAGCGCGTTTTCAGCGTATTGCGCAATTGCATCAGATGGCCGATGGCATCATGCATCAGTTCAATAGCATTGACCCCCCTTGCCGGATCGCTGGAATGACCAGACTGCCCCTGAATGCGGATGGCATGTGAAAGATGGCCTTTGTGCGCCCGGACTGGCTTCAGTGAGGTGGGTTCACCAATAATTGCACAGTCGGGACGAATAGCGGCGTTTTCGGAAAAGTATCTTGCTCCGGCCATGGTGGTTTCTTCATCGGCCGTGGCCAGGATATAGAGTGGTTTTTTCAGCGTTGAAATATCAACATCACGCAGGCTGTCCAGAATAAAGGCAAAGAAACCTTTCATATCGGCGGTGCCAAGCCCATACAATTTATTATCATGCTCGGTGAGGGTGAACGGATCGCGGGTCCAGCGTCCGTCATCAAAAGGTACCGTATCGGTATGTCCCGCCAGTAATAAACCGCCGTTACCGCCACCGCTTTTAGCCAGCAGGTTAAATTTATGTCGGGTACCGGGGACCGGCTGGACTTCAACAGCAAAACCAAGATGGGTAAACCAGCCGGCCAGCAGGTTGATTAAAGTTTCATTACTCTGGTCAAGAGCGCTTTCGGTGGCGCTGATTGATGGCGTGGCAATCAACTCACGGTATAGCTCGATAAAAGGCGGTAATTTTGTCTTCACTGTTGACAGTCCTTGCGTTAGGATAGTATCAATATTCATGCACTATTAGTGAATAAAAATACAATAATCTAATGCAGATGAAAACGCATAACGCATCCTTTTCTGCATAGCATCATGGGGATCCGGCGCGGCGCGCGGCAACCCGACAGTTCATGACCCCAAGAGGTACGGAATCTGATGTTGAATACGCTGATTGTTGGTGCCAGTGGTTACGCTGGTGTAGAGCTGGCGACCTATATCAATCGACACCCACAGATGACCATAACCGCTTTAGCGGTTTCAGCGCAAAGCCCCGATGCCGGAAAATTACTCTCGGATTTGCATCCACAATTAAAAGGCGTTGTAGATCTGCCACTTGAACCCCTCAGCGACGTTGCATCCTGGGCGAGTAAAGTTGATGTGGTTTTTCTCGCTACCGCTCATGAAGTGAGCCATGACCTGGCTCCGGCATTTCTTGAGGCGGGTTGCGTAGTCTTTGACCTCTCCGGTGCCTTTCGTGTCAGTCAGCCGGGATTTTATGATGAATTTTATGGTTTTCCTCATCAGCATCCTCAATGGCTAAGTCAGGCGGTCTACGGTCTGGCTGAGTGGAATTATCAGCAGATAAAGCAGGCTCAGCTGATTGCCGTTCCCGGTTGCTACCCGACAGCCGCACAGCTGGCGCTGCGCCCGCTGCTGGAAGCGGGGCTTCTCGATGAAAATCAGTGGCCGGTGATTAATGCTACCAGTGGTGTCAGCGGTGCCGGCCGTAAAGCCAGTATGACAACCAGCTTTTGTGAGGTGAGTCTGCAGCCTTATGGCATTTTTAATCACCGTCATCATCCGGAAATTGTTAACCATCTTGGCACGCCGGTTATTTTTACTCCGCACCTCGGTAATTTTCCCCGTGGTATCCTGGAAACTATCACCTGCCGGCTGAAAGCGGGTGTCAGTCGTGACGATGTGGCTGAGGCGTTTCACAACGCTTACCAGGATAAGCCACTGGTGCGCATTTATGACAAGGGCGTACCGGCAATCAAATCGATCGTTGGTCTGCCATACTGTGATATCGGCTTTGCTGTACAGGGTGATCACCTGATTGCGGTGTCAGCGATTGATAATTTGCTTAAAGGGGCTGCATCACAGGCGGTGCAGTGTCTGAATATTCGTTTTGCTTTTCCCGAAACGGAATCTCTGGTTTAAGCGTAGGTAAGTGACAACATGACAACACCCCTGATTATAAAACTGGGCGGCGTATTACTGGATAGCGATGACGCGCTGGCTGCGCTGTTTAAGGCCCTGGTGGCTTACCGTACCACTCACCGTCGGCCATTGCTGATTGTTCATGGCGGTGGTTGCCTGGTTGATGAGCTGATGCAGAAGCTGGGATTGCCGGTTAAAAAGAAGAATGGGCTGCGCGTTACGCCAGCCGATCAGATTGACATTATTACCGGCGCGCTTGCCGGTACGGCCAATAAAACGCTGCTGGCGTGGGCGAAAAAACAGGGTATCAGTAGCGTAGGTCTCTGCCTTGGTGACGGTGACAGCGTACGGGTGGCGCAATTTGATCCCGCGCTCGGACACGTGGGCAGCGCGTCACCGGGCAATCCGGCCCTGATTAATACGCTGCTGGCCAGTGGTTTTCTGCCGATTGTCAGTTCCATCGGTCTCACCGACGACGGTGAACTGATGAATGTCAACGCCGATCAGGCAGCAACAGCGCTGGCGGCGACGCTGGGCGCTGATTTAATTCTGCTTTCTGACGTAAGCGGCATTCTTGATGCGAATAAAACGCGCATTGCAGAAATGACCGCAGAAAGGGCGGAGCAGCTTATTGCCGATGGCGTGATTACCGACGGCATGGTAGTTAAAGTTAATGCTGCACTTGATGCGGCTCGTTCCCTTGGCCGTCCGGTGGATATTGCCAGCTGGCGCCACGCCGAGCTGCTGCCCGATCTGTTTAACGGTGTGCCGGTGGGCACCCGTATACTGGCTCAATAATTTGAACGCGTATTCAAGGAAATAAAACATGCAAACTCAAGGCATTAAGAAAATTGTTCTCGCTTATTCTGGCGGTCTGGATACTTCGGCGATTATTCCGTGGCTAAAAGAGAACTACGGTGGTTGTGATGTGATTGCCTTTGTTGCCGATATTGGTCAGGATCGCGAAGACTTGGTGGGTGTTGAAAAGAAAGCGTTGCAATCCGGTGCTTCTGCCTGTCATGTGGTGGATCTGCGTGAAGCATTTATTCGTGATTATGTTTATCCGGTGCTGAAAACCGGTGCGCTTTATGAAGGCACTTATTTACTGGGTACCTCTATGGCCCGCCCGATTATTGCAAAAGCTCAGGTGGAACTGGCGCTGAAAGTGGGTGCAGATGCATTGTGTCATGGGGCTACCGGTAAAGGTAACGATCAGGTCCGCTTTGAATCTACTTACACCGCGCTGGCCCCTCAGCTGAAAGTAGTCGCCCCATGGCGTGAATGGAATCTGCGCTCCCGTGAGGCGCTGCTGGATTACCTGAAAGCGCGCAATATTCCTACTACCGCCTCGCTGGAGAAAATCTACAGTCGTGATGAAAACGCCTGGCATATTTCCACGGAAGGCGGCGTGCTGGAGAGTCCGGCAAATGCCAATAACGATGATTGCTGGGTCTGGACCGTTGATCCGAAAAAGGCGCCCGATCGGGCCGAGCAGGTGACGGTAACAGTGGAAAAGGGCGAAGTGGTGGCTGTTAATGGTGAAGCTCTGAGTCCCTATCACTGTCTGGAAAAGCTGAATGCGATGGGCGCAAAACATGGTATCGGACGCATTGATATCGTGGAAAACCGTCTGGTTGGCATGAAATCCCGCGGCTGTTATGAAACCCCGGGAGGCACCATTATGATGGCGGCGTTGCGTGCTGTTGAGCAGCTGGTGTTAGACCGTGACAGCTTTAAATGGCGTCAGCAGCTGGGTCTGGAAATGTCTTATGTTGTGTACGACGGACGCTGGTTTGCACCGCTGCGTCGTTCCTTGCAGGCGGCCGCTGATTCACTGGCGCAGGATGTGAATGGTGAAGTGATACTGGAGCTGTATAAAGGCCAGGTTAATGCGTTGCAAAAAACTTCCGCCAACAGCCTCTATTCTGAAGCGTTTGCCACCTTTGGCGAAGATGAGGTTTATGACCACAGCCACGCTGGCGGCTTTATTCGTCTGTTCTCGCTCTCTTCGCGCATTCGTGCACTGAACGAGAAAAAGTAAAGGATTTCGGTTAACTGACAGGGTATGGGGAAGCATCACTATGGCACTATGGGGTGGACGTTTTACGCAGGCCGCCGACCAGCGGTTTAAGCAGTTTAATGACTCACTGCGGTTTGATTACCGGCTGGCCGAGCAGGACATCATTGGCTCGGTGGCCTGGTCCAAAGCGCTGGCCAGCGTTGGTGTACTGACCGCCGATGAACAACAGCAGCTGGAATCGGCGCTGGCCATCCTGCTGGAAGACGTGCGCGCTAATCCGCAGCAGATACTCGACAGCGATGCCGAAGATATTCACAGCTGGGTTGAAAGTAAGCTGATCGACAAAGTCGGGGCGCTCGGTAAAAAGTTACATACTGGACGTAGCCGCAATGATCAGGTGGCTACTGACTTAAAACTGTGGTGCAAAACGCAGCTGGCCGGGCTACTTAGCGCCGTTGTTGAACTGCAAAAAGCGCTGGTGGCGACGGCACAGGCCAATAAAGACGTTGTAATGCCGGGTTATACCCACCTGCAACGGGCGCAACCGGTGACGTTCGCTCACTGGTGTCTGGCTTATGTCGAGATGCTGGCGCGCGACGAGAGCCGTTTGCAGGATACGCTCAAACGGCTGGATGTTAGTCCGCTGGGTTGTGGTGCCCTGGCGGGGACCGCTTATGAGATCGATCGTGAACAGCTGGCCGGCTGGCTGGGTTTTGCTGGCGCAACCCGTAACAGTCTGGATAGCGTTTCCGATCGCGACCACGTACTTGAACTGCTGTCTGATGCCGCGATCGGAATGGTGCATCTGTCGCGTTTTGCCGAAGATTTAATTTTCTTCAATAGTGGTGAAGCCGGATTTGTTGAACTTTCCGATCGCGTAACGTCAGGGTCTTCGCTGATGCCGCAGAAAAAAAACCCCGATGCGATGGAATTGATTCGCGGTAAATGTGGTCGGGTCCAGGGGGCACTCACCGCTATGATGATGACCCTGAAAGGTTTGCCTCTGGCATATAACAAAGATATGCAGGAAGACAAGGAAGGGCTGTTCGATGCTCTTGATACCTGGGCGGATTGCCTGCATATGGCGGTTCTGGTTCTTGATGGCATCCAGTTGAAACGTTCTCGTTGTCAGGAAGCCGCAGAGCAGGGATACGCCAATGCCACTGAGCTGGCAGATTATCTGGTGGCGAAAGGCGTGCCGTTTCGCGAAGCGCATCATATTGTCGGTGAAGTGGTGGTGGAGGCGATTAAACAGGGTGTGGCGCTGGAAAGCCTGAAACTGGCAACCTTCCAGACGTTCAGCCCGGTAATCAGCGAAGATGTCTACGCGGTACTGGCATTACAATCCTGTCTTGATAAGCGTAATGCCAGAGGGGGCGTATCACCACATCAGGTGGCGCAGGCTATTACTGAAGCCAGGCAGCGTTTGCTATAAAAAAAGGGCGGGCACATGGCCCGCCAAAATTTCGCTTCAGCTTCATTATTACTGCTTAGGTACACCAGAGGGTCAGACCCGAATAATTAAGGTCTGTCCCCGGGTTTTTCAGGCATTGGCCAGATAGCGTTCCAGATCGTCGCTACCGCCAATATGATGCCCGCCAATAAATACTTGTGGTACCGTGATACGGCCGGTTATCGCCCGCAAGCTGACGGTTGTCGCATCCTGCCCGAGGATAATTTCTTCATAGCGGATACCCCGTTCTATCAGCATCTGTTTTGCTTTGCTGCAAAACGGGCAGCCGGGTTTGGTAAACAGAGACATCGATTCCTGTACCCGGCATTCAGGTGCCAGGTAGTGCAGCATGGTATCAGCATCTGAGACTTCAAAAGGATCGCCTGGTTGATCCGGTTCCACGAACATTTTTTCGATCACACCGTTGCGTACCAGCATAGAGTAGCGCCAGGAACGTGGACCAAAGCCAATGTCAGATTTTTCAGCCAGCATATTCATGCCGCGGGTAAAGTCGCCGTTGCCATCGGGAATAAAGGTAATATGTTCAGCGGCCTGGTCGGCTTGCCATGCGTTCATAACAAAGGTGTCATTGACTGATATACACAAAATACTGTCTACACCATGTTGTCTGAATACATCGGCCAGTTCGTTGTAACGTGGCAGGTGGCTGGAGGAGCAGGTTGGTGTAAATGCACCCGGCAGCGAGAAGACAATGACCGTTTTATTGGTAAATAATTCATCACTTGTAATATCAACCCAGCTGTCGCCCTGACGTGTGTGGAACGTCGTTTGTGGAACGTGATCTCCTTCTTTATTAGCAAACATACAACAAAAACCTCCAGCTTGTTTAACAATGAGCTTGTTGACTAAGTGCTATTATTAGTTTCTTAGCTTGATAGGGCTAATCGTTGATTGCTATTCTATCTATCGTTATGGACTATCGAAGTCGGGAGGGAATTTATGAACATACGCGATCTGGAATATCTGGTCTCGCTGGCAGAACATCGCCATTTTCGCCGTGCGGCTGATGCCTGTCACGTCAGTCAACCGACGCTAAGCGGACAAATTCGCAAGCTGGAAGATGAATTAGGCGTGATGCTGCTGGAACGCACCAGCCGTAAAGTGCTGTTTACCCAGGCAGGTTTGTTGCTGGTTGAACAGGCGCGCACCGTACTGCGCGAGGTGAAGGTGCTAAAAGAGATGGCCAGCCAGCAGGGGGAGAGTATGTCCGGTCCGCTGCATATTGGACTGATCCCGACGGTAGGACCATATCTGTTACCTCAGATTATCCCGACGTTACACCATACCTTTCCGAAACTGGAAATGTACCTGCATGAAGCTCAGACTCAGCAACTGCTGGCCCAGCTTGATAGCGGTAAACTTGACTGCGCTATTCTTGCCCTGGTAAAAGAATCTCAGGCTTTTATTGAGATCCCGTTGTTTGATGAGCCAATGAAACTGGCTATTTATGAAAATCATCCCTGGCACGATCGCGAACGTATAGCTATGTCTGAGCTGGCCGGGGAGAAACTTTTGATGCTGGAAGACGGGCACTGTTTACGCGATCAGGCCATGGGATTCTGTTTTCAGGCCGGGGCCGATGAAGATACCCATTTTCGCGCCACCAGTTTAGAAACCCTGCGTAATATGGTGGCGGCAGGCAGTGGCATTACGCTGCTACCGGCGCTGGCGGTACCTGGCGAAAGGGTGCGTGACGGCGTCTGTTACATTGACTGTTACAAACCCGAGCCGCAGCGCACAATCGCATTGGTATATCGCCCCGGTTCACCGCTACGTAATCGCTACGAACAGCTGGCTGAGGCGATCAAAACTCATATGCGTGCGCATATGGCTGACGGTTTAAAACAGACGGTTTAACCCGTTTAGTGCCGCGACACGATAAGCTTCTGCCATTGTCGGATAATTAAAGGTGGTATTTACGAAGTATTCGATCGTATTACCGCCATTTTTTTGTTCCATAATCGCCTGACCGATATGAATAATTTCGGCTGCGCGTTCACCAAAACAATGAATGCCAAGAATTTCTTTGGTTTCACGGTGAAAAAGGATTTTCAGGCTACCAATATTCATCCCGACAATTTGCGCGCGTGCCAGATGCTTAAACTGCGCGCGTCCCACTTCGTAAGGCACTTTCATCGCTGTCAGCTGCTGTTCTGTTTTTCCCACCGAACTGATTTCAGGAATGGTATAAATTCCTGTCGGAATATCTTCAATCAGATGGGCGGTGGCTTCTCCTTTCAGAATGGCCTGTGCGGCAATGCGTCCCTGATCGTAGGCGGCTGAAGCCAGACTTGGGTATCCAATAACGTCACCCACGGCATAAATGTGCGGCTGGGCGGTCTGATACATGCTGTTCACTTTTACCAGGCCGCGGCTGTCTGTTTCCAGTCCGACCATCTCCAGGGTCAGGGTATCGGTATTGCCGGTACGGCCGTTGGCGTACAGCAGGCAGTCGGCTTTGACTTTCTTGCCAGATTTCAGATGAAGAATCACGCCATCTTCCGTGCCTTCAATCTTTTCAAACTCTTCATTGTGACGAATGACTACCCCGCTGTTCCAGAAGTGGTAGGAAAGCGAATCTGACATCTCCTGATCAAGAAAAGCCAGCAGCCGGTCACGGGTGTTCACCAGATCGACTTTAACGTTAAGTCCGCGGAATATTGAGGCATATTCACAGCCAATAACCCCTGCGCCGTAAATAATGACATGACCCGGTTCATGATGCAGGTTGAGGATGGAATCACTGTCATAAATACGGGGATGGGTAAAATCAACTTCGTTGGGGTGATAGGGGCGTGAACCACAGGCAATAACAAATTTTTCTGCCGTCAGCCGCTCCTGGGTGCCATCATGGGCTTCAATTTCAACGGTATTAGCGTCAATGAAATGGGCATCGCCCTGAAACAGTTCGCAACGATTGCGTTCGTAAAAACCCTGGCGCATGCGGGTCTGCTGACTGATGACGCTCTCGGTATGATTGAGAATATCGGCGAACGAAGAACGTAATAAACGGGAGTGGTCGCTGTAAAGGGGATTCTGGTTAAATTCGATAATACGGCTGACTGCGTGACGAAGCGCTTTCGAAGGAATGGTGCCCCAGTGGGTGCAGCCGCCTCCGATGTTGTGATAGCGTTCAATGACTGCAACGCGGGCGCCGCCTTTAACAAGGCCCATTGCCGCACCCTCGCCGCCAGGTCCGGAACCAATCACAATGACATCATAATCATAAGCGTGTGACATACCAGTACATCCTTATATATACAATTCTACAACGTGATTCTAACATCTGGCCGGTAAGTTCCCAATTTTAACCCTTTCCGGCTGTACCGTTTGACAATGCGTGATGTTAACAGCCGTTCACAAAGTTTGACCGACCGGATAGCAGGAATTTTGATATAGTGCGGCAATGACAACAAAAACAGGCATAAACATGGGCATCCGGGCGCAACAAAAGGAGCGAACGAGGCGTTCACTGATTGAAGCCGCATTCAGCCAGCTGAGTGCGGAACGCAGTTTTGCCAGTTTAAGTCTGCGTGAAGTTGCCAGGGAAGCGGGGATTGCACCGACATCATTTTATCGTCATTTTCGTGATGTAGATGAATTAGGGTTAACCATGGTGGATGAAAGCGGCCTGATGTTACGTCAGCTGATGCGCCAGGCGCGTCAGCGGATCGCAAAAGGCGGCAGCATCATCAAAACCTCGGTGGCAACCTTTATGGAATTCATTGGTAATAATCCGAATGCATTCCGTCTGTTATTACGTGAACGTTCCGGTACTTCCGCTGCGTTTCGTGCCGCAGTTGCCCGCGAAATCCAGCACTTCATTGCTGAGCTGGCGGATTATCTGGAGCTGGAAAACCGGATGCCGCGCAGCTTTATTGAAGCGCAGGCTGAGGCGATGGTTATTATTGTTTTTAACGCTGGGGCGGAAGCACTGGATATTGATAGCGTTCAGCGCCGCCGGTTAGAAGATCGTTTAGTGTTACAGCTAAGAATGATTTCCAAAGGTGCCTACTACTGGTATCGCCGCGAGCAGGAAAGGTTGGCTGTAACCTTGGGTTCGGGTCTCACCCATCAAAAAAGGTAAGGCAATATGAGTTTAGCACCTGCCCGGGATAAAGGTACGCTGCTGCTGGCGTTTCTTACCGGACTTTCTATTAACGGTACTTTTTCGGCTGTATTCAGCCGCTACGTCCCTTTCTCGGTTTTTCCCGTTATTGCGCTGGGCCTTTCTGCCTGGTGTCTGCATCAGCGCTATCTAAACCGATCGATGCCGGACGGTTTACCATCGCTGGCGGCGGCGTTTTTTCTTCTTGGCATTCTGCTGTATAGCGCTATTGTACGCGCTGAATATCCTGATATCGGCTCGAACTTTGTGCCGACCATCCTGATGGTGGTTGTGGTGTTCTGGATTGGACTGCGTCTGAAACGTCGTACCCCTTCTGAGCGTTAAGGTTTATCTGCGGTGTCGTTGCCGGCACCGTTTTAATCAGCGTTTGCGTTCCAGCAGTACGCCGCATTCCATATGGTGGGTATAAGGAAACTGATCGAATAACGCCAGCTGCCTGATTTGATGCGTCTGACTTAGCACTTGTAAATTGTCGCACAGGGTTTGCGGATTACAGGAAATATAAAGAATACGTGTATAGCCCTGAACCATTTTGACGGTCGCTGCATCCAGCCCGCTTCGCGGTGGGTCGACAAAAATCGTCTCGCAGTCATAACTTTTCAGATCAATACCCTGTAAACGGTTAAACGTTCGTTCGCCGTTTAGCGCGGCGGTAAACTCTTCTGCCGCCATACGGATAATCTGGACATTATCAATATGATTTGCATCAATATTGAACCGGGCAGCCGCTACCGAGGGTTTAGCAATTTCGGTAGCCAGTACCCGACGAAAATTTGCCGCCAGCGCCAGAGAAAAGTTGCCGTTTCCGCAGTAAAGCTCCAGCAAATCGCCACGTGAGTGTTGTGTCACCGCCAGTGCCCATTCCAGCATCCGGATGTTTATTGCTGCATTGGGTTGGGTAAAACTATTCTCTACCTGACGATAAATCAGATTACGCCCTGCGACCGGCAGTACTTCATCAACATAATCGTGATCGAGACTGATTTTGGTTTTCGTCGCCCGGCCAATCAACTGTAGCTGGAAGCCGGCGGCGCGTAATTCGTCACGCAGCGCGATAGCGGCTGCTTGCCACTCGTCATCCAGCTTACGATGATAGAGCAATGAGACTACGATCTGGTTACTTAATGTTGACAGGTAATCTAACTGGAACAGCTTACGCCGTAGTACGCTATGACGGCGAATGCGGTCAATCAAAAGCGGCATCAGTTGATTAATCAGCATACTGGCGGCTGCAAACTGATTGACGCGGATTCTCTGCCCGGTCTGCTGGTCAAAAATAATATGATAGAGATCGTCGCCTTCATGCCAGATCCGAAACTCAGCCCGCATACGATAATGGCTGACGGGAGAGCGGAACACCGCAATTTCTGGCGGCGTAAATGGCGCCATCAGCGTTTTGAGACGGCTGACTTTTTCAGCTAGCTGGTGGTCATAGTGCTCGACTGGCAGAGTCTCAGGAGTCATGAAGTTTCCAGGTAATCAATTCAACTGAGCGGGGATTTTAGGGATTCGCTGGCTGATGTCCAGCCCTGGCGCATAATCAGACAGGCGGGAACCTGGATTTTTGCTGGCGGTCATGGTCATGCTTATTGTGTCGCCGTCAGGTTTGCCAGGCCGATCTACTGCGGCTATCGTGCGGGTGACCTGAGCGATTTTTTTATAAGTGAAATACCGAGGTTGCACCTATCCTTTCACCTTTGATCTGACGGTTCGTGGTAGAATGATTAATCTGTTCGATAAAGATGATGAGACAGCGTATGGCTATCACACTCCCGGAAGAGAGTACTTTGTTGACGGAAGTTACACTTTCTAACCAACGACCTACCGTACTGGTGTTTGACTCCGGCGTCGGTGGGTTGTCTGTTTATGATGAAATCAGACAGTTGCTGCCCGGTTTGCACTACCTGTATGTTTTTGACAACGAAGCGTTTCCTTATGGTGAGAAATCCGAAGCGTTTATCGTTGACCGCGTGGTAAAAATTGTTGATGCGGCCACCCGGCGTTACCCGCTGGCACTGGTGGTTATTGCCTGTAATTCCGCCAGTACCGTTACCTTACCTGCTTTGCGCCAGCGTTTTTCTTTCCCTGTTGTTGGGGTGGTTCCTGCGATTAAACCGGCAGCAAGACTAACGCGTAATGGTGTAGTGGGGCTGCTCGCCACCCGTGGTACGGTAAAACGTCTCTATACGCATGAACTGGTTTCTCGTTTTGCCCATGAATGCAGGACCGAAATGCTGGGCTCGGCGGAACTGGTGGAACTGGCTGAAGCCAAGTTACAGGGCAAGGTTGTTCCGCTTGAAGAAATACGCCAGATACTGCAGCCGTGGCTGCGGATGTCTGAGCCACCCGATACGGTTGTTCTGGGTTGCACTCATTTTCCTTTGTTAAGCGAGGAGCTGCAGGCAGTGCTGCCTGAAGGCACGCGGCTGATCGATTCTGGTGCGGCCATCGCGCGACGAACGGCATGGTTACTGGCGAATCAGGCGCCTGATGCCTGTTCAGCGGATGCCAGCCGGGCATACTGTCTCCGTCTGGATCATCAGGCTGAACAACTTTTACCCGTTTTACAGCGTTATGGCTTCGAAACGCTGGAAAAACTCCCACTTGTGCCGGCGAATGCGTAAAAAAACGGCAGTTAATTATATTTTCGCAATTAGCACTTGTCAGCGCGTCTGAAGTCCCTATAATGCGCCTCCACTGACACGGCATGGCGGTAACGCAGGCCGGGTTAGCGGGGGATGAAATCGATAGATTTCCCGCGGATGAGACGGGAGAAAATCCTTGACTCTTCAGCGGCAAAGCGTAATATACGCAACCCGCGCCACACGAGAAAGTGGCACTGCTCTTTAACAATTTATCAGACAATCTGTGTGGGCACTCGCAGGATA
>NZ_MOMB01000047.1 GCF_002752165.1 Erwinia sp. OLFS4
AGCATCTGACGGGCAAAATTTTCACCCAACGCATTGAACGTAATAACCTGACGCTCCGCACCCGCATTAAACGGTTGGCTCGTAAAACAATCTGCTTTTCGCGCTCAGTTGAGATCCACGAAAAAGTCATTGGAGCGTTTATCGAGAAACACATGTTCTACTAATTGGAGGCATCACCAACGCCGGCATCGGAGCGCTCATTCCCCTTATGCCGGCAATAAAAAACAAACGAAGTTAGTGCAGTCTGCGGGCATCGATGATGTCCGGTACCTGATTGAGCCTGGCCAGTACCCGTCCTAATGCCTGCTGATTATAGATTTCAATATCCATATCGATAGTCGCCAGCTGCTTTTTGGTATCGCTACGGCTGGACACACCGAGAACGTTAACCTTTTCATTGGCAAGAATCGTAGTGATATCCCGTAGCAGGCCGCTACGATCGTTTGCCATTACCCGCACCACCAGCGAATAGCCGCTGGAATAGCTTTCACCCCAGACCGCATCAACAATACGTTCCGGCGCATGTGACATCAGTTCTGACAGCTGGTCACAGTCAGCCCGGTGAATCGAGATGCCGCGTCCCTGGGTGATAAAACCGACAATGTCGTCACCGGGGATCGGCTGGCAGCAACGGGCAATATGATGCAGCAGGTTTCCGACGCCTTCCACCACCACCCTGCCGCTTTCTTTCTTAGCACTGGCCGGTGGATGGTAACTTTTCTGCGTCAGCTGACGCAGCGCCTGGCGATCCTCTTCTTCAGCACTAGGCTTATTAAGTTTAGCCTGCAGGAAGTTGACCATCTGGTTAAGACGGACATCCCCGCCGCCGATTGCCGCCAGCAGCTCATCGAGACTGTTAACGTTATAACGCGGTAGTAAAAGCTTCTCGGCTTCACGCAGGCTAATGTCAAGGCGTTCCAGCTCAGCATCAAGGATCTGGCGTCCGGCGACAATATTTTTATCACGGTCCTGTTTACGGAACCAGGCATGAATTTTTGAACGCCCGCGGCTGGTGGCAATATAACCGAGATTGGGATTCAGCCAGTCACGGCTCGGATTTGGCTGCTTTTGAGTAATCACTTCCACCTGGTCGCCCATCTGCAGCTGATAGGTGAAAGGCACAATGCGACCGCCGATTTTAGCGCCAATACAGCGGTGACCAATATCACTGTGAATATGGTAAGCAAAATCCAGCGGTGTTGATCCGGCAGGCAGGTCGATCACGTCCCCTTTCGGCGTAAAAACATAAACCCGATCGTCAAACACCTGGCTGCGCACTTCGTCGAGCATCTCGCCGCTGTCGGCCATTTCCTCCTGCCAGGCTATCAGTTTACGCAGCCAGGCAATACGTTCTTCATGGCCCGAAGCACCGCGCGCGCTCCCACCGCTACCGCCTTCCTTATATTTCCAGTGTGCGGCAACGCCAAGCTCGGCATCTTCATGCATCTGGCGGGTACGAATCTGAATTTCAACGGTTTTGCCGCGCGGACCCAGCACCACGGTATGAATGGACTGATAACCGTTAGGCTTAGGGTTTGCCACATAGTCATCAAACTCGCTGGGCAGATGGCGATACAGAGTATGGACAATGCCCAGTGCCGCATAGCAATCCTGCAAACGTTCAGCGACAATGCGCACCGCGCGCACATCAAACAGCTCATCAAACGCCAGCGCCTTTTTTTGCATTTTGCGCCAGATACTGTAGATATGCTTAGGGCGGCCATAAACTTCAGCCTTTACCCCTTCCCGTTTAATGGCATCACGCAGGCTGGTAACAAAGGTATCAATGTACTGTTCGCGGTCAATACGCCGTTCATGCAACAGCCTGGCGATGCGTTTGTATTCATCGGGGTGCAGGTAACGGAAGCAGTAATCTTCCAGTTCCCATTTCAGCTGGCCGATCCCGAGGCGGTTTGCTAACGGTGCATAGATATTGGTGCACTCTTTCGCCGCCAGCACCCGTTCATCTTCCGGTGCATCTTTCACTTCCCGCAGATGGGCAATACGCTCAGCAAGTTTGATAACAACGCAGCGAAAATCCTCCACCATGGCCAGCAGCATGCGGCGGACGTTATCGACCTGTTCAGAACCGACGGCGTCGGTGTGAATGGCTTTCAGCTGCCGGATGGCGTCCATATCGCGCACGCCATGAACCAGTGAGACAATCTCTTTACCGAAACGCTCTTCCAGCGCCGGCTCACTGACAACGTCTGCATTGGCCAGAGGAAACAATAACGCCGCACGCAGCGTGTCATTATCCATGCTGAGCATGGAGAGGATTTCCACCATTTCAACGCCACGCCACAGCAGCCGCGGGGCGTTATCATGATTTTTCGTCGCGGCTTCACAATAGCGCCAGGTTGCGGTCAGTCGCTCACATGCTTGCTGATTAGCAATCCCCAGGCTGGCTATCCACTTTTCGGGGTCGAATTCACCAGCGGTGTTCATATGTGCACTTCTTACCGCAACCATATCCTCTCCTGATAGCGCTCCCGTGATGGCGAGCTATTTTCGACGGAACAACGCCATGGATTCGAGATGCGCAGTATGCGGAAACATATCAAGCATCGCGATTTTTTCCAGCTGATAGCCGCCAGACAATAACGCCTGACTATCCCGGGCCAGCGTAGTTGGATTACAGGAAACGTAGACCACGTGTGAAGGACGAAGTTGCGCCACGTGTCCCATTACCCCCGCCGCACCAGCCCGTGCCGGGTCCAGCAACACCTTATTAAATCCCTGAGCCGCCCAGGGCTGATTTACTACCGGCTCCTCCAGATTATGCACAAAGAAGCTGGCGTTGCTTAGATTGTTCTGCACTGCATTATACGCGGCCTTTTCAACTAATGCTGTAACACCTTCCACCCCGGTAACACTTTGTACCCGTTTTGCGAGCGGCAATGAAAAATTGCCCATTCCGCAGAATAAATCGAGCACCCGGTCCTGCGGCTGCACGTCCAGCCAGTGCAGTGCCTGGGCAACCATACGCTGATTGAGCGCGCCATTGACCTGAATAAAATCACGTGGGCTGAACGTAAGCCGGAGGCCATCCAGCTGATACCACGGCCAGTCGCCGTTCAGCATCTCCAGCGTGGTGCTGTCTGGCGCCAGCCAGACTGCAATCTGATGCTCTTGCGAAAACCGTTCCAGCTTGTGGCGATCGCCATCAGTCAGACGATCAAGATGACGCAAAACCAGCAGCGGACCGTTATCCGCCAGCACCAGTTCGACATGCCCCAATCGTGAGACCGCCTGCAGGGCGCTCAGACATTGCTGCAACGGTAACAGCAGTGCATCAAGTTCGGGCCTCAAAACAGGGCAATGGTCGATAGCCACCAGCTGGTGGCTGTTTTCCTGACGAAATCCCATCACCAGCTGGCGCTGGCGGTGATTAAACTGCAGCCCTAGCCTGGCGCGCCGCCGGTATTGCCAGCGCTCTCCGGCAAGGATAGAGGGCCTGGGTGGCGTGATGCCGGTTTCACGCCATAATAAGTGGCTAAGCGCACTGGCTTTACTCTGCTGTTGTAGTGCCTCAGAAGCATGCTGCTGTTGACAGCCACCGCAGGTGGTAAAATAGCGACAGCGCGGTGTCTGCCGCTGGTCTGATGCCACCCGGATATGCGTTAACCTGCCACGGGCAAACTGCTTTTTTTCTTCAGTGAGGGTAATTTCCACTTCCTCACCCGGCAGCGCCTGGGCAATAAAAATTGCCTTGCCCTTATGGCGGGCAATCCCCTGGCCCTGGGGACTGAGGTCACTGACGGTCACAACCAGGCTTTCAGCGGTCGTCACGCGTCGTTTTGCGGAGTAGAATTGCGCCATCTTGCTGTTCTTTCTCTTACTGTTTTCCTGTTCTGGTGCTGTTAAGGCAACACATCAGAATAGGTGGATCGCGCCGGGCAAAGGCTACGGCGGTCAGCGAATGGAATATTATGACCAAATATAGCCTGCGGGCGCGAATGATGATTCTGATACTGGCACCCACACTGCTCATTGGCCTGCTACTTAGTATTTTCTTCGTGGTTCATCGTTACAACGAGCTGCGCCATCAGCTGGTAGACGCCGGTGCCAATATCATCGAGCCACTGGCCGTGTCCAGCGAATACGGGATGACGTTTCACAGCAAAGAGTCCGTGCGTCAGCTGGTGAGTCTGTTGCATCGCCGTCACTCAGATATCGTACGTGCGATTTCGGTATTTGATGATAAAAATCAGCTCTTTGTGACATCTAATTACCAGCTTTCACCTGATTTTTTGCGGCTGCCAGCACACAGTGCGCTACCAGACCGGCTAACTTTCGCCCATCAGGGTAACTTCATTATATTACGTACACCCATTGTCTCCGAAAGTTATTATCCGGATGAATCTCCCGGTCAGGATGCTAAACCGACGGGTAATCCACTCGGTTACGTCGCGATCGAGCTCGATCTGCAATCAGTGCGCCTGCAGCAATATAAAGAAGTGTTTATCTCCACCCTGCTGTTGCTGTTCTGCCTGGCCATCGCCGTTCTGTTTGCTTACCGGCTGATGCGTGACGTCACCGGTCCTATCCGGCGCATGGTAAATGCCGTCGACCGCATCCGGCGTGGTCAGCTCGACAGTCGGGTGGAAGGCCATATGCTCGGTGAACTGGATGTGCTGAAAAACGGTATCAATTCAATGGCTATGTCACTGACGGCATATCATGAAGAAATGCAGCAGAATATTGATCAGGCAACCTCAGATCTGCGTGAAACGCTGGAACAGATGGAAATTCAGAACGTCGAACTGGACCTGGCGAAAAAACGCGCACAGGAAGCGGCACGCATCAAATCTGAATTCCTTGCCAATATGTCTCACGAACTGCGTACACCGCTGAACGGTGTGATCGGATTTACCCGGCAGACCCTGAAAACACCGTTGAATGCAACCCAGCGCGATTATTTACATACTATTGAGCGTTCGGCCAACAATCTGCTGAATATCATCAGCGATGTGCTGGACTTTTCCAAACTGGAAGCCGGCAAACTGGTGCTGGAAAACATTCCATTTCCGCTGCGCAATACCCTTGATGAAGTCATCGTGCTGATGGCGCAATCAGCCCATGATAAAGGGCTGGAGCTGACACTCGGTATTCATCCTGATGTGCCGGATAATACCATCGGCGATCCGCTGCGGCTGCAACAGATCATCGTCAATCTGATTGGTAATGCAATTAAGTTTACCGAACGTGGCAATATTGACGTCCGGGTGGCAAAACGGTTACAGAATGATCATCGTATTGAACTGGAAATACAGGTTTGCGACAGCGGTATTGGCATTGCGGAAAAACAACAGTCGCAACTGTTTCAGGCCTTTCGTCAGGCCGATGCCAGCACCTCGCGCCGGCATGGCGGAACCGGACTGGGGCTGGTGATTACCCAGCATCTGATAAAAGAAATGGGCGGCGAAATTGGCTTCCACAGCCGGCTTAATCAGGGCTCGACCTTCTGGTTCCATATTAATCTGGCATTAAACCCCAATGCCCTTGCTAATGCACAGCCGTTAAGCTGCGTCAGCGGCAAAACCCTGGCTTATGTTGAAGCCAACAGCCATGCTGCAGAAGCGGTTCTTGATATGTTAGGCGGCACACCGCTGTCAGTCAGTTACAGCGCTTCGCTGAGCACGCTAAAAACCGCCGACTACGATACGTTATTGCTTAGCCTGCCGTCCGGACGGGATTTCAGCCTGCAACAACTGTGCGATATGCTTACCACCGCAACGACCCGCGCCAGAAGCGTTATTCTGGCACTGCCCTGCCCGCTGCAAATTTATGCAGAAGAGTTGAAAAGCGCCGGTGCCTCGGCCTGCCTGATCAAGCCCATTACCCTTACCCGGCTTATCCCGGTACTTATTGAGAGTCATACCCGACAAAATAACGGCCATCTTCCCAGTGCTCGTCTGCCGCTCACGGTGATGGCCGTGGATGATAATCCGGCAAACCTGAAACTGATTGGTGCCTTGCTGGAAGAACAGGTTGAACACACGTTGCTGTGTGAAAGCGGTAAAGCCGCAGTGCGCGAGGCTCAGCTTCAGCGGCCAGATATTATTCTGATGGATATTCAGATGCCGGATATTGACGGTATTCGTGCCAGTAAGATGATCCGTGCCTTGCCGGGATATCAGCATACCCCGATTGTGGCGGTCACCGCGCATGCACTGGAAGGCGAGCGTGAAGAGCTGATTGCCGCCGGCATGAACGATTATCTTGCTAAACCCATCAATGAAGCGGAGCTTAGCCAGCTGCTGGCCCACTATGCGCCAGGTGCAGCTCAGAAGATAGCAGAACCGCCAGCTTCCCTCGACTGGCAGCTGGCCTTGCAGCAGGCAGCCAATAAACCGGGACTGGCCTGCGACCTGCTGCAAATGCTGCTGGAATTTTTACCTGAAGTACGCTGTCAGGTAGAAGCCTCTATGGCGCAAAATGATCCCATAAGCCTGCGGGATATCATCCACAAACTTCACGGTAGCGCCAGCTACAGCGGCGTTCCCCGACTAAAACAGCTTTGCCAGCAGATTGAACACAGCCTGCGCAGTAACGGCCGCATTGAGGATATTGAGCCGGAATTGTTTGAGCTGCTCGATGAAATGAAAAACGTGGCGCGCCTGGCCGCTGCGCACCTGAAGCATTAATCACAGACGCTGACCAATTGCCACCGCCGCCGCCACGTTGCGTGCGGCAATACGCACGTTCATCGCAGCACTCTGCAAGGCATCATCCAGGGTGCAAATGGTATAAATCACGCTGAATACCGCATCCAGTCCATGCTGATGCACAATGCCAGCGTCAGCGCTCAGGCTGCCGGCAATAGCAATAACCGGCTTATTATAGCGTTTGGCAATCTGCGCGACCCCTACCGGTACCTTACCGTGCACCGTCTGGCTATCAATACGGCCTTCACCGGTTATCACCAGGCTGGCATCTCTGACCAGGGCATCCAGTCCCAGCGCCTCGGTAACAATCTCTATTCCGCGGCGCAGCTGGGCATTACAGAAAGCATGCAGCGCGGCGCCCATTCCTCCGGCAGCACCGCCACCAGGCAGGGTTAATACGTCTTTATCCAGATCGCGCTGGATAATCTGCGCATAGTGTTGCAGGGCACTGTCCAGCTGCTTTACCCGTGCGGGCGTAGCCCCTTTTTGCGGGCCAAAAACTGCCGATGCACCTTCTGGTCCCAGCAACGGATTAGTGACATCACAGGCTACCTCAAAACGGCAGCCGGCAATGCGCGCATCAAATTCGCTCAAATCAATCCGCTTCAGTGCTGATAACGCCGCGCCGCCGGCGCCAATTTGCTGTTGCTGATCATCAAGCAGCTTTGCCCCCAATGCCTGTACCATACCCGCACCACCATCATTGGTCGCACTGCCGCCAATGCCAATGATAAAATGTGCCACGCCGCGATCCAACGCATCCCGGATCAGCTCGCCAGTGCCATATGAGGTTGTCACCAGCGGGTCTCGCTCGGCGCTCGGTACCAGCGCCAGGCCGCTGGCAGCCGCCATCTCAATAAAGGCGCAGCTTTTGTCACCAGAAAGTCCGTAAAAAGCCTCTACCGGTCTGCCCAGCGGCCCGGTAACCGTTAATCGAACTAACGTGCCCTGGGTGGCGGCAACCATAGCATCCACCGTACCTTCACCACCATCAGCAACGGGTAATTTCAGGTATTCCGCCTCGGGAAAAATGTCGCGAAATCCCGCTTCAATTTCAATGGCCACCTGCTGTGCCGACAGACTTTCTTTATAAGAATCCGGTGCAATAACAATTTTCATAAACACCTCAGGCACGATAAACAAGACGGTCAAACGGAACCAGAGCACCCGATTCTGGTTCCGCGTGCGTCTTAACGCGTGACTTCAACGTGAGCCAGCTTTTCATAATAACAGGGCAGCGCACTGTGGTCGGCACTACCCATACCTTCCCCGCGCAAAGCCTGCATCATCTCCATGACAGCGGCGGTTAGCGGCAGCTGAGCACCAATGTCATGCGAGGTATCCAGCGCATTAATTAAATCTTTAATATGCAGATCAATGCGAAAACCCGGCTTAAAGTTACGATCCAATACCATGGGCGCTTTGGCATCCAGTACGGTACTGCCGGCAAGACCGCCACGAATAGCCTGATAAACCTGTTGCGGATTAACGCCGGCTTTAGTCGCCAGCGTCAGGGCTTCCGACATAGCGGCAATATTCAGTGCCACAATAACCTGATTAGCCAGTTTAGTAACGTTACCGGCACCGATGTCACCGGTATGCACAACCGAACCTGCCATTGACTTCATCAGGTCATAACACTGTTCAAACAGCGCCTTATCACCACCAACCATCACCGATAACGTGCCGTCAATGGCTTTAGGTTCACCGCCGCTGACCGGTGCATCCAGCAGTCCGATGTGCTGTTTAGCCAGTTCGGCATGAATTTCCCGGCTGGCCAGCGGCGCAATTGAACTCATATCAATCACAATGGTGCCCGCCTTTGCGCCGTGAATAACACCGTCATCTCCCAGCAGCGCTTCACGAACGTTGGGGGAATTTGGCAACATGGTGATTATCACCTCGCACTGGCTGGCAAGCGCTTTTGGCGTCTCCGCGGTTATCGCACCTACGGCCTTAAGTTCCGCTTCGTTTTCTGCGTGATGATCGAGCACCACCAGCGAGTAACCTGCTTTGATCAGGTTCTTACTCATTGGTTTGCCCATAATACCCAGACCAATAAAGCCGATTTTCATCTCTTCCTCCGGAGTTAAGGTGAATTTTTGAATTTGTCACACAAAGACTGTGTGCCCTGACGGAATACCCCGAGATCGCTACCAACGGCAACGAAACTGGCTCCCCACGCGAGGTAACGTCGTGCATCGGCTTCCACCGGTGCCAGAATACCGCTTGGTTTGCCGGCAGCTTTGGCCCGGGCAAACAGATGCCTGATCACCTCCTGCACGTCAGGGTGCGCGGGCTCGCCGAGATAGCCAAGCGCGGCCGAAAGATCCCCCGGACCGACAAAAATGCCATCCACACCATCAACCGCGGCAATAGCATCAATATTTTCGACCCCCTGACGGGTTTCGATTTGCACCAGCAGCGAGATATTGTCATTAACCGTGGCGTTGTAATCGGCCAGGCTGCCATACAGGTTACTGCGATGAGACACCGAGACGCCGCGAATACCGGCCGGGGGATAACGGGTTGAAGCTACAGCCTGGATAGCTTCGTCTGCAGTGCCAACCAGCGGAATAAGAAAATTGTAGAAACCAATATCCAGCAGCCGTTTGATAATGACCGACTCATTGCTGGGGGGACGCACCACCGGCGCACTGGGCGATCCTTTCAGTGCCATTAACTGCGGCACAAAAGTAGTCACATCGTTTGGCGCATGTTCACCATCCAGCACCAGCCAGTCAAAACCCGCCAGCCCAAGAATTTCCGTGGTGATCGGATTTGCCAGCGCACACCAGCTGCCAATTAATCTTTCTCCAGCCAGCAGACGCTGACGGAAACGATTAGGATAATCTGTACCACTCATAGTCACTCCTTGTTTCCGCGCACCAGACACGGGCGTTTGTTATCAAAAGTCCAGTCAGTAACCAGATACTGCATAGCATCAGCATCATTACGTGCCCCCAGACCATGCTGCTGATAAAGCGCATTCGCTTTCATGACACGTTCCATATCCAGTTCAATACCCAATCCCGGCGTCTGAGGTACCTGTACCATCCCGTTTTTGATTTGCAGCGGATTTTTGCTTAAACGCTGATGACCTTCCTGCCAGATCCAGTGGGTATCAATGGCGGTGATCTGGCCGGGTGCCGCCGCCGCAACATGGGTGAACATTGCCAGTGAGATATCAAAATGGTTATTTGAGTGCGACCCCCAGGTCAGCCCCATGTCATGGCACAATTGCGCTACCCGCACCGATCCCTGCATCGTCCAGAAATGCGGATCGGCCAGCGGAATATCCACAGACTGCAATGCAAGGGTATGCCCCATCTGCCGCCAGTCGGTGGCTATCATATTGGTGGCCGTTGGCAAACCGGTGGCACGACGGAATTCTGCCATCACCTCACGTCCCGAATAGCCTTGCTCCGCACCACAAGGGTCCTCTGCATAGGCCAGCACGTTTTTTAGCTGTTTACCGAGCAAAATAGCTTCATTCAGCGACCAGGCACCGTTGGGATCAAGGGTGATGCGTGCATCAGGGAAATGCTGTGCCAGCGCGGTTACCGCTTCGGCCTCCTCCGCACCGGCCAGCACGCCCCCTTTTAGCTTAAAATCATTGAAGCCGTACTTTTCCCGCGCCGCCTGTGCCAGCTGCACAATTTTGTCGGGGGTCAGGGCTTCTTCATGGCGCAGCCGGTACCAGTCACAAGGATCATCCGGCTGGCTCTGATACGCTAAAGGCGTTTTACGGCGATCGCCGATATAAAACAGATAGCCCAGCATTTCGACGCGATCGCGCTGCTGCCCTTCGCCCAGCAGACTGGCTACATTGACCTGCAAATGCTGTCCCAGCAGGTCAAGCAGGGCCGCTTCAATCGCCGTAACAACGTGGATAGTGGTGCGTAAATCAAAGGTCTGATTACCGCGTCCGGCCTTGTCACGATCGCCAAAAGTCTGCCGGACCAGATGCAGCACGTTTTTATACTGACCAATATTTTTACCCTGTAGTAAGGGAATGGCCTCCTCCAGGGTGCGGCGAATTTTTTCACCGCCAGGCACTTCACCCACGCCGTAGTGGCCAGCATTGTCTTCAATAATGACAATATTTCGGGTAAAGAAAGGGGCGTGGGCACCACTGAGATTAAGTAGCATGCTGTCCTGGCCGGCAACCGGGATAACCCGCATGGTTTTCACTGTTGGTGTGGCGCTTTGTTGAGGCATCAGAGTACTCCTTTATTCAGGTTAGCTCAGCGGCCAAAAGCCGGGCGTTTGCGATCGAACTGCCAGCCGGGGATCAGGTACTGCATGGCACTGGCATCATTGCGTGCACCGGCAGGCAGTGATTTATACAGGGCATTAGCCTGTTCGATTCGCTCCCAGTCCAGTTCAATACCGAATCCGGGGACGTCGCCAATATTGATTTTGCCATCAACAATTTGCAGTGGATTTTTGCTCAGCCGCTGGTCGCCCTCCTGCCAGATCCAGTGGGTATCCAGCGCAGTGGGTGAACCGGGCGCGGCGGCACCGACATGGCTGAACATCGCCAGCGAGATATCAAAATGGTTATTCGAATGGCAACCCCAGGTCAGCCCCCAGTCATCACATAACTGTGCCACCCGCACCGCACCACTCAGCGTCCAGAAATGCGGATCCGCCAGCGGAATATCGACCGCATTGAGCTGAAGGGCATGATTCATCTCGCGCCAGTTGGTCGCAATCATATTTGTCGCTACCGGCAAACCGGTGGCACGACGGAATTCAGCCATCACCTCACGTCCGGAGTATCCCTGTTCAGCGCCACAGGGATCCTCAGCATAAGCCAGAACCTCGTTCAGCCCCTTGCACAAGCCAATGGCCTCATCGAGAAACCATGCCCCGTTTGGATCAACGGTAATACGGGCATCGGGAAAACGTTTTTTCAGTGCACAAGCGGCATCAATCTCCTGCTCTCCCGGCAACACTCCGCCTTTGAGTTTAAAATCTTTAAAGCCGTAACGATCCTGGGCGGCCTCTGCCAGTCTGACAATTGCGTGGCTGTCTAACGCTTTCTGATGACGCAGGTGATACCAGTCATGGCCGCCTGACGTGCCCTGCTGATATGGCAGATCGGTTTTTAAGCGATCACCAATATAAAACAGGTAGCCGAGCACCTGGACCTCATCGCGTTGTTTGCCAAATCCCAGCAGCTCAGCCACCGGCACCCCGAGATACTGTCCCAGCAGGTCCAGCAGAGCCGCCTCCAGCGCAGCAACCGCATTAACTTTAAGTTCAAAGGTCCAGGCTCCCCGGCCAAAGGTGGCGAAGTCTTCAGCCTGATTACCAAGATGCACCTGGCGGACAATGCGGTTAAGGCGTGCTACCTGCTGCCCCACAACCTGGTCAATACTGGCCTGAAGGGTTTTCAGGATTGTTTCACCACCGGGCGCTTCACCGACGCCGCAATGTCCGGCGCTGTCGGTCAGTACCACGATATTGCGGGTAAAGCAGGCGCCGTGTGCGCCCCCGATATTCAGCAGCATACTGTCGTAACCGGCAACCGGAATCACCCGCATTTCCGTGATTACCGGTGTACTTTGTGTCGTCATCATCACTCCTTAGTTCAGGGGACTGAGTTCAATACGTTTAATATCTTTGACGATCACCAGGAAACTGATCACCGTCACCACAGCATGAATGCCGACATACACTAACGCGCCGTTATATGAGCCGGTCACCGCAATGATGTAGCCAATAGCAATCGGGGTCACAATGCCGGAAAAGTTGCCAAACATATTGAATAAACCGCCACTCAGCCCGCTAATTTCCTTTGGCGCCGTATCGGCCATTACCGCCCATCCCAGTGCACCAATGCCCTTGCCAAAAAAGGCCATGGCCATAAAGAACACCACCACCCATTCCGTTTCGACGTAGTTACACACCACCATGGAAACCGACAGCAACGTGCCCACCACAATTGGCGTTTTACGGGCGATATTGAGCGATCCGGTGCGCCGCATCAGATAGTCAGAAATCACGCCACCGAGTACGCCGCCAAGAAAACCACACACCGCGGGCACGGAGGCGACAAAGCCTGCTTTCAGGATCGACATCCCGCGCGCCTGCACCAGATAAACCGGAAACCAGGTAATAAAAAAGTAAGTCAGCGCGTTAATACAATACTGGCCAAGGTAGATGCCAAGCATCATGCGCGATGAGAGCAGCTGTTTAATCTGATGCCACTTTTCCTGAAAACTGACCTTATGAACCTGCTGCTTTGCGTCCATATTGATCAGTGCGCCACCCTGCTCCATGTAGGCCAGCTCGGCTTTATTGACACCGGGATGATCATTGGGATCGTGGATTACCCGCAGCCATATCACACTGATGATGATGCCCAGCCCGCCCATAAACCAGAATACGTGTGCCCAGCCCACGCTGGCCGTCAGCCAGCCCATAATCGGGGCAAAAATGACCGTGGCGAAATATTGTGCTGAGTTGAAAATAGCCACAGCCGTACCGCGTTCCTGTGCCGGGAACCAGGCCGCCACAATACGACTGTTGCCTGGAAATGAAGGGGCTTCCGCCAGGCCAACACAAAAACGCAGAAAAAACAGGGCGGCGATAATGCCAAAGCCGCTGAACAGATCGACAAATCCCTGCAACAGGGTAAACAGCGACCAGGTAAAAATGCTGAAAAAATAGACTTTTTTTGAGCCAAAGCGATCGAGCAGCCAGCCACCGGGGATCTGACCAATGACATAAGCCCATGAAAATGCCGAAAAGATATAGCCCATCCCCACCGGATCAAGTCCAATTTCTTTCGCCATGGAGGAGCCTGCAATCGACAATGTTGCCCGATCGCCGTAGTTAAAAGAGGTGACGATGAACAGCATCACCACAATCCAGTAGCGTGCATTGGTTTTTTTCTGCACGCTGGCGGTAACCTGGCTTTGGCTGAATGAATTCATGATGCACTCCTGAAATATAGCGGTTAGCTACTTTCACTCTGAACTGCATACAGATCGTGTCGGGTATCAGAATGATGTTGGATTAAACAAAGAAATACCTGTTAACGGTTGAGCTGTTGTCATGTGGTCTTTTCGCGTCGCTCAACGCATTCGTTGCCGGCATCTTCCCGGACAAGGCTTAAGTATAAAAATGGTCGGTAACGTTAACATTGGACAGATGCCCAGGTCGAAGCGCTAATAAACGTTATTACCTGGATAATTGCCCAACATAATGGGGGAAAGGTCACGAATTGAAGGGGAAGACACGATAGGGTGATAGTAAGACCCGTACACCATGCAGATGAAAAGCGTGGCGCTAAAAATCAATCAGCAGCGCTGTGCTGCTGATTGCGTAGCCGCCTGCTCAGAAGGCGCGCCCGCTGAAGCGAAAAGTTTTAAATCAGGGCGCTCCAGCTTTCCAGCCAGGGTTGTGAAACCACTTCCGGTTCAGGGTATTCAGCAGCATCAATGGTCAGCACCTCTGCCAGCCGCTGTGCACCCTGTTCCTGCAGCAGTGCATCAAACTGCCTGCCAGCGCCGCAAAAATGATCGTAGCTGCTGTCACCCAGTGCAATCACGCCATAACGCAAACCGGGTTGATATCCCAGCTGCTGCTTAATCTCATGAAATAACGGAGCAATGCTGTCGGGCAGATCGCCCTGACCGGTGGTTGAGGTCACCACTAAGGCAATTTTGTCCTGATAGGCCTGCCAGTCGGTAAGTGCCGGATCTTCAAACAACGCGACCTGGTGTCCTTTTTCCTGTAGCAGAGTCTGCGCCTCTTCCGCTACCAGCAACGCATTGCCATAAACGGTACCCACAAAAATGCCAATTTCGGCCATCGATTCTTCTCCTTTCCGGGTGGCAGATTGATCAAAGTCACTATCCGTATTACGGGTAATAAACGCAACCCTGGGGTTAACAGGGGAAAAAATGTTGCCAGTTAAAACGTTCCATTGCCTGCTGCCAGCAGGGATCGGGCATGGCGCTAAGCTGTAATTTCTCGCCGGTGACAGGATGATTGAAGCTGACTCTGCTGGCATGCAGCATCAAGCGATGAATCGCCAGATGTTGCGCCGCAGCACGATTCTGGCGCAGATCACCGTGCTTACTGTCACCAATAATAGGATGACGTAAATGTGCCAGATGCCGGCGTAGCTGATGTTTGCGCCCGGTATGCGGCCGCAGCTCCACCAGTCCATAACGGGCGGCAGGATAGCGCCCGACGGCAATGGCTACTTCAGTCTCTGCCAGTGCGCGCCAGTCGGTTACCGCCTGCTGAGCTGGCCGCTCCTGTTGACTGAATTTATCGGCAATTTTATCTCGCTCTTCAACCAGCGGGTAATCCAGCCGCCCTTGCCCCTGCAACCAGCCACGCACAACGGCATGATAGGTTTTTTCAATCTGATGACTGGCAAACTGCTCTGCCAGCAGGCGACCTACCTCGCTGGAGAGCCCCATCAGTAAAACGCCGGAAGTCGGCCTGTCAAGACGGTGAGCGGTAAATACATGCTGACCAATCTGGTCGCGCACGGTTTGCATCACGAACTGGGTTGCTTTACTGTCAAGCCAGCTACGGTGCACCAGCCAGCCGGACGGTTTATTTACTGCCACCAGCCATTCGTCCTGATAAATAACCTCAATCATTACAACGCCGCCCAGTGCGCATCGAGCTGATTGAGCAGATTGAGCAGAGGTGCACGCACCGGCAGATCATCTGCCAGCGCGACTTCATAATAAGGTGCAACCGCAAAGTTTTCCGGCAGTGCGCCCTGACGGTCAAGCAGCGCATGCATTCGCGGCAACAGCACCCATTGCAGCCACTGCAATGGCGTCAGGGTGTCGACAGCAAAAGGCGCGCTGCTTGCCAGCGCCTGTTCACTGGGTGGCTGATGCTGCCAGAGATCTGCCTCTCGCAGCAGATTTTCAATATCGTGCAGATGACAACGAATTTGCTGATTCATCAGATTTTCTCCCGGCAGCATAATAAAGCGGCGCTAAGAATACCATTTCCTGCTGTCAGGGGGGAATCTGCTGTTTAGATCAAAAAAAGGGAGCACTGCAATAACAGTGCTCCCGGTTCGTTTAGCAGCAATCCCGCTACATTAGTGCTCCCTGCTCATCCTTGAAAACTTTTCCACATCATCCTGAAACGGCATCTGGCCGTGATCCCTGAGCATCCTTGACCCGCCTGCAGCCCTGCAAGCTCACATTCTCCTTCCTGGAGGTGTCCCTTAACTCATCCTGAGTTGATCCTACCTTCATTCCTGAAGCCTGTCCGTGTAACATCGTCCTGATGTGGTTCCCTGACCAGAATAACACTCTCCGACGTTATTCTGGCCCCGACTTCCTTGCCGTTGTAGCCATTCTGACCGTTTCACTTAATTAAACAACCCGACAATCGTTCGGGCAGAAGCAAAAAAAAATTAACTTTGAGGCATATATTTCGCAAGTTAATGATTTACATACTTTTCACAACCTATTGCACGATAAATTACCCTTCACTCCATAAGGATATCTCACATTGATTGCGAGATATCTCTTACAATAAAACCGGGCATTGTCTCAAATTATCAGATAACCACTTGTAATTTTGAAAGAAAATCCGCCAGCGATTCGGCCAGTTTCTGCTGCTGACGCGTGCCCAGACTTTCCAGAAACACAGCGCCGGTCAAATTACAGACCGATACAATATCCAGCTCGTTATCGGTGGTGGCTATAAACAGCGTCGGCGATTGTCTGAGCCGCCGTTTCATCAGCAGATGCCCGATCAAATTTTCCTGTGTACGATCAAAATCGTCCGGGCTCCAGACTTGCGATAACTGCACATTCAGCGTGCCTGCGCGCGCACTCATCTCCCCGGCATATTGTGTGGTGTAAAATGCGTTAACGGCAGGATGAACCAGAATATCCAGTGCCCGGCCAACGGCACTGAGATCGGCAGGCGGTTGAAAAGGCTGTGGCCGCCAGTACACTTGTTCGCCACAGCTAGCGGTAATACAGGGCGATGCAATGCCGTACAAATCTGCACTGAGCGGATCGTGTCCTCGGGTATCCAGCCAGTGCTGACACCAGCTGGCGGTAAAAATTTTCAGGGCCTGAGTCGTATCTTCAGACATTATTTTTTCTCACTCCCAACAGCCTGCGTTAAACTACGCGGCTGTATCGCTAAGTAATATCGTACGCTATCCGGATAACACTATGGCTTCTTATCAACAGCACCAGGCACTGGAAAACCTGACGTTAGGTAAACCTACGGCCTATCAGGATCATTATGATCCGACTTTACTCCAGGCGGTGCCGCGCGCCATGAAACGCGATCCGCTGGGGATACAGGCGCTTTCATTACCCTTTCACGGTGCTGACATCTGGACACTGTATGAATTGTCCTGGCTTAACGCACGCGGTCTGCCGCAAGTCGCCATCGGTGAAGTCACCCTGGATGCTGGCAGCGTAAACCTGATTGAATCAAAGAGCTTTAAACTGTACCTCAATAGCTTTAACCAGACGAAATTTGACAGCCGTGAAGCGGTAATCGCTACCCTTAAACGCGATCTCAGCGCCTGCGCGCAGGGCGATATCAGCGTTATGCTGGCCAGCATGCAGGAAATGGCAGGTCAGCCGCTCGGCCATTTTAGCGGCATCTACATTGATGAACAGGCTATCACCATTGATAATTATCAGTTTAATGCTGGCTATCTGGAAAACGCGACGGCAGCCGATATTGTCGAAGAACAGCTGGTCAGCCATTTACTGAAATCCAATTGCCTGATTACCCACCAGCCGGACTGGGGATCGGTACAGATAAGCTACCGTGGTCCACGCATCAATCGCGAAGCGTTGTTACGCTATCTGGTATCATTTCGCCAGCACAATGAGTTTCACGAGCAGTGCGTGGAGCGCATTTTTAACGATATACAACGCTTCTGTCGTCCGGATAAGCTTAGCGTTTACGCCCGTTACACCCGGCGTGGGGGTCTGGATATCAATCCCTGGCGCAGTAACGGTGATTTCCGGCCTTCTCATTCACGACTGGCGCGTCAGTAAACAATACGGGATATCCGGTGCTTTTCCACCGGTCGTTCGGTTGTGAACGCCTCGCTGCTAGCGTTAGTCTGAGGGGTAATAGCCTTCGCTATATTATCAGGGATTTTCGTCCCGCCAGCGGTTTGTAAACCCGTCGACGGGGAATTGTTCACCCTTACGGGTGCAAAGGAGTCATTTTGATTACACAAATTAGCCCACTTGGCTCAATGGATCTGCTTTCACAGCTTGAAGTTGATATGCTAAAACGCACCGCCAGCAGCGATCTTTATCAGCTATTTCGCAACTGCTCCCTCGCGGTACTGAACTCCGGCAGTCAGACCGATAACAGCCACGAACTGCTTTCGCGTTTTCAGGATTTTGACATTAACGTGATGCGCCGTGAGCGCGGTGTCAAACTTGAACTGATTAATCCTCCGGAAGACGCTTTTGTCGATGGCCGCTTAATTCGCTCACTGCAGGCTAACCTGTTTGCAGTACTGCGCGACATTCTGTTCGTAAATGGGCAGCTCGAAAATGCCAGTCGCTTGCGACATCCGCAGAGCGAAAATTCAGTCCATATCACCAATCAGGTATTTTCCATTCTTCGCAATGCGCGCGCCCTGCATGTCGGAGAAGAACCCAACACCGTGGTGTGCTGGGGCGGTCACTCAATCAATGCCACAGAGTATCAGTATTGTCGCAGCGTCGGTGCCCAGTTAGGTTTACGCGAGCTAAATATCTGTACCGGTTGTGGCCCCGGCGTCATGGAAGCCCCTATGAAGGGTGCCGCAGTGGGCCATGCCCAGCAACGTTATAAAGATGCCCGTTTTATTGGTCTGACCGAGCCGTCAATTATCGCCGCCGAGCCGCCCAACCCGCTGGTAAATGAACTGATCATCATGCCAGACATTGAAAAAAGGCTGGAGGCGTTTGTCCGCATTGCTCACGGCATTATCATCTTCCCCGGCGGCGTCGGTACCGCTGAAGAACTGCTTTATTTGCTGGGTATTCTGCTGGATCCGCAAAATAATAATCAGGTACTCCCGCTGATTCTGACCGGCCCGCAAGAAAGCGCAGACTATTTTAAAGTACTGGATGACTTTATTGTCAGCACCCTCGGCGAAAAAGCCCGACGTCACTACCAGATAATTATTAACGATCCGGCTGAAGTGGCCAGACTGATGAAAAAGGCGATGCCGAAGGTAAAAGAGCACCGGCGTGAAACCGGCGATGCCTACAGCTTCAACTGGGCGCTACACATTGAGCAGGATCTGCAGCTCCCCTTTCATCCGGATCATGACAATATGGCAGCACTGAATCTTTATCCTAATCAGCCGGCTGAAAAACTGGCGGCGACGCTGCGTAAAGCGTTTTCCGGTATTGTCGCCGGCAACGTTAAAGAGTTTGCGATTAAATCAATCGAACGCAATGGTCCCTACAAGCTTCACGGCGACACTGAGTTGATGCATCGCATGGACGATCTGCTGCAGGGATTTGTTGCTCAGCATCGCATGAAATTACCGGGAACGACTTATATTCCCTGTTATGAAATTATCCGTTAAGGACAGTGAGCGGCCGCAGGTCGCTCTTTTTTTCTATGACACACCATTTACTGATTGTTGACGCTCTCAACCTGATTCGCCGGTTGCACGCGGTACAGGGAAGCCCCTGTCGGGATGCCTGTCTCAGCGCACTCCATCAGCTGATTCATCACAGTCAGCCCAGCCATGCGGTGGCCGTTTTTGATGATGAGCAACGCCATCAAAGCTGGCGTCACCGGTTATTACCCGCTTATAAAGCAGGCCGACGCGCCATGCCTGATGATTTGCAGCAGGAAATGCCTGCACTACGCCAGGCGTTTGAACAGGCGGGTGTGGCCTGCTGGGTGTCGCCAGGCAACGAGGCGGATGACCTGGCCGCCACGCTGGCAACGCGCGTTGCCGCCAGCGGCCATCGGGCAACCATCGTTTCTACCGATAAAGGCTATTGCCAGCTGCTGGCTCCGCAGATACAGATTCGCGACTATTTCCAGAAGCGCTGGCTTGACCTGCCGTTTGTCAGACAACATTTTGGCGTCATGCCACAGCAACTTACCGATTACTGGGCACTGGCTGGAATGAGTAGCAGCAAAATTGCCGGCGTCGCCGGCATCGTTGCGCGCACTGCCGCCAGCTTATTAAATCAGTATGGCAGCCTGGAAACGCTCTATGAGGCACTGCCACAGCTTGAGGAAAAATGGCAACGCAAACTGCAGGGCACGCAACAACAGGCTCAGCTCTGCCGTCAGGTGGCGACGCTACAAAGCGACCTTGTTCTTTCTGGTAACCTGAAAAGCTTACGCCTGGCGCGGAACCACTAGCGCTCGTCGCGTCGTCCACCGACGGCACTCCAGATACGCCGCACGTGTACCGTCACCTCTTCACGATCGTGATAAAGATGGCGTGCCTGAATCTGTGCGTTAATCCCGTTTTCAGCTAACAGCGTGCCAAGCATAGCCAGATTCTGTGAAACCTCTTCATAACGTTTCTTCATCGGAAGCTTCAGATTAAAAATGGCCTCACGGCACCAGCCGTTCACCAGCCATTCCCCCATCAGACGGGCAACCCGTACCGGTTTTTCCACCATATCGCATACCAGCCAGTAAATATTATTGCGGGTTGGCCGGTATTTAAAACCATCTTCACGGTGATGCATCACCTGCCCGCTGTCCATCAGTGCAGGGGCCATGGAGCCATTATCAACCGCATGTACCATCATGCTGCGCTTAACCAGCTGATAGGTCCAGCCACCGGGGCAGGCCCCCAGATCCACCGCATACATTCCTCCAGCCAGTCGTTCTTCCCATTCATCGGCCGGAATAAAAACGTGGAAAGCTTCTTCCAGCTTTAAGGTTGAGCGGCTGGGCGCATCGGCAGGAAAGCGCAAACGCGGGATGCCCATAAAGAAAGGAGAATTGTTATTGCTTAGCGAATAACCAACGTAGCAGTGGCCGGCGGCAATAAAAAATACATGCACCACCGGCTGGCGAGCATCTTCATGATTGAGCAGTAGACCCGCCTGGCGTAATCCGGCGCGCAGCGGCACGGTGAACTTTCGACAAAACTTTAACAGCTCTTTGCTTTCGTTAGTGTCCGCCACTTCAACCCGCAGCTCCCCGCCTTTGTTTACCACAGACTGCAACGCAGCAACCAGCGGCGATACCCGATCGGCCGGCGGTAAATGACTGATAAGTTCGCCCACGGCAATCATTTGCCGGGCAAAGATCAGTGAACTGAAAGGCAGTTCACGTAGCAGCCGGTCACCGTCATCCGGCTGATAGCCTTCAAACAGAATGTAGCCAGCCTGCTCTTTGACTCGCGGAAAGCCAAAAATGCCGAGCGCCGCTGCTTTATCAGCGATCTCCGCCGCACACTCTTTTTCAAATCCCTGACGACAATAGAGCAGCACTTTATTCACGAGCGCCCTCCCCGCTTTTTCAGACGCAGCGCACCAACCAGCATCAGTGCCCAGCCAATCAGGAAGCAGGTGCCACCAAACGGGGTGATGTAAACCCAGAAACGCAAATGCGACAGAGTCAGGCAATAAAGGCTGCCACTGAATAAAACGATCCCCAGCGCCAGAAAAGCACTGCTCCAGTAAAAACAGATATTGGCCCGACGCAGCATAGCCGCAGCCAGCCCCATAATGGCCAGCGTATGAATGGCCTGATATTCCAGCCCGGTTTTCAGCCAGCCCATCTCGGCCGCGCTCAGGCTATTTCTAAGCACATGGGCGCCGAATGCCCCTATCGCGACAAAAACAAAACCGCTGATAGCAGCAAAAATCAGCATTGCACGGCTACTCATCCCAGGTTCCTCTGATTGTTAACGCACCAGCCGCTGGCACGCAGTAAGACAATTAATGGTCATAACGGAAACGAAATTTTTCTTGTTCGCTGGCGGCCTTCGCCAGAATCCACTGACGAAAGGCGGCTATTTTACCCAGTTCTGCCTGACTGTCATGACAAACCAGATAAAACGCATTTTTACTGACTAACACATCGTTAAACGGACAGACCAGGCGGCCAGCCTCAATTTCGGTTTGCGCCATCACGTTATTGGCCAGTGCAATTCCCTGACCATGAATCGCTGCCTGTAATACCATGGCACTGTGGCTGAAAATCGGGCCCTGCTGGACGTTAATATGCGTCAGTCCCAGCTGGCGCACATATGACTGCCAGTCACGCCGGGAGGCGTCATGCAATAACGTATGATGATTCAAATCACCGGGCGCTTTCAATGCCGGTTCGCTGGTCAGCAGCTGTGGCGAACAAACCGGCAGCAGATACTCCGCATAGAGTTTTTCCACCCGCAGACCGGGCCAGTTGCCGCGGCCATAAAAAATAGCCACGTCAACATCGTCCGCCAGTTTCTCTTCGTCACGGTCCACCGCCTGAATCCGCACATCAATACCCGGATAAGCTGAATTAAAGCTGGAAAGACGCGGCACCAGCCACTGAATAGCAAAACTTGGCAACAGGCTGACGGTCAGCGCCCCTTTAGCGCTACGCGCCTGCAGCTTGCGGGTTGCATCATTAAGCGCGGAAAAAATTTCTTTAATATCGAGGTAATAACTTTGCCCCTCTTCCGTCAGCAGCAAAGAGCGATTACGGCGACGGAACAATTTCAGACCGAGAAAATCTTCAAGTGATTTTATTTGATGACTGACGGCTGCCTGGGTCACAAACAGCTCTTCGGCAGCTTTGGTGAAGCTCAGATGCCTGGCCGCTGCATCAAAAACCCGCAGGGCATTCAGTGGCGGTAAACGTTTTGACATGATTCCAGGCTATCCGCAATGACATAAACAGTCACGACTCTATCGAAAGAGTTACGTATTAGATTTTTTTATCCGAGACATTATAAATTGTCCGTTGAGGAACTACCAGCAAATCCCTATAGTTGCCGCACTTCCCGAGCCGGAACGAAAAGCAGGTTAAGATTTTGCGAGGAATCGTAGCGTGTTAGCAGGCTTTTGGCTTGTGGTCGTGATGTTGTGTTTGCAATTTGATCTGACCTTTTTTCAGATCGTACTTAATTCCTGTAGATTTACCCTGTCTGTCCAAAATTTTAATAGCACCGCAAATGCGGTGCTTTTTTTTGCACTACCCCAGCGGGTTACTGATCCAGCTCAACCATCTCTTTTACGTCTGAACGGTTGATTTGCTGTTTAACCCCGTTGGCGTCTTTATACTTGATCAATCCGGTTTCATCATCCACGGTTGGCTTACCGTTGGCAACGATAGTGCGTCCGTCATTTGTGTGCATCACATAGTTGCTTGAACAGGCAGCAAGCGTAAAAACCATGGCCGTGGTGGCCAGCAAAGCCGCTAATTTTTTCATTTTCTCATCTCCTTGCAGATAGTAATGCAATAAACTTCCACGCTTGCCACTCGTCTAATCATCAGAAAAATCACCTGGCAAAGTGGCAGTTACATGCGGGTAATAGTTTAAACCTTGCATGTTCTAGCATAACTCGCTTTGCTGGCTTTGCCAGCTAACCAGGTTAAAATCAGCCTGGTCCTAAAAATGTTACCACCGCCAACCAACCAAAGAGGCGCCATGCAAACGTTTCACCCTGCAGATTTTCGTCAGCAGTTCCCTGCCCTGCAGGATGCAGGGGTCTATCTTGATAGCGCTGCGACAACCTTAAAACCCCGGTGTCTGATTGATGCCAGCGCCCGCTTTTATTCCCTCAGCGCCGGGACGGTTCATCGCAGCCATTACGCAGCGGCCCAGGCTCTTACTGCCCGTTACGAACGGGCAAGAGAACAGGTGGCCCGCTGGATTAACGCCGCGCATTCTCACCAGATTATCTGGACGCGCGGCACCACCGAAGCCATCAATCTGGTGGCACAGAGCTGGTTGCGACCACGATTAAAAGCAGGTGATGAAATCGTGGTGTCGGAAGCGGAACACCACGCAAATCTGGTGCCCTGGCTCATGCTGGCACAGAGTCAGGGTGCGCGCCTGGTGAAATTACCGCTGGGTAGCGACCGGCTGCCTGACCTGACACAGCTGCCACAGCGACTTAACAGCAAAACACGCCTGCTGGCATTAGGGCAGATGTCCAATGTTACCGGCGGGTGTCCGGCGCTGGCGCAGGCAATTGACCTGGCGCATCAGGTCGGTGCCCGCGTGATGATTGATGGGGCCCAGGGCATTGTCCATCACCTCACCGACGTTCAGGCACTGGATATCGATTTCTATGCGTTTTCCGGCCACAAATTCTATGGACCAATGGGCACCGGGGTGCTGTATGGCAAACCGGAACTGCTGGACGCGATGTCTCCCTGGCATGGCGGTGGCAAAATGCTCACGCAGGTGGATTTTGATGGCTTCACCCCCCAACCCGTTCCATGGCGTTTTGAAGCGGGTACGCCGAACGTTGCCGGCGTGATTGGCCTGAGCGTCATATTTGACTGGCTGGCAGAAATTGATATGGTGGCGGCTGAACGCTGGAGCTGCCAGCTGGCGGACAGCGCTGAACAGCAGCTGGCCTCACTGCCCGGCTTTCGCAGCTTTCGTAGCGGCAATACCAGCCTGCTGTCGTTTGAACTCGCCGGACTGCACCACCAGGATGTCGTCACGTTGCTGGCAGAAAACAGCATTGCGCTGCGTGCCGGACAGCACTGTGCTCAACCGCTGATGCAGGCGCTTGGCGTTAGCGGGACCCTGCGGGCATCGTTTGCACCTTATAATAACCAGCAGGACGTCACAGCACTGGTCGACGCTTTGCGTCTGGCAGTCAGACTGCTGGGAGAGGCCTGATGAATAAAATCCTACTGGCACCACATCCATTTGGTACACAGATCACCGCCGGAGCACTGCAAGATCAGTTCAGCGCTTTTCAGCACTGGGAAGATCGTTACCGTCAGCTGATTTTACTCGGTAAGCAGCTGCCGGCGCTGGATGAGGCACTGAAACAGCCCGCTATTGAACTTGCGGGCTGTGAGAACCGCGTCTGGCTGGGCTGGCAGCAAACTGATAATGGCACACTGCATTTTTACGGCGACAGTGAAGGACGTATCGTGCGTGGACTGCTGGCGGTGCTGCTGACCGCTATTGAAGGCCAGCAGCCAGACACCCTGCGCCGCAGCGATCCGCTGGCACTGTTTGCCCGGCTGGGATTAAGTCAGCAACTGAGCGCGTCGCGCAGTGCAGGACTGAACGCACTGGCGGATGCCGTCAGGCGTGCAGCCGACCCGCGCTGATCACGCCGGCGGCACCTGCATCCTGCCGGCTTTCGCCTGTAACTTTTTCAGCAAATGCGACACCGCAACAAAAGCAAACGTTGCGGTAACCATCACCGCCGCGCCGAAGCCGGATTCACAATCCATTTTCTTTACGCCCTCCGCCGTAGCCCGGGAAGCACACACGCTGCCGTCTGCCTGCGGATACCGCAGGGCTTCGCTGGAAAAAACACAATCTATCCCCAGCCGGCCCTTACTGTTTTTTCTGACGCCGTAGTGCTGTTTCAGCCTTTCACGCAGTTTCGCGGCCAGCGGGTCCTGTATCGTTTTTGCCAGATCGGCCACCTGAATCTGAGTCGGGTCGATTTGACCTCCGGCTGCACCAACAGTAATTAACGGGATTTTATTCCGTCGGCACCAGGCAATCAGCGCGGCTTTCGGCCGCACGCTATCAATGGCATCAATCACATAATCAAAGCCACCAGCCATCATGGCGGCGGTGTTGTCGGGCGTAATGAAATCGTCGATGCCGGTCACCCGGCACTCTGGGTTAATTGCCAGCAGACGTTCAGCCATAACGGCAACTTTCGATTTACCAATATTCTCTTTCAGCGCATGAATCTGGCGATTGGTATTCGTCATGCACACGTCATCCAGGTCGATCAGCGTAATGGCACCAATGCCGGTACGAGCCAGCGCTTCAGCAGCCCAGCTGCCGACGCCGCCAATTCCCACCACGCAGATATGCGCCCCGGCAAACAGCCTGAGCGCCGGCTGACCGTACAATCGGGCGATCCCGCCAAAGCGTTGCAGCCAGGCGTCGGAAAGCAAAATCATGACTACCTCGAAAAACAAAAGGATATAAGGCGCAGCACGAAGCCACGCCATTGTTAGCGCTTAACCCCGGCCGTTAGCCACCGTGAGGTTCTGGGTGAATAAACCAGAACCTGGCGCCGCACGCAGCAGCCAAACCCGTCCATAATGATTATACCAACCGGCAAGATGGGCCGCCTGCTGGCCGATGCCCTGATAAATATCAAAATGCTGGCCTTTAATCGCACCGCCAACGTCCAGTGAAACCATCACGCGCATTTCATATTTGCCGCTGAATTTTCCCTTGTCGTCGAGCAAAGGAATCTCAGCCAGCAGCGCGGTACCCGGCGGGATCAGCGCCCGATCTGCCGCCACCGATGCTTTCGCCACCAGCGGCACCGCACTGGCACCGCGTACCGGCGTAAAGGGTTCCGGCTTGAAAAAAACAAAAGACGCATTTTGTTCCAGCAGTTCACGAACTTCCGCCTCAGAATGGCGCTCGCCCCAGTCACGGATCGCCTGCATCGACATATCTTCGCGTTTGACTTCTCCACGATCGATCAACACCTTGCCAATACTGCGATAACTATGACCATTTTTACCGCCATAGCCAAAGAAGGTCAGCGGTCTGCCATCACCATAATCGACATAACCGCTCCCCTGCACGTCCATAATAAAATTATCCATCAATGAGTTGCTGTAAGCGACGACATACTTGTCGCTCAGCGCACCGCGGTAAATTTCTGCCCGGCTTGGCAGCCGACGGTTATGTTTTGCTGGCATGCGGTAAAGCGGATACTGAAACTCGCCCTGACGCGTATAGCGCGCTTGTATCACCGGGGTGTAGTAGCCGGTGAACTGGACGTTACCATAATTATCCATCCCCTCCATCTGGAAGGCGTTGAGACCATACTGACTTAGCTGACGGGTATCACCACCGGCCATCAGCCAGCTTTTAATCGCGCTATAAGTGGCCTGCTGACGGTTATACATGGAAGGAGAAGCATACTGAATCTCAACCAGCTGATCGGAAAAGTCTCTTGCATTAACCGGACTACCTTTTGCATTCGGCTGATTCACCAGAGCAAAAGGCTGGTCGAGTTTACCATCAATATATTGCTGGCCGCGATCGGTTGGCCTGGAAGAGCAGGCCGCCAGCAATATGGCAAGTATCACTATCAGATAATATTTAATGGCCAATCCTTTCATTTACCGCCGCCACCCCATGCTGATTTTCAACGAAAGATAACAAAGGCATCGACAGAAAGAAATGTGGCAGAGACAGAAAGCCACAGAGTGACCAACGACAAGTGCATAATTGTTCAACAAAGCGACAGTCAGCGATTTCCGGCAAAAAAAGGGTTGCATACAATTCATGGCAGCGTATAGTGCGCATCCACGGACGCGGGGTGGAGCAGCCTGGTAGCTCGTCGGGCTCATAACCCGAAGGTCGTCGGTTCAAATCCGGCCCCCGCAACCAATCAATCGCGATGCACAAACACTTCGCACACCCGGCGCCATGCGCAAACGGGTCACAACAGGCAGTAGACGGACGCGGGGTGGAGCAGCCTGGTAGCTCGTCGGGCTCATAACCCGAAGGTCGTCGGTTCAAATCCGGCCCCCGCAACCACATTACATAACACCCTTTCGGGTTTTTTTTTATGCCTGCTGTATGCCGGTTATCCGGCGTGGTTCTGCTGCAGAGCTGGCAACGTTAGCGATGACTGGCGAGCACCGCTCCGCTAGCGAAATAGGCCTTGATGCCGGCGAGAATCGCGCGCGCTACCTGGCGCTGATAGCGTAAAGTCCGCAATTTCCGCTCTTCTTCAACATTACTGATAAACGCCGTTTCTACCAGAATTGACGGAATATCCGGTGCCTTCAGCACGGCAAATCCGGCCTGATCAATGGTGCGTTTATGTAAATGATTAATCCTGCCCATGCGCGACAACACTTCCTTGCCAAATTTCAGACTGTCGCTGATGGTCTGGCGTTGCACCATATCAAACATGGCATGATCAAGGTAACGATCGCCACTCTTACTGACACCGCCAATTAAATCCGATTCGTTTTGCGTATGCGCCAGAAACCGCGCCGCCGCGCTGGTTGCACCGTGGGTAGAGAGCGCAAACACCGATGATCCGCGGGCCGCCCGGCTGGTAAAAGCATCGGCATGAATGGAAACAAACAGATCGGCCCGCACCCGACGCGCTTTTGCCACCCGCACTTTTAACGGAATAAATACATCATCACTGCGCGTCATGTGCGCCCGCATGTTCGGTTCTTTATCGATCAGCGCCTTCAGAAAATGTGCCATTTTCAGCACAATATCTTTTTCCCGGGTTTTCATTTTACCGTGTGCGCCCGGATCTTCCCCGCCATGGCCTGGATCAATCATGATGACAATCGGCCGATCTTTCCCCGCTTTACCCGGCAACGGCGCTTCCGGCGGCTGATCCTGCTCCAGCCTGCCGTTATTGTAATCTTCCAGTAACGCCAGCAGCGGATCGTCCGGGATAGGTTTCACCGGATACAGATCCAGCACCAGACGATTTTTAATTCCGGCCACCGGTGCCAGCGTGAACAGATGCGGTGAGACGTTTTGCTTTAACTCCAGCACCAGTCGCACCGTACTGGTATCAAACTGACCGACACGGGCATTTTTGATATAGGGATCGTCACCGCGGACTAATTCACCGACCCCTTTCATCACCTGATTAAGCTGAATATTTTCAATATCTATTACCAGTCTGTCAGGGTTTGTCAGCGCAAACTGTTTATACTTAAGAGGCGTACTGGACTCAATCGTCACGCGTGAATAGGTAGTAGAAGGCCAGATACGTACTGCCACAACGTGGCTGCCAGCTGCCAGTCCGACCTTGCTGACGCTCAGCAACCAGACGGCACCGGCACCTTGTAACAAGCGACGGCGGCTCAGATTAAAATCAGAATGAGACATGCAGCTCCGCTTTGCTGTGTTGTATAAAATTAAGCCAATAAATGTTTTGGGGCAAAACTTTAACCAATCCATCCGTCGGTGTCACCCTAAAAAAAGCGATAAAATGCAACAGATTAGCACATTTACACAGGTTGACTGTCCTCCGGCGCCGGGATTCCGCTTGCACAGCAACAACAAAAGAATAAAAATACATTTTTTACGAATAAAAATGCACTCATGAGGGTTCATCGTGAAGGAACGTAGTACAGAGCTGGTCCATGGTTTCCGCCATACCGTCCCCTACGTCAATGCCCACCGGGGTAAAACCTTTGTCATTATGCTGGGTGGAGAAGCTATCGAGCATGAAAATTTTGCCAATATTGTCAATGACATAGGTTTAATTCACAGTCTGGGTATCCGTCTGGTGCTGGTGTATGGCGCCCGCCCGCAGATAGATGCAAACCTGGCCAGTCACGGCCTTGAACCGGTCTATCATAAACATATTCGGGTCACCGATGCCCAGTCGCTGGAACTGGTAAAACAGGCAGCCGGACGGCTACAGCTGGATATTACCGCCCGGCTATCAATGAGCCTGAGCAACTCGCCACTGCAGGGCGCACATATTGACGTGGTCAGCGGCAATTTTATTATTGCCCAGCCTCTTGGGGTGGATGATGGCGTCGATTACTGCCACAGCGGCCGCATCCGGCGTATTGACGAAGACGCGATTCACCGCCAGCTTGATGGCGGAGCCATCGTCCTGCTCGGGCCGGTCGCGGTATCGGTGACCGGCGAAAGCTTTAACCTGACCTCAGAAGAAGTGGCGACCCAGCTGGCGATAAAATTACGTGCTGAAAAAATGATTGGTTTCTGCGCCATCCAGGGGGTTAGCAATGCAGAAGGCAACATTGTTTCTGAGCTTTTTCCCAACGATGCGCAGACTTATCTGGACCAGCGTGAGAACAGTGGCGACTATTTATCCGGCACCGTACGCTTCCTGCGCGGGGCTATCAACGCCTGTCGCAGTGGGGTCCGGCGTTGCCATCTCATCAGTTACCAGGAAGACGGTGCGCTGGTGCAGGAGCTGTTTTCCCGTGATGGTATCGGCACACAGATTGTCATGGAAAGTGCTGAACGGATTCGGCGCGCGACCATTCACGATATTGGTGGCATTCTGGCGCTGATTCGTCCGCTTGAAGAACAGGGCATTCTGGTGCGCCGATCGCGTGAACAGCTGGAAATGGAGATTGATAAATTCACGATTATCGAACGCGATAACCTGACTATTGGCTGCGCCGCCCTTTACCCTTTTCCCGAAGAGAAAATTGGTGAAATGGCCTGCGTTGCCGTACACCCGGACTACCGCAGCTCGTCGCGCGGTGAGGCCCTGCTGGAGCGTATCGCGCTACAGGCACGACAACTGGGACTGCAAAAGCTGTTCGTCCTCACCACCCGCAGTATTCACTGGTTCCAGGAGCGAGGCTTCACGCCGGTTGATATTGAACAGCTACCGGAATCAAAGAAAAAGCTCTATAACTTCCAGCGTAAATCAAAAGTGCTGATGGCCGATCTCAATTAACCGCCGGCGGGCCGTGCCTTAGCCGACGGCCCGCCGCTCAGGTTAAGCGCGCAATCAGCCCGCTGCGCCGTTCAGTCGGCGAACGGATCGCCGCCTGTAAGACCTGGCTGTCGGCATACAGCGACAGACGCTGCCTGGCCCGGGTAATCGCAGTGTAAACCAGCTCACGGCTCAGAACCGGCAACACCTGGCCTGGTAACACCAGCGCAGTATGAGCAAATTCCGACCCCTGGGATTTATGCACCGTCATCGCCCAGGCGGTTTCATGAGGCGGCAGGCGGCCAGGCTGAACCGCTTTAACACTGCCATCCGGCAGCATAAAAAATACTTTCAGCTGCCCCTGTTCATCGGCCATGGCAATACCAACATCCCCATTATATAAACCCAGCGCGCTGTCGTTGCGGGCCACCATAACTGGCCGGCCGGCAAACCAGCGATTTCCTGCTGGCCGTTGAATTAATCCGGCACGCTGCAAAACCTGAGCAATACGCTCATTGAGTCCCTCAACACCAAACGGTCCTTCCCGCAGCGCACAGAGTATTTGATAATCACTGAACTGACGCAGCACGCTCTCCGGCGTCGCGCCGCTTTGCAACGCCGTCAGATAAGCGCGATAGCCGGTTATCGCATCATCCAGCATTCGCTGATAGTGCGGCTGAGTGGTCAGCGGCTGCAGACTGATATCCGCATAGCCATGATGCCAGACCGCTTCTGCCTGGTTGATATCCCCCCGATTCACTGCCAGAGCCAGTTGACCAATGCCTGAATGGCGATCAAAACGGTAACTTTCACTCAGCAAACAGAGGCTGTCACGTAATGCAACGGCGTCAGCAACATCCCTGCCATGCAGTTCACAACCGGTCAGGGCCTGTAGCTCACGGGCGCGCGGCGGGCTGTATCCCTGCACGGCACAGCTACAAATATCCCCCAACACCGCACCGGCTTCCACCGATGCCAGCTGGTCACGGTCACCCAGCAGGATCACTCGCGCCTCGCCGGGCAATGCAGCGATCAGATTCGCCATCATTGGCAGGTCCACCATCGAGGCTTCATCAACCACCAGCACATCCAGGTGCAGCGGATTCTCTGCATTATGATACATCCGCTGACTGTCAGGTCTGGCGCCCAGCAGACGATGCAGCGTAGTCGCCTCCTGAGGAAAACCTTGCTTTTGCCGCGCGCTGAGGTCCAGCGCGCTCAGGGCGTTACCCAACGATTCGGTCAGACGTGCCGCTGCTTTGCCGGTAGGGGCCGCCAGCTGAATACGTAACGGCGTCGGGGAAAGCTGAATCAGCGCCGCCAGCAGCTTTGCAACCGTGGTGGTCTTTCCGGTTCCAGGACCACCGGAAATAATCGCCACCCGACGCGTCAGTGCCACTGCCGCCGCAATCTTTTGTCCATTGTGCGGCTGCTGGCCAAAATGGTGATCAAGTACCTGGCGTATACGTTCAGCGGGGAATGCCAACGGTATCGGTCCGTCAGAGAGAAAGGCGGCTACCTGCCCCTCTGCGCGCCACAAGCGGTTGAGATAAAGCCGCTGCTGGCTGAGTACCAGCGGTGTCGCCAGCTGCCCCTCGCTGACCGCCTGACAATGTAACAGCATCAGCCAGTTTTCAGGCGCAGCGGCCGCCTGCCAGAGCGCCTGCGTAAGTTCAGGATCGCGACGGGTAAACAGATAGCCGGGGGTCATACGTGCCAGTGGCAGACAGACATGGCCGGCACCAGCTTCCGCGCTGACCCATGCGGCAGCCAGCATGAGCTGCGGATCCTCACCACCAATATAGCGCGCAAATTGCAGGTCCAGCGGGCGCAACATCCCCTGTTCACAAGCCTGTTGCAGTAACAAACTCATGGCGTGATGTTTCATAGCGTTTCCTCTTCGCTACCGGCAAAGCAGCGGTCCAGTTCGGCCAGCAGCCTGACATCCGGGCGGGTAGTAAAAATGCCATTACCACTACCATCCACTCCGCGCAGAAACAGGTAGATGACCCCGCCGAAGTGCGCTTCATAGTCATAATCTTTGATTCGCTGACGCAGGTAGCGATGAAGGGCCAGGCTATACAGCTGGTACTGTAAATCGTAACGATGACTGCACATCGCTTCTTCCATCGCCTCGCGGGTGTAAGCCGCCGCATCTTCCCCCAGCCAGTTAGATTTATAATCCAGCAGGTAATAGCGTCCCTGCCAGCAAAATACCAGATCGATAAATCCTTTCAGCATTCCCTGTACCTGATGAAAATGCAGCGGTGGCGTCTGCTGTGACAGGGGATCGAAACGTCGTATCAGCCTGTCCAGCGTTGCCGCATTCAGCAGGCGATTGATTGGCAGATAAAAAGCCATTTCTGCGCGTTTACTGGCCTTATCAAGCTGCTGCAGACGCAACCCATTATCCATCAGCGGAGCCTGTAATACGGTCTCCATCCACTGCTGTATCACCGGCAACCAGTGCGGCTGATATCCTGCTGTCTGTATGGCCTGCGCCAGCCAGTCAGCATCAACTGGCTGGGTGAAATCGAGCTGCTCAAACAGGCTATGCAGGAAAGTTCCCGGTGCCGCGCCGCGGGGAAAACTGTGGGGTGAGAGTACGGGTTGCGCCATTTCCCCCCCTTCGCCTGCGGCATCAATGTCGAGATGGGGCAACAAATCCAGCGCCGGCGTCTGACCATGCTGTTGTAAACCAGAATAACTGGTCACCCGCCAGCGATCGGACAGCACCCGGCTAAAATGCAGGCTGCTAAGCCGGCCGATCGGTTGGTTTGCCGGCTGCCAGCAAACGGGTTCATCCTGCGCCAACGTCGCTAAGGCGATCTCGTGGTGACAAAGTGCTTCCAGGGCACGACGCAACCCCGCCGCATCCAGTGCCTCACCGCGTTGCAACAGCCAGCCAAGCGCACCTTTATGCAGATCGCTTACCCCCTCTTTCTTACGCTGGCCTTTTATCAGCGCCGCCACGCCGATGCTGCAATGCCATTTTGCACGGGTCAGCGCCACATAAAGCAGACGTAAATCCTCTGCCAGCCTTTCCTGATCCGCCAGTGCCAGACTGGCGGCATCATCCTGCAGATCAAGCAGCGGTTCATAGCTCTGACGGTCGTGATAAAGCCCCTGTTCACTCTCTCTGAAGCCGGCGATAAATGGCAGCCAGACCAGCGGATACTCCAGTCCTTTTGATTTATGGACAGTAACGATTTGCACCAGATGGCGATCGCTCTCCAGCCTCATCTGCTGACTGGCCGCATTACTGTCTGGTTCCGCAACTGACTGCGCCAGCCAGCGCACCAGCGCGTGTTCACTGTCAAGTGAAGCCGAGGCTTCCTGTAATAATTCCCCCAGATGCATCACGTCTGTTAGCCGGCGTTCTCCGGCTTCAGATGCCAGCAGATTTTCAGCAATTGATCGGCGCATCATCCAGTCACGCAGCATCGGTAGCACGCCGCGGCTTAGCCAGCATTCACGGTATTCACTGAACTCATCCACCAGCGCATCCCACTGCTGTTCATTCTGCGCCAGCGCATCCAGCGTCGGTGCATCAAAACCAAACAGCGATGTTGCCAGCGCGCTGCGTAGCGTCCGTTCGTGCTCCGGCGCCAGCACTGCCTGCAGCAACCAGAGTATCTCCCTGGCTTCAGGCGTGGCAAATACGCTCTCCCGGTTCGAAAGATATACCGATGGAATAGCAAAATCCGCCAGCGCATCACGTATCAGTACGGCTTCATGACGGCTGCGCACCAGCACCGTAATGTCCGAAGCCTGCACCGGTCGCTGATTGCCGTCAGCCACCAGCAGCGCTTCGCCCTGTTGTCCGGCCTGCAGCCAGCGACAAATATCAGCGGCGCACAATCCGGCCATATAATCGAGGTAATCGCGACGACTTACCCCCTCACCGGGCTGTAACCAGAAACGCAGCGCCGGCTGCTCTTTGCCAGCCAGCATCAAGCGCAGTGCCTGATTGGCCGCTGCCGGCTGCACCGGAATAAAGGGGATCTGCTGAAATAAGAACGGCTGAGACACGCTGGCAAACAGCCGGTTTACACTGCTGACCATTGCCGGAGATGAGCGCCAGTTTGTTTCAAGGGTATAGTGTGCTTTCACTTCAGCACGTGCTTTCATATAGGTGAAAATATCGGCACCACGAAAGGCATAAATCGCCTGCTTTGGATCGCCAATCAACAATAAGGCATTGTCCTGTCTGCCAGCGTACAACCGGTGGAAAATACGATACTGCTGAGGATCGGTATCCTGAAACTCGTCAATCAGAGCCACCGGAAAGCGCTGGCGAATTGCCTGAGCCAGACTGTCTCCTGACTCACTACACAGCGCATCATCCAGCCGGCTTAACAGATCGTCAAAACCTAGCTGTGCACGCTGCCGCTTCTCCTGACGAATAGTTTGTCGCACCTCTTTCAGCGCCAGCGCAATCAGCAAATCGCGCAACGAGCGAGGCTGCGCAAGAAAATCATCTATTGCAGTAAACAACCCATGACGCGGTACGTCACCTTTTTTGGTCTTCTCTTCCAGCACGCGCTGGCTAAAGCGCTCCAGCTCTTTGACTACCTCATAATTTTCAGTGGTCGTTGCGGCCCACAAGTCAATTTTTTTCAGCCATTCCGGCAGATAGCGGTTACTGTAACTGCGTTTATCCACCCCGGAGGCACCTATCAGCGCCGCCACGTTTGCCCCCTGTGCCCGCCATAATGCTTTCATTGCATCAATACGCGCAATAATCCTGGCATGACGGCCACTAAGGGTTTCTGCCGCATCCGGCGCGGTTTTAAAGCGCGGAGCTTCCCCTCCCAGCCAGGGTGAGAGAGTGGCAAGCAGCTGATCGGGTCCGCGCCAGATTTCGGCTACTGCCCGGGCAACCGGCAGGGGAAGTGAATAACAGTGGCGCCGCCAGAAATCGGCGGTGGCCTGCCGGCGCAGCAGCTGTTCATCTTCAAGCAGCGTTTGTTCAAATGGCATACCGGATTCAAACGCATTCAGGTTCAGCATGCGCTGACAAAAACCGTGAATGGTAAAAATTGCCGCTTCGTCCATCTGACGCTCAGCCGCCAGCAGCCAGTCGGCCGCTGCCTCAGGAGACGGCAGCGCCGCAAGCAGCGTTGCCAGTACCGGATTGTCACTGTGGCCACGTACACAGGCCAGCCGCAGCTGATGAATATTCTCACGAATACGTCCCCGCAGCTCGGCGGTCGCCGCCTCGGTAAAGGTCACCACCAGAATTTCATCTACCGCCAGCGGACGGGAATAGGCAGCCTCGCCGCCCAAACCTAACAGCAGCCGCAGATAAAGAACGCCGATGGTAAAGGTTTTTCCGGTACCGGCAGAGGCCTCAATAAGTCGCTCTGCATGTAACGGCAGCCGAAAGGGATCCAGCCGTTGTGGCTTAGATTCAATCATGATCATGACCTTTGCTTACAAGTGGCTGCTGCAGATAACTGACTATTTGTGTCAAACCTGGCCGGCCTTGTGGTGCAATCACCCGCTGGTGGAAATCATCAGTAAACTGACGCGGCGTCAGTAGTAAAGGATCCAGCCACCGGCGATACCTGCGCATGACGTCTCCTTAAGCTTCGCCTGGCCGACCGGCAGAGCTTGCGCTTCCCGGTGGGTCAATACGCGCTTCCAATAACGGTAACAACCAGATTTCGGCCTGTCGCACCATCTCAGTAAAATGGGCTTCATCAAGCGTGCGCATCAGTCGTTGCAGATAAACGTCACTGCCTTCACCCGGCGTCTGAAACCCACCCTGCCAGCTTTGCATAAATTTACCACGCGCCCGTTCCAGGCTGACTTCAGCACGATTCAACGTTGCGGTCTGGCTATCGAACAGCGCTTCCAGCCAGACGCCCGCTGAGCGCGCCAACAGCAGGGGCTGCTGCATGCCGGACAAATAACCGCTCATATAATGCGCTAACAGCTGATGTGCGCGCGCGGCCGCAACCGGGGCAAAATACCACTGGCTATCATTGCGTCCCAGCATACGGCTTACGCCGTCACCGCCACTGGCACACCACGCCAGATGTTCCAGCCAGAGCTGTAACCCGTCGCTGATATTCAGCACCCCTGGGCGCCAGCGTAACAGACCATCGGGCTGAATCTGGCTCAGCCAGCCATTCAGCTGGATCTGCCCGAACGTCAGGATAATTTCCTGTTGTGAAACCGGTTGCAGCTGGTTTGTTATCCGTTCCGCCAGCGGCTGCATTTCTTCGAGCTGTTGCTGCCAGATCAATTCACCAAAGGCCCCGTATGGCAGCTGACCCGCCGCCCGGTAACGCGACAGCAACTGACTGGCATCCCCTTCTCTGACCAGGGTATTCAGCAACGCGGTATTAAGCTGGTAACGGCTCAAACTGTCGAGAGTAAAAGGTTCGGCATCAGGCAAGCGAGTTTCTTCCAGAAAAAAACTGACGCCCAACCGCTGATTAAAAAACGCCCGCACCGGATGGCGCCAGAAACGCAGGAAATTTTCCAGTACCACGCTGTCAGGCGTGAACGCAGACAGCGGCTGGATAAAGGGCGGATGGGCGGCTCCGCTGCCGGTTGCTGCGGGAAGCCACTCGCTGGCATAGCTGCGCCAGCGACTATCTGGCAGGAAATTTTGCAGAGCAAAAGGCGTTCGTCCGTGCAAATATTGCAGATGTTGTTTAACCCTGCGAGCGCTGACATCCGGCTCCAGCTCGCTATCGCCTGCCAGCACAAAACTTTGCGCAATATACTCCATCAGTTCACTAAGCAACACTGACGGCAGGCGCTCACTGTTATCCTGAATCGCCCGACCGATATAGCTGATATAAAGCCGCTGACGTGCTGAAAACAACGCTTCAAGAAACAAGTAGCGGTCGTCATCACGACGGCTACGATCGCCTCGCCGGCTCTGCTGGCTCATCAGGTCAAAGCCCAGCGCCGGCAAATTACGCGGATAAACACCGTCGTTCATGCCTAATAAACAGACCACCCTGAACGGAATGGAACGCATCGGCATCAGAGTACAAAAGTTGATTGGCCCGGCCAGAAAACGCTGGCTGATACGTTCGTTATCCAGCCGGTTGGTAATATCATCACGCAGCAGCGTTATGGTTATCTCCGTGGAAAAACCAGCCTGCAGGCCACAAGTCACCACCTGCTGCCATTGTGCTTCAATCAGCGTCAGCGCCGCTTCACTGTCGCTCTCCGCCACAAAGAAATCGGCCAGCAGCGCATGACATAACGGCAGCCAGTCGCTCAGTGAACGTGCCTCTTTCAGCCGCGCGCGCCACAGGCTGAGCGTCTCCAGTAAACAGGCCAGATTTCCCGCCAGTTCCGCCACCAGTCCACTGGATTCATCATAAGGCAATACCCCCTGCCACTGGCCGGTTTCACTCTCCATGGCATAACCTAACAACATACGCATCAGGCCTGACTGCCAGGTATGATGCCCCCCTGGCGGCAGCTGCAAATCGGCAACGCTGCTATCATCAAGTCCCCAGCGGATCCCCGACTCTTCCACCCACAAACGTAAACGCCGCCGATCCGCTTCCTCAATAGAAAAGCGTGCCGCCAGCGCCGGAACCTCCAGTAAGGCCAGAATTTCTTCGCTGCAAAAGCGGCTGTCTGCCAGGCTCAGTAGCGTCAGAAACGCCGGAATAATGGGATGGGCATGCCGCGCACGCCGGTCGGAGATAGCAAAAGGCAGATAGCGCGTGCCAGGGGCATTGCCAAACACAGCCTGAATAAAGGGTGCATAGCTATCGATGTCGGCCACCATGACGATAATGTCCCGCGGCGTAAGCGACGGGTCGCTGTCCAGCAGCTGCAGCAGATAATCCTGTAGTACCTCAACTTCCCGCTGCGGACTGTGACAAACATGCAGCGAAAAGGAGTTGTCATCTGGCTGTAAAATGCGTTTGTTTGCACTGTTCTTCAGCGAGTCAGCATCCATACCAATCACGGCTTTATCTTCCAGTTCCAGCAGGTCGTGGTGCAAATGGCTCAGTAAGTCTGTGGCGTCAATATCAACGAAAGCGGAGACCTCGTTGGCGTCCAGAGCGGCCAGCAGATACAGATTATCCCGACCATGTTTTCCCCAGGACGCCAGCAACGGATTACTCAGGTTTTGTTCACCGGCCTCATTAAACAACGTGGCGGCTGATTGCGGATGGCGGAACTGCGGTAGCGGCTGCTGAGTCAGGTAGTGACGGCGATGTCGCTGCTGCAGGCGCGACAAAAAAGCATAATCCTGAATGTCGCCCCAGTAATGGCGGCAAGGGTGGGTAAACATCAGGTGAACATCGATGTGATTGCCCAGCGCCTGCAGCGCCTGCAGATAAACCGGCGGCAGTGCAGAAATACCGCAGATAAATACCCTGTCGGGCAATCCCGCTGGCCGTGGAGCATCGGCGGCCAGCCGCTGGATAAAGCGCTGATACAAATTAGCCCGGTGCCAGCCTGACTGTCCCAGTTCGGCGGTATAAGCTACCAGCCGGCGCCACAGGCAAGCCTGCCACGACTGGTTCTGATCCGTCAGTGTGCTTACCTGCTGCCCTTTTTCCCAGAGGTTAAGCCAGTCCGGACGATAAACCAGATACTGGTCAAATAAATCAGCGACCCGTTGTGCCAGCTGAAACAGTTTGCGCTGGTCATTATCGTCTTGCAGGTAATGCTGTAACTGACTGAATGCCGGGTCTGTCAGCATTTCTGGCAAAATCGTCATCAGTTTCCAGCTCATGCCTGACTTGCTAAAAGCGCTCTCGGGGGGAATATCAGGCAGGACACGGGTAAACAGATCCCAGATAAAGGTCGCTGGCAGAGGAAAAGTCATGTTTGCCGCAATATCCAGCTCTTCCGCCAGCGACATCTGTAACCACTGAGCCATACCCGGACTTTGTACCAGCACAACTTCGTCCGCCAGCACATCCGCCAGCGGTCGGGCAGCCATGATTCTGGCAATCAGCGTTTTCAGCACATCAAGCTGATTAGAATGGTAAACGGTAAACATGCTTTTTCCCGGATTAACTTATTGATGCCGGGGCGGCTGCGCCGCCAGCTCTGAACCACTGCCCAGAGCAGCACCCGCGTTAACCAATCCGCCTATTGAGGCTGCCAGGTCGGCTGGCATAGCAATAATTTTGCTGTTATTGCTGGTGGATAACGCCGAAAGTGCATCAACATAGCGTGCAGCGAGCTGATAATTCAGTGCAGATTGTCCCCCTGCTATGCTGACGCTGTCAGCCAGCAGCTGGTTGGCTTGTCTGGTGCCTTCAGCCAGTGATATCGCTGCGGCGGCCTGACGGGTTGCAGCCTCCTGTTCAGCTTCCGCTTTCAGGATTGTTGACTGTTTCACCCCCTCTGCTTCGAGGATTGCCGCGCGTTTGTTACCGGCTGCGCGGGTTTCAATGGCTTTTCTTTCACGCTCGGCCGCAGCCTGCTGTTCCATGGCGACCTGCATTGAGGCGGAAGGATTAATGTCCTGAATCTCGATTGAGCGCATAATCAGCCCCCAGTCCGTCATTTGGTCAGCCATTGCCATCAGCAGTTCGCCTTTAATAACATCCCGTGAAGAGAGACTTTCATCCAGGTCCATTTTACCAATTGTCGCACGCAGTGAAGTCATACCGAGATTCACCGTAGCAATTTCAAAATTTTCTACGCCATAAGCCGCCTTCTGCGGATCGGCGATTTTTACAAAACAAATGGCGTTGACGCTGACAACGGCGTTATCACGGGTAATCACTTCCTGGGTCGGGATATCAAACATTTGATCTTTGGTGGACAGTTTATAGGCAACATTATCTATATAAGGAATGAGGATATTCAGTCCGGCATTTAATGTGACACGATACTTCCCGAGACGTTCGACGATCCACTGCTGCCCTTGTGGCACAATGCGCACGCATTTAAACAGCGTTACCAGCACCACAATTAATAAAATGACGATGGCAAATAATCCGGTTTGCATTACGCACCTCCAGTTTTTTGATGTATTGATTGTGTGCGTTCAACACGCACCAGATAAGGTTCAGGCTGTGCAACCACCACCACCCGCGTATCAGCCGGTAGCGGTTCATCGGAAATACAGCGCCATTCACTGGCACCCATAACCGGTTTTTGTAAAAGCAAAAGTCCCGGACGACTTGCAGAACACTCGCGCGCCAGGACGCCAATCTGTCCCGCTAGCGAATCCTCCTGTGCCACGGGGGAGAGGTATTTGCGGTTATATCGTGACCACAACCAGCCGCAAAGCAACATGGCAACGATCCAGAGCGTCAGCTGCCATTGCAGAGAGAAATGAGGCCAGATTAATGCGGTCAACGCAGGCACCAGCGCGGCTATCGCCATCCATAAACCAAAAAAGGTGGTTGTCGTTAGCTCCACCAGCAAAAATAATCCACCGACAATAATCCACGCCCACCAGACAATGTTTTCCCCCATTTCCCCCCCCACCTTCCGTTCGTTGTTGTCTGAAGTATATCGGTGGCAGGCGAGGCAGAGAAGCACGATATCTATTTACTGCTCAGGGTGTGACATGGGTACAAATCAGCTGCTTAAGGCGCATTTCTTTTTGCTGCCAGTGGGTTGTCGCCAGATAAAGCTGGCAGCCTTGCGCAACAGGTCGGCGTTGAAGTTCAATCCGGCCAGACTCAGCCAGCGGGCCTTGCAGCCGCTGACGCAATGCCTGCCACTGTTCCCGCTGCTGCCACTGCCAGCTAAATCCCTGGGTAATCATCAGCTGACTGCGCAGTAACAGGCAAAGCGTCATCGTCATCAGCAACAATGCCAGTAACACTTCTGGCAAGGTAAACCCACGCTGAAGCTGGCTCATGGCGTACAGTGATCGGCCAGCGGGCAGTAATCAATCCAGCCACGAGGCTGTGGCCGCAATTGCCCCTGCCGGACGTCGACCCAGCGCCAGAGACTGAGCGTTCCCGGGCCGCCATCCCCGCGCATGATGCCTTCATCTTTGCCGATCATCAGCAGACAGGCTCGCCAGCGATAGCGGCGAAAGGTCTGGCAATGCCAGTCAGGCCCGGTTTGCCATTGTCGTCTGATTCCCCATGCCAGCGCTGAACTGGCATCGGCCTGCTGATGAATAAAGCGGTGTTCTGTGGCAACGCTGAACCAACCGGCGCTAAGCTGTTGCAGATTGCTTTGCATCACCATTACCGTTGCCAGCAGCAGTAACATGACCATACTGAGTGCACTACTGCCCTGTTGTTGCCACATCACGGTTCTCCCGGGTTATCCCTCTGATAATCTCAACCTTCAGCGCCGGCCAGCGCAGCGACTGCATAACAAGTCTGAACCACAATCGTTCACCGGATAAGCGCAGCGTAAATACAGTGATACGCACATGCTGCGGATCATTCATTTTTTCCCAACCGCGGCCATCGCAGTCTGCGACCCCACGCTGCGTTTCCAGATTGCCGTCGCGCAGGCGATAGCCATAATAGTCACTGCTGGCGGATGGAGGTGGTTGCCAGCGGCCGCGACTGTTCTCATCCCAGCGGACCAGCAGACAATGTGCCGGGCCAATACGTAATCCGGCCCCGCGGCATTCCCCATGGCAATAACCTGCCCGACGAATGGCTTTTTCCAGCGAAAATGCCAGATGATAGGCATCATCGTGCAGCTGTGCCCGCACCGCCTGTTGCAGGTTAGCGGCCGTCAGCGCAGACATAATGCGGCCAGCAATCGGCAATATGAGCGCCAGCAGCGCCATCACTATCAGCATTTCAGACAGGGTATAGCCCCGTTGCATTATCCGCTGCACCTGCCATCGTTTAGCGGACAAATCCGGATACGCCCGCGCGATGCCACCACAACACGCAGGGCACCGGCGGCATTGTGCAGGGTGAAACTTCCCGGACGGGCAACATCACGCCGCCCATAAAAACCGACGCCGGCAGAAACCGCCTGCAGATGGACGTCCCGCCACGGGGCGCATAATCGCAGCTCGCTGGAAAAATCATGGCGGCGGACGCTTTGCAGGCACCAGCCGGCACCGGCTTGCACGTGGATAATCGCATCAGCATTGTACCAGCCCGCGGCATCACGTAACTGCAGCAAAAAATGACGCAACTGGCTGGCGCTATCCTGCAAATGCCACTGCTGTTGCCAGCGTTGCCATCCTTGCATCCCGCCGCTTGCCAGTACGCTGGTTATCAGCACCACAATCATCATTTCCGGCAGAGAGAATCCGCCGCTGGTGAATTTTTTCATGGCACGATAATGGCAGCCCGGCAGCAGAAGCCCAGCAGGAAAGTTGGTTTTTATGAGGATGGCCGCAGGGAGAGTGGCCCGCGATGAAAAAGGCAACCGTCGCGCCGGGCTGCGTCGCTAAACGCGGAATTTTTCCCTCTGTCAGTGGGACAATAGCCTGAAACAGCGTATAACGTAAGGACACTCTGCCGGCGATGTGTGGACAGCCCGATGATAACGGTCTGTTTTTTGGCGGCTGCCACAAAACAGAATGACCGCATTTGTATAGCAACAGTCCGGTGCGCTTCACACCCTGCACCACACCATCACAGGAAAAACCATGTTGCATGAAACCCAGCTGGTCGACATCCGTCAGTACGTGCCCACGGCCCGTATTGAACTGAAATATGCCAGCCACGATAATATTACCGGCAAGCCCATATACCGTAATCCCTGCCCGTTACTGCACCCGCTGGCTGCGGAAAAATTAGCCCGCAGCGCCGAAATAGCCAGTCTGGCGGGGTTTACTCTGCTGGTCTATGACGTCTATCGCCCCCAGCTGGCACAGCTTCATCTCTGGCGTGCCTGCCCCAATCCACAGTTTGTAATGCCGGTTGAAACCGGCTCAAACCATAGCCGCGGCACAGCGGTGGATCTCACGCTGCTTGATGACAGCGGCAACGCGCTGGATATGGGTGCCGGCTTTGATGACATGCGCGCGCTGTCCCATGCCTATCATGGCGACGTGCCGGTCAAGGCCCAACGCAACCGGCTGCTGCTGAATGCCATTATGTTCGGTGCCGGTTTTGTCGGTCTGGCCACCGAATGGTGGCATTTTGAACTACCTGACGCCGCACGTTATCCACTGCTTAGCGACCACTTTGACTGCTACCCACTGACGCCATAACTTAGCGCCGCTGGCGCAGCCAGTTATCAAGGCCGGCGGCAAACAGCTGACGATCGCGCTGACTGAGTGAAGCCGGACCGCCAGTCTGAATGCCGCTGGCGCGCAGGGTATCCATAAAATCACGCATCGTCAGACGCTCGCGAATGGTGGCTTCACTATAACGCTCACCACGTGGATTCAGTGCCACCGCGCCTTTCTCCAGTACCTCGGCGGCCAGTGGAATATCGGCAGTGATGACCAGATCGCCGGTTTCAACCCGACGAACAATTTCATTGTCGGCCACGTCAAAACCGGATGCCACGCGCAGAGTGCGCAAAAAACGCGAGGCCGGTACCGTCAGAGGCTGATTAGCGACAAACGTCACCATAACCTGTTCACGTTCTGCTGCGCGGTACAATACCTCTTTGATAACTTTCGGACAGGCGTCAGCATCAACCCAGATCGACATGACTTTTCCTTTACTGCGTACGGGTGGGAATAATGGAGATTTTGCCGTTCTTTTCCAGAATGGCAAATTTAATCTGATCCAGTCGTTCCAGTCCCTGGGTGCTACGGGCCGTATGCAGAATATCCTCCGCGCTAATGCCTGCCCGCCGCGCGCGTTGCGGTAACAGCTTACCGTGTTCAACCAGAATCAGGGCGCTGCCATCGATAAGTAACTCCAGACGAGGAAACCAGTCTTTCAGCCGGCCAAAAGCAATATCAATAGTGATCAGGGTAATAATCGTCAATGACGCACCGGTCACGGAAAAATCATCGCCGAGCAGCGCCTGCTGGGTAGCTTCACTGATAATCAGCAACAGGACTAAATCAAATGACGTCATTTCCAGCAGGGTGCGCCGACCGGCTATCTTCAGAACAATCATCAGCACAAGGTAGATGCTGGCCGCGCGTAGTACCGTTTCCATCGCTGCTCCTAAGGATAAATCCACTGAGTGAACTGTAAGCGGGAACCTTCAGGCGTGCTTATCGTCACGGGATAACGTCCGGGCTTTTGCGGTTGCAAGCCCAGCCATACCGATGCCCCATTTTGCAGACTGTCACGTGACCAGCTTAGCGTCATCTGGTGCTGTGAACTAACAGCCCGCAGCGGCTGGGGTTGCAACGTCTGCAACTGAAAGTTATCCATCGCCTGGCTACTTAAGGTGATGACTAACGGCCCGCGCCCACGCTGACGTTCGCGGATGGTCATCGTCATATCACTGTCAAACAGACCAAAACGCTCATATTCCACCTGCAGGCGGCCATCAGCTGAAATCAGCGTCTGGTGACTCAGCCACCCTTTAGAGAACAGCCCGCAGGCACCGGCAATCACCATAATAAACAACCATGCCGCCCCGAGCCGCTGTATCCGCCATTCAAGGCGTTGCCAGGACATATTCTCTTTTACCGGAAACGTACGGCTGCGCTGTTCATCGGGCTGGTTTTGCTTCATGGTCACTCCCCTGTGCGGTTGTCTAAGTGTAGCCAACGCTGGCATCCAGCGCAGAATGACGTAAGCTGTCTGACAATACTGAATATGACAGGGAACCTGGCTGTGGAAAAGAAAATCGGTTTTATTGGCTGTGGCAATATGTCAAAGGCGATTATCGCCGGTCTGGTCAATAGCGGCCGGATGGCGGCTCAACAGATTCTGGTGTTTGACCACAAAGCCACCACCAACCAACAAATGCACCAGCAGTTTGGCATTACGCCAGCAGAAAACGCCGCCCAGCTAGCAGCGGAAGCGGACATTCTGATCGGCGCGGTAAAACCAAATGTGATGCTGCCTGTAATAAGCGATCTGGCACCGGCAATGAAACCCGATGCATTGTTTGTTTCTATTGCGGCCGGTATCACCATTGCCACTCTGACATCGGTCCTGGGCGACAGGCGTAAAATCGTGCGAGCCATGCCTAATACGCCGGCGCTGGTAGGGGAAGGGATGACCTCCCTGACGCCAAACGCCCATGTCAGTCAGCATGAAATGCAGCAGGTACAGGAGATATTCAGCAGTTTTGGTAAAGCTGCCGTGGTCCCCGAATACCAAATTCATGCGGTGGTCGCGGCCAGTGGCTCCGCCCCGGCCTATCTCTTTATGCTGATTGAAGCCATGGCGGATGGTGCGGTACTCGGTGGGTTACCGCGCGTCCAGGCCTACCAGTTCGCCGCTCAGGCGGTTAAAGGCGCGGCAGAGATGGTACTGGCAAGCGATAAACATCCGGCAGAACTGAAAGATATGGTCTGCTCCCCCGGCGGTACCACCATTGAAGCCGTCAGAGTCCTGGAAGAAAAAGGCTTCCGTTCAGCCATTATTGAAGCGATGCAAAGTTGCATGGCCAAATCGCAAGCGATGAGCCGCAGTCAGGGCGGTTAGACTGCCAATACCCGCGTAACCCGCGGGCGTTAGCATGATAAAACCTGTGCTTTGGCTTCCGCCATCGTCATCGGACGCTGCATACGCTGAATCATTTCCGCCGTCAGCCGGTAGCGTCCGCACGAGGCCAGCGCACGCAACCGTCCCTGTCGCCCGTAAAGAGCGATAAAGTCCTTATCCTGCAAACAACCAAACAATTGGTATTCATCCCAGTCGCCACCGTGACCAAGATATTCATAGCGCGTACCGAATTGTGTCGTCCAGAAGAACGGCACCCGATCAAAAACCTGCTGATGTCCGAGCATATTAAGCGCCGCAATCCGCCCCTGTTGCTGAGCAACCCGCCAGTGTTCAATGTGTTTTGTTCCCTGTGAATCAGCCCAACTGACACAATCACCCACCGCCCAAATGTCGGGCGCAACTTGCAGAAAATGGTCAGCCAGCAGGCTACCGTCATACTGCTGTGGCAAATCATGCACAAAGCCACAGGCCGGTACGACGCCGGTGGCTATCAACAGGGTCTTCGCTTCAATGGTTTTACCGTTTGCCAGGCGTACGGCCCTGAGCTGTTGATCGTCGCCGTCAAGGGCAACTACCTCTCCGGTGACAAAGCCGACGCCATTTTGTTTATGCAGATCATAAAAATAGCCGGCAATCGTTTCGCCAAATACTTTTTTAAATGGCAACGCATCCCGGGCGATAATCTGTACCCGGATACCCTGGTTTCGTAATGCAGATGCCAGCTCCATGCCAATAAAACTGTTGCCGATAATTACCAGATGCTGAGTCTTTTCCACCTCGCGCAGTAACGCTGCCGCCTGATCAATACTGCGTAATACATGTACGCCAGACAGGCCGATTCCTGGTATATCGGGACGTAGCGGACAGCCGCCGCTGGCAATCAGCAGACGGTCAAATTTTAGCGATTGCTGGTCACTGAACCACAGCGTTTTTTGTCTGGCATCCAGCCGGACTACCTGCGCAAAACGGCGCTCAACAAAACGCGAAAAATCAGGCGCCAGCGGTGATGGCACCTCATCCAGTGTCATTTTACCGGCAGGAACAAACTTGGTCAGCGCGGTTCGGTCATAGGGGGCCTGCTGCTCTTTATCAATCAGGATCAGTTTGCCGTCAAACCCCTCGTTGCGTAAGGTCCAGGCGGCGGCACTGCCAGCCGCACCGGCGCCAAGAATAACCCAGACCGGTTGCTCACCGGGTGCAGTCAGCTGATCGCTTTGCGTTATTGCCGCAGTATCCACCGCAATCTGTCCTGCTTCAAGCTGCACCGGATAACGTTGCAGATCGCTCAATGCCAGCGGTTCCAGCAGCTTACCGCTGCGGCTGTTGAACATGGCTTTGTGCCACGGACAAATGAGTTTACCCTCGCATACCGCCCCCTCATCCATTGGCGCCCCGGCATGGGGACATTTGTCCTGAAAAGCGCTCACGTGGTCGCCATCACGTAACAAAATAAAGGCGGTTTTACCCAGCTGTTGTTTGACTGGCTGGCCTTCCGGCAGGGCATTCAAGGCCATCACCTGTTGAAAACTCACAATGTCACTCCTGTTTCCTGATTACCGGCGGGGCAGCGGTCAGCCGCGTTTGCTCACCATTAAGCCTGGCATTAATAGGGGTATTCGCAACGATTAACGAAAAAAAGCGATTAATCTGATAATGGATCGCCCCAAAATGCCCTTTCGCTACGCTGGATTTACCGGTTCAGTTGCCGGTTATCCGGCGGAAAAGTGACTTTTACAGAAAAACGCCGGGGCGAATGATCAAGGTAAAAATGACGCCAGTAATCGCGAGTCTGAGCCAGTAATACCGCGTACGATTGCGTTTTTTAAGCGGCTGTCCGGCATCACATAGGCATTGCGCGATTTAAAAGTGCGGTTAATCACAGCGGCAGGATCATACTCATGATTCGCTGAACGGGCGGCAGCGAATAAGATGGCGCCAACCCAATGATTGACAGCCTGTGCCCAGCGCCATATCACCGCAGGTAAAAACGCGTTCAGCCAACTCAGCAAAGAGGGTTACAGCACGGAATCGTCGCGGATCACCGCTGGCGGCAGCGCAGAGTTGCCAACACACTTTAACCGACCGTACTTTACCGGGCGCCCGTATCAGAGAATAAGGCGACAGGAAGAGATTATCTGGTTACGAAACACAAACCGGGCCTGCCGGACAGCAGGCCACAGGATAAAATTAACTTTTTTTCAGGCAGCTGCTCATAAAGGTTTTACGGGCGTCACCTTTCAGCGCTTTTTGCCCTGCTTCTGCATTACAGTTTTTCATTTTCATTTGCTGAGGCGTCATACCCGCCGTATTGCTGTCTTTTTTCAGGCAGTTGCTCATAAAACTTTTACGTGCATCCCCTTTTAACGATTGTTTCGCCGCCGTGGCATTACATTGGGTCATTTTTTGCTGCTGAGCAGTTTTCTCTGCTGCCCCTGCGCTGCCTGCAGCCATCAGCGCACACAACGCCACCATTGCCAGTAACTTCGTTTTCATCACATGTTTTCCTGTAATTGAGATAAAGCACCGTTAATTCCAGGCTGGAATCGTCAATTTTGCAAGTAAGTGAGTGAAAAAATGCTGGTGAGCGCAGTATTCATGCCGGCACAGACCGGCCAAAAAATAGCCCCGCTGATTGCAGCGGGGCAACATACTGCCCGGTTTGCCCATTGCCGACTCGCTTCGGGAGTACCGGCACGGATACGCTGGCTGAGGACGCTGTAATCAAAGCGCCGTCAGCGCGGGCCCATAAAGAAACCATGGGGACCGCCACCCGGTCCACCCGGTCCGCCGCCACCGCCACCGCCGCCCGGAGGTGGGAAAAGGCAGCCGCTTAGCGCTGTCACCAGCGCTACCAGAATTACTGCTTGTACTGTCTTACGCATATCAATGACCTTCAACGGGAGAACCTGCGCTGAGTGTAAGGAGCGCTATCAAAGGCGACAATGCAGAATACGCTGAGATTGCGCACCATTCATTAAAGGTAACCACGCTTAACATTTTCCTGCGATAAAACCGCAGGCAAACTGTCAGTTGATCGCAAAATAACGGCCGGCAGCTACGGAATTAACTTTACTGTATCAGGCGTTCGCTGCAATGTTAGCGCAACACATCATGAGGATATGCCTATGGCGGTTTCCCCTAGCCTGACCCTGCAACAGTGTCTTGCCCGTCGCGACTGGGAAAACCCAGGCGTTTTACATATTGGCCGCCTGGCCAGCCACCCCCCGTTTTCCAGCTGGCGTGATGAAACACAGGCACTGCGGGATGAGGTCAGCGACCGCCGGTACACGCTTAATGGTAAATGGCACTTTTTATGGTATCCGCGTCCAGAGGCGGTTGCTGATGAATGGCCAGTGAAAGATCAACAACAAGCGCAGCTGATTGAGGTGCCGGGCAACTGGCAGCTGTACGGATATGACCAGCCCATTTACAGTAATGTCCGCTATCCTTTTGCCGTAAACCCGCCCCGGGTTCCGGCGCTCAATCCAACCGGGTGTTACAGCCGCGAATTTATCCTGCCAGACAGCTGGCGAATCTCCGGTCAGACACGCGTTATTTTTGATGGTGTGAATGCCGCTTTTTATCTGTGGTGTAGTGGCCATTTTATTGGTTATTCACAGGACAGCCGGCTACCTGCTGAATTCGACCTCAGTCCCTGGCTGCAGGCCGGCACTAATCGCCTGGCGGTAATGGTATTACGCTGGTGTGATGGCAGTTATCTGGAAGATCAGGATATGTGGCGCATGAGCGGTATTTTTCGCGATGTCACGCTACTCCATAAACCTGCGCTGCACCTGAGTCATATCGAAATTGACACCGTACTCAGTGCGGAAATGAGCAGCGCACAGCTGCGGGTACTGGCCTGTTGCTCAGCCCCTGCCCCCGCAGACTGGCAGATTAAGGTCACCCTCTGGCATCAGGAAACACCGATTGCCAGCCTTCAGCAACCGCTGGGGAGTGCCATTATTGACGAACGCGGACGTTACGACGACAGAACCACGCTCTCCCTGCCGGTCAGCTGCCCTCATCTGTGGAGTGCTGAAACCCCGACGCTCTATCGCGCGGTGATCGCACTGCTGGATGAGCGCCAGCAGCTGATTGAAGCCGAAGCCTATGATGTCGGTTTTCGCCAGATAACGATTGAACATGGCCTGCTGAAACTCAACGGTCAGCCGCTGCTGATTCGCGGCGTGAATCGCCATGAACATCATCCGCAACACGGCCAGGTGATGGACGAGGCAACCATGGTGGCGGATATCCGCCTGATGAAGCAGCATAACTTTAATGCCGTACGTTGCTCACACTATCCTAACCATCCACTCTGGTACAAACTTTGTGACCGCTACGGACTTTATGTGGTGGATGAGGCCAATATTGAAACCCATGGAATGCAACCCATGGGCCGCCTGGCTGATGATCCGCAGTGGCTGCCCGCATTCAGTGAACGGGTCACCCGGATGGTACAACGCGACCGCAATCACCCCTGTATTATTATCTGGTCACTGGGCAATGAGTCGGGTCACGGCAGTCATCATGATGCGCTTTATCGCTGGGTAAAAAGCCAGGATCCCAGCCGCCCGGTGCAATATGAAGGCGGCGGGGGCGATAGTGCCGCCAGTGATATTATCTGTCCCATGTACGCCAGGGTGGATCAGGATCAACCTTTTGAAGCCGTGCCTAAATGGGCGATAAAAAAGTGGATCGGTTTACCCGGAGAAACCCGCCCGCTGATCTTATGTGAATACGCCCATGCAATGGGTAACAGCCTCGGCGGATTTGAGCGTTACTGGCAAGCGTTCCGCGCCTTTCCGCGCTTACAAGGTGGTTTTATCTGGGACTGGGTCGATCAAAGCCTGACTCGTTACGACAGTACTGGCACCGGCTGGCAGGCCTACGGCGGTGACTTTGGTGACACGCCGAACGATCGTCAGTTTTGCATGAATGGCCTGCTGTTTGCCGACCGCTCACCGCATCCGGTACTGTATGAAGCACAGCGTGCCCAGCAATTCTTTCAGTTTACGCTGGTCAGCACTGTCCCCCTGACTATCCGTATTACCAGTGAATTCCTGTTCAGACAGAGTGATAACGAATTACTGCACTGGCAGATTGAACACCATGGAGAAGCGGTTACCTGTGGCACCATAGCCCTGGATCTGGCCCCCCAGCAAACCTGTACTCTGACCCTGACAGACCTGCCGCCCGTTAAGCACGGAATGTGGTTACAGGTGCAGATTATTCAGCCTGCCGCCACCGACTGGTCCGATGCCGGCCACTGTGTAGCCTGGGATCAATGGCAGCTGCCCGCGCCGCTGTCAATTGCGGATGAGTCGCCCTCAGCGCTGACTCTGGCGCCAGTGCTGAGCCGCCATCCCGAGCTACTGGTGGTTGAAGCCGCCGGACAACGCTGGCATTTCTGTCGTCAGAGTGGCGATCTGCTGCAGTGGTTCCACCATGACCAACCGCAGCTACTCACTGCACTACGCGACTGCTTTGTCCGTGCACCAATTGATAATGATATTGGTATCAGCGAAGTAGAAAACATTGACCCTAATGCCTGGGTGGAACGCTGGAAAATGGCGGGCTATAACGCACTGCAGTGCCAGCTGCTGCACATTGACAGCGAACAAACCTGTCACGGCGTGCAGATTCACACCAGCCAGCTCTGGCAATCTGCCGGAAAAACATGCTTTCTGAGCCGTAAACGCTGGTTTATTGACGGCCAGGGAAGCGTCCGGATTGAGGTGGATATCAGCCGGTCCACCGACCAGCCGCCGCCGGCTCGTATTGGTCTGCGCTGCCAGCTAAGGGAGACGGCCCCGTCTGTCAGCTGGCTGGGATTTGGTCCGGAAGAAAACTATCCGGACCGAAAACTGGCCGCCCGCTTTTCGCGCTGGCAGCGGCCGCTGTCCGATCTGTATACCCCTTACGTTTTTCCTTGCGAAAACGGTCTGCGCTGTGACGTTCAGCAACTTAGCTTTGCCGGCTGGCAGATTGACGGGGCCTTTCATTTTTCCCTTAGTCGTTTCAGTCTCGAACACTTAAGAGAGGTCAGCCATCGTCACCTGCTCAGCGAGGAACCAGGCTGCTGGCTACATATCGACGGCTATCATATGGGACTTGGCGGCGATGATTCCTGGAGTCCTTCAGTGCACGCCGATTTCCAGTTAAGCGCGCCACATTACCACTATTGCGTCACCCTCAAACGTCCGCAGGATTAATCGGCGCGTAATGGCGCTGGCCTACGCCGGCGCCAGCTTATCACCAGCTGAATAAGGTTTATCAGCACCACCACTGCCGTCGCAAGAAATACCCAGCGAAAACCGCCCACAGCAGAAACCGCCGACCCTATCAGCGGCCCCACCACATTGCCGAGATACATAAATGACTGGTTATAGCCAAAGATACGTCCGGTCACTTTATCGCTGGAAAAACGCAGCAACAGTGCCTGGACGGCGGGCATCATCGCGCCGTCAGCGAAGCCAAGCAGAAAACGCAGTATCCCCAGTTGCCAGGCACTCTTCACCTGTGACATCGCCATGAACAACACAACCGTTATTACCATCGCGGTAATCAGAATACGCTGCGCGCCAATTCTGTCACCAACCCGCCCCAGCCGGGAAGCTGAAAGCAGCGCCGCCACACCAGGGACAGCAGCGATTACCCCGCTGACAAACGCAATATTGTCGACATCAGGCTCCAGCTGGCGCACAAACAGCGTCAGTACCGGGCTGACCGAACCATTACATAGCTGAATCACCAGGGTACTGAAGAATAAACTCATCATCAGTGCCGGATTACTTAATGACCGAAACAGCGCGCGCCCGCTGAGCTTTTCGCCTTTCTTTAACGGACGGAAGTTATTCTCTTTAATCAGGAGAAGCGTGACGAGGAAGGTGATCATCAGCAGCGCCGACGTCACGATAAATACGGCCCGCAACCCGACCCAGTCAGCCAGCAGCCCCCCTAGCAGCGGGCCTATGATCACGCCACAAATCTGACCGGTAGAGACGGTACTGAGCGCCCAGTTACTGCGATCGCGCGGCACCTGAGAGGCAACCAGTGCCATGGCATTAGGGATATAACCGGACGTAAGCCCCATTAAGGCGCGCAGCGCCAAAAGCTGCCAGACGTGATTGACGAAGGCCTGCAGAAAAATCACCACCCCCATGCCCAGGGCCGCGCGCAACAGCATCAGCTTACGTCCCCGGCTGTCAGCCATGCTGCCCCACAGTGGTGAAACAATGGCCGAAACAATGAAGGTAACGCTAAAAATCAGCCCGGACCACAGCGGCAACGCCTGAGGATCGGTAACGCCCAGCTGTTCAATATACAAAGGCAAAAAGGGGATTATCTGGCTGATTGCCAGACCGGTGAAAAAACAGCCAAACCAGATGGAAATGAGGTTAACTTTCCAGGATTCCATAATCGGATGCAGCCAACCGGGTTAAAAGACGCGAAACAACTGCAGGCAGTGTACGCGATGTCATCCTGGTATGATTTACAAAAAAAGTGTCCAGCTAAACTTCAGATTTTTATCCTGATAAATAGCAATAATGAAAATTAAAAAATCTAAAACAGGAAAATTATAAAAATATTTCATCGCTAAAATAATTATAGCGATTTAAAAAACGCTTATCGTGACTAGCGCGGCCCGTTTTTCCCCTTTGCGGCTGGTAGCCGCGCACTCGTCAGTCTGCTATGGCAAGACGCTCCCACCTGCTGCGGCAATTGCCTCCTCGGGCTGGCGTCCCTGCCAGTACACAGGCTAATTTTTATCGGCGTCCTCATAACGCGCTTTAGCATCCTGCGCTTCCTGCTGTGAAGGATGTTCGCTGATCAGGGCATCCGGTTTCGGGTGATCGGCACGCAGCTCATACCAGGTAACCGTTTTGCCCGGTGGCCCTTTTTCTACCGGTACGATACGCGCTTCACGAGGGTAAAGGGGGTCTGCCAGGCATAAGTCTCTCCTCCAGGTTATTTTCTGTCTGTTTGCCACACCAAAAGCGCGATGTTTTGGCGGCACAGAAAAGAAGTATAGACAATGGCTGACTTTTTCATTTTGTGGCACTACTTTTCCCGGCATCACCGGCCGCTACCAGACTTCAGCCTGTGCAGGCCGGAGACAGTGAATCGAGAATCTGACGCACCACGTTATCCAGTGGCTGGCTGGCATCAATCACATGGTGTGCTGCATGATGATACAGTGCTTCACGCTCGGCCAGCACCTGCTCAATTTCTTCACTGACAGGCCGGCCGGTCAGGGTCGGACGCTGATCGGCCTGCGGCACAACCTGCAGGCGTGCCGCCAGAGTACCGGCTGCCGCGCGCAGATAAATTACCGTTCCCTGTTGCTGCATGAAACAGCGGTTACCATCGGCCAGCACCATACCGCCACCGGTGGCAATCACCGTGTCGGGGGCGGTGACAGCGATCAGCGATTCACTCTCCCGGCGGCGAAACCCCTGCCATCCTTCCGCCGCAACAATATCGGCCACGCTTCGCTGCGTGATCTGTTGCAGATAATGGTCGGTATCGACAAAAGCGTAACCCAGCGCCTGAGCCAGCGCCTGCCCTGTCGTTGTCTTACCGCTACCACGGGCGCCGATAAGATAAATGGGTGAGGCCATGTTAGTGACTTCCTGTATTTCAACACAATCGCGCGGTGACAGCCGCCAGAGGAGCGTCGCATGATACCGGGATTTGTGACGCATCTCCACCAGTAACGTTTTTTTTACAATTCCGGACAAAGATTATAAAAAGTCTTTTTAAAACAAAAGGCAATATCTGTTTCATTTGCTTTACAATCGCATTTTACCGCTGACGGCGCCCATGCAACATTTGCTTACGCGCCGACAATTTACTTTCCGCACGCCATACTGAAAATAGATTGCCTACTGCCTGATCCGGAGGTTTATATGCAAAGCAATGAACAGCAGTTAATTGAAAGCCTTTTTACCCGTCTGAAACAAGCTGCGGCACAATCAGCCCCACGCGATGCGGCGGCAGAGCAGCTGATTCAGCAGCAGGCTCAGCAGGTTCCGGCAGCGCCCTATTATATGGCACAGGCGCTTCTTATTCAGGAGGCCGCAATGAAGCAGCTGAACAGCCGCGTTGCCGAACTGGAATCACAGTTGGCACAGGCGCGCCAGTCTCAGCCACAGCAAAGCAGCGGCAGTTTTCTGTCAGGCTTATTTGGTGGTGGAAACCGGCAGAATACCGCCGCTGCGCAGCCGGCATGGGGAAATTCCCCGCAGCAAGCCGGCTATAACCCAGCGCCGCAGGCGGCACCGGCCGCACCACGCGGCACCGGCTTTCTGGGCGGTGCGCTGCAAACTGCGGTTGGCGTTGCCGGCGGGGTAGTGATGGCCGACATGCTGACCAGCATGTTCCATCACTCACAGCCGCAGGAAATCGTCAATATCATCAATGAACCTTCGTTACCGCAGCAGGATTTTGATGCAGCAGATAGCCCGTTTTCTGACCAGCAGCCGGGCGCAGACTGGCAGAATACCGGCTATGATGGCAGCGATTTTAACGGTTTTGATAGCAATAACGATAACGACTTTGCCGGCGGTGATGACAACAATTTCTATGATGACAGCTTTATCTGATTGCAGTCACTCTGCCACACATGGGAAGATTGCCCAGGCATCTCACAACCCCGGCTATCAGCCGGGGTTTTTACTGCAATGGCAGCCAGCCCTTATTATATGGCAACCGGTGCTTTTATCGCCGGATGGGGGTCATAACCTTCAATCGCAAAATCATCAAACTGGTAATCAAACAATGATGCGGGTTTACGCTTGATGCGCAACTGCGGCAGCCCGCGTGGCTGGCGACTAAGCTGTAACCGGGCCTGCTCAAGATGGTTGCTGTAAAGATGAGTATCCCCGCCGGTCCAGACAAAATCACCGACTTCGAGATTGCACTGCTGGGCCACCATATGCACCAGTAATGCATAGCTGGCAATATTAAACGGTAACCCGAGGAAGATATCGCAGGAACGCTGATAAAGCTGACAGGATAAGCGGCCTTCGGCAACATAAAACTGGAAAAAGGCGTGGCAGGGCGCCAGTGCCATATGATCCAGTTCGCCGACATTCCAGGCAGAAACGATCATACGCCGTGAATCCGGATCGCGACGAAGTTGCTCAAGCACCTTGCTCAGCTGATCAATTTGCTGGCCGTCCGGCGCACTCCAGCTACGCCACTGTTTGCCGTAAACCGGACCAAGATCGCCGTTCTCATCCGCCCATTCATCCCAGATGGAAACCTTGTTGTCTTTCAGATAACCGATATTGGTATCGCCGTTGAGAAACCACAACAGCTCGTGAATGATTGAACGGATATGGCATTTCTTGGTGGTCACCAGCGGAAAACCCTCGCGCAGATTAAAGCGCATCTGATAACCGAAAACCGACAGGGTACCGGTACCGGTACGATCGCTTTTCTCTGTACCCTGGTCCAGGACGTGTTGCATTAAGGCCAGATACTGTTTCATTTTTGTTCACCCAGCTGTGCCGCAGGCCGCTGGCGATAAGCCCAGATAAAAATAATCAGGCCCGCCAGAATCATCGGTAAAGAGAGCAGCTGCCCCATCGAGATATAGTTGTCGAGAAATAAACCCAGCTGCTGGTCCGGCTGGCGGAAAAACTCGACGATAAAACGAAAACAGCCATAGCAAATCAGGAACAGGCCGGAAACGCTCCCCACCGGACGCGGTTTGCGAATAAACAAGTTGAGAATGATGAAAAGCACCACGCCTTCGAGGATCAGTTCATAAAGCTGTGAAGGATGCCGTGGCAGCACGCCGTAGGTATCACTGGCCATCAGCGCCCGGTACTGAGCGTTACCGGCGGCCAGCACCAGATCTTCACTACGCGAACCGGGAAACAGCATCGCCCACGGCAGACCGGGTTCAACACGCCCCCAGAGTTCACCATTAATAAAGTTACCCAGCCGGCCGGCTCCGAGGCCGAAAGGGATCAGCGGCGCAATAAAATCTGCCACCTGGAAAAAAGTCCGTTTGGTGCGACGGGCAAACCACAGCATCACGCAAATCACACCTATCAGGCCACCGTGAAACGACATCCCGCCGTCCCAGACTTTGAACAGATAAAGCGGATTTTCAAGGAAAAGCGGCAGATTATAAAACAGCACATAACCGATGCGGCCACCGAGAAAAACCCCGAGAAAACCGGCATACAGCAGATTTTCCACCTCTTCCTTTTTCCAGCCACTGCCCGGTTTATTCGCCCGCCGGACCGCCAGCCACATTGCAAAAACAAACCCCACCAGATACATCAGACCGTACCAGTGAAGCGAAACCGGCCCGATGGAAAAAATAATCGGATCAAATTGCGGGAAGGTCAGATAACCGTTATTCATCGTTCACCATTATCAACATCAGCGTTATTCACAGACTATAACCGGGTTGTCCGGCAGACAGCAGCGGGTTAAGTTAGCCGCCGATAGTAACACAGCCGTGGTCAGGCCATGATAAAGTTTCTCCTCGCGGCGCGAGCAATCAACGCCCGCCACGAACCAGTCCGCCCAGCCCTTTGCTCTCCATAAACCCTGACACCAGTTTACGCACCTCTGAGGTCAGCTGAGCCTGCAGGCCGCGTTCTGCCAGTTGCTGCGCCTCCTGCGCATCAATATGACGCAGCAAATATTTCACCCGGGGAATGTTGCGACCATTCATACTGAGATGGTAATAACCCATCCCTATCAGCAATACCACTCCCATCGGATCGCCAGCCATTTCGCCACACAAGCACAGCTCAATATCAGCACGTTTTGCTTCCAGGGCAATCATATGCAGTGCGCGCAGTACCGAAGGGTGCAGACAATCATAAAGACTGGCTACGCGGGTGTTATTACGATCAACCGCCAGTAAGTATTGCGTCAGATCGTTGGTACCCACCGAGACAAAATCGACGCGTTTTTGCAAATGTGGCAGCATAAACAGCATCGAAGGCACTTCAATCATGACGCCAATGCGCGGCCAGGAAATGGGGTAACCCAGCATCTCCTCAACTTCTCGCCCGGCCCTGTCTATCAGCCGGCGCGCTTCATCAATTTCCTCAAGGCTGGTGATCATCGGCAGCAGAATACTGAGGTTATTGCTGGCGACGTTTGCCCGCAGCATCGCCCGCAGCTGAATAAGGAATATTTCCGGCTGATCGAGGGTCAGGCGGATACCGCGCCAGCCAAGACAAGGATTTTCTTCGCTGATGGGTAAATAAGGCAGCTGTTTGTCGGCGCCGACATCGAGGGTTCGCAGGGTAACCGGTTTATCAGGGAACAGTTGCAGCATTCCCTGATACTGCGCCACCTGCTCTTCTTCCGAAGGAAAGCCACTTTGCAACATAAAAGGAATTTCGGTGCGATACAGACCAATACCATCAACCCAGTTACCAATGGAACGCTCATGTTCAGCGCTGAGGCCGGCGTTAAGCATCACCTTCACCGCTTCACCGCTCTTTAGCATACCGGGCAGTTCAACCACCCCTTCAGCCATTTTGCTGAGCTCATTTTCCTGGTTGATTAAACGCTGATATTCCTGAATCACCACCGGTTCAGGATCGATAAGCAGCTCACCACGATAGCCATCGACTATCAGCAAACGCCCTTTTAACTGCGCTGGCTGAATATCGGCTCCCATCACCGAAGGAATGCCCATTGCCCGCACCAGGATAGCCGCATGAGAGTTTGATGCGCCGTCGCGCACAACCACACCGGCCAGACGTTCGTGCGGCAGCTCGGCCAGCGTGGTCGCCGTCAGCTCATCGGCAACCAGAATAAATTTTTCCGGCCAGGCATGGGCGTCCTGCATAGAGTCATCAAGGTGAAACAGCAGACGCTGCCCCAGCACCCGCAGATCGCCGGCGCGTTCACGTAAATAATTGTCCTGCAGGCTGGCAAACTGGGCGGCGAACTTTTCAATAACCGTTTTTACGGCCCATTCAGCCACCGCCCCCTTTTCGACCTCACTGAACAAGTCTTTCTTTAGGCGCGCATCGCTCAGCAGATGTGAATACAGGTCGAAAATAGCAGCACTTTCCTGCTGGACGCTGGCACTGAACCTTTTACTAAAGCGCCGGAATTCACTGGCTGCTTCGGCAATCGCCAGCGAAAGGCGCTCACGTTCACGCTGAACATCCAGCGTTGAAGCGGCTGAAATGCTCTCCAGTGATGGCTGAATACTGTCAACCCAGGCTTCGGCAACCGCCACCCCCGGCGCAGCTGCCAGCGCTTTAACACGCGTTTGCCGGTACTGACCAAACAACGCCGCCAGCTGCGACTGAGAAAGGATTGCCGCCAGTTGCGTCGCCAGCGTGACCAGAAATGACTCTTCACTTTCATCAAACTGGCGATGCTCGCGCTGCTGAACCACCAGCACGCCCATCAGCTGACGCCGGCTGATAATAGGCACACCAAGAAACGATCGGAACTGCTCTTCTTTGACGGAGGGAATAAATTTAAAGCTGGGATGTTTTTGCGCGTCCGCAAGGTTTATCGGTTCGGCAAGACGGCCGACCAGACCAACAATACCTTCATCAAACGCCAGAGCAACCGTGCGTCCCCGGGGTTTTTTAAGCCCCCGGGTTGCCATCAGGTAGTAACAGCGACGTTCATGATCCGCCAGATAAACGGAACACACTTCTGTCTTCATCGCAATGCAGATTTCATTAACTAAAATCTCCAGCGCTTCATTCAGGCGCGGCGCAGCTGCCACTTTTTCAACAATTTCACGCAACTGGGTGAGCATGATTTGTCTGGCTTATCCTCTCTTGCGTCGATTAACCGACGGTCGCGGTGGCGCACTCTCCTGTAAGGGCATAACCGCACCGGCAAACTCTTTCATTACCCGACGATAAACATCGCGCTTGAATGAAACCACCTGGCGCACCGGATACCAGAAACTGACCCAGCGCCAGCCGTCAAACTCCGGCGTACTGCTGGTCTGCATATTGATATCCGCGTCATTACACATCAGCTGGAGAAGAAACCACTTCTGCTTTTGGCCGATACACACCGGCTTTGTGTCCCAACGCACCAAACGTTTTGGCAACTTATATCGTAACCAGTTACGGGTAGACGCCAGCACCCGCACATCCTTTCGGTGCAACCCCACTTCCTCAAAGAGCTCCCGGTACATTGCCTGCTCAGCGCTTTCACCGGGATTGATGCCTCCCTGAGGAAACTGCCAGGAGTTTTGACCAAAGCGTCTGGCCCATAACACTTGTCCCTGTCGATTACAGATAACAATACCAACATTTGGGCGGTAGCCATCATCATCGATCACAGGACTACCTCAAACTAAAATCTGGATAGACTGATTGTTTCATACTCCTTACGGGCGGTAAACCACTGCTTACAGCGCTGTGACCGCGCTAACGGTGGGATAACTCATCAGTTAACTGTAAGTTATAAACAAGAAAACACAATAGCGCGGCCATTTATTCACTTTTTCTGTGTATATCCATGTGAAGAACTTCGACAACACATGGGGAAAACTCAGCGCTGGTTAAAAATGGCCACAAAAAAAATTTAATTTAATAGTCTGTATTTAATATGTTTTTATGAATTATTCACCGAAAAATAATCTGATAACACTCTCACCATAAAGCGGCGTTTTCCACCCTGCACAAAGATCGAACGCTGCGTTTTTTATCCACAGGTATCCTTAAATAAATCCGAAAATCTGTGGGAATTTCAGTAAAAACAGCCGCCGTCAACCCTGTAAATGGAACCAGTGTTGCGGCTGAATGTGGGTTATCCCGCTTTTCTGTGGATAACCCAGGGTAAGATCCTGTTCATTGTCGGTGACTATCCACAACAACCCGGACATGCTGCGAATATCTGTGGCAGGCAGCAGATAAAAAAGTGCTATTTTTCATGCTATTATTTATTTCTGTTTTTTCACTGGCCTGACGCTAACTGATGACGCGTCAACTGCCTGTTTTTTAACCTGGTCAGAGATCACCGATAATGGCAGACACGCCGCTGTTTCCCCCACCGGAAAATGAGCACCATTTGCTGAGCCGCGCCCGGGCCATCGCCGGTTGCAGCCTGGGAGAACTGGCCGCCCGCGCAGCTATTCCGATACCACGCGATCTGCGCCGGGATAAAGGCTGGGTCGGTACCCTGCTGGAGCGCTGGCTGGGAGCCAGTGCCGGCAGCAAGGCTGAGCGCGATTTTGCCAGCATCGGCGTTGAACTAAAAACCATTCCGGTCGACAGCCAGGGACGTCCTCTGGAAACCACGTTTGTTTGCGTCGCACCGCTTACCGGGAATAGCGGCGTAGTCTGGCAAACCAGTCATGTCCGCCATAAGCTGGCACGGGTATTGTGGATCCCGGTAGAAGGTGAACGCACTATTCCGCTGGCGCAAAGACGGGTCGGCGCCCCGTTACTGTGGAGCCCAAGTCCGCAAGAAGAAGCGTTGTTACAAAGAGACTGGGAAGAACTGATGGACCTGATCGTACTGGGCCAGGTTGAACGGATTAGCGCACGCCATGGCGAAGTTCTGCAACTGCGTCCCAAAGCAGCCAACAGTAAAGTGTTGACCGAAGCCATTGGCGAGCATGGTCAGCCGGTAATGACGCTGCCGCGGGGCTTCTATCTCAAAAAAACCTTCACTGCGCCGCTGCTTGCCCGACATTTTTTCTTGTAAACATCCCCGGCAATGCTGCGTATAATCTTCGTTTAAGTTCTATTTAGGAAAACCTTGCGCACATGTTTGACTGGATTGCAGATCCCAACGCCTGGCTGGCATTAGGCACCCTGACCATTCTTGAGGTTGTTCTCGGCATCGATAATATTATCTTTCTCTCGCTGGTGGTGGCAAAACTGCCAGAAAGACAGCAAAACGGCGCCCGCCGGCTTGGCTTACTGGCCGCGATGCTGATGCGTCTGGCGCTGCTTGCGTCTATCGCCTGGGTGGTTCAGCTCACCAACCCGCTATTTAGCCTGCTGCAACATACGTTTTCTGCCCGCGATCTGATTTTATTATCTGGCGGCCTTTTTCTGTTGTGGAAATCCAGCGCAGAAATTCATGACACTATTGATGGCAGCGGCGAAGAGCAACATAACCGCCATGTGCACTCTTTTACAGGCGCTATCGTACAAATAATGATGCTGGATATTATTTTCAGCCTTGATTCGGTGATCACGGCGGTGGGCTTATCAGATCATCTGATCATCATGATGGCGGCAGTGGTCATTGCGGTATTAATGATGATGTTCGCCGCCCGCACCATTGGTGAATTTGTTAATGCACATCCAACGGTAAAAATGCTGGCGCTGGCTTTTCTTATTCTGGTTGGTTTTACCCTGATTCTTGAAAGTTTTTCAATTCATGTACCGAAAGGCTACATCTATTTTGCCATGTTTTTCTCTATGACGGTTGAAGGGCTTAACCTGTTGCGTAAAAAAAAGAAATCGACATAATAAAGAATGTCAATAGCCGCTCGTGCACTCGTGCTATTTTCAGACTGTTACCATTAATCCACAAAAATGGATCGGAGATACTAGACTAAATTTGATATTGTGTGCCAAACGCGGAGAACAACTATGAAGTGGATCATCACCTGCCTGCTGGCAACCAGTGCGCTATTACTCAGTGCCTGCAGCAGCCATTATGTTATGACAAGCAAAGACGGACAAATGATCATGACCAGGGGTAAACCTGTGATTGATAAAGAAACCGGTCTGATCAGCTACGTTGACGAAAGTGGTCACGAAAAACAAATTAATGGTGATGAAATTTCCTCTATGGTAGAGCGTTAAGCGACGGCACACTCTCCTACCGCGGGTCGGTGATGTCCTGGCCCGCTTATTTCCGTAAATTTCCCCTTTCGCCCGGCGGCTGCCTGAAGCTATAGTCAAAGGCCGGACAGCGTTTGTCCTCATCGTCTGAGAAGAAAAAAAGGAAGCCGGCAATGCAACTTCACCGTATCCCCCACAGCACCCTTGAAATCAGTACGCTGGGGCTGGGCACTATGACGTTTGGTGAGCAAAACAGTGAAGCCGACGCCCATGCACAATTAGATTACGCCGTCGCACGTGGTATCAATCTGATTGACACTGCTGAGATGTATCCGGTACCTCCACGTCCGCAAACCCAGGGGCTGACCGAGCAATATATTGGTAGCTGGCTGAAAAAACGTGGTCATCGTGAAAAACTGATCATCGCCTCAAAAGTGGCCGGCCCGGTACGTGGCAGCGATGCGGCAATCCGGCCGCAACAGGCGCTGGATCGTAAAAACATCCGCGAAGCACTGGATGCCAGCCTCAAACGGCTTAATACCGATTATATCGATCTCTATCAGCTGCACTGGCCGCAGCGTCAGACCAATTTCTTCGGTAAGCTGAATTATCAGTACGCCGACGCGGGCGTCCCGGTTACGCTGCTTGAAAGTCTGGAAGCATTGAATGAGCAGGTGCGCGCCGGAAAAATACGCTACATCGGCGTTTCCAATGAAACGCCCTGGGGAGTAATGCGCTATCTGCAACTGGCGGAAAAACATCAGCTGCCGCGTATTGTGACCATTCAGAACCCCTATAGCCTGCTGAACCGCAGTTTTGAAGTCGGTCTGGCGGAAATCAGTCAGCATGAAGGTGTGGAATTACTGGCTTATTCAAGCCTGGCCTTTGGCGTCCTGAGCGGTAAATACCTTAACGGCGCGCAGCCCGCTAACGCGCGCAACACCCTGTTCACGCGCTTCCAGCGCTACAGCGGCGAGCAGGCAGGACTGGCAACCGCCGAATATGTGGCACTGGCAGAGAAACATCGCCTCGATCCGTCACAGATGGCGCTGGCATTCGTGCGTCAGCAACCGTTCGTCTGCAGTACGCTACTGGGGGCAACCAGTCTGGCGCAGCTGAAAACCAATATCGACAGTCTTGATCTGACGCTTGACCCACCACTGCTGGAACAGCTGGAAGCTATTCATCATCGCTACACCTTCCCCGCGCCCTGACCAGTAAACCTTCGGCTCGCGCCCGGCGGCTCAGGGCGACGTGCCGGAGGTAGTCTGCACGGGTTCTGTTGTCTGAATGTCCCGGTCAGGGATTCGACGGTCTTGCCCGCTGGCGGCGCGGCCATAGCCACAACCCACCCACAGCCAGCGCAAACAGCGCACCAAAGCCAACGCCGGTCACCACCGGCGACGCGCCAAGCCTGATCGCCAGTGAATAAAGCCCCAGCATCAGCAGCATTGCGGTATTTTCACCCAGATTCTGTACTGCTATCGCATTACCTGCCCCGACTTTGGCCTTACCGACCTCCTGCAGCAGCGCATTGAGCGGCACGACAAAAAAACCGCCCAGCATGCCAATAATAACCAGCAGCAGCCAGGCACTGATGGCCTGAGTTTGCAGGGCAAAAACGATCACCGCAACGCCGATCAGTATGCCCGCAGGCATACAACGGGCGACGGTTTTCAGGGTTACCAGCCGCGCCGCCAACCCGGCACCGAGTACAATGCCAATGGCAACCAGAGCGTTAAGCAAGGTTGGCGTTTTATTATCGCTGACGCCCAGCGCCACCGGCACCCAGATAACCAGCAGAAAACGCAGCGTAACACCGGCCCCCCAGAACATACTGGTACCAACCAGTGAAAAACGGGTCTGACCATCCAGCCAGAGCGTCCGGCAGGCGGCAGAAAACTGCGCCGACATTGCCCGGGGCCGCCAGCAAAGAGCCGGACGCGCAGCATGCAGCCGCGGAATCAGGAGATTAGCCAGCACCGCCAGCGCGTAGGCCAGCACGCAAACAGCCAGGGCGCTTAGCAAATTAACATCTGCCAGCAGGCCACCGGCTATCGACCCCGCCAGAATCGCCGCAATGGTGGAAGCTTCCATCACGCCGTTGGCTTTCACCAGCAGTTTGTCCTCTGTCAGTTCGGTAAGAATGCCATATTTAGCCGGTGAATAGGCCGCCGCGCCGACGCCGACCAGACTATACCCCACAAACGGATTAATGCCAAAACAGATCAGCAGCGCTCCGGCCAGTTTTAAGCCGTTTGCCAGCATCATCACCCGACCTTTACTGAAACTATCGGCAATCTGCCCCACAAAAGGGGCCAGCAGAATATAAGTGGCGACGAAAACCATCTGTAAAACAGGCTGACTCCATTGTGGCCAGAACTGCTGTTTTAACAATGCCAGCGTGGCAAACAGCAGGGCATTATCGCCAAATGCCGACAAAAACTGCGCCGTCATCACCGCCAGCATAGGGCGGGAGGTTAACCGCAGATGGTCAGGCGTCTGCTCAGTCATGGCTTTTCTCTGCGGATTCTGCCAGCGCCTTGAGCGCAACAAAATCAGGTTTACCGCTGCCGAGTAACGGCAGCTGTTTCAGATAGCGGATATCACGTGGAACCGCCAGCTCCGGCGCACCGCTCTCTCTGGCTACACGCTGCAACGCTTCGCGTTGCAGGCTGGCATCGGTGGTAAACAACACCAGAGCCTCACCGCGGCTGGCGTCAGGCCTGACGGTTGCCGCATGCTGTTTGTCCGCAGAAGCTTTCAACGCCAGCTGTTCAACCAGCTCCAGTGAAACCATCTCCCCGGCCACTTTAGCGAAGCGTTTCACCCGCTCCTGGATCTGGCAAAAACCCTGGTCATCAAAACGCACGATATCGCCGGTATCATACCAGCCAGCGTCGCGCTGCCCTTCACCGTTGTCCGCTTCCGGCGCTTCCAGCCAGCCCGGACGTTCATAACGCAGGTAACCTTTCATGATATTGGGACCGCGCAGCTGTAATCGTCCGCCTTCGTCAATGCCGGGCACCGCAATCAGACGTGAATCCATCGCCGGTAAAAGGCGTCCGACGGTGCCGTTGCGTGCCGCCATCGGCACATTAATGGCAACCACCGGTGCACATTCCGTCACGCCATAACCTTCCAGTATCCGGATACCAAACTTTTCAAACCAGATATCGCGGGTTGCATCCTGTAATTTCTCCGCCCCGGCGACCACATAACGTAAACGGGCAAAATCATAGGGCTGGGCGAAACGGGCGTAGTGCGCGAGAAACGTTGAGGTGCCAAACAGCACCGTGCAGTTACGGTCATAAACCAGTTCCGGCACAATCCGGTAATGTAGCGGACTGGGGTAAAGAAACGCCTGAGCACCGGTCATCAGCGGGGTGAACAACCCCACCGTCAGGCCAAAGGCGTGAAACAAAGGCAATGCCGACATAAAGCGATCGCGCGGGGTAAAATCAGCAATCGTGCGAATTTGCTCCACGTTAGCCAGCAGGCTTTTATGCGAATGGACCACACCTTTAGGTTTGCCTTCGGAACCGGAAGTAAACAGCACCATAGCGGCATCCTCTGCCTGTTGCGGCAACTGTGCCAGGCGGGGAAACAGCAGCCGGCTTAAAATCCACAGCTTATCACCGGTGGTAACGGTATCGCGTAAGTCTTCCAGATACACCCAGCGCACCTGGTCAGCAGACTGGGGTAAATGCCAGAGATTGCCTTTGTCAAGAAACTGACGGGAGGTAAAGATCACCTGCACCTGAGAGGCGGTCAGTGCTGCGTCCAGCCCGCTGACGCCGGCGCTGTAATTGAGCATTGCCGGAATACGACCACGCATAGTGGCGCCGAGAATAGCCGCTGCAGTCACATTTGCATTGGGTAATAGCAGACCAATATATTCACCCGGCCGGGTATAGCGTTCAAGAATCCGTCCTACTCCAAGGGATTTTTTTAGCAGGCTATGATAACTGTCTGCTTTAAAATTAATGTCTTCCAGGCAGGGTTTAAAACGGCCATAGCGGCAACTGGCGGCAAGAAAGGCTTCAAATATTGTCTGCCGGGGTCGCACCGCCATACGGGCTTCCATCATAATGTGATGCAGATGTTCGCCGGCCAGCCGCCGGCGTTCGCGCGCACGCGGCGCATCCGGCATCGGCACCGAGGTCGGCGGCAACAGCGTCAGGGTAATGGCCGGAAAAAAGCGACGTTTAAAAGTGCCGGACAGCCGGCCAAAATAGGTAAACTCAGCCCCTTCAATGCGCAAAGGTACCACCGTGGCCTGCGATTTCGCCGCAAGGAAACCCGCCCCCTCATAAATTTTCATCAGCGATCCTGTCACCGTTATACGGCCTTCCGGAAAAATCACCACCGGCCGCCCCTCGCCAACCAGGCGAACCAGCTGTTTAATTGACATCGGCCGGGTTGGATCGAGCGGTACAAAATCAATCAGTGGCTTCAGCCAGCGAATAAACCACTTTTCGCTGATACTGGCATAAATAGCGAACACCGGCCTTATCGGTAAAAACAGCGCCAGCAAAATCCCGTCAAGAAAAGAGACATGATTGGGGGTTATCAGCAATCGCTCTCGTTTAAGTACAGAGAGATCGCCGCGTAGCCGGACGCGAAACAAAATCCGCAACAGTACGCGCAGCAGGTTAAAAATCATGCTGTGTCCTTTAGCAAGTCATAAATTGCTACAGGATGCATGCTGGCGCAATGATTGGCAATCTGCGATTACTTTTCTGCGGCTTTTTTCCCTCCCTCTGCCTGCCAGCCGCCACCTAAGGCGGCAATTAACTGCACGCTGGCTACCCAACGGGTACTCTGCAAAGAGAGCAGGCTGCGCTGTTGGGTAAGACGGGTATTTTCCGTTGTGGCAACATCCAGATAATCAATCATCCCGGCGTCATACTGATTGCGCGTCACCCTGGCCGACTCAATGGCACCTTGCGTCGCTGCCTGCTGAGCGGCGATTTCATCATCCAGGGTACGCAGTTCAACCAGATAGTTTTCCACTTCGGTGAAGCCGTTTAGCACCGCCTGGCGGTAACTGGCAACGCTGGCGTCATAAGCAGCACGCGCCTGCTCAACCTTCGCAGAGGTAGCGCCAAAGTCGAGCAGCGTACCGCTGAGCGCCGGTCCCAGCGACCAGACGCGATTAGGCAGCGAGAAAAGATTGTGTAACGCTGAGCTGGAAAACCCCCCGCTGGCACTGAGGGTCAAATCAGGATAGTAGCCGGCAATGGCCACGCCCACGGCCGCATTGGCCGCCGCTACGTTGCGCTCCGCTTCGGCGATATCCGGACGGCGTTGCAATAATTCGCCGGGCAGTAGCGACGGAATGGCCGGCATCTTTGCCGTCAGCGGCGCCGTGGGTAAACTAAAGTCGGTCGGGGCTTTGCCCACCAGCAGGGCAATTGCATGTTCAAGTTGTGCGCGCTGCCAGCGATAATCCAGCATGGTGCTGCGGGCGCTTTGCAGCTGTGTTTGTGCCTGCGCCAGCGTTGCCCGTGACTCACTGCCTACCTGATATTTGTTGGTTATCACCCGTAAATAGCCTTCATAGGCGGCAACGCTCTGCTGATACAGGCTAATTTGCTCGTCCATTAAACGCAGCTGAAAATAGTCCTGCGCCAGTTCTGACTGGGCACTCAGCGTGGTATTTGCCAGTTCAGCGGCGCTGGCTTCAGCACTGGCGCGGTTCTCTTCCAGCGTACGGCGCAGCTTGCCCCATAAATCCACTTCCCAGCTGGCGCTCAGTTGTGCACTGTTGCTATTGCTGATACTGCGCCCCGCCGTGCTGGATGCCGCGCTGCCACTGCGCGTGACGCTGCCGCTTTCACTGATGGACGGCAGTAAATTCGCCCGTGATTGCGCCGCCAGCGCCTGCGCTTCACGGTAACGGGCGGCATATTGCGCGACGTTCTGGTTAGACAACTGAACCTGACGCAACAGCCCGGAGAGAACGGCATCATCATAAACCGCCCACCATTCACCTTTCGCCTGATTGTCCTGCGGCTGTGCCTGGCGCCAGCCTTGTGCCTCTTTATAATGCAGCGGTACCGCCACCGTAGGCCGCTGATAATCCGGCCCCAGGGTGCAGCCAGACAGCACAACAAGACAAGCCAGCAGAGACAACTTTTTCATGAGTAATTTCCATTAATTCGCCGGACGCAGACGTTGCCAGCGGCGGTGTACCGCGTGGCTTAGCTTGTCCAGATAAAGATAAATAACCGGAGTGGTAAACAGCGTGAGTAGCTGGCTGACCGCCAGGCCACCGGCAATGGCAATGCCAAGCGGGCTACGCAAGTCGGCATCACCGCCGCTGCCCAGCGCCAGCGGTAAGGCACCAAAGAACGCCGCCAGCGTGGTCATCATGATTGGGCGGAAACGCATCAGACAGGCCTCCACAATCGCCTGTTCAGCACTCAGCCCGCGCTCTCGTTCGGCCGCCAGCGCAAAATCGATCATCATAATCGCATTCTTTTTCACAATACCAATCAGCAGCAAAATACCGATCAGCGCAATTACCGTCAGCTGAGTATGGGTAAATAACAGTAACAACAGCGCACCAACGCCAGCGGAGGGTAGCGTAGAAAGAATGGTCAACGGATGGATATAACTTTCATACAATATGCCCAGCACGATATAGACCGCCAGCAGCGCGGCAGCAATCAGCCACGGCATAGAAGCGCTCAACTCGCTGAAGGCTTTTGCCGTTCCCTGAAAACCGGCCTGAATATCATCAGGCAAGCCAATTTTTATCATGGCGTCAGCAATCAGCTGCTGTGCCTGCTGCAACGAAACGCCGTCAGCCAGGTTAAACGCCAGCGTGCTGGTCGCCATCTGTCCCTGATGGGCAACAGAAAGCGGTGCGTTTGCTCCGGAGAAAGTGGCAAAGGCACTCAGCGGGATAGCCTTACCCTGGTCGTTGACCACGTACATCTGTTGCAACTTTTGCGGTTCGTCAGTCCAGTCGTCGTTCAGCGCCATCACCACATGGTACTGATTCAGACTGTGATACAGGGTTGCCACCTGGCGCTGAGCAAAAGCATTGTTTAACATAGTGTCGATGGTTTCGACATTGATGCCGAGGCGTAAAGCGCGATCGCGATCAATCGTCACCATCACCTCCTGCCCGCCATTTTGCGCATCAGAGTCAACGCCGTTAAGCTGCGGGATCGCCTCCAGCGCGGCCTTCACCTTTGGAGTCCAGCGGCGCAGCGTATCCAGGTCATCCGCCTGCAGACTGTATTGCCAGGACGCGTTAGCGCTGCGCCCGCCAATATGAATATCCTGCGCCGCCATAACAAATAGCTGCATACCCGGGGTTTTGCTGAACGCCATGGTCAGCCGGTTAGCCACCTGGCTGGCGGTGGCCTTACGCTGGCCAATATCTTTCAGATGAATAAAAAAGTTAGCGCTGTTACGTGAACCAAACATACCGCCACCCATGGAGGCAATCACGCCATCCACCGCCGGGTCCTGTTGCACTTTACTGGCAATCGCCTGTACCTGCGGTTTCATTGCCTGAAAAGAGATATTTTGATCGGCGCGTACCATGCCAATCAGCAGGCCGGTATCCTGATCGGGAAAAAACCCCTTCTGCACAATGCTGAATAAAAACAGGTTTAGCAGCACGGTAAGAAACAGACTGAACAGCGTCAGCCGGCGATGACGCAGTACCCAACGCAACCCACGTTCATAAGCGGCAAGCAGAGCGGCAAGACTTTTTTCTATCCACAGCCATAGCGGGTGGGGCCGGCGGCTGACCTGGCTCTTTTTACGCAGCAAACGCGCGCACAGCATTGGCGTCAGACTCAGTGAAATCACCATTGATATCGCCAGTGACAGCGACAGCGTCACGGCAAATTCGCGAAACAGGCGACCAACAATACTGCCCATCAGCAAAATAGGAATAAAGACCGCCACCAGCGATAACGTCATGGACAACACGGTAAAACTGACTTCCCGGGCGCCTTTTAGCGCCGCCCTGACCGGGCTTAATCCACTTTCAATATGACGGGTGATGTTTTCTAACACCACGATGGCATCATCCACCACAAACCCAGTGGAAATAATCAACGCCATTAACGAAAGGTTATCCAGGCTGTAGCCCAGCAGATACATCAGTGCGCAGGTGCCAATCAGGGAGACCGGCAGCACCAGTGCCGGAATAATCATCGCCTGCAGGTTACGTAAAAAAACAAACACCACGGCAATCACCAGCAGCACGGCGATCAGCAGCGTTTCCTCCGTATCATACAGCGAAGCGCGAATCGACGGCGAACGGTCAACAACCAGCTGCAGGGCCACATCAGAAGGCAGTGACTTTTGTAACTCCGGCAGCCGCGCCTTGATGGCATCGATGGTTGCCAGCATATTGGCCCCTGCCTGACGGGTTACCCCAATCATCACCGCCGGCACCCCGTTGTAGTAACCGACATTATATTTATCTTCAACGGCGTCATACACTGTCGCCACGTCGCGTAAGCGAATCGCTTTACCTTGCTGATAGCGGATGATCAGGCCGGCATATTGCGCCGCTTTATCCAACTGGCTATTCGCATCCACCAGCCAGGACATGCTGCTGCCGTTAAGGACTCCCTTTGGCAGGTTAGTGGTACTGTTAGCCACCGTCTTGCGTACGCTATCCAGCGAAATACCATAATGGGTCAGCTGCTGCGGTTTAAGATCAATACGCACTGCCGGCAGCGCGCTACCCAGTAGTAAAACCTCCCCTACCCCCTGTACCTGGGCAATACTCTGGTCAATTTTACTGTCGGCCAGGTCGTACAGTTCCCCGCTGCTGCGGTTTTTAGAGGTCAATGCCAGCAGCAGAATTGGCGCTTCTGAAGGGTTCGCTTTGCGGTAGGTTGGCAAAGAAGCCATGCTGTCTGGCAGCAGACTGCGCGCGGCGTTAATCGCCGCCTGCACGTCCCGCGCAGCGCCGTTAATATCGCGGTCAAGGTCAAACTGTAAAATCACGCTGGTTGACCCCTGCGAACTGCTGGAGGTCATCTCACTGACGCCGGCAATTTGCCCCAGCGCACGTTCCAGCGGGGTAGCAACCGTCGCCGCCATGGTTTCCGGACTGGCCCCGGCCAGTTTGGCACTGACAATGATGGTCGGAAAATCAACCTGTGGTAACGGAGCCACCGGCAACAAACGGTACCCTAGCGCCCCAAGCAACAGTATCGCCAGGGTAAGTAACAGCGTTGCTACCGGACGGAAAACAAACAGCCTGACGATATTCATTCAGACTCCGCCGCACGCTGCTGACGCTGACGCAACCAGCGCTTAGCGCGTTGTGCTATGCGATCAAACATCAGATAAATCACCGGGGTGGAAAACAACGTCAACAGCTGACTGAAGATTAAACCACCAACAATCACCAGACCAAGAGGCTGGCGCAGTTCAGCACCGGAACCCTGTGCCAGCATCAGCGGTAACGCCCCCAGTAAGGCAGCCATGGTGGTCATTAAAATCGGACGGAAACGCAGCAGACAGGCCTGATGAATAGCTTCCCGCGCTGATAAGTGCTGATGATGCTGCGCTTCCAGCGCAAAGTCGATCATCATAATGGCGTTCTTTTTCACAATACCTATCAGCAAAATAACGCCGATAAGCGCAATCAGGCTGAATTCACTGCCGGCCAGTAACAGGGCAAGCAAGGCACCGATTGCCGCCGGCGGCAAGGTTGACAGGATAGTCAACGGATGAATAAAGCTTTCATAAAGGACGCCCAGAACCACATACATGGTTAACAACGCCGCCACAATCAACCACAGGGTGTTGCTGGTGGACTGCTGAAATGCCGCGGTTTCCCCCTGATAACGCAACGTGATACTGCCAGGCAGTTTCAGTTGCCGGGTTACCCGATCAATCGTTTGCTGCGCATCTTCCAGCGCATAACCATTGTTGAGGTTAAAGGAGATCATCACCGCCGGGAACTGGTTCAGACGCATATGCATCAGTGAACCGGTTCGCTGGTGAACGCTGGCTATCGATGTCAGTCGGACTAAACCGCTACTGCTCTGACTGGTAGTACTACCGGTCGAGCTGCTGGTTGAGGTTGTGCTGCTCGTGGTGGAACTGCTACTGGTTGAACTGCCAGCCGGTGCCAGCCAGACATCATCGAGTGAAGCCGGTGATTGCTGATATTGTGGGGCAACTTCCAGCACGACACGGTACTGATTGGCCTGGGTAAAAATAGTCGATACCAGCCGCTGACCGAAAGCGTTGTAGAGCGCGGTGTCAACGTCCGAGGCGGTTATGCCATAACGTGCCGCTTTATCCCGGTCGAGTTCAACCCAGGCCACCTGTCCTTGATCCTGCAGATTACTGACAACCTGATTAAATTCCGGCTGACGGGAAAGCGCGGCAACCAGTTTTGGTGTCCAGGTAACCAGATTGGCGCTATCGGCATCATCCAGCGTCAGCTGATACTGACTGGGGGTGACCTGATCGTTGACCGTTAAGTCCTGTGACGATTGCAGATAAAGCTGAATCCCGCTTACTTTCTGCGCGGCCTGCTGAAGCTGTGCAATAATGGTTGAGGCCGCATCACGCTCGCCAAAGGGCTTAAGGTTAATCTGTAAGCGACCGCTGTTCAGACTGGTATTATTGCCGTCAATACCGACGGTTGACGTTACGCTTTCAACCGCCGGATTGCGCATGATTATTGCGCTCAGCGCCTGCTGCCGCCGCGACATTTCAGCAAAAGAAACGTTCTGCGATGCCAGGGTAACGCCCTGAATCAGTCCGGTATCCTGGGTTGGGAAAAAACCTTTGGGAATCGCAAAATAGAGCAATGCGGTAAAGATAAAGGTGGCCAGGGCCACCAGCAGCATCAGACGCTGATGATTCAGCACCCGGGTCAGCAACCGATCATAACCACGCACCAGCCCATCAAAAATCGCCCCGCCTTTACGGGCAAAGCGGCTCTGCTTTTCCTCGGGAATATGACGCAGCAAATAGGCACACAGCATCGGCGTCAGAGTCAGTGATACCACCATTGACACCAGGATCGATACTGCCAGAGTAATTGCAAACTCGCGGAATAATCGCCCGACCACATCCCCCATAAACAGCAGCGGGATCAGAACCGCAATCAGCGAAAAAGTTAACGAAATGACGGTAAAACCAATCTGCTGAGACCCCTTGAGCGCCGCCTGCATCGGGGTTTCGCCATTTTCCAGCCGGCGCGCAATATTTTCCACAACGACGATAGCATCATCAATCACAAATCCGGTGGCAATGGTAAGCGCCATCAGCGACAGATTATTCAGGCTGAAACCGGCCAGATACATCACGCCAAAAGTGCCTACCAGCGACAGCGGAACCGCAACCCCTGGGATCAGGGTGGTCACGATATTACGCAGGAATAAAAACGTCACCATCACCACCAGCGCCAGTGATAACATCAGTTCAAACTGCACATCGCTGATGGAAGCACGGATGGTCTGGGTACGATCGGATAACACCTGCATTTTAACCCCATCGGGCAATGCTGCCTGCAGCGTGGGTAGCTGTGCTTTAATGGCATCCACTACCGCGATAACGTTCGCCCCCGGCTGGCGCTGAACGCTTATCACAATGGCTGGCTGACCATTGGCCCAGGCAGACTGCTGGGTGTTTTCTGCCGCCTCTTCAATACTGGCGATGTCTTTTAACCGCAGCGCCGCACCGTTCTGATAGGTGATAATCAGATTGCCGTACTGTTTGGCATCCCGTAACTGATCGTTAGCATCGATGGTGACCGAATGATACTGGCCATCAAATCCCCCTTTCGAACCATTGACGTTATTGTTGCTAATCAGGGTATTCACATCTTCCAGCGTCAGCCCGTGCGCCGCCAGCGCCCCCGGATTAAGCCGCACCCGGATGGCAGGCTGATGGCCGCCCGCCAGCGTCACCATGCCGACCCCGGATATTTGTGACAATTTCAAGGCAATACGGGTATTCACCAGATCCTGCACCCGCGTCAGGGGCAAGGTTGTTGAGCTGGCAGCCAGCGTAATCACCGCGCTGTCTGCCGGATTGACCTTTTTGTAGGTGGGTGGATTAGGCAGATCATCCGGCAACAGGTTATTGGCAGTATTAATCGCCGCCTGCACTTCCTGCTCGGCAACGTCCAGCGACAGGTCAAGAGAAAATTTCAGCGTAATAATCGAGGTGCCACCGGCACTGCTCGACGTCATCTGACTGAGGCCAGCCATCTGCCCCAGCTGACGTTCCAGCGGCGACGTCACCGAGGATGCCATCACATCCGGACTGGCCCCTGGATAAAGGGTGGTCACCTGAATGGTAGGATAATCCACCTGTGGCAACGCGGAAGTAGCCAGAAAACGGTAGGCAAATAAACCTGATACCAGTACCGCCGCCATCAACAAAATGGTTGCCACCGGGCGGGAAATAAAGAGCTTTGAAGGATTCATCGGGTCGCCGTGTTAGCTGCGCTGTTCTGGCTGTTGTCGGCGTTGACAACCTGTACTTTGCTGCCATCAGTCAGCCGATCAATTCCCTGAATAACCACCTGCTCACCGGCTTTAACGCCGCTGAGCACCGCCTGCTGGCTTTCTCCCCAGGCCGGGCCGCTCTGAACCTGACGACGGGAAACCCTGTTATCTTTGTTCACCACGAATACAAAGCTGCCTTCGCTGCTGAGCTGAAGGGCGCGCGCAGGAATCACCGCCACCTGGTTTAGCGTTGAGGTTTGAACCCGTACATTAACAAACTGGTTGGGATACAGCGTTTCCGCTGGATTATCAAACAGCGCCTTTAATTCAACCGTGCCGGTAGCGGTATCGATCTGGTTGCTGAGCCAGGCCACGCTGCCTTGCTCCAGTGCTACTTTCCCATCTTCATCAAATGCCGTTACCGGCAAACGCTGATCGTGATGCAAGGTCTTCACCAGCTGAGGCAGGTTACTCTGCGGCACGCTAAACGTCACCGCCGCTGGCTGCGTTTGTGTAATGGTGACTATTCCGGTGGTGTCACTGCTGTGCACCATATTACCGGGATCAACCAGTCGCAATCCGACGCGGCCGTCAATAGGTGAGGTGATGCGGGCATATTCAATATTGAGCCGCGCCGCCGCAATCTGTGCGTCATCAGCTTTCACCGCGCCATCATACTGTGCGGTAGTAGCAATTTGTGCATCCAGATCCTGACGTGACAAGGAATCCATAGCAAAAAGTTTGCGGTAACGCGCTAAGGTCAGTGCCGCACTTTTTAACTGCGCCTCATTCTGCGCTTTTGCCGCCTGATACTGCGCCAGGGTCGCCTGATAACTACGGGCATCAATTTGCGCCAGCAGCTGACCAGCCTTCACTTTCTGCCCTTCGGTGAAGTACACCTTCATCAGCTGACCGTCTACCCGGCTGGTGACAGTCACCGTTGCGTTTGGGATAACCGTACCCAGCGCACTGAGATATACCGGCACGTCAGCCTGAGTCACCGTAGCCACCTGGACAGGAGTAGTGGCACCCGCTGCGCCGCCAGGATGAGGCATGCCTCCCGGCCCCGCTGATTGCCCGGTTTCACCGCCCCCCCGGAAGCCGAAGTGCCAGACCATGATCAAAATAATAACCAGCAGCAATAACAACAGTCCCCGCTGCCACAAACGGCTACGTGGGAATAAACCGGATTTTCTCATGCCATTTTTTCACATCAGTTTAAGGATTAACTACATTAGCGACATTAACGTTCGCTGAAAGAGTATACGACAACATTATTGCCAGGGCTTTACGCCTGATTCTATGGGCAAACCGTAAGAATAGTGTTAAGAAGTGCCATATAAAACAACGGCAAGCAAACAACACGTTCCCTGCCTGTTGTTTGCCCGGAATGAAATCAGATGCACAAAATCAGCGCAGCCGGCCCCTATAAGGCGTCCGGCACTACGTTCATATGCTTTAGCACCGCACCGATAATATTGCCAAATACCGGTGCCGCAACCGAACCACCAAAGTGGTCTCCGGCAGTAGGATGGTTAATCATCACTACCAGCGCAACCTGCGGATTACTGGCCGGCGCCACGCCAGCGGTATAGTTAATATAGCCGCCATCATATTTGCCATTGGGGCCCATTTTTTCCGCAGTGCCGGTTTTAATTGCCAACCGGTAGCCGGGCACCGCCGCCCGCACTCCGCTGCCACCGGGCAGCGCATCGCTTTCCATCATATGCACCACCGCACGCACCGTGTCGGCATTGGCGACCCTGGTGCCGAGTACCGGCGGCGTCACTTTAGTGATCGACAGCGGACGATAAATACCATATGAGCCGAGAGTGGCATACTCGCGGGCGATTTGCAGCGGTGTTACCCGCAAACCATAGCCAAAAGAGAAAGTCGCCCGTTCGATATCGGCCCAGCGTTTACGGTGCGCCGGAAAATACCCCACGCTTTCGCCGGTCAGCCCAAGACCGGTTGGCTTGCCCAGACCAAAATGCTGATAAGTTTGTACCAACGCTTCGGCCGGCATTGCCAGTGCAATATGGGATACACCGATATCACTCGACTTTTGCAGAATGCCGGTCATCGTCAGGCGCGGCCAGTGGCCAACATCGCGGATCAGATGACCATTAACCTGATAAGGGGTGGTATCCAGCACCGAGTCCGGACGCACCAGTTTGCGTTCCAGACCTTCCATCACCACCAGCGGTTTCACTGTTGATCCGGGTTCGAAGCTGTCATTAATCGCCACATTTTTCATCTGTGCCGCGGGAACGTTAGCAAAATTGTTCGGGTTAAACGAAGGATAAGACGCCATGCCGAGAATTTCACCGGTGTCAATTTTTATCAGCACCGCCGCCCCGGAATCAGCTTTGTTTAACAGCACACCATCGCGCAACTTACTGTAAAGCGTGTACTGATCAAACTTATCAATACTGAGCTGTACGGTGGGTGGCTGCTGCGGTGGTTCATAATGGATCATGGCAATAATGTTGCCATTGCCATCCTGCCGGTATTGCTCCATACCCGGCGTACCGCGCAATATTTTGTCGTAACTGCGCTCCAGACCGGTCAGCCCGTTATTGTCGGCGCCAACAATACCAATAAGCGGTGCCGAAGCTTCGCTCATCGGATAAAAACGGCTGTCATCATAGATGGCGCTGATACCGGGTAAATGCAGCCTGGCAATATCTTTGGCAATACCCAGTTCAATTTTATGACCGAGATAGAGAAAACGCCGGGCCGGATTGGCGCTGATTTCACTGGCGACCTGTTCCGGGCGTTCGCCCAGCGCACTGGCAAGATAGGCCCATTCCGGACGGCTAAAGTCCGGATGAGACGCCAGAACCCGCTGGGGGTCGGCGATGATATCGCGCGACGGCACGCTAAGCGCCAGCGTGTCACCGTTGCGATCGAGCAAGGTGCCACGGTTAGTCGGCAACACCACGGTTCGCAGCGACCGCTCGTCCGCCTGTTTTTCCAGCATCGGATGGTTAATCAGCTGTAAATCCGCCACCCGTAGCAGCAGCAGGCTCATGCACAGCAGCACGCCGAAGCATATCAGGCGAAAGCGCATCGGATGAAAGGGGGCTTTTGCCAGTTCCTTAGCAAGGATTTTTTTTAATCTGGGCATCGATCTTCTGCTGGGTTTAACGAATAAGCAACCGAGAGTTATACAAAAAAGAACGCACTGATAACAGCGAAACTGTGTATCAGTTCGTTATGGGAGCGGCAGAGAAAAAAAACCTGCGCATCTGCGCAGGTTGGTGTAACACATGTAGATGTTCACCTATCAATACCTCTGGGACCCTGACTGTAACAACAGGCAAGAGGCCGCAGCTACTGATGATTCGCAACCAATGTGCGCAAAGTGTAACCAGCTATGAGATTTGGCTATCGCTTTGCTGGCGCCTGACCTCCACCAGACAACTCATGGCATTCGGCCCCTGCGTCAGGGATGATGTTGCAATATCCAGCGTCAGCACGTTCGGGTTGCCGGCACGATCATAGGGCCGCCAGACAGCGCCAAATCCCGGATCGAACCAGGCACCTGTCGCGATGGCAATTACCCGCCGGGTGAGGCCATCGCTGAGCCTGACGCCGGCCAGCATGCGACCACGCTGGTTGAACACTTCCACTACATCCCCCTCCGCAATATGACGCTGGCTGGCATCTTCAGGGTGCATCCACACTGTTTCATGACCGGCGGTTTTCGCGGCCTGCACGCCAGGCGTTGCATCCATCTGGCTGTGCAGACGATCGCCAGGCTGCATCGAAATCATATGCAAGGGATAGCCGCAGCCGGCAGCATTACCGAGCCACTCTTCTGGCGGGTGCCATTCCGGATGGGGGGCAAAATCATCCAGCTTAAAGCTGTCCAGTACCGTGCTATACAGTTCAATTTTCCCGCTGGCCGTATGCAACGGGAAGCGGGCGGGATCGGCACGAAAATCCGCCATATACACATAAGGCTTTGCCGATGCTGGCGCCTCAACGTAGCCCTGCTGCCAGAAAGCCTCAAACGCCGGCCAGTCTACGCCTTTGTCACGATGTGCGGCTGCACTCTGCTGATATAAACGGCGAATCCAGGCCATTTCGTCACGATCTTCGGTAAACTGGCTGCGGTAACCAAGACGGTCGGCAAGATCGGCAAAAATATCAAAATCATTACGCGCCTGATGACGGGGGGCAATCGCCTGATGCATTGCCAGCAGGTAACGATCGCTGGAAGAACCACCAATATCGTTACGTTCCAGGCTACTGGTAGCCGGCAGGACAATATCAGCCATACGCGCCGCCGGCGTCCAGACAATATCCTGCACCACCACCGTCTCCGGCCGCTGCCAACCGGCAACCAGGCGATGCAATTGCTGATGGTGATGAAACGGATTCCCTCCCGCCCAGTGGATAAGACGAATATCAGGATAATGCCGTGTCTGGCCATTAAAACGATAAGACTGACCGGGATTAAGCAACATATCACTGATGCGGGCAACCGGAATAGCCTGATCCGCCAGCGGATTAACCCCGACAGGCATGGCCGGACCGGCCGCTTCCAGTCGCGGATTTCCCACTCCGTTCATCGAACCATGACCAAACGAGAATCCGCCACCTGCTAAGCCTGGCTGACCAAGCATGGAGGACAAGGCAATCATCATCCAGTAAGGTTGTTCACCCCGGTGCGCCCGTTGAACGGCATAAGCACAGGTAAGAAAACTCCGTTTCCCCCAGAGCTGTTGCGCCAGGCTGACGATGCGGGCAGCAGGAATACCGGTAATCGCCGCCGCCCACGCCGGGGTTTTTCTGATGCCATCACGCTCACCCAGCAGGTAGGCACGCAACTGCGGATAGCCTGAACAGTGTGTGGCAAGAAAATCGCGGTCTATGCGCTGTGTGGTTTCCAGTTCATAGCCCAGAGCCAGCATCAATGCCACATCGGTATTCGGCCGGATAGCTATCCATTCCGCGTTAACAAAAGCGGGACAGTCGTCACGCAACGGACTGATATTAATCACCGGGGTGCCTTTACGGGCCAGCGCTTCCAGCGCTGGCTTCAGGCTATGCTCCCCAGCTCCGCCAGACGCAACCTGACCATTTTTCAGCGCCAGCCCGCCGAAAGCAACGAACAACTCACAGTGCGCAATCACCTGCGGCCAGTCGGTGACGCGCCCGGTCAATGGTTTGTAGCTGCCAATAACATAGGGCAGAAAAAACTGTGCCGCGCCCCAGCTGTAATTACCCAGCTGATCGATACCGCCACCGCCGGCAAAATAAAAACGGCGCACCAGCGTGCGGGCATGATGTACCCGTCCGGCAGAAGACCAGCCATAAGAGCCGTTAAATATGGCGCTGGCACCATAACGCTCACGTACCCGTGCCACTTCGCCAGCCACCAGATCAAGGGCCGTCTCCCAGTCTACGCTGACAAAATCCTCCCGACCGCGTAACGTCCGGTCGCTGCCTTCTCTGGCTCGTAACCAGGAACGCCGCACTGCCAGCTGACGGATACGCTGGGCAGAATAAACCAGCTCCGGCAGCGTTTGCAGCATCGGTGACGGATCGCGATCGGCAAAAAAAGGTTCACAGCGTACCAGTCGTCCCCGTTCCACCACCGCATTGAACGCCCCCCAGTGGGCAAGATGAGGTACTTTTTTCATGAAGATTTCCACAGGGCTGGTTAGATGTGGTGAGAATATCAGTTTTCGGCGCTGAATTCGCGCCAGCCCGGCCGCCGCAAATTAACGCAGATTCTTTCAGCTTTGCGACACCGCTTACATTCTGCCTGCTTGAAATGCAAGGAAATTTCCGCAACACTGACGCAATGTAAACGTTTACCCTGGAGCGGATTCACGCATGGCCACAATTAAGGATGTTGCCAGACTGGCTGGCGTCTCGGTAGCAACGGTTTCCCGCGTTATAAACCACTCGCCGAAGGCCAGCGAAAGTTCGCGTCAGGCGGTGCTCAGCGCGATGTCTGAATTGCAGTATCATCCGAATGCCAATGCCAGAGCGCTGGCCCAGCAATCCACCGACTGTATCGGGCTGGTTGTCAGTGATGTCTCCGATCCCTTTTTCGGCGCCATGGTAAAAGCCGTGGAACAGGTTGCCTATCAGACCGGCCACTTTCTGCTCATCGGTAATGGTTATCACAACCTGCAAAAAGAGCATCAGGCGATTGAGCAGCTGATTCGCCATCGCTGTGGCGCGCTGATTGTTCATGCCAAAAAAATCCCAGATGAGGAACTGATCCCGCTGATGGAGTATATCCCCGGCATGGTACTGATTAACCGTGCCCTGCCTGGTTTTGAACAGCGCTGCATTGCGCTGGACGATCGCCACGGCGCCTGGCTGGCCACCCGCCATCTGATCCAGATGGGCCATCAGCATATTGCCTTTATCTGTTCAAATCATGGTATCTCCGACGCTGAAGAGCGCCTGCAGGGATATTATGACGCGCTGCAAGCGCACCAGATAACCACTAACGAACGGCTGGTGGCCTTTGGTGAGCCGGACGAAACCGGCGGAGAACAGGCGATGACCGAGCTACTCGGACGCGGGAAAACGTTCAGCGCGGTGGCCTGCTATAACGACTCCATGGCGGCCGGTGCACTGGCGGTGCTCAGTGATAATGGCATCAGGGTGCCGGAAGAAATGTCACTGACAGGCTTTGATGATGTACTGGTATCACGCTATGTGCGCCCGCGCCTGACCACCATTCGTTATCCGGTGGTCAATATGGTGCAACAGGCGACAGAACTGGCGCTGGCGCTGGCGAATAATCAGCCACTACCGGAAGTGACACATATGTTCTGCCCGACGCTGGTCAGGCGCCATTCGGTTAGCAACCCGGCGTGATCATAGCGCGCGGCGATAAACCCGCACTTTTTTATTCGGATAATCCAGCGCTTCCCCGAGATATTGCCAGCCGAATCGTTCATAATAATCCGCAAACGAGGCCCACAGATAAAGGTTGCTAAACCCGCGCGCACTGGCTTCATTTATCACCCGCTGCTGTAAGCGCTCACTCACCCCTTGTCCACGATACGCAGGATCAACATACAGTGCCGCCAGCCACGGCCAGAGATCCTGGCGGCTGATTAAATCACAGCGCCACAGACCAATGGTACCAATAACCCGTTCACCGTCGACGGCAATCCAGGTCACCGGGAGATCCGCACCTCGCAGACTGCTGTCCACCACGCTGGCAAAAAATTCCCGCGAGGTTTCATTACCAAAGGCCTGTGACTGCCATTCCACCACGGCATCACGATAATGCGGTTCCGTATTCAACGGCAAAATACGCCAGCGCTTGTCTGCCATAACCAGCCATCCACTTTGTCTGTCTGAGGGATAATAACAGTGTATCAGAAGCGGCGGCGGATAAGCGATCAGCGCTCCAGCGCCAGTAATTCATCAATAGTCTGACGCCGGCGAATCTGGCGCGCTACGCCCTGATCGAATAACACTTCCGGCAATAAAGGACGACTGTTGTAATTTGACGACATCGAGGCACCGTAAGCGCCGGTATCGTGAAAAACCAGGTAATCGCCGACCCGGACTTCCGGCAGCGCACGGGTTTCAACCTTGCCACCTTCCTGCTGGGTAAAGACATCGCCAGACTCGCATAGCGGACCGGCAACTACCGTCTCCGGCAGCAGCGCCGCATTTTGCTGACGACCGTCGGCGGGCAACACGGAAATATGGTGATAACTGCCATACATAGCGGGCCGCATTAAATCGTTAAAACCGGCATCGACCAGCACAAAATGACGATTTCCCATCTCTTTGACCGCCCGCACCTGACTTATCAGCACGCCGGATTCCGCCACCAGAAAACGTCCAGGTTCAATTTCCAGTTTCACCGGATGGCCAAGATGGGCAGCAATACGCTGGCGGGCGTTATCCCACAAACCAAAATAGTGCTGGGTATCTATGGTTTCCCCTCCCGGCAGATAGGGCACCGACAGGCCGCCACCGGCAGAAATCGCCTGCACATCGTGTCCGCTAGCCATCACCTGGCTGACCATTGCGTCACATACCTGCGCCAGATGCTGATAATCCACCCCGGAACCAATATGCATATGCAGTCCTACCAGCTTAAGCGGGTAACGGCGGATTGCCGCCAGCGCCAGTGGCAGGTCGCCATGCCAGATACCATGCTTGCTGTTTTCACCACCGGTATTGGTTTTCTGGCTATGACCATGGCCAAATCCGGGGTTAATACGCAGCCAGACCCGGTGCCCCCTGGACACCGCGCCCAGCTGGTGAAGCATATCCACCGAACCGGCATTTAACGGGATTTTCAGCCCGGCGACTCTTGCCAGCGTCGGGTTGTCCAGCACATCAGCGGTAAACACCATTTCATCACTGTCTTCACCGCTGCGATAACCTGCCGCCAGAGCCCGTTCAATTTCCCCCAAAGATACCGAGTCAACCTTTACACCGGCCGCGCGCATCAGCCGCAGGATATGCAGGTTGGAACAGGCTTTCTGAGCAAAGCGAATGACATCAAAGCAACGTAACTGGTCAATTTGCTGACGAATAATCTGCGCATCATAAACCCAAAGCGGGCCATCGTACTCTTTGGCCAGCTTCAGCAGATTAACGCAATTAAGCTGACTGTCGGTGGTAGTTAGCGGGCGCGGCATAGCGGTTCTCCATAAGGCTTTTCACAGTGCATTACGCCACAGAAAAAGAATGACGAAAAATATCATTTTTATGCCAAACTATTCATTTATGATATGGAACAAGCGCAGCATGGCGGCCATAACCTTAAGGCATATAGAAATCTTTCATGCGGTCATGACGGCCGGGAACGTAACGGCGGCAGCCAGCCTGCTCAACAGTTCGCAGCCAACCGTCAGTCGCGAACTGGCACGTCTGGAAAAACTGCTGGGTTTCGCCCTGTTTAGTCGCAGTAAAGGCCGTCTGTTGCCCACCGCACAAGGACTGCTGTTGTTCGAAGAGGTACAACGCTCCTGGTATGGGCTGGATCGGATACGTAGCGCGGCGGAAGGATTAAAAGCGTTTCGCCAGGGGGAACTGTCGCTGGTCTGTCTGCCGGTGTTTTCGCAGTCGTTACTGCCGCAGCTATGCCAGCCATTTATGGCACAATACCCGGAAGTCAGCCTGAATATTATTTCGCAGGAATCACCATTGCTGGAAGAATGGCTATCAGCCCAACGCTATGATCTGGGACTGACAGAAACCAGCCAGACGCCGGCTGGCACCCGGCGCACTCCGCTTTTTACCAGCAATGAAGTCTGTGTGCTGCCGGCAGGGCATCCGCTGGCCGCTAAAACAGTACTTAGCCCGGAGGATTTTCAGGGCGAAAATTACGTCAGTCTGTCGCGCCATGACAGCTACCGTCACTTACTGGACGCGTTATTCAGCCAGCATCAGGTACAACGCAGAATGGTGATGGAAACCCACAGTGCCGCTTCGGTATGCGCCATGGTGAAAGCCGGTAGCGGTATTTCTGTAGTGAATCCACTGACAGCCCTTGATTACGCCGACAGCAGGCTGGCGGTGCGGCGTTTTAGCATTGAAGTGCCTTTCACCGTCAGCCTGATTCATCCCAGCCATCGTCCCGCTTCAGCGCTGGTCAGCGCGTTTAGTGAGCATTTGCAAACGCATATCGGCTCGCTGGAACAGCGGTTGCAGCAGTTGCTTAATCCGCACAGGCAATAGCAGAACGATTACCCCGCTGCTGACGAAATGTCAGCAGGCACAGGCATAAGCCGAGTAATGCCATAACGGCTGCCGCCACCGGTACGGCGGTTAACCCCAAACCATCATCGATTACCGCACCACCGAGCCAGGCGCCGAAGGCATTACCGACATTAAACGCGGCAATATTCAGCGTTGAAACCAGATTAGGCGCATCCGCACCATGGCGCACAACGTTGATTTGCAGTCCCGGCACGGTGGCAAACGTCGCCATTGCCCAGAAAAACAATGTGATTTCCGCCAGCCACAGGGCATGGCTGGTCCAGCTAAAGGCCAGTGAAAACAGGGCAATCAGCGCAAAGCACAAAATCAGACTAAAAGAGAGCCGCCAGTCTGCCAGCCGTCCCCCCAGCACATTGCCGACCGTCAACCCGGCCCCAATCAGGAACAACGTCCAGCTCACACCCCGATCGCTGACCCCGGTAACCTGCAACAGCAACGGCGCGATATAGCTGAACAGGGCAAACATGGCGGCAGCAAAAAAGACGGTCATCAACAGTGACAGCAGCAGCCTGCCGTTGGCCAGTGCCCGGATTTCGCTGGCCAGATGCAAGGGTTTTTCATCCCGGTTGGCCGGCAGACTGACAATCAGGGCAATAAATGCCAGCACGCCAATCACCGAAACCGCCCAGAAAGTTGCCCGCCAGCCAAACAGCTGACCAAACCAGGTACCCAGCGGTACGCCCAGTACATTTGCCAGCGTCAGGCCGGTAAACATCAGTGCTACCGCCTGCGCCTGCTTGTTCACCGCGACCAGTCCGGCTGCCACCACCGCGCCAATGCCAAAAAAAGCCCCGTGACACAGCGCGGTAATCACCCTGGCCAGCATCAGCAGATGGTAACTGTATGCAAGGGCACACAGCAGATTACCAATAATAAAAATCGTCATCAGCAACAGCAGCGTGCGTTTACGCGGCAGGTTGGCAGTCAGCAATGCCATAATTGGCGCGCCGATAGCCACGCCAAGCGCATAACCACTAATCAGCCAGCCCGCTGCAGGAATTGATACTGCCAAATCGCCAGCCACTTCCGGTAACAGTACCATAATGACAAACTCAGTGGTACCGATGGCAAAGGCGCTCAGCGCCAGTGCCAGCAATGAAACAGGCATCTCACAGGCTCCAGTTTAGATTTGACTTATGCCCCCCTTAAAGGGTTGCAACAAAGGTAATTAACGCAGATTTTTTTGATCTCTATCACAGAAGAAGTCATTTAACCATAGCCGGAGAGCGGGTGACAGCCCGGCACTAGCAATAAACTATTGATTGAAATGCAACAATAGCACCCTGGCCTGACCTGCTGACAAAAAACCGCAGCGATCCCTTTCCCTGCGGCTACCAGCATGCGGCCCGGCCCTGGGCATTTTCACCGACGTTCAGCCACGGCATGACAAAGAGCCGACCGGCACAGCCAGACGCATTTTTGGGTATGGACCTTATCTGACAAGGATGTAACAGTAGGTGCCAGCTGAAAACAGTGTTCTCGCGACAGGAACAGGCGTGAATTTTCACAGCAGTAATCAAACAGGGACTGATTAGATGAATGATTTTTTAAGCCGTTACTTCTCTCGTATTGGGTGGACTGCAACCCCTGAGGTGTCTGTCAATACGCTACGTGAACTGGTTATCCATCATTGTGACGCCATCCCGTTTGAAAATCTGGATGTTTTGCTCGGTCGGGAAATTCAGCTGGACTGCCGCTCAATTGAAGCGAAACTGATCGCTGCCGGACGCGGCGGTTACTGTTATGAACACAGTGGCCTTCTTCAGCGCGTATTGCATGAAATCGGGTTTCCGGTGCGCAGCTTAATGGCAAGAGTGCTGATATCTGACCCGGTGGCCCCGCCAGCACGCACCCATCGTCTGCTGCTTACCGAGCTGGGAAACCATCCCTGGATCGTCGATGCTGGCTTTGGCGGTAATACGCTGACGGCACCGATACCCTTACAAGCCGGAACAGTGCAACAGACCCGCCATAATACCTACCGGCTGGTTAACAATAATAACCAGTGGACGCTGCAAATTGAGATAGACGGACGCTGGCAGACCATGTATGCGTTCGATTTAAGCCAGCAGTATGATGCCGACTATGTGATGGCAAACTTCTATGTTGCACACTGGCCCGATTCACGTTTTCGCCATAACCTGATTATGTGCCGTCATTTGCCGGACGGCAGCAGACTGACCCTGAACAACTTTCTTTTGTCACATAAATCACAACACCGGGCAACGGAAAAATACGTCATCCCGGATGCGGCAACACTGTATGACGTGATACAACGGCGTTTTGCGCTGTCAGTCAGTGACAAAAACTATGGCTTTAGCGCACCACAGCTCTACGCGGTGATGGAGAAAATAACGGCGGAAAAATCTGCACGGCCGTCAGCAGAATCGTCGTGAAAAAGGCAGTTTACCAGGCGGGATCACGCGTCTGGCCAGTACAGGCACACAGGGCCGGCAAACGCCGGCCCTGTAACAAAGGCTTATCTGCCCTGCGGGCGCAAGGCTGGGAACAGTATCACATCGCGGATAGTATGGCTGTTGGTAAACAACATGATCAGACGGTCAATACCGATGCCGAGACCGGCTGTCGGCGGCATACCATGCTCAAGAGCAACCACATAATCTTCATCATAAAACATGGCTTCATCATCACCAGCATCCTTGGCATTGACCTGCTGCTGGAAACGCTCAGCCTGATCCTGCGCGTCATTGAGTTCGGAGAAGCCGTTACCGATTTCACGCCCGCCAATAAAGAACTCAAAACGATCGGTAATCTCCGGGTTGACATCATTCCGGCGCGCTAGCGGAGAGACTTCCGCCGGGTATTCGGTAATAAAGGTAGGCTGAATCAGATGTGCTTCTGCCGTTTCCTCAAAAATTTCGGTCACAACGCGGCCCAGTCCCCAGCTTTTTTCAACCTTAATGCCGATTGCCCTGGCAATGGCAGCCGCTTTGTCAAAATCATCCAGGTCGCTAAGCACGGTTTCAGGGCGATATTTTTTGATGGCCTCACGCATGGTGAGCTTTGCAAATGGCTGACCAAAGTCAAAGGTATATTCACCGTAAGCCACCTGCGGACTACCCAGTACTTCCTGCGCCAGGGTGCGGAACAGGCTCTCGGTCAGCGCGATCAGGTCATTATAATCCGCATAGGCCATGTAGAGTTCCATCATGGTAAATTCGGGATTATGGCGCGGTGAAATACCTTCGTTACGGAAGTTGCGGTTAATTTCGAAAACCCGTTCAAACCCGCCAACCACCAGACGTTTCAGATAGAGTTCCGGGGCAATACGCAGATACATATCAATATCCAGCGCATTATGGTGAGTGATAAAAGGTCGCGCTGAGGCACCGCCGGGAATGACCTGCATCATTGGCGTTTCCACTTCCATAAAATCGCGGTCAACCATAAAGCGGCGGATTGCGGCCATTATTTTTGAACGAATTTTGAAGGTGGAACGGGATTCATTATTGGCAATCAGGTCGAGATAGCGCTGACGATAGCGCGTTTCCTGATCGGCCAGACCGTGGAACTTATCCGGTAACGGACGCAGCGCTTTAGTCAGCAGGCGCAGTTCGCTGCAATGAATAGACAGTTCACCGGTTTTTGTTTTAAACAACTTACCACGGGCGCCGAGAATATCGCCGAGATCCCATTTCTTGAAACGCTCGTTATAGTCGCCTTCCGGCAAGTCATCTCGCGAGACATAAAGCTGAATCTGGCCGCCGACATCCTGCAAGGTGACAAAAGAGGCCTTTCCCATGATACGGCGGGTCATCATTCGGCCGGCAACGCTGACCTCTATCCCCTGCGCTTCCAGTTCTTCGTTCTGTTTGTCATCCCAGGCAGCATGCAGTTTGTCTGACGTGGTATCACGGCGAAAATCATTCGGAAATGCAATGCCATTTTCACGCAGCGTGCTCAGCTTTTCACGGCGAGCTTTTAGCTCATTGTTGAGATCGAGTGCGGCATCAGCACCCTGCGGTTGTTGTTCAGACATATCGGTTCCTTATAACCCTGCTTTTAAACTTGCTTCAATAAAACGATCCAGATCGCCATCGAGTACGCTCTGAGTATTACGGGTCTCAACGCCGGTGCGCAGATCCTTAATGCGGGAATCATCAAGAACGTATGAACGGATCTGGCTGCCCCAACCGATATCAGATTTGGTCTCTTCCAGCGCCTGTTTTTCCGCATTTTTTTTCTGCATCTCAAGCTCGTAAAGCTTCGCTTTCATCTGCTTCATGGCCTGATCTTTGTTTTTATGCTGAGAACGGTCGTTCTGACACTGGGTGACGGTGCCGGTAGGAATATGCGTAATACGCACCGCAGATTCAGTCCGGTTGACGTGCTGGCCACCGGCGCCGGAAGCGCGATAAACATCAATACGCAGGTCTGCCGGGTTAATGTCGATATCAATATCGTCATCCACTTCCGGATAAATAAAAGCAGAGCTAAAAGAGGTGTGACGCCGGCCGCCGGAATCAAAGGGACTTTTACGCACCAGACGATGCACCCCGGTTTCAGTACGCAGCCAGCCGAATGCATAATCACCCTGAATACGGATAGTGGCCGATTTTATGCCGGCCACTTCGCCCTCTGATTCTTCAATAACTTCCGTTTTGAAGCCTTTATCTTCAGCCCAGCGCAGATACATACGCAACAGCATGCTGGCCCAGTCCTGCGCTTCGGTTCCGCCCGATCCCGCCTGAATATCGAGGTAGCAATCTGCACTGTCATATTCGCCGGAGAACATGCGGCGAAACTCAAGTTCTGCGAGTTTCTTATCCAGACCATCCAGTTCAGCGACCGCTTCATTAAAGGTCTCTTCGTCCTCGGCTTCCACCGCCAGTTCAAGCAGACCAGCGACATCTTCCAGACCTTGCTGCAGCTGGTCAAAAGTTTGGACGATAGCCTCCAGCGCGGAGCGTTCTTTCCCCAGCGCCTGAGCGCGCTCGGGTTCATTCCAGACGTCGGGTTGTTCCAGTTCGGCGCTTACTTCTTCCAGACGTTCTTTTCTGGCATCGTAGTCAAAGATACCCCCTAAGAACGTCGGAGCGTTCGCTGAGGTCCTGAATGCGATATTTTACCGGATTAATTTCAAACATGACTTTGGGATCTTTTTGCTGGTCGATATGACAATAAAGTAACCGGTGATTTTACCCGAAAGTCGCGCAGGATTGTAGCATTGTCATTGCAAGCCGGCTGACAAAATGTGGTTGGGTAAATTATCGCGTCCGATTCGACTTTGGCTGGCAGCATACACCGCTGCCAGCGGCTATCCGGGAACAGCCAGTGTGCAGAATAAACGCAGCGTCACAACGGCCAGATATGCTCAACAATCAGCTGAAGAGTACGCTGACCGCGAAATTCATTGATATCCAGCTGATAGGCAAGTTCAACCTGCTTTACGCTGGAATCCGGCCAGCAGGAGGGGTCTATGTTAAAGGCAATGCCATCCAGTAGCGGGCCACCGCCAACAGGCTCGACCATCATTTTAAGATGACGCTCCCCCACCAGCCGCTGTTGCAACAGCGTAAATTTACCGTCAAATAGCGGCTCGGCAAACCCCTGCCCCCAGGGACCCGCTTCACACAGCATTTCAGCCGTCGCCAGCGTCATCTCCCCGGCAGACAGTTCACCATCTGACCAGATAATGCCTTCCAGCGCTGTTTCATCAAGCTGCTGGTGCATTAACGCCGAAAACTGCTGACGAAAATCATCAAACTTTGCCGCCTCCAGTGACAATCCTGCAGCCATAGCATGACCGCCAAATTTCAGGATCAGGCCGGGGTTGAGCGTGTCAAGCCGCTCAAGCGCATCGCGCATATGCAGCCCCTGAATTGAGCGCCCCGAACCTTTGAGAATGCCCTCACCTGCGGGTGCAAACGCAATCACCGGACGATGAAAGCGATCTTTAAGACGTGAGGCGAGAATACCTATCACCCCCTGATGCCACTGCGGATGATAAATAGCCAGGCCGTAAGGTAACGCTTCGCTGCTGTCTTCAATGTTATCGCACAGCGCCAGCGCTTCAGATTGCATTCCCTGTTCTATCTCTTTGCGCGTCTGGTTTAAGGCATCCAGCTCTGCAGCCAGCATGCGCGCTTCGGCAAGATCTTCGGTCAGCAGCAATGATACACCCACCGACATATCGTCAAGCCGTCCGGCCGCATTCAGGCGTGGTCCGAGGGCAAAACCGAGATCGCTGGCCACCAGCGATCGCAGATCGCGGCGGGCAATTTCAAGCAATGCCCGGATGCCCGGACGGCACTGCCCGGCGCGTATACGGCTCAGCCCCTGCCAGACCAGAATACGGTTATTGGCATCCAGTGGCACCACATCGGCCACGGTTCCCAGTGCCACCAAGTCAAGCAGTGCAGCAAGATTAGGCAGCGTAGTGACGCCACTGTCACGCAGACGTGCACGCAGAGCCAGCATCAGGTAAAACGCCACGCCCACCCCCGCCAGCGCAGGTGAAGGAAATTCACATGCCGCCAGGTTCGGATTAACAATCGCCGCCGCTGCCGGCAGCGTGTCCCCTGGCAGATGGTGGTCGGTTATCAGCACCGGAATGCCTTTCTGATTCGCGCAGGCCACGCCGGCATGCGATGAAATGCCATTGTCAACGGTGACAATCAGTTGTGCACCGCGGGCCGCAGCCTGCCCCACCACTTCCGGACTCAGGCCATAGCCATCCTCAAAGCGATTCGGAACCAGAAATTCAACATTGCGCCCCCCCATACTGCGTAGCGCCAGCACGGTTAACGCGGTACTGGTGGCGCCGTCAGCATCAAAATCCCCCACCACCATAATGCGCTGATTATCCGCCAGCGCCTGCTGCAACATGGCACAGGCCGCATCAATACCGTGAAGGCTGTGATAAGGATGAAGATATTTTACGCCGCGTTCCAGCTCGCGCAGATCGGCAACACCACGCTGAGCATACAAACGATAAAGTAGCGGGGAAAGAGAGTCATTCTGCCAGCTAACCGCCGCCGCCTGACGGCGACGGAGCCGGGTAGTAAAACCGTTTGTCATTCACTGCCACTTTTCTGGCTATCAAGAAAGGTTTTCAGTTCCTGAGGTCCCTGATAGCCTGGGATCAGGGTACCATTTTGCAGCAGGATAGCCGGCGTCCCCTGAATACCGTAGAGGATACCCAGCTTATATTGCCGGCTGAGGTCAAGATCGCAGGCCACCGGCTGCGGGGCGCTGCCTTTCATCGCGGCGTCAAAAGCTTTATTACGATCGGCCGCACACCAGATAGATTTCATCTGTTTTTCCACTTCACCAGTCAGCCCTTCGCGCGGGAAAGCCAGATAACGCACGGTAATCCCCAACGCGTTATAGTCGGCGATCTGTGAATGCAGTTTACGACAGTAACCACAGGTTATATCAGTAAACACGGTAATGACATGCTGCTCTTTTGGCGCTTTATACACGATCATATCCGACTTCAGCGCTTCCACTTTTTTATCGAGGAGCTGATTGATGACATTCACCGGATGGTTGCCGCTGACATCATACAGTGGCCCCTGAATGAAGTGTTTACCGTCTTCAGACACATAGAGTACGCCACTTTCCGATAACACCGTTTTCATACCCGGCAACGGTGAAGGCTGAATCTCTGTTTGCTGCAACCCCAGTTTACGCAACGATTGCTGAATCGCTGCGTCATCGGCATGGGCGATTCCGCCGGCCATCGCCAGCAGAAGAGAAAGCAGCAAATAGGTTTTTTTCATGATGGTTCCTTTATTCACATCCGTGTCGTCTCTTGCGGCACATACGGGCGCGCTACGCCCGGGGATGATGCTGTTGATGTAACTGACGCAGCCGCTCGGTGGCAACATGCGTATAAATTTGCGTGGTTGATAAGTCACTGTGACCTAATAACATCTGTACCACGCGCAAATCCGCGCCATGATTAAGCAAATGTGTCGCAAAAGCATGACGCAGCACGTGCGGTGAAAGCTTATCACCGTCAATGCCTGCCAGTGTGGCGTAATATTTAATTCGATGCCAGAAAGTTTGTCGTGTCATTTGCTGTGCCCGCTTACTGGGAAACAACACATCAATCGTCTGACCGTTAAGTAACAAGGGTCGCCCGTATGTCATAAACTGTTCGATCCAGTACACGGCTTCTTCGCCCAGCGGTACCAGCCGCTCTTTGTTACCTTTACCAATAATACGTACGACCCCCTGACGTAAGCTGACATCGCTCAGGGTAAGACTCACCAGTTCGCTGACCCGCAGCCCGGTGGCATACAGTAACTCGAGCATAGCCTTATCCCGTTGTTCAACCGGGTCATCAAGGCCGGGGGCCTGCAATAAACGTTCAACCTGCGCCTCGCTAAGATCTTTGGGTAAACGCTGCGGAAGTTTCGGTGATGACAACAGCGCGCAGGGGTCATCGTCGCGCATTTTTTCCCGCCAGAGGTACTGAAATAAACGCCGCATTGCGCTCAGCAGACGGGCAGAGCTGCTCGCTTTGTAGCCCCCCTCCAGACGTTCAGCAAGAAACTGTTGCAGCGTCAGACTGTCAACGCTGATCAGCGTCGCATCGTGGTGCGCCAGCCAGTCAGTCAGCGTTTGCAGATCCTGACGATAAGCGGCCAGGGTATTGTGCGCCAGATTACGCTCGATCCACATCGCGTCAAGAAACTGTTCGGTTAACGCGCGGTCGTCCATTTGGTTTCCTTTGCCAGGTAACTCGCCGTCATGATCATGGCGACTCTGCTACGCATTATGCCTCAGAAGCAAGCAATTCTGATACAATCGGCACAGGCGAATGCGTTACAGAGTTTTTTTACCATGAAAATCGGTCTGTTTTACGGGTCAAGTACCTGCTATACCGAAATGGCGGCGGAAAAAATCCGCGATATTATTGGCGAAGAACTGGTTACCCTGCACAACCTGAAAGATGACGATCCGGCGCTGATGACCCGCTATGATTTTCTGATTCTGGGTATTCCAACCTGGGATTTTGGTGAACTGCAGGAAGACTGGGAAGCCATCTGGCACCGTATTCCTCAGCTCGACCTGCGCGACAAACTGGTGGCGCTGTATGGCATGGGTGACCAGTTGGGTTACGGCGAGTGGTTTCTTGACGCCCTCGGCATGCTGCATGACTTGTTGTTACCGATGGGCGTCCGGTTTATTGGCTACTGGCCTAACGAAGGTTATGAATTTACCAGCAGCAAACCTCTGACCGCCGACGGCAGGCAGTTCGTCGGCCTGGCTCTCGATGATGTCAATCAGTATGACCTGAGCGATAGCAGACTGGCATCCTGGTGTGAACAGATTCTTACTGAACTGGCCGATCGGCTGTAGCCCGCTCGCCCGCCGGCGGATTGAGCAACTGTAGCCGCAGGCGCCGCCAGTGGCGAGTGGAAAGGCTGTCCCGCATCAGCCAGAGGTTCTCCCGTTTACCAGACGCCGTGCGCAGCCTGAGCAAAATCAGCTGCTGACCCATCCAGGGCCGTCCGACACAATCCCAGCGCTGATTGTGCCAGCACAGCTGGTCCCCCGCCAGCAGGCTAATACCACCGCAGCGCCGGTGAATACGCCACAGGCTGAAGCCACTTTCAGCGACAACTGCAAGCAGCAGCACCACGCAAACCTGCCGCAAATGCGCAGGCCAGGGGGCCAGTAGCAGTGCCAGCGACGCAACGCCGTGCCACAGCAAAGTCAGCCACTGAGCCCAGCGGGAAACCCGCAGTTCAGATTGCCAGCGGACCACGTTGCTGATTACGCTGCTGAATCAGAGAAACAATATGTTTAAGCCCGCTATCGTCGGGTTCACCATGGTTCATCAGCCAGTTAAACAGGTCCGGATCCGGTTGCTCCAGCAGACGAATAAACAGCTGTTTATCGCTGTCATTGAGGGTGTCATACTCATAACGAAAGAAAGGCATGATGGATATATCAAGCTCCAGCATGCCGCGACGACATGCCCAGTGAATACGTGCTTTATCATGAATATCCAAACCGGGTTGCTCCTGCTGTCTAAAATGATGGCCTAGTGTAGCGCTTTTTTTAGCGCCTCATGAAGGACAAATCCCCACTTTGCGGCGCCGGCCGCAAAGCCACAAAAACCTGGCGGGCATCAGGCGATTTGTGCCAAAAGCGGGGAAACGGGTTGCAAAGACAGCCAGCTCTTTTACCATTGAAACAGATTTTATTCGTTTCCGACTGATTCAGGATAACACCATGACCCGTTTCGCTTTTCCACCCCGTCAGCCTGCAGCCTCCACCCGTTTGCCTCTTACGCTTATTTCTCTGGAAGAGTGGGCACTGGTGAACGTGAGTGGACCGGATGCTGTCAGTTATCTGCAAGGACAACTGACGCTGGACGTTGCGGCGCTGCAAAAACATCAGCATCGCCCGGTTGCTCACTGCGATGCAAAGGGAAAAATGTGGAGCAACCTGCGCCTGTTCTGGCGGGGTGAGCAGCTGGCCTATCTGGTGCGGCGTAGCGTTGAAGAAAAACAGCTGGCTGAGCTGAAAAAATATGCCATTTTTGCCAAATTAACCCTCAGCCCGGCAGAAGATGTTGTCCTGCTTGGCGTGGCAGGCTTCGGCGCCAAAGCGGCCTTAAGTCAACTCTTTACCACCCTGCCAGATGCGGAAAATCAGGTGGTCACGGAAGATGACACCACCCTGTTGTTCTTCAGTCAGCCTGAAGCGCGCTTCCTGCTGGTGTTATCGGCAGAAAAAGCCGGCGCGCTGCAGCAAGCCCTTGGCCAGGACGTGTGCCTGAATAACAGCCAGCAGTGGCTGGCGCTGGATATTGAAGCCGGGCTGCCGATTATCGACATCGCCAACAGCGAGCAGTTTATTCCCCAGGCGGTCAACCTGCAGGCACTTGATGCCATCAGTTTCAGAAAGGGATGCTACACCGGACAGGAAATGGTGGCGCGGGCAAAATATCGCGGAGCCAATAAGCGCGCACTGTACTGGCTGGCTGGCCAGGCGGGCCGGATACCACAAAGTGGTGATGCGCTGGAGATGCAGCTGGGAGAAAACTGGCGTCGCACCGGCACTATCCTCAGCGCAGTGCAGCTCGACGATGGACAGCTCTGGCTTCAGGCCGTTCTGAACAACGATTTGCAGCCGGAAACCGTGTTACGTGTCCAGGGTGATGAACAGGGCCTGCTGCATATTCAACCACTGCCATACCGCCTGACAGAAGAAGACTGAGATTGCCGGGGCCAGCTCCCCGGCTTATTTAACATAGAGGTAAATGGCAAAAAAATGGCAGGCGCTGGCAGCCAGCACAAATCCATGCCAGATCGCGTGGTTATAGGGGATGCGCTCATTGGCATAGAAAATCACCCCTAACGAATACACCACGCCACCAATAGCCAGTAACGCCACGCTCCACGGCGACAGCTTCATCGCCAGCTGATAAACCATAATCAGCGACAGCCAGCCCATCACCAGATAGGTTATTAACGACAATGCTTTAAAGCGATGGGCAAACACCAGCTTAAAAATAACCCCCAGCAGGGCCAGTAACCAGACCACCACCAGCAGAATATGGGCCAGACGCGACCGCAAACCAACCAGTAAAAACGGCGTATAAGTGCCGGCTATCAGCAGATAAATCGCACAGTGATCGAATTTTTTCAGCCAGCGTTTTGCTGTTGCATGGGGAATGGCATGATAGAGGGTTGAAGCAAGAAACAGCAAAATAATACTGCCGCCATACAGCGAATAGCTGACAATTGCCGTGGTACCGGCTTTCAGTTCCACCGCCTGGTCGATCAACAACACCAGTCCGACAATACCGAGAATGCAGCCGATACCGTGACTGATACTATTAGCAATCTCTTCAGCCAGCGAATACCCCTTCCCCAGTAGTGAATCATCGGCCATCTGACTGTACTCCACGCTCATGTCATTTCTGTGTCGTATTGCTTTCAGCTTACCTGAGTACGATTTCAGACGACAAGTGTGCGCGAAAGAAATAGCCGGCAACATGCCAAAACAGTCCCTCCGGCGTGGTTAACATCGGTTAACAGCGCGTCGCAACAATAATCATTACAGACAAAACTCAGCCGTAACAAAGCCCGGATAAACCGGGCTTCAGGCGCTGGCTGCCATTACTGATAATCGGCAACGGGCACGCAGGCACAAAACAGATTGCGGTCACCAAACACATCATCAAGGCGTTTGACCGCCGGCCAGTATTTATTCTCACTAGCGGCCGGAAAAACAGCCAGCTCGCGGCTGTATGGATGTGACCACTCACCGGCAATTTCCCGCTGAGTATGGGGGGCATTAACCAGCGGATTATCCTGCAGCGGCCACTCGCCTGCCGCCACCCGATCGATTTCCGCACGAATCGCCAGCATCGCGTGAATGAAACGGTCCAGTTCGCTTTTACTTTCCGACTCGGTGGGTTCCACCATTAGCGTCCCCGCTACCGGGAATGACATGGTCGGCGCATGGAAACCGTAATCGATAAGCCGCTTGGCGATGTCCAGTTCGCTGATACCGGTGCGCTCCTTCAACGGACGGATATCAAGAATACATTCATGGGCGACACAGCCATCGCGTCCGCTGTAAAGTATCGGGTAGGCGTCACTGAGACGTGCCGCAATGTAGTTTGCGTTAAGTATCGCAACCTGGCTGGCCTGACGCAGCCCCGCTGCCCCCATCATGCGAATATACATCCAGCTGATTGGCAGGATTGAGGCACTGCCAAACGGCGCCGCAGAAACGGCGCCCTGCTGCGTCAGCATACCGTCAATTTGTACCACGCTGTGACCAGGCACAAAAGGCGCCAGGTGCGCTTTTACGCCAATCGGCCCCATACCAGGGCCACCACCGCCATGAGGGATACAGAACGTTTTATGCAGATTCAGATGTGATACATCGGCACCGATATAACCCGGCGTGGTAATCCCAACCTGAGCGTTCATATTTGCGCCGTCAAGATACACCTGACCGCCATACTGGTGGACAATCTGGCACACTTCACGGATTGTCTCTTCATACACGCCGTGGGTCGAGGGATAGGTCACCATAATGCAGGAGAGCGCATCGCCCGCCGCTTCCGCTTGCAACCGCAGGTCGTGCAGATCAATATTGCCTTGTTTATCGCAGGCGACCACCACCACGCTCATCCCCGCCATTTGCGCTGAAGCAGGGTTAGTGCCATGAGCCGAGGCCGGAATCAGACAGATATGGCGCTGCTGCTGGCGGCTTTCATGGTAACGACGAATCGCCAGCAAGCCAGCATATTCGCCCTGGGCACCGGAATTTGGTTGCATACAGAGCGCGTCGTAACCGGTTAATTGCAGTAACCATTGCGACAGCTGCGCTATCATCTGCAGATAACCCGCCGCCTGGCTGGCCGGACAGAAGGGATGCAGCCCGGCGAATTCCGGCCAGGTCACCGGGATCATTTCTGCCGCCGCATTGAGCTTCATGGTGCAGGAGCCAAGCGGGATCATCGCCTGATTAAGGGCCAGATCCTTTTTTTCAAGGCGGTGCATATAGCGCATCATCTCAGTTTCGCTATGATAGCGGTTAAAAACCGCATGAGTCAGGATTGTATCCTGGCGCAGCAAGGCCGCCGGGATCGACGCCGGACCTTGCGCCACTGCGGCATCAAGTTTATCAATACTCAAACCGTGGTGGTCACCGAGCAGAATCGCAAACAACGTAGCCACGTCTTCACGGCAGGTGGTTTCATCCAGGGTAATGCCAACCGCATTCAGCACGTCGCTGCGTAAATTGACCCCAAAACTGAGCGCACGATTTAATACTGCGGCTTTGTCTGCCACCTCAACGGTCAGAGTGTCAAACCAGCTACTGTGACGCAGCGTCAGCCCGGCTTGCCGCAGGCCCGCGGCCAGAATATCCGTCAGCCGATGAATACGTGTGGCAATACGCCGCAAGCCGTCCGGACCATGATATACCGCATACAATCCGGCAATATTGGCCAGCAGGACCTGCGATGTGCAAATATTAGAATTGGCTTTTTCCCGGCGAATATGCTGTTCACGGGTCTGCATTGCCATGCGCAGTGCGGTATTGCCAGCAGCATCACGGGAAACCCCGATAATACGTCCCGGCATTGCGCGTTTGTGTTCATCCCGCACGGCAAAGAACGCGGCGTGAGGCCCGCCGTATCCCATGGGGACACCAAAGCGCTGAGCAGAACCAAACACAATATCGGCACCCTGTTTACCTGGGGCATCAAGCATGACCAAAGCCATAAAATCGGCGGCTACGCTGACCACCACGTTACGCGCTTTCATCTCGTCTATCAGTGAACGATAATCATGCACCTTACCGGTGGTGCCTGTCTGCTGAAGCAGCACGCCAAACAGATCGGCATGATCGCGCGCTTTATCGGCCTGATCCACCAGCAGTTCAAAACCAAAGGTTTCTGCCCGGGTGCGAATGACATCCAGCGTTTGCGGGTGTACATCATCCGCGACAAAAAATTTACTGGCCCCTTTCAGCTTGCTGATGCGTCTGGCCATCGCCATCGCTTCCGCCGCTGCAGTGGCTTCATCCAGCAGCGAAGCCGAAGCTACCTCCAGCCCGGTCAGATCGATAGTCACCTGCTGAAAATTCAGTAATGCTTCAAGCCGGCCCTGCGATACTTCAGGCTGATAAGGAGTATAAGCCGTATACCAGCCGGGATTTTCCAGCATATTGCGCAGGATCACCGGCGGCGTCAGCACCGCGCAATACCCCATACCGATGAAGGATTTATAACACTGATTCTGGCTGGCAATAGCTTTCAGTTCAGCCAGCGCCAGATGCTCGGGAAGCGCGTCGCCGATAGCGGGGGGGGCCGGCAGCTGAATGTCGGCCGGCACAACGCGGGCGGTCAGTTCATCCAGGGAATCCACGCCAGCAATCTGCAACATCGCCTGCTGTTCTGCGACAGAAGGACCAATATGGCGCGCAATAAAAGCACCGTGATGTTCAAGCTGGCTGAGTGTCTGAGTCATGGGCGGTCAATCCTGATACGTTTATGGGCCAGGAGGGCGCCTGACAGCTGGATACTGGCGCCCGGCACAGCAATAATATTAAGCGTCGATGGCCGCTTTATAGTCATCCGCGTCCAGTAACAGCGCCAGTTCGCTTTCATCGCTGGCTTTCATTCTGAACAACCAGCCAGCACCGTACGGGGCGCTGTTAACCAGCTCAGGCTCGCTTTCCAGCGCGCTATTGACGGCAATAATTTCACCAGCGATCGGCGCATAGATATCCGAAGCCGCTTTGACCGATTCCGCTACCGCGCAGTCATCACCGGCGCTGAAAACGCTGCCAGGTTCAGGCAAATCGATAAATACCATATCCCCCAGCAGCGCCTGTGCGTGTTCAGTGATGCCGACGGTAAAAGAACCATCGGCTTCTTTACGCACCCATTCGTGACTCTCGCGGTATTTCAGTTCATCTGGCACATGGCTCATTGACGCGCTTCTCCTAAAATTAAATCATTGGGTGACCGGCTTGCCGGCACGAACAAAAACGGGTCTGGTGACGCGCACCGGCATTTCACGGTTACGGATCTGGACAATAGCCTGTTCGCCGATGCCAGCCGGTACCCGAGCCAGAGCAATACTGCAACCCAGAGTGGGGGAAAAGGAACCGCTGGTAATCACCCCTTCAGCGGCATGACCGTCGCCGGTGGTAAACCGTACCGGTAAAGCATTACGCAGTACGCCTTTCTCCGTCATGATTAACCCAACCAGCTGCTCGGTTCCCCGTTCACTCTGGGCCTCCAGCGCCGCGCGACCAATAAAATCGCGGGATTCCGGCTGCCAGGCAATAGTCCAGCCCATATTGGCTGCCAGCGGAGACACCCGTTCATCCATTTCCTGACCATACAGATTCATTCCTGCTTCCAGCCGCAGCGTATCGCGGGCGCCAAGGCCAGCTGGCTTCACGCCGACGGCGAGCAACTGCTGCCAGAGCGCTGCCGCCTGCCCCTGCGGCAGAGCAATTTCATAACCGGCCTCACCGGTATAACCGGTGGTGGCAATAAACATATCGTCTGACTGCAGGCCAAAAAAAGGTTTCATTTCTGCGAGGATGGCCCGCCGGGCCGGGGCAAATATTTGCTGGACTTTCTCGCAGGCATGCGGCCCCTGGACCGCAATCAGCGCCAGATCGTCACGTTCAGTCAGCGTCACGCTATAGGCGACGGCCTGGCTGCGTATCCAGGCGAGATCTTTTTCCCGCGTAGCAGAATTCACCACCAGACGGAAATAGTCTTCAGCCAGGAAGTAAACGATCAGATCGTCAATGACGCCCCCTGAGGCGTTAAGCATCGCGGTGTAGAGCGCCTTGCCCGGCTGGGTCAGCTTCGCGACATCATTTGCCAGCAGATAACGCAGAAATTCACGGGTACGCGCGCCGTGCAAGTCAACGATGGTCATATGTGAAACATCAAACATGCCGGCATCGTTGCGCACCGCATGGTGTTCATCCATCTGCGAGCCGTAATGCAATGGCATCATCCAGCCATGAAAATCCACCATGCGCGCACCGCATGCCTGATGTTGTTCGAACAACGGGGTCTGCTGAGTCATTCTGATTATCCGTTAGCCAAGATTTTTTCAGCCGGTTTGCACAACGCAAACGTTACCTTTTCCCGACGTTACCACCGTTACCGGCGGATAACCATAAGCTATATGAAGGCGAAATGACTGACCCCGGCGATTCTGCCGGACGCTGCCATCAGTTTTTTTAACTGGTTTACTGCTAATTAATTAAAATATAACCTGCCTGATTATAATTAATGCAGGATATTATTTAAAATTACGCGCTTTAACAGAAAAAATTAACTTTATAAAATTGCGCTTCGCATAAAAAAAAATAATGCAAAGTAATGAGTGAAATTAGATTATTTCAAATGAGAGCCGGGATAAAAAAGGCCTGCTTTGCAGGCCTTTTTAACAATACGCTGAATCAGCGCAACCAGTCAGGCAGGTCGTGTAATCCCCTCGCCTGCTTCACCAATTGTGGTTTCACGCCGGGCAGTTTGTCTGCCAGCGTCAGGCCAAGATCACGCAGCAATTTCTTCGCCGGATTTTCACCGGCAAACAGTTCGCGAAATCCCTGCATAGCCGCCAGCATCAGCACTGCGCTGTGCTTGCGACTGCGTTCATAACGCCGCAAATAAAGATGCTGTCCAATATCTTTACCGGCATGTTGTAAACGGCGTAACTCGCCAATCAGCGCGGCGGCATCCATCAATCCGAGGTTAACGCCCTGACCCGCAAGGGGATGGATGGTATGGGCAGCATCCCCCACCAGCGCCAGTCGGTGTGCGGCAAAACTGCGGGCAAAACGCCCGACTAAAGGAAACACCTGACGGTCGCTTTGCAGGCTACACAAGCCAAGACGGCTGTCCAGGGTCACCGTCAGCTGCTGATTAAACAGCGCGGCAGACATAGCCTGAAATCGTGCGGCTTCCTGTGGTGGCAGCGACCAGACAATGGAGCAGAGCTGCGGATCGCTCAGGGGCAAAAAAGCCAGAATACCGTCACCATGAAAAACCTGACGGGCAACTGACTGGTGCGGCTCATCGCTGCGAATGGTTGCCACCAGCGCGTGATGTTCGTAGTCGCGAAACGACAGCGGTATATCAGCCTTATCGCGCAGCCAGGAGTGGGCACCGTCAGCGGCGATAGTCAGACGCGCGCTCATCATGCTGCCATCCTGCAGCGTGACAAAGGCTTCGTTGTCACCAAAAGCAACCTGCTCCATGTGGGCACCGGCAAACAGCGTAATATCACTGAGCTGGCTGGCACGCTGCCACAGCGCATGATGAATCACCTGATTTTCAATAATATGACCAAGATGGCTGATGCCCTGATTATCATCATCAAAAATAATATGACCAAAGCTGTCTTTGTCCCAGACCGCCATACCGTGATACGGTGCCGCACGCTGTAAAATGGTCTCCCAGACACCCAGATGCTGAAGCAAGCGCTCACTTGCCGCATTAATTGCTGATACACGCAGCTGCGGAGTGGCATCGCTCAGCGCGTGCGGCGCTTCATCACGCTCCAGTAGCGCAATTCGCAGCCCACAGCCCTGCAAGCCGCAGGCAACAGCCAGACCGACCATTCCCCCGCCGGCAATGACAACATCATAAGATTGCATATTCTCTCCTTAACGCAGAACCCAACCTAGCGTCCGTTCCGCAAGGCGACGACGTAGCAGGGGAACATGATCCAACGCCAGTAAGCCCAGATTACGGCCAGCCACCAGCGGCAGATGATGATTAGCAAAAAAACGCACCAGGCCATCCGTCAGGCCGACCGTCGCATCCGCATCGGCTTGCCGCCGCTGCTGATAGCGTTGCAGTACAAAGTAATCGCCCGGGTCCTCAGCATTACGCCAGGCTGCCGCAATCGTTTCGGCCAGCGACATGACATCACGCAGCCCAAGATTAAACCCCTGGCCGGCAATAGGATGCAACGTCTGCGCCGCGTTACCAACCAGTGCCAGCCGGTGTGAGATACGCTGTGAAGCGCGCTGTAGCGTCAGCGGATAGCTGGCACGCTGGCCGACGGTGGTAAAAGCACCCAGTCGCCAGCCAAAAGCCTGTTGTAACTGATGCAGAAACTGTGCATCACTCCAGCCATCAACCCGTTCGCGATGCGCCAGTGGATGACACCAGACCAGCGAACAACGCCCTTGTGACATCGGTAACAATGCCAGCGGGCCATGTTCGGTAAATCGTTCAAATGCTCTTGCACAATGCGGACTGGCGCTGGTCACATTTGCAATCACGGCCACCTGCTGGTATGGCTGCTGCTGCCACTGCACGCCACAGGCCGCCGCGACGCCAGAGCCGCTACCGTCGGCGGCAATCAGTAACGCGCCACGGATAACCTTACCGCTTTTCAGCGTTACCGTAACCTGGCCGGCATCACGTTCAACCCCGGCCACCCGATCGGGGCAACAAAGCGATACCCCAGGGGCGCGGGCTAACAGACGAAATAAGCGCTGGCCAACTTCATGCAGTTCCACCACGTGTCCCAGCGCACGGATGCCATATTCTTGTGCACTCAGGGTTACGAAACCGGCGTGGCCGCGATCGCTGACCTGTACTTCACCGATTGCCGTGGCCGCACTCTGCAGATATGGCCAGATATTCAGTGCTTCCAGCTGCTGACAGGTGCCTTCCGCCAGCGCAATAGCCCGGCTGTCATAGCCAGGATGCTGCTGTGAATCGAGGGCGATAGCCTCAATCAGCGTGACCGGTAACCTGCCGGCGGAAAGCTGAGAAAGCGCCAGCGCCAGGGTAGCGCCGGTCATCCCGCCGCCGGTAATGATGACCGCCATATTATTTTGCCGCCGCCATCAGCGCCTCAATGTCATCCGGTTTTTTAACCACCCGATCCGTCAGGTTCTCGTTTCCTGCGGCAGTGATCACAATATCATCTTCAATACGAATGCCTATTCCACGGTAGCACTCAGGCACATCGGCATCCGGGGCAATATACAGACCAGGCTCAACGGTGAGCACCATGCCTGCTTCCAGCGGACGGTCACGGTCAATGCCGTAATCGCCAACATCGTGAACATCCAGTCCCAGCCAGTGCGACAAACCATGCATAAAGAAGCGGCGATGGGCCTGTTCCGCTATCAGGCTATCCACGTCGCCCTGCAGAATACCCAGTCTGACCAGGCCACTAACCATTATGTGCACCACTTGCTGAGTCACATACTGGATACTGGTGCCTGGTGCAAACAGGCTTAGCGCATGCTCAAGGGAAGCCAGAACGATGTCATAAATTTCCCGCTGGGCAGGGCTGAATTTTCCGCTCGCCGGGAAAGTGCGCGTAATATCGCCGGCATAACCCTGATATTCACAGCCAGCATCAATCAGAACCAGCTGCCCGGCCTGCATTTTGCTTTCATTTTCAGTGTAATGAAGAATACAACCGTTTTCTCCCGCGCCAACAATGGTGTTATAAGCGGCAAAGCGCGCGCCATGGCGGGCAAATTCATGCAAAATTTCAGCTTCAAGCTGATACTCAAAGTCACCGGGACGACATGCCAGCATCGCCCGGGTATGGGCCTGAGCGCTGATACGTCCGGCCTCACGTAACACCGCCAGTTCAGCCGGTGATTTGAACAGACGCATTTCATGCACCATTGGCCGCCAGTCAATCAGGGTCGCCGGTGCCGAAAGATTTTTCCGTCCCCCCTGACGCAATTGCTCAAGCGCCGCAAACAGCGCCCGATCGGCAAACTGATACAGCCCCTGAGCGTGATAAACCACATCGAGGCCATTCAGCAGCAAAGGCAGCTGTTCTGTCAGCTCATCCCATGGCAGCGCCCGGTCAATGTTAAGACGCGCCGGGGCAGCTTCCTGGCCCAACCGACGGCCGAACCAGACTTCGGCGGTGACATCACGCACCCGGTTAAACAATACGGTATGACTATGATTTTCAGCACTTTTAATGATTACCAGTAGCGCCTGTGGCTCATTGAAGCCGGTGAAATACCAGAAATCACTGTTCTGTCGAAACGGGTATTCACTGTCAGCACTCCGGGTCGCCTCGGGGGCGGCAAAAAACAGCGCTACGCTGGCCGGCACCATCTGCTCAACCAGCTGCTGACGGCGGTGGACAAACTCTTGTGGTTGAATCATCGCAACTCCTGAATATTTCCCTGACGCGCAAACGCATCTTCAGTGCAGGGTAGGCTTTTTCATTTCCACCGCCGCTGGCTGCGGGCGGCAGAAGGTTTCATGACAGAGCAAAGCGGCAACCCGGACGTATTCAATTACCTCTTCCAGCGACGCCGCCAGTTCCTGCTGATCTTCTTCCTCATCATAGCCGAGCTGGGCGATAGTGCGCAGATCATCGACGGCTTCACCGGTCTCACCGGTAACTTTATCCAGACCGGGTTGCGTTACGCCAAGGCCGAGTAAAAAATGGTTCACCCAACCGGCCAGCGCATCGGCTCGTTCAAATACCGTGGCGTCATCGTCATCAGGTAACAACAGCTGAAATTCAAAATGATCATCTTCCAGCGTGGCACAAATGGCGTGCTGAAGCTGCTCAACCGGCTGTTTCAGCGTTTGCGAAAACGCATTGCCTTCGTTGGTCAAATCATAAACCAAGGTTTTCCAGCTGTTATCACGGTTGCCCCCGCAGACAATGCCGCTTAGCAGGCCATGCATCTCCGCCGGCGTCATCCCCACACCCTGCTGATTTAAGGCAGAAGCGAGGGTGGCATAACCCGGGACCATAGTGGAATGGGACATAGGTAATCATCATCGTTGAGGGTTAGAGTTCGTGCTATGCTACCACCAGGTGCCTTACGGATTCCAGAAAGGGGGGGTTGTTTATTCCCTCAGGGATATATATAGTGGCGCTCCTCGCAACCCATTGAGTGGAAAGGGCGTAGCGGGCGCAGTAATCAGTCAGGAAGGTGGCATGTCCGCACAACCAGTAGATATACAAATTTTTGGCCGTTCTTTAAGGGTAAATTGTCCGCCTGAACAGCAGGATGCGTTAAACGCAGCGGCGGAAGACCTTAATCAGCGGTTGCAAGATTTAAAAGTTCGCACTAGAGTCTCCAATACTGAGCAACTGGTGTTTATTGCCGCGCTGAACCTGTGCTACGAGCTGGCGCAGGAGCAGGGTAAAACGCGTGATTATGCCGCGAACATGGAGCAACGTATCCGTATGTTGCAACAGACCATTGAACAAGCGCTGGTTGAGCAAGGTCACATTACCAATCGCCAGGGTGCGAAGTTCGAATAACACGACATTGTCTGATGTGTTACACTGACAGTGTTGTCAACTTTCTCTGAGATGTTTGCAAGCGGGCCAGTCCCCTGAGCCGATATTTCAATAGCACAGAATGCGGCGCTACGCGGTTTGTGCGCATGCCCGGTTCGTCCGGGAAGCCTGATAGCCACGACGACGCATTCACCTTGAACCCAGGGTTCAAGGGTTACAGCCTGCGGCGGCATCTCGGAGATCTTCCTGTTTATTTTCCCTATCCCCGGTCATTAACGTTGTCCTGACGCCTTTTCCGATCGTATGCTGAATCCTGTCCACGCTGAACAGGAGAACGGGCATGTCAGTTTCCCTGCATGACCGACAGGCTATGCGTACCCATATCCGCCATCTGCGGCGTGCATTAGGTGATGAACAACAGCAGAAAGCCGCTGAGCGCACAGCAGAACACGCGATGGCGTTACCGCAGGTCCAGCAGGCCAGACACGTTGCGGTTTTTTTACCGGTAGATGGCGAACTTAATACCCGCCCGCTGATTGCCCGACTGTGGCATCAAAAAAAGCAGGTCTACCTGCCAGTACTCCATCCTTTTTCACCGGGACAGCTGCTGTTTATCCACTATGAACTGGCCACCCCGCTGCAGCTTAACCGACTGCGCATCCCGGAACCACCGCTGGACGTTCGCCATCTGTTACCGCTGGATAAGCTGGATGTTTTGTTTGTACCCCTGGTCGCCTTTGACAGCCGCGGCCAGCGTCTGGGTATGGGGGGCGGGTTTTATGACAGAACGCTGCAAAACTGGCAGCAGCATGGTTTCTTCCCGGTCGGGCTTGCCCATGACTGTCAGCATGTCAAACGTTTGCCCAGCGCCAGCTGGGATATTCCCCTGCCGGCGGTGATTACGCCGGCGAAACTCTGGCAATGGCAACAGAACGCAGAGGGGGAAACACCGCCAGAATGCCCGTAACGGCATCTGGCGGTGAGGTTCAGTAAAGCAAACGCGCTCTGATGGTACCAGGAATGGCTTTCATCAGCTGCAGCGCCTTCTCTGCCACCTCTTCCTCGGCATCAATATCGATGACCACATACCCCATCAGCGGACTGGTCTGCAGATACTGCGCCGCGATGTTGATGCCCTGCTCAGCAAAAATCTGGTTGATGGCAGTTAACACCCCGGGGCGGTTTTCATGAATATGCAACAGACGACTGGCGGAAGCCGCATGAGTAGGCAAAGACACTTCCGGGAAGTTCACCGCCGACAGCGTTGAACCGTTATCAGAATATTTTGACAACTTGCCGGCCACTTCCAGGCCAATGTTTTCCTGCGCTTCCTGGGTAGAACCACCGATATGCGGCGTCAGCAGAACGTTATCGAATTCGCACAGCGGGGAATTAAACGGCTCGCTGTTGGTCGCCGGCTCCACGGGAAAAACATCGATTGCCGCACCGGCAAGATGCTTGTCTGCCAGGGATTTGCATAAAGCGGGAATATCCACCACCGTGCCGCGTGAAGCGTTAATCAGCAGTGCGCCCGGTTTAATCATCGCCAGCTCTCTGGCGCTAATCATATTTTGCGTTGACACCGTTTCCGGCACGTGCAGGCTCACGACGTCACTCATGTTCAATAAATCAGACAGATGCTGGACCTGGGTGGCATTACCTAACGGCAGTTTGTTTTCAATATCGTAAAAGAAAACGTGCATCCCCAGCGATTCCGCCAGTACCCCCAGCTGCATGCCAATGTGGCCGTAACCAATGATACCGAGTTTTTTACCGCGTGCCTCAAAAGAACCCACCGCCTGTTTGTTCCAGATACCACGGTGTGCCTTAGCATTGGCTTCCGGAATGCCACGCAGCATTAACAGCAGCTCGCCGATCACCAGTTCTGCCACTGAGCGGGTATTGGAAAACGGTGCATTAAACACCGGAATACCACGCTTAGCCGCTGCAGTCAGGTCCACCTGATTGGTTCCGATGCAAAAGCAGCCAACCGCCACCAGCTTTTCCGCCGCAGCAAATATCTCTTCACTCAGCTGAGTACGGGAACGAATGCCAATAAAATGGGCATCACGCGCGGCCACTTTCAGCGCGTCGCTATCAAGCGCCCCTTTATGATACTCAATATTGTGGTATCCAGCTGCGTGCAGGCTTTCCAGCGCACTCTGATGCACCCCTTCCACCAGCAGAAATTTAATCTTGTCTTTTTCCAGTGATACTTTCGCCATTTCCCAACCCTATACGCTGACTACAAAAAAATGCTGGTCTGATCCCGCCTGATGACGACCTTAAGTTACCAAAGTAATAAGCCCGCCTTCTTTCAAAATAACAAAATTTTCGCTGTCAGCAATACAAGACGCTACCAGAGGAGCAGCACACTGAGCCCGGCACAAGCCGGCTAACGACAGATAATGGCAGTTTCATTGCCACAAACAGAAATATCCGGCTGGAAAATGTCATTTTGTGATATAAGTCACCAAATCAGGCTATCTGTATAAAATCGTTATTTTGCCAAAAAAAGTCGGCACAGGCGCGCGCTGCACATGCAGACCGTTTTCACCAGCCGCTTATCAGATCATTTGCTGATGGTTTTCACCCCATCAGGACCACCGATCAGCGCAACATCAGCCCCGCGGGCAGCAAACAAGCCAACGGTCACCACCCCTGGCAAGGCATTAATGGCAATCTCCAGCGCGCAGGGGTCAGTAATGCTCAGGTCATGGACATCGAGGATGATATTGCCATTATCCGTCACCACATTCTGACGATAAACCGGTCTTCCGCCGAGCTTTTCCAGCTGGCGCGCCACGTAATTACGGGCCATTGGCACCACCTCAACCGGCAGCGGAAATTTACCCAGTACCGCTACCTGTTTTGACCTGTCTGCAATACAGATATATTTCTCTGCAACGGCGGCCACAATTTTTTCACGCGTCAGAGCGGCACCGCCGCCTTTAATCATCTGCATCTGCGGATTAATTTCGTCGGCGCCATCAACATACACCGCCAGACGTTCAACGGTATTGAGATCAAACACCGGGATCCCCAGGCTTTTCAGCTGTACAGTTGAAGCTTCAGAGCTTGAAACGGCACCGGTAATCTGGTCTTTTATCGACCCCAGCGCCTGAATAAAATATGCCGCCGTACTGCCCGTGCCGACGCCAACAATGGTACCGGGAATAACATAATCCAGCGCCGCCCAGCCTACGGCTTTTTTTAGTTCATCCTGTGTCATCATCAGTTTGCCTGTGCTACCCGAAAAATGGCTTTCAGTATAAAGAAGCCAGAGATAAATTACCCGATCGGTAACGACAAAAGCGCAATATGCTGTTGCGCCATAACAAATAAACTGCCCTTTATTCAGGAATAAAGAAAAAACTATGGCATAGTGATAAATCGTTACGCCCCGTTGCAGCCGAAGGAGAGCCTATTACCTCATGAAACGCCCGGATTATCGAACGCTTCAGGCACTGGATGCGGTGATTCGTGAACGCGGATTTGAGCGTGCGGCACAAAAACTGTGTATCACGCAATCTGCGGTGTCGCAGCGTATTAAGCAGCTGGAGAATATGTTTGGCCAGCCCCTGCTGGTACGCACCGTGCCACCGCGGCCAACCGAACAAGGGCAGAAGTTACTGGCATTGCTGCATCAGGTTGAATTACTGGAAGAAGAGTGGCTGGGAGACGAAAATGGCAGTGGTACTACCCCGCTGCTGCTGTCGCTGGCGGTCAATGCTGACAGCCTGGCAACCTGGTTGCTACCTGCGCTGAAAAACGTGCTGAGCGACTCCCCGGTCAGGCTCAATCTGCAGGTTGAAGATGAGAGCCGTACCCAGGAGCGCCTGCGCCGTGGTGAAGTTGTCGGCGCAGTCAGTATTCAGCCACAGCCGCTGCCAAGCTGTCTGGTCAGCCAGCTTGGCGCACTGGATTATCTGTTCGTCGGTTCTCCGGAATTTGCTGCCCGCTATTTTCCCAACGGCGTCACCCGGCCGGCACTGCTGAAGGCGCCCGTGGTGGCTTTCGATCATCTTGATGATATGCACCAGGCCTTTTTGCAACAAAATTTCGATTTATCGCCGGGTAGCGTGCCCTGCCATATCGTCAATTCTTCGGAAGCCTTTGTTCAGCTGGCCCGCCAGGGGACAACCTGCTGTATGATCCCGCATTTGCAGATAGAAAAAGAACTGGCGTCGGGGGAGCTGATTGACCTGACACCCGGACTTTATCAGCGCCGGATGCTGTACTGGCACCGTTTTGCACCGGAGAGCCGCCTGATGCGCCGGGTCACCGATGCGCTGATTGAGCATGGCCATCGCGTCCTGCGCCAGGACACCAACTGACAGAAAAAAGGCGCCTTAATGGCGCCTTTATGCGGTTTTGTCCCGGCTGCGCTGGCACACCGGTAATCAGCATCCTGCTACTGATTACTCAGCTCAAAGACCACGTCAACCTGATCATCAAAGTGAATACTCTGCTGCTCATAGGTTTGCTCTGCAGAAGTTGCCGGTGCGGCATCCGCCATTTTGAACATGCGCGTCATCGGAACCGGCTGATAGTTAGCCACATGATAGCGAATGCTGTAAACCGGCCCAAGGCTGGCATGGAAACCTTTCGCCAGCTGATCGGCCTGCCGGGTGGCGTTTTTAATCGCCTCTTCACGCGCCTTATCACGATACTGCTGCGGATCGGCTACCCCCAGCTCTACGGAGCGAATTTCATTAAGACCGGATTTCAGTGCACCATCCAGCAAATCGTTTAGCTTATCCAGCTTACGCAAGGTCACCTGTACCTGACGCACTGCGCGATAGCCTTTAAGCTGCGATTTACCATCTTTCAGGTAATCATATTCTGGCTGCGTGCGCAGATTGGCAGCATTAATATCTTTCTTTTCAATTCCTTGCTGTTTAAGGAAATCAAAATACTGCTGTACCCGGGTATCGGCTTGCTTTTTCGCCTGCGCCGCCTCTTTCGCCGTGACATTCACTTCAATGGTCAGGATCGCAATATCCGGCTTAGCATCGACGCTCGCCTGACCGGAGGTGATGACGTGGGGTCCATTGGGCAGCTCGCCCGTCTGACCGATCATGGGCAGAACGCTCAGCCCTAACAGAGAGGCACACGCCAGGGTTTTTATTTTCACTTCAGTCCTCCTTGAAGAGAGTTGTCATTGGCAAGGACAGCTGCAGGTAAGGCAGCCGGTCAGGCAACACAGATGCTGCTCTGAGTCATGAAAGTACAAAAGGTTCTGATATTATTGTCGCTTTATCCAATTTTACAACATTGCAATGCTTTGCTGTGCCAGACGCAGGGCCACAAACCACATAATTGCACCCACCAGCAGGTTTATTCGTTGCTGGGCACGCCGGGAAACCAGACGGGGTGCCAGCCATGACGCCAGCAGCGCCACGCCAAAAAACCACAGCAACGAAGCACTGATGGTGCCACAGGCAAACCAGATGCGTTCTGACGCAGGCAGCTGCCCACCGAGACTACCCAGCACCACAAAAGTATCAAGATAGACGTGGGGATTGAGCCAGGTAACAGCCAGCACCGTCAGCACAATACGCCAGCGACCGGAGCGATCAGCCTGTTGCGGCATGGCCACGTGCTGGGGGTGAAACCCAGTGCGCAATGCCCCCCAGCCATACCACAACAAAAAGGCTACCCCACCCCAGCTAATCAGAGCCAGCAACAGCGGTGAACGGTTGAGTAAGGCGCTGCCACCAAACACACCGGCACAAATCAGCACGATATCACTCAGTGTGCACAGGCCTGCGGTCATGAAATGATACTGGCGATTAATGCCCTGATTCATCACAAACGCATTCTGCGGGCCAAGCGGCAGAATCAAGGCAGCACCTAACGCAATCCCCTGAAAATAAACCGATAACATCCTGCATCCCCACCCTGATTTATTCGGTGAGGCAGTCTAGCCGGATAACAATATAAGGTAAAATTGAAAAATATAATGCCTGATAAGAAACACTAATAATATAAGACTGAAAAACGGACGCCACTGCGTCCGTCTGCAAGATCAGTTATGCGCCACCGGCCGGACTTTTCTGCGGATTGTTGTCCGGGTTGTGATGCAGATGAACGTCCATTTGCGGGTACGGAATGCCAATATTTTTCGCATCCAGCGCGTACTTAAAGTTCTTCAGCAGATCCCAGTAGACACTCTGCAAATCGCTACTTTTACTCCAGCAACGCACCACAAAATTCAGTGATGAAGCAGCCAGTTCGTTAAGCCCTATCTGGATACCCATCTCCTGCAGTACCCGCGCGTCGGCTTCAACCACGCCACGCAGCAGAGCAATGACCTCATCGACATCGGCATCATAGGCTACACCAATGATAAATTCGTTACGCCGGGCTGGTTCGCGGGAGTAGTTAATAATATTACCCGCGATAATTTTACCGTTAGGCACCACCACAATTTTGCCATCGGCGGTTTTCAGCGTGGTGGAAAAAATCTGTACGCTGACAACCGTACCGCTAACCCCGCCCAGATCGACAAACTCGCCGGTGCGAAACGGACGGAAGGTCACCAGCAGAACGCCAGCCGCAAGGTTAGACAGCGAACCTTGTAATGCCAGACCCACCGCCAGACCCGCGGCGCCCAGTACCGCAATCACCGAAGCAGTCTGCACCCCAATCCGGCCCAGCGCCGCAATCAGCGTAAAGGCAATAATGCCATAGCGCACCAGCGCAGAGAGAAAATCGGCAACGGTTTTATCAATATTGCGACTGATCAGCAATTTATTGATACCGTTCGAGACAATACGGGCGACAATCATCCCGATAATAAGAATGGCAAATGCCGCAAGAATGTTGACAGCGTAGCTCAGCAGTAATGCCTGATTGCGCAGCAGCCAGCCTCCGGCATTATTAATACTGTTAACAACGTTTAAATCATCCATTTTTCTACCCAGGTTGTTATCCGCGCGGGAATAATGTGCCAGTTAATGAAATGCTTAGCGTCAAGCCTGTTTAAGACTAAGCACAAAATGAGCATTCTGCCAGCGTTAGTATCGCTGCGGCCTGACAGTTGACGATTATTCAACCAGCATCGTCTTCAGCCGACAAAAAAGCCCGCCAGAGGCGGGCTTTCTAAGGTGGATATCAGACAGATTACAGTACGTCCACCGCATTCAGCTCTTTAAAAGCCTGCTCCAGACGGGTCACCATTGAGGCCTGAGCGTGACGCAGCCAGACGCGCGGGTCGTAATATTTTTTATTCGGGCTGTCCGGTCCTTCCGGGTTACCCAGCTGTGCCTGCAGATAGCCTTCTTTCTGCTTGTAATACTGCAGAATACCGTCCCATGTCGCCCACTGGGTATCGGTATCGATATTCATTTTAATCACACCGTAGCTAATGGATTCTTTGATTTCCGCCGCTGAAGAACCGGAACCGCCGTGGAAAACAAAGTTCAGCGCATTGTGCGGCAGATTATGTTTCTTACACACATATTCCTGCGAATCACGCAGAATCGTCGGCGTCAGCTTAACGTTACCGGGCTTATACACACCATGAACGTTACCAAAAGAGGCCGCAATAGTGAAACGCGGGCTGATAGCGTTCAGTCTGGTGTAAGCATAATCAACGTCTTCCGGCTGTGAATAGAGCGCAGAACTGTCAACGTGTGAATTATCCACGCCATCCTCTTCGCCACCGGTGACGCCCAGCTCAATTTCCAGGGTCATATTGAGTTTGGCCATGCGCGCCAGGTATTTACCACAGAGTTCGATATTCTCTTCCAGAGACTCTTCTGACAGGTCAATCATATGAGAAGAGAACAGCGGCTTACCGGTGGCTTTAAAGTGCGCTTCACCCGCGTCCAGCAGTCCATCGATCCACGGCAACAGTTTTTTAGCACAGTGGTCAGTGTGCAGAATAACCGACACGCCGTATTGTTCTGCCATCAGGTGAACATGTTTCGCCCCGGAAATCGCCCCGAGGATCGCTGCCGCCTGCGGTTTGTCTGACTTAAAGCCCTTTCCGGCAATAAACGCCGCGCCGCCGTTGGAGAACTGGACAATCACCGGTGCTTTCACTTTCGCCGCCGCTTCCAGCACGGCATTAATGGAGTCGGTGCCGACACAGTTAACTGCGGGCAAAGCAAATTTATTTTCTTTTGCTACCTGAAAAATTTTCTGTACGTCATCACCGGTGACAACGCCTGGTTTTACGAAATCAAAAATTTTAGACATGTTCTTGTGTCCTGTTTCGTCGGCCGTGAATCCCCTTCCGCTTTCAGCAATGCCTGAAAGTTACCGGGTCTTAAAGTTTCGCCCGTGGGGCGGGCAAGGACGGGCGCTAGCCCCTCCTTAAAACCGGTTACTGCTTCGCAGGCTCTTCAAGCATGGCAACCGCCGGCAGTTTTTTCCCTTCAACAAACTCAAGGAAAGCACCGCCACCAGTGGAGATATAAGAAATTTTATCTTCAATGCCAAATAGATCGATGGCAGCCAGGGTATCACCCCCTCCGGCAATTGAGAAAGCATCACTGTCGGCAATGGCTCTTGCCACAATCTCTGTCCCTTTACGGAAATTAGGAAATTCAAATACGCCGACCGGGCCATTCCACAGGATGGTTTTAGCTTCTTTCAGTAACTTAGCCATCGCCAGGGCGGTTTCATCGCCAAAGTCCATGATCTCTTCGTTATCCGCAACCTCACTGACTTTTTTCACCGTCGCCGGGGCAGTTTCAGAGAATTCCGTGCCTACACGGGAATCCGTTGGTACCGGAATACCAAACTCATCACGCAGTTTTTTCGCTGCCTCAACGAAATCTGGCTCATAAAGTGATTTGCCGACATTGTTGTCAATGGCGACGAACGTGTTGGCAATCCCTCCGCCAACGATCACCGTATCAGCAATCTTCACCAGCGAATTAAGGACATCGAATTTTGTGGACACTTTTGAGCCACCAACCACTGCCACCATCGGACGTGCCGGATGGGATAAGGCTTTACCTAATGCATCCAGCTCAGCGGCCAGCAATGGTCCGGCACAGGCCACCGGCGCAAATTTACCCACCCCATGGGTGGAAGCCTGCGCACGGTGCGCGGTACCGAAAGCATCCATGACGAAAATATCACACAGCGCCGCATACTGTTTCGCCAGCGCTTCATCGTCTTTCTTTTCACCTTTATTAAAACGGACGTTTTCCAGCACCACCAGCTCACCCGCGGCCACGTCAACACCGTTCAGATACTCTTTTGCCAGCCGCACCGGCGCTGAAAGTTTATTTTTAAGATAGTTAACAACCGGCAGCAGGGAGAATTCTTCATTGTATTCACCTTCGGTCGGACGACCAAGGTGTGAGGTAACCATCACTTTTGCACCCTGCTTCAGCGCAGCTTCAATGGTTGGCAGGGAAGCACGAATGCGTGCATCAGACGTTACTTTTCCTTCTTTAACCGGCACGTTAAGATCGGCACGGATTAGCACACGTTTACCCGCTAAATCCAGATCGGTCATCTTAATTACAGACATAGTGAATCCTCTCGTTGATTCTCTTAAATTTTGCAGGCGCAATCCGCGCCCTACCTGAAACCACTGGCTGCCATTGCTAAGGTGGTATCCAGCATCCGGTTAGCAAAACCCCACTCGTTGTCACACCAGACCAGGGTTTTAATCAGATGCTGTCCGCTGACCCGGGTTTGTGTGCCGTCAACAATGGCACTGTGCGGGTCATGATTAAAATCAATGGAGACTAACGGTAATTCCGTATAGTCAACTATACCACTAAATGCCCCCTGCGCTGCGCTGCGCAATAACTGGTTGACCTCGCTGGCCTGCACCGCTTTTTTCACGCTCACGCTCAGGTCAATGGCCGTGACATTGATCGTCGGTACCCGTACGGCAATGGCTTCAAACCGGTCACTAAATTGCGGAAATATCCGGGCAATCCCCGCGGCCAGACGCGTATCAACCGGAATAATAGACTGGCTCGCCGCGCGCGTCCGCCGCAAATCGTGGTGATAGGCATCAATCACCTGCTGGTCATGCATCGCCGAATGGATGGTGGTCACCGTTCCGGATTCAATGCTAAACGCATCATCCAGCAATTTGATGATCGGAATAATACAGTTCGTCGTGCAGGATGCATTTGACACAATGCGGTGCGTAGCTTGCAGCTGCTGATGATTAACGCTATACACCACCGTCGCATCAAGATCGGCAGCACCTGGGTGCGCAAACAACACCTTTCCGGCCCCCGCCTGCAGATGTGCTTCACCGTCAGCGCGGCTGCCAAATACCCCGGTGCAATCCAGAACCACATCCACTGACAGCGCTTTCCACGGCAGCTGGTCTATCGCCGGCTGATGAAGAATACGCAGGGTATCGTCCCCTACCTGCAAAAGATCACGCTCCTGGCGGACCTCAAAGGCAAAGCGGCCATGACTGGTATCATATTTGAGCAGATGCGCCATCCCGGCGGCATCCGCCAGTTCATTAACGGCCACCACGCTGATTTCAGCCCGCCGGCCGGTTTCATATAGCGCCCGCAAAACGTTGCGGCCAATACGACCAAAACCATTGATGGCAATCCGAACTGTCATACCACTCCTGCTAACCTCATTCAGTCATGTTGCTGCCTAAGACTGAGGCCGCTTTTGCTATTTGTACAGTAATTTTTCGTCTTTAACCGACAGCCCGGACTTCAGAGTTGTCAGGCATACCTGAACCTGAAACGGTTCAGCAAGAATAAAGGAATTGAGGAATAACTGAAATGATTGCGGTCAAATAAGCTGCAATAATTAGATCCACATCACAAAAGGTAACGGGGTGAGAAAACAGGGGAAACCGGCCGGTTTCCCTGTACCACCACGGGCTGAGCAACACCCAGCCAGGACAACGCAAGCACAGCGTTATAAAATCGCTTTTGCCTGAGCAACCACATTGTCGACGGTAAAACCAAACTGCTCAAACAGTTTCTCCGCCGGGGCAGACTCACCAAAAGTGGTCATGCCGACTACCGCACCGTGCAGACCGGTATATTTGTACCAGTAATCGGCAATACCGGCTTCAATGGCCAGCCGGGCACCGACCGCTTTTGGCAGAACCGCTTCACGATAGGCGGCATCCTGTTTATCAAAGGTATCGGTTGATGGCATAGAAACCACGCGAACTTTTACCCCTTGCGCGCTCAGTTTTTCTGCCGCCGCCACCGCCAGTTCAACTTCAGAACCGGTGGCAATGATAATCAGCTGTGGCTGGCCATCACAGTCTTTAAGTACATAACCCCCACGAGCCACGCTGGCCAGCTGGTCCGCGCTCCGCGGCTGCTGGGCCAGATTCTGGCGTGAAAAAATCAGCGCGGTGGGACCATCCTGACGTTCAATGGCATATTTCCAGGCTACCGCGGATTCCACCTGGTCACACGGACGCCAGGTGCTCATATTTGGCGTTACCCGCAGGCTGGCCAGTTGTTCCACCGGCTGATGGGTCGGACCGTCTTCCCCAAGACCAATCGAGTCATGGGTATACACCATTACCTGACGAATCTTCATTAAAGCGGCCATACGCGCTGCGTTACGGGCATACTCAACAAACATCAGGAAGGTCGCGGTGTACGGCAGGAAACCGCCGTGCAAAGCAATACCGTTAGCAATGGCGGTCATACCAAATTCACGCACGCCATAATGAATATAGTTTCCAGCGGCATCGTCATTGATCGGTTTTGAACCTGACCACATGGTGAGGTTACTGGGTGCCAGATCGGCAGAGCCCCCTAAATATTCCGGCAGGATTTTACCAAAGGCTTCGATGGTGTTTTGTGAGGCTTTACGACTGGCAATTTTTGCCGGGTTAGCCTGCAACTGCGCAATAAATTTCTGCGATTCTGCCTGCCAGTTATCCGGCAGCTGATGGGCCATGCGACGTTTAAATTCAGCCGCCAGCTCAGGATAAGCGCTGGCATAAGCGGCAAAGCGCTGGTTCCAGTCAGACTCTTTCGTTTTACCGGCTTCCCGCGCATCCCACTGGGCATAAATTTCTGACGGGATTTCAAAAGGCGCATAGTTCCAGCCCAGCTGCTTGCGGGTCAGCGCAATCTCTTCATCCCCTAGCGGCGCTCCGTGGGCATCATGTGAGCCGGCTTTGTTCGGCGAGCCAAAACCAATAATCGTTTTGCAGATGATGAGCGACGGTTTATCGGTTACCGCTTTCGCCTCTTCAATCGCTTGTTTGATAGCGCTGGCATCATGGCCATCGACGCCACGAATCACATGCCAGTGATACGCCTCAAAACGCTGCGCGGTATCGTCGGTAAACCAGCCGTCCGTATGTCCATCAATCGAGATGCCGTTGTCATCATAAAATGCAATCAGTTTGCCCAGCTTCAGCGTACCAGCCAGAGAGCATACTTCGTGAGAAATGCCTTCCATCAGGCAGCCATCACCCATAAATACCCAGGTATGATGGTTAACAATTTCATGCTGAGGCCGGTTAAACTGCGCGGCAAGAGTACGTTCGGCAATCGCCATGCCGACAGCATTTGCCACGCCCTGCCCCAGCGGGCCGGTGGTGGTTTCAACCCCCGGGGTGTAACCATATTCCGGATGGCCAGGGGTTCTGGAATGGAGCTGACGAAAATTTTCCAGCTCTTTCATCGGCAAATCGTAGCCGGTAAGATGCAGCAAGCTGTAAATCAGCATGGAACCGTGGCCGTTAGACAGCACGAAACGGTCGCGATCGGCCCACAGCGGATTAGCAGGATTATGATTCAGAAACTCGCGCCATAATACTTCCGCAATATCCGCCATGCCCATCGGGGCACCAGGATGACCAGATTTGGCTTTCTGAACAGCGTCCATACTTAATGCACGAATAGCGTTGGCAAGCTCTCTACGAGATGACATTTTATACTCCCGGTCAGATTTAACGCTTCGCCGTCCTTAACTTATTGATATCAGGTAATTATCAGGCAAAGCTACAGAAGGTCGTTCAACAATGTACATGAAATGAGGTCCGGATGTACATGGAGCACGGCGCTAAATCTGTAATGCTGAATACGCATTGACACTGCGTTTGCCAGGCCAGCGTCACAAGCGCAATGGTCAGGCTGTTTTTATCTCGCAGCTTTGGCGCCATATTGCCAGTTTGATGCAGGCGACTGGCGAAGGGGATCACCGGAGGGAAACACGGGGTTTATCTCTGAGCAGCAGGAGGCTGCCTGTTCAGGCACAGGGTGCCCCGGGCAACAAATTACTGGCTAACAACAAAACGACCGGGCGCTGAAAAAGCCCGCCGACCGGATGGCGATCGGCAGGGCTTTAGGTTATTTTCGGCCAAAAATATTATCTACCAGCGAGCCTAACTGCTCGGTGTTCAGCGAGCCTTGCGGGCTGGCTTTGTCGATCAGTTCAGGCAGCACCTGTTGCAGCTGGCTGACGGCCCCTTCTGTATTGGTACCCAGCTTATCGGCCAGAGACTGGAGTTCACCGTTGCCAAACGCTGACTGAAGCTGGCTGGCTTCAACGGAGGCATTTGCGCCCTGCCCCAGCCAGCTGCTGAGAATGGCACCAAGACCGCCCTGTTGCAGTTTGCCCAGCACGGCCTGAAAACCACCCTGCTCCTGGACCCACTGTAAAACGACATTCAAAACCTGAGACTCCGGGCCTTGAACGTCACTTTTACCCTGACCACCTGCAATATTTTTAATTATCTGATCAAAAAAACCCATCGCTATCTCCCGGAGATGATCACGATTGTGTCGCCATACTTGTAGGGCCATTACATGGCCCCGCCTGAAGATAATTATTCATCTTCGAGATAAGTATAGCCGTATAGTCCATTTTCAAACTCTTGCAGGAATTGCGCACGCAGCGCCTCGTCAAGATCGGTCTGTCTGACCTGATTACGGAACAGGGTCAGCAACTCATCCGGCTTCAGCTGGACATATTCCAGCATATCAGCAACGGTATCGCCTTCATCGGAGATCTGTACTTCCAGAGTGCCATCAGGAAAAGCAAACACGTCCACGGCTTCGGTATCACCAAACAGGTTATGCATGTTGCCAAGAATTTCCTGATAAGCACCGACCATGAAAAAGCCAACCATCGGCGGATTCTGTGGATCATATTCCGGCATCGGCATGGTTGTGGTAATGCCATCGCCATCAACGTAATGATCAATTGCCCCATCAGAATCACAGGTGATATCAAGCAAAACCGCCCGCCGTTCCGGCGGCTTGTCCAGCCCTTCCAGCGGCAAAACCGGGAATAGCTGGTCAATTCCCCAGGCGTCCGGCATTGACTGAAACAGAGAAAAATTGACGTACATTTTGTCCGCCATACGTTCCTGTAACTCGTCAATAATTGGCCGATGAGCGCGGTTACTGGGGTCCAGATGATGCTGAATATAGTGACAGATACTAAGATACAGCTGTTCAGCCCATGCCCGCTGGATCAGGTCATAATGCCCTTGCGAATAACCGGTGTGAATGTCAAAAAGGTCCATCTGGCTGTCGTGTAACCACTCACGCAGCGACCGATGATTGCTGGTTTCCTGCATCTCCTGCCAGGTATCCCACATACTAAGCATCGGACGAGGCGCATCGCTACCCGGCGCTTGCGGGGTGCTGAATTCATTGCGCTCAACGCCAATAATATTGGATACCAGTACGGTGTGATGGGCCGTCACCGCCCGACCGGACTCGGTAATTACCGTTGGATGCGGTAATCCGTGCTCTTTACAGGCATCGCCGATGGCCCAGATAACATTATTAGCATATTCATTCAGTCCGTAGTTAACCGAGCAATCAGACTGCGAACGCGTACCTTCATAATCGACGCCAAGACCGCCACCAACGTCAAAGCACTGAATTTGCACCCCCAGCCTCGCCAGCTCAACGTAAAAGCGCGCTGACTCGCGGACACCGGTGGCAATATCGCGAATGTTAGCCATTTGCGAACCCAAATGAAAATGCAGTATTCATGCAATTTTATGTTAATCGCATGAATAATATTAACTTTTTTGATTTGTGAGCATGAATAAACAGCCCGAAACCACATCAGATAACTACACTTATTACACATAGTTAGCTATTGTTTTGGGGAAGCCCAATAAAGTACCAAACCTTAGTTTGATGGCGTTTGGGGCCACTCAATATCAAGTGGGATTGACGTATCCACCCGGTTCAGTGATACGCGATATTTTTTCCAGTCCGTTAATAGTCGCTTTTCTTGATCCGTAGCAATATCGAGATCAACCGCATCTTGCAGTGGGGCGATATTCACATTCGCTGTCTGCATCAAGCGGCTCTTCTGGTTTTCTGCATCACGCAGCCGTGCCGCTTTTTCAGCCTCATCATCCTTCACCCACTTTCTGCCGTCCCATTTCTGATACTGACCGTCAGGCGCAAGTGAGGTCGTGTTGTCGGGCAGAGGTCCCGGCACGGTAACATAAATCTCTCTCCCCGTTCCGGTATCAAAAATCGTCCTGCCCCGGTGGTCCTCTGCCAGTGACCATTTTGCCTTATCCGGGTCAAATACCGCCACATGAGCGGCAGGGATATCAGGCGGCGCAATGTCCGTGCAGTTCGCAGGCAGTCCGGTATGGGGCGGAATGAAAGCATCCCCCGCACCAATAAACTCCTGCGTGTCGGCCCGCAGGTTATAGACTTTCAGTGTCTGTGCTTTTTCGCTCATCTTAAAGGTCATTTTTTTACTCCGTGGCTGTGTGCACCGATGCTGATGGAAGGATTATGGTCATGGCGCCCCCATGTGGATGAAGGGACACCGTGAGAATGAGAACCAGGTGTCACATGCGTAGACTGCTGATACGCCCCGCTCAGAACATCATCAGCCTGATGTTTCAGACTGATGCAGGGCTGGCCCGTACGGGAACAGGTGGTTCTGTAATCCCCGAGCCCGATGTATCCTGTGCCGGCGTTCGGGCAGCAGGTTGCCGACGGGCAATATGCCGTTGTGTTAAATACTGCCCGCTGCCGCTCTGTCGCATACTGCCAGCTGATATTCCGTGTCGGTAAGATGACGCTCTGCCAGGCAAGCAGCATCTGCCGGGCCACACTCTCCGGTGGCACCCGCCCGCATCCGGCACCCATCGCCGGGAACACAACGGTACGGATTTTCTTATCATCCGTGGCATTCAGGTTATGTTGGTGGATAGCCAGCAGCGCCGCGCGGGTGGCGTTGTACACCGCATCAGTGCCGTCGACTGCCTGTGGCACGCGCATGGTCGGGGCATGCACCAGCCAGGGATGATTGCTGTTCCCGCTTTCAATAACGAACGCGGTACCCACCGGCTGCTCCCCCAGATACTCCCTGATAATACGGTTCTGCACCCGTGTCTGAAGCTGCGTCCCGAAAAACGCCGTAATGGCCGCATCAACGCCGCCGTCCATCAGGCCGAAGCTGTTGGCGGCGCTGACCATGCAGTCAAACGCCTCCAGTGTTTCAAACGGACCGCGATGCACGGTGACGTCCGGTATAGCGGAAAAGGCGCTGTCGAACGCCTGTGCCATCGCCGGAACCGGCGCGGAAAGAATCAGCTTAATCATGCAAGCCTCACAATGTAGTTAAACGCAATATTTTTAACGGTGTTTTCCGCATTGCCTGTCGCGTCAATGGTGGCGCTGTGACCGTGCGCCCCCATATCGATATAATGATTATGACCACCGATACCGACCCAGTGGTCATGAGGGCCAATGTAAACCGTATGGCCGTGCTGACCGTCAGTCGACGACCGGTCCGCCGTCCATGCACCGCTTGTTCTTTGTCCGGCAGCCAGACCGCCGCTCTGTTCGCCTGTCCACGGGTTATAGGGAAAGGCATGACTGTGCGCCCCCTGCGCGTCAGTCCCCTTGCCGCCGTAGTCAAACGTTGTCGTCTGTTTTGAGCCGTAATCAAACCAGCTGGTCATCTTCCTTCCCAGGTCGACACTGCTGACGGAGGCCGTGTGCGTATGGCTTTTAATACCGTCCTGCTCCACCGAGAGCACAGCGCGACCGCTCTCCGGTTTACCCTTTATAATCCAGCCACGCATATCCGGCAGCCGGCCTGAAGGGTATGCTGCCGCTAAAAGCGGGTACTGCTGTCTGTTAAACTCCTGACCTGACATCAGCGTATATCCTGCCGGGGTTACGTCTGACGGCCAGGGGATGGGTGCCCCGACAGGGTAAGTGTCGAAACTGACGCCGGAGGGATTCAGAACCGAAAAAAAAGTTTTCATCCTGTCGGGAATGCAGAGGAAAGGAACATCTTTAAGTAAATCACCGGCACCAAGCTTCTGACCGCCCTTTTTTAGCAGCGGATAATTCCCCGAAACTTTACCCCCAAGAGTAAGCTGAAGCGTGGCTTCCCCGGTATTATTCAGTTGCGGGATAACAACCAGAGGAGTCCTCAACGTCCAGTCTGTATTTCCGTGCAGGAAATACGTGGCCGGCAGTTCCAGCGTCAGCGCATTCGCCGTACCGCCAGCAACACCCGCCGTATAATGTCCGCTCTGCAATTGCTCTATTTGTACAAACTGATTTTCAGAGCCGCGGGTCGCAAAATTACCCACCACATCGTTCAGTGCCCACCCTTTCGCCGTGGTTCCCTCCTGCCCGCGTACTACGGTCAGCATATCGTTACTCACTGCGGTAAGGTGGCATACCTCAAAAACGGTTTCTTTGGCATCTGTCAGCGTTATTTTTGCGTACACGCGAAGATTATTCGAAGCATTCGTATAATCACTGGTGAGCAATTTAGCAAAAACCTTTCCGTTACCTGGCATCACCTGAAGGGTGGTCTGGCTGGCGGTAATATCTGCCGCCAGTGACGAAATTACGTTGTTACCGAATCCTGTAATCATTTCACAACCACCGTTGTCGAATACTCATAAATAAATGGCAGTTTAACCAAAGACTGATCAATGGCATCCTTGAGAAAATGCCCAACACCATCTCCATAATCCGGTATGGCAATTGAAAACATTCCTGCATCTACTGTTACACTAACGTCATACGTACTTTGCAAGCATGGGTCTACGCCATTTACACCATGAATGAAACGCGCAACCCGACGCTTAAGCCAGTCAATACAAAAATGAGTCCCATCGCCCTTATAAAAATTCCATGTTAAAATCCTTTTGAAGTAATCATCAGGGACATAGGATGCTGAGCCAGGTATATAATTTTTCATCCTGGCGTAAGCTATAACATTGTACTCAATGGTATTATACGCTCCTCGAGCAATTGCATCTTCTGACACCTGTAATAATGGCCTCTCCTCTCCATATATACCCATAGCGATCCAGTCCAGAAGTTCGCCAATAATTAGCGATGACGTCCAGCATGGCAACTTAAGATTATTAAGATAATCTAAATATTCCTGTGCAATCTCGTTGTATGACTCAAAAAAAGCCACTATGTTTTTGTCATCTCTGTATTGAACGAAGGGATATGCGGGGATTATTTTCTTAGTTAGATCCTTCATATTGTTTAACCTGAACTTGGGAGGTAGACGTAGAAAAATAGGCGTAAGTATCGCCATATACCAGACTGGAGTTGTCAACAGGTGGTTTGATTTTACCGTTAATACCGACCTGAACCTGAATCATTGAAACTAAAGATAAAGGCACTAAATCTTTTACGGAGTTAAGAAATATTTCCTGTATCTCAAAGATATTTATTGGCTGACCTACAGCAACAGAGTTCACATAATCGACAATATTTTGCTGAACTGCCTTAGCCATCCCATCAGGGTCGATATAACTTGTTGATGCCGTATTCCAGGTAATAAAAATCATCGCATTCTGGGATGACGGCACTACAAAAGGAATACGATACACATCGGGGTAAACATCGATCTCAATTGTTTTTTTCTCCACCTCATCACCTGATGGATTACTCACATCGTTTGTCAGGATGGATATATCCGGTACGGATTTGTAAATAGCATAAGCAACTTCATACGGATCTCCACCTCCTACAACAGCAACCCATTTTCCAAGCGCCGCCTGCCGGTACGAGATGAGGTTTTTCTGCACTCCATCTACCAGTTGCAATAATGAACGAAAACAGTCGGGTGTACCTTGTACTGCCATCATCCCCGCCTGCATCACCTGTGCACGATAAGATGAATAGCTTTGTTCTCCTTCGCCTGGAAGGCCAGCAACAAGGTTAGTACAGGTTACTGGCTGAGATTTCGGTACCGAAGTGATGATCTGCGTAACTGAACCTTCTGGTACCGCCCAGGAACCCTCAGACGTTGCCAGGCAGTACAAAGGCTCAGTTTGTCCGCTTGAGGGGATTACCGCATCACGCACCACCGCGTACTGGTTATTTCCATCGCCAACAGTAAAGCCCTTCGGTATAGGGAATCCCGGAAGGCCAGAGAACACCACATACACGGATGTGTTTGTTCCCTCCCCTTGCTGCACGCCGTAAATGTTACCTAACTGCATCAGCAGCGGGATATTAGCGCCGTATGGGCTACATGAATTGATAAGATCGACACGTAGCTGATCAATCAGTGCAATCGCTCCTGTGCCTGTACCAGCCATATCGGTTATCAGTCCCGGTGGCAGGTTTGCGGTGTAGCCAGGTACTTTTGCAGCGACACGAGAAATCAGACTGGCTAAAATGGTCTTCGGCGGCGTGGGCTGTGCCCCCGCCTCGGTCATGATTATGGGCAGATCAGACATATTCTCCCCTAAGGATAATTTATGAAGAAAAAATTACTGCTATTAATAACAATGATCACATCCGGATGCGTACCATATGCACACCAGACAGATCTTTCTGATTGTCTAAGCATTGGTAATTACACAAACAAAATAACTAATGAAAAAATAATCAATGAATTAAATAGTACAGAGATCAATAAAATTCAGAAAATAACTCCTACAGGTAATGTAAAATTTGGCGATGGAGACTCAACTGAATGCCCAGTCACCGTCACTCATGAAAATGGAACATCTGAACAAGGATTTCTTATATCTAGAGGCCGATGGTCTCAGCAGAAAAAAATAGAGTACAAATTTCTTTCAAAATGGGATGCGCAACAACAAGTTGAAGAAAATAATGCAGCAAATAAAATACGTACTGAACAAATAGAATCACAAGCTAGAGCACGCGACACAGAATCAAAACATGATTTTCAGTCTGCATCTATAACCGCATATCCATTCAAGGCAGAGATCTATTGCTATAACAAAAAAAATTTTAACATGTACAAACCAGCGGACTGTGGCATTAGCACTTCTGGAAAATTAGGACCAACAAATATTTATGATAAACAAGCGCTAACTTTTGATATTCTTCTTCCATCCTCATTCACTCTTAAGGCGTCCATGGCTGAGCCAAACTTGTTTATGGGCATTAAGGTTGATATTCGTTCTCGTAAAACAAATGAAGTAGTGAACACCCGCACTGGCAGTTACACTGATACTGTTTTTATTAGCAACTGACTATCCCGATCATACATCGAATCAAACAGCCACCGTTTTTTGATAGCTAACTCCGCTTAGAAAAATAACATCAATTTTATAGGTGGGGTTAGCAGCCCCATCTACTTTTGATATTGTCAGTGATGCGAAGTATCCAGCAAACTGCTGCTGTACCATGTTGACGTAATAGTCAGGGTAAACCTGCTGAACTATCGACTGCTGCGCCGGAATACCGTACTGAGCATAGAACGGCGACTCCCCCAAGCCGAGCTTTAGCGTCTGGATAAGAGTAGTCAGCCAGCCGTATGAGAAATCCCCGTTTGCATCAGGCTCGACCAGTACCCACGTTTTTTTCCCGTTCGCGTCAGTAACGCGCCCCCACGTCCTCATATTGGTAGCCCTTATTCAGTTGGTGTAGGTGGTTTAGAATCGACGGTGTCTCCTCCGCTCTGCACTCCTTCAACAGCGTGTGGGTGTTTGGTCAGACTAACCCCATCTGCGATTACATCATTGGTAACATTCAGCGGACCAATTAACGTTGCTGTCGTATCGCTCATCTCGCTGGCATCCTGCACAATCGAGCCGTTCAGGTGGATAACGCCTTTGAGGAAAATATTGGTCGCCTCCAGATGTATCTCATCTGCCTTTTCGGTGATTTTTCCCGGCTCAACAGTTACAGAACTGGCTCCGTCCGCCGTTTTCAGAATGGCACCATCAGGACCATATAGCACTATTTTGTTCGGTTCCTCCTTCGTCCAACCCGCATTGGATAAAGGTACAAAGAACAGTGGAACCAGTGATAGCGTTAACGACCTGCTAGCAATCCCGGCCCCCAAGCCTGATACCCCTCGCAGCGAAACATCAGCAGCCACGGTCACCCCTTTATCACCTTTCTGTATCGGGTATCTGATGTATTCAAAAGTAGCGACAGGAAGGGTTGTCTGCGGGTACTGAGTGCCATCAGGAAGCATATCGAACTGCACTGTGACAATCTGCCCGTCAACCGCAACAACATGACAAGGTAGAGATCGGCCGGATATAGCGGCCAGGTCTTCATTTGCCGTATGAATCGCGTTATTGAGAGCCTTCAGGAAAGGAAAAGTTTGTCCATTGCTCATGTTGTATTCTTCGCCAGCACGACGGCCTCGTAGATTGTGACCCAGGAGTTGGTGTTATCAGGGTTAAGAAAATCACCGACATGGCGCACGGATGTGACGAGGAATTTACCTGAGAAATTCACCCGGTCACGTAGCGATGAGTACGAGCGTTCTGTGTTAACCGAAAGCAGTGAGCCAGGGCCAGAAATGATATTTTGCGGCAACTCCACCACATCACCACAGCGCAGATCTGCACGCATGGGACATTTGAACGAAACACTGAACATTCCAATCCAGTTCGGCTGGTCCACGAGTTCCTGAGGAAGAATCTGGATGCCGCCAGCGTCACCAACCTCATTGTCAAAGACCCGGATGATTTTGTTTTGCATCACCATCTGCACCCCGGTGTAATCATCGCGATTTACATAAGAGAAAGAGTGACTTCGAATTACGGCAGCAAGTTGAGTTAAACGGGAATAGACGCCGACAGCATCTTCCGGAAGAACCAGTTGATCGCTGATCGCGATTTCAATCGCAAAGCCTGGGTACGCAGCGGTCAGTGCGCGGTTAAGCACATCACTTAATTTTTCCCCCTTTTTCCCGTCTAGGGTGATGCTGTTCTCCTGCCCTTTGTCATTCAACAATGGACTTGGGTTTATCACGAAATTAAGAGACTGGTTAGTACCCTGCCATACCGGGAAAGGGTTATAAATCTGCCCACTGAGAATAAGCCCAGCTTGATTAGGATTTGCCAGTGGCAGGCCAGCAGAAAAGCCGGCGATCAAATCCACCTGACAACCTGCCAGTTGCGTGCTCTCCCGCAGCATTGAAATTGGCACGCCAAACAGGGAGATTCTGGTACCGCTGGAAACAACGTCATATCCAGTGATTAGCGCATCGAACTGTATTTGCAGCGCTGACCCGGGAGTCCGCGAGCTGTCAAACGGTCCGATTAGGTTACCAGTATCATCCAGTGGCGTTTTGCCATTTTTGTCGGTTAGCTCAAGTCTGTAGTATTTCATCAGGTCGCCTCGAACTGGTTAGAACTGACCCGATAGACGAGAGATCCCGGCGCATAGGGGAGCGCCAAGTTGATGTCATAATCGTCAGGAGATCCAACCAGTGGTACGTACGCCACGACCTGGCCTTGACCATCTGTTAGCCTAAGGTAATACCGATTGGCGTAGATGTTATAAGGCACGGTCGCGAATAACTTCGCGCCACCTACTGTTGCCTGGAACGAAAAAGGTGTTTTCCCGTCAGGAGCAAAAGCAATCGTTGTTGTCATTGAGTAGCCTATAATTTCGGAATGGCAGGAATCAGATCACCATTACTCCACCAGGATTTTGTATCTGCTGAAAAGGTTGTTGGCATTCCCGATTCAAATTTACTCATCAGACCGCCTAGCGCCGCTTCCACCTGTGATATTGCGAGAAGTGGCTGCTCAAATTCAATTTCCCATGTGTGCTGAACTTGCTTGTTCTGCTCAGAGAATCCCGACACATCGATCATCGAACGCATCAGGCAACCAGTGTAAATATACGAGGGCGTCATCACGACGTAATACCCACCGCTCTGATTGTGCTTATCCAGTGCCAGCTTCAGGGCGGTGAAGGTGATCCCCTTGGTTGCGTACCCTCCATCCTTCGTGGATGCAGGGCGTAGCATCTGCATTCGCACCTGGTTCGGACGGTTGATAACCGAGTTAGCCGCCGTCGCCATGTTGTAAAAATTGAGCGTTCCGATTTCTTGCCTGATTAGTGAAGTTCCGGCCATTGGAGTGAAGTGGGCTGTTGGTCCGGAGAGTTCACCGTGAAGCAGACCATCAACAATACTCACACCTTCGGTCAGAACCGCGATCGGCATCATGCCCCCGGGTATTTCGGAGGCAATGCCCTCAACAAGAATTATCGGCGAAACCTCGAAGGCCAGACGGAAAGCCTGACCAAAGTAGTTCAATGCCATGCGTTACCTCGGCGTTATGTAGATCCCCTGAACCTGAGCCTGAATATCGGAGCCTGGCTTTTCGTTTACCTGGAGGTTGATTGTGGCCCGATCGCTAACACTCCCCTTGCCAAGGGTGCTGCTCGCGTCACTCAACTGTTGGAGAATGCCCGGATGCTGCTCAACTGCCCCCTGCACTTTCGGCAGAATATTCAGGAGATAATCGACAGTCTCTTTTTTGAGATTGAGATTACCGTCCTTCGATACTGCAATATTCCCGCCGTTGTATTGGGCCAGCGCTTTTGCAATATCCCCACCGTATCTGTTCAGATTGTCGCGGAAATATTTGCCAGCAGCATCGACAGACTTCTCTGGATCAAAGCGTTCCATTGTCGACAATCCATAGCCAGCCGCTGTCGGGGTAGTAAACTGGAAGAGTCCGGCAGCCCCTGACTTTTTGTTGTAAGCCAACGGGTTACCACTGGACTCTTTCATTGCTACAGCGCCAAGTAGCCCAGCTGGTAGTTGGTTATCCTGGGCAACCTTATCAAATCTAGTTTTCAAAGAAGCCAGTTGACTACCTGGCATGTGATAACCAAGGCCATTCTTATCAAAAATGTTTTTATCGGACCAAATTCCGGTGTACTTTCCTGTTGCTGGATTTGAACCTGGTAGTTTCCCATTCAGGTATTCATCCCCATACATTTTAAGGATTGGGTTTACCTGATCCGGCCCTTTCCCTGCCCCTGACAGATCCACTCCCGGAACATTACCGGCTATCCACTTAATGGCCTGGCCCAGCGCTGTAACGATGGCCTTTACACAATCTGCGAAGGTTTTAAGGTCGGTCTGGAAGCTATCTCCACCCAGCCAGTCACCCAGTTTTTGCAGGCCGCTTGCCAGCGTGTCGAATACAGCTTTCCCGTTTTTACCGTTGAGGAATTTTTCAATGCTGGCGGTCAGATTATCGGAGATTTTACCGATAGGGCCGCTCAGCTTCGCCAGCGCCTTCAGGAAAGAGTTACCAATCCGGTCGGCGTTGTACTCAAACTTTGCAGTTACATCCTGGTATTTCTGCTGAGTGCCGCTACCCATATCCCGGTCAAGAACCTGTGACTGTTCAGCGAACTGCTTATTCAACTGCGGCAGACGATCACTGTTCGCCAGAATTTGGTTAGCGGTCGCCACATCGATCACGCCATCGAGACCGTAGCCTTTCAGGACGGATTGCGACACACCTGTGCCTTTGTACTGCTGTAAAAGGCGCGAAACGCCCGTCAGCAGCTTAGGCATGTTCTCAGCTGCGCCAGCCTGCGGATTAATGCCCAACGACATAATCCCGGCATATTGCGGGTTATTAGGATCGTTCTGTACTCCCGCCAGCGCCTGCATGATATTGCTGGTGTTGCTGATACGAGTACCGTAAACGTTGTTGGCCGCCTGCATCTGTCCGGAGGTGACATTCAAACCCTGCGCGGTGCGATACTGATCGGCAACGTGGCGGGCCACCAGCCCATAGCCAAACGGCCCCGCAACACTCAGCGCCGCAATTTTAGTCCCCCAACTGATGGTGGTGGCAAACAGCCCCTTCAGCGTACTGGTGGTAGCCCCGAGAGTTTTATTGATGAGCGTGAAGGTTTTCAGTGTGCCCTGGGCTTCCTTGTTCAGCCCCTTCATGAACTTGTCGAAACCGGACGCATCCGGCTTTTTCCCTGTCTGCTCTTCAGGTTTTTTGGCTGGTGGCCGAGCCGTGAGAGCCGGGACCGGAAAACCACCCGGCCCGACGGCGATAGCTGCCTTAAATTTGTCGGCGATCTCGTGGAGCGCCTTGATTTTTTCGTCGTCGAAATCCAGCGTCAAAACTGGAAGCTGATTCCCTGCCATCAGAACAACCCCCGCGGCGGTTTAAGTTTCAGCAGCTCACGTAACTGAGCCGCTGTTTTCAGGTTTATTCCGCTATCTGTCCAGAGTTCGGGGAATCCGACTCCGGCGGAGAAGTCGAGAATTTCTGAGATGACGTGTTCACCGTCTCGCCAGTATTGGCGGCAGGCTTCAACGTCTGCAATGAAGCAGTCCAGTCCATAAGACTCAAGGACGTGGTTTGACTGCCCCATACTCCATTGACCTGGTCCATAACTTCCTTCGCCTGATTTGGTTTGTTCACTGACGAGACGCATGTAAAAAAAACGAGTTCGCCGATCACATCATCCATATCGACAATTTCACGCTCCAGCGCCACATCCAGCGGTTTGGTATCCCACCCCTTTCCCTCAACTGGATAGACCAGACTTGAGAGGCGAATGATCTCGTTGACCAGAGTGTTGTGAACGCCGTTTGAACCATCCCAGGCATCATTGCTTTTCGCGATTTTTTCGAGGAAGAGATATGCCACCCGAGGTCCGGCAACAATTCCCAGCCCTTCAGTGAAAATTGCCGCGAAAGTTTTAGCCAAAATCAGGAAGTGCTCGCGGTAAACCTCTTTCGAGATTGGCGCAGAATGAACGTAAGCCGTACCCAGTTCAGTTTCGACAGGAACGATCAGGTTCAGGTTTCGAGAAATTTTCATCAGAGATCCCACATTTCCGAGTTGATGTAATAGGTTCCAGTGATAGTAAGGGCAACGCCCGGCTCACCGCCTGCGAAGCTCATGTCAGCCACACTCGTGATGGCAGTATTCAAAAGCTGAAAATCGCCAAAAACTTTGCTGTCCGAATACACCTGAGCATCGCCAATTGCAGAGTTCGCTTCCCACTGCGTTTTGTACTGCGATCCAAGGGACTGGCTGCGCAACAGGTGTACCTTAGCCTGCATAATCATGTACGGCTGAGGTGACTGAACGGCTCCGGTCATGGCCGGGAGGAAATCGGTCATATTCCCCTGGAAGGTCAACTCAATACCCTCCTTAGCAAGATATGAAGCCGAAACGTTGAGTTCGGCATGGTCGGTAAATTTGATACTGGCACGTACGCGGTTAAGCGTGCCAACAGGAATCATTGGATTCGGCACGGTTCAACTCCTTAGGAAAGCTGCATTGTCACGTTGATGTTGAAAATGATTTTTGTGAAGCCGCGCATCGGCGTGTACGTTGCTGACAGCCCAGCATAACGACCAATCTGGTAATCGTTGGGGTTGTCTTTGACGTATTGTTTGAACGGAATAGCGTTCACCGTAACCGGGCCATTTACCAGCCCATAGGCAATGCCCGTGTTAAACACGCTTTGCGCACGCTGCTGGAGTCGGTCAATTCCATCCTGGTCGTAGTAAAGCGGGTTAATCGGATTGTTGCTGCCGTTGATCACTTCGTTCGCCAGGGCCATGTCGACGTTAATCTGTACCCAGTCAACGCTGTACCAGTACGTCGCATCATTGCCATCGCTGGTCACCCCTTTCACCAGGATGGTGTTAGAAATGCCCCCCTCGGCCCCGGTGTCGACGTAGTTGATGTTCTGCGCATCCATCGTGCTAAGAATGCTATTTTTCGCCTTGTTGGCGTTGACCGCTTGCAGATAGCGGAATGCCATCGGCGGGACTTTGTTCACTTCGGATGGAGATGCGGAAACGAAATTCCACATATCGGCAACCGCCGCGTTGGTCGTCGGGTAGGTATCGTCAGCCATTGCGACAATCGACTTAATACTGGCATACGGAGAGATGTAGTTGCTATCCTTCGGTGTATCCTCCAACACGTAGAAATACTGTTTCGCGTCACTGGCGGTGTAGAGTTTGGCCAGCGTGATAAAGTCTGTGTCGCCCTTCCACGTTTCCGGTACCAGATAAGCGTAGAAACGCTTAAGCGGCTCCTGCATATACAGCTTCAATGCAGCGACTTCGTTCTTTGTAACATCCTTCTGGTACCCGAGTTCAAGGAGATAAGTCCCCACTTTTTGACCCTGAGCGAAAAACGTATCAACCGCAGTAACAAGCAGATCACTGTTAGCCAGAGTGAACTGTCCCAACGTAGTCGGTGAGCCATCGAGCGTTGAGGTGCTGTCTGTCCAGGTCAATGAACCTGCCAGTCCCAGCGTCGCCGTGAACGTGCCGTTCCAGGTAGTGGGAGAGCAGCCAACAATAGTGATTTCGATTTCACTGCCCGGATCGCGGTCGATTTTCACATCATCCGGCACTGTCAGAGTGAAGTCAGAACCGTAGGAAGAATTTTCCGCATTCAGTGACACAATCGGAATATTAACCAGATCGGTGATGTCCGAAGACTGAGTGAGAAGAACAGGCTTACCCGGCTCTTGTGTAGTAGCACCAAACGACAAAACAGCCGACATCTGCTGAAGATTTGAGGGCGTGGCCCCGATCGTCTGCGAGACGTTAACGGTGACAATTTCGTATCCCATTATTTAACCTCGTAATTAAAAATGACTTCTTTGATGAGCTGCCGGGAGATGTCCCGCGTGGTGGCCTGGTAATAATTCACGTCGAAATCCACCGTTTTTTTCTTCGCCAGTGCGTTGATTTCCACCTGGTTGGATTTAGCGTCACTGATGATCGGAATGTTGGTCACACCGAATTCATCGCCGGCGAGCGCCGACTCCACAACAAAGTCGACAAAATCGAGCGCCTTCTGGTTACTGAATCCGTAAAGCGTCACGCGCACTGAGTCCTGCGCCAGCTGATAGCGCACGCCGTTGTACGTCAGCGGGGCCACCTGAAGCGGCGTGGTGCTGCGTACGTCAGCGGCGATGTACGGAGGTTTCAGGTTTGAGGGCACAAGGTAGGACGGGTAAACGGTGGCGAACTGCTTCAGCGCTAGCCAGATAGGCGTGCTGTTCGAGATGATTTGTTCGTCGCTGATGTCGTCCGGACTGTCGATAATCTGCGACCGCATGGTCGGAAGTATCGCCATGCCGCGGTAATGGAAAATGCCGGACTGCGTGTATCGGCTTTCCATCCGGGAGAAAGCAAACTGCGTCCCGTCATATTCACCGAGGTAGATAGCGTTTGGATCCTCAACGTTGAAATCGTCGGCAGGTTCTACAGGCGTGAAGATGATGCTGTTTACATCGCGTGAGGTTGTATCGTTCTGCTCGGTCACAACCTGCCTGTGTAGGCTGCCTTTGACCGGGCGGTTCAATGGAACATCTGACAGACCCAACCGGGCCAGCTCGTCAGGGCTCACAATCGAGGCGTTGACCCAATAAACAAAACCATCAAGCGGCAAAACCTGTTTCACATAAAGAGTGAAATTAATTTCCTGACCTGACGATATTGTTTCGACTGCTGACTGCAATACACCTGATAACTGGCTCCCGGTCTGCTCGGCTAATTCGTCAAGACTCGGCATCGTCACCTATCCATGCAACAAAAGATGATTTGAATAGACCGCCATCAATGAAGGACGGACGACGCGGCCCCTTCTCCTGCTTCAGGCGCGAGTTTTTACCTTCCAGCGCGGCCTGTGTCGGCACACCATCTACAGCTAACCCTGCCATTTCCTCGCGTTCGAGAAAAATGTTGAACTGCTGCATAGTTTCCCCGAGCAATTCTCCCTGAGTTAACGGCGCACCATGCTGGATGTGATTGATAAGCGAATAAGCAACAGCTTCGCCCACCTCGGCGCAAATCTCGTCAGAGTGCGTTTCAAAAAAATGGGTGAAGAGTTGGTACCTGTCCTGAAGTTCTTCAGCGACTTCAAACGTGGTAGCCGACGTGTCGCCGTAGTCATACGGCATATCAATGACACCCAGACAGACTTTCACGGCGTGTACCCCCAAAGCGGACCCATTTCCATCAGTACCGCAATAACCTGACGACCATACGGATCCTGCATCATCATCAGGTCGGCCAGTGTCAGATTATTGAGCGCATCGCTGATAGCCATTGAACCCGATGTTCCCTGATCGGCAGCGGAATTAACCAGCCCGTACACTGGCGTATTCAGACCCAGCTTTTTTCGCTGTTCAATGAAGAAATCACCGGGGCCATAACGCAGCAAAAGCGAGCCACCAGCGTTATAAACGGTGTTCGTGTAGATAATGGGCAGGCACTCCAGCCCCAGATTTTTCGGGATAAGCTCAAGTGCCGAGCAGTAACAGCATTTCAGCGTGGGATCATCATCGGAAATAGCTGTTTCAGGTACGCCCATCACGCCACGAACGAATGCGAGGTATCCCTCAAACGTCGGGCGAATGGTCATTATTTTTGTACCTTTACCGTTTTATTCAGTTTCGGTGGGTTATCCTGTTCAACGTTGACGGCCTCACCGGTTATTTCAACGACAACTTCACCCGGTTTAGGCGTTTCGCCACTCTGCATGACAGCTTTATCAACAGCATTACTCATCGACACGGCGTTAGCCTCAAGAATAGCCTGAGACATATCGTCGAGATTTTCGGTTTTTTGCTCCGCATTCTCTTCGATGCGCCCAACGGTCAGCGGCTTATCAATGGAATAGCAGATGCCAGAAAATGTTTTGTCCACTTTGTCGCAGCGCTGGAAACCATACGGCTCATGCTGTTTGATGATGTGGTGAATAACGTCAGACTGGTTATCGATCATGTGCTGGCCGCCAGCGGGGATCGTCACACCAAAGGACTGTGATTTTTCCGGCAGTTTGTAGTTGAACGTATGAGCCTGACGGGAGCAGTTAGCGATAAAAAGTTTCATGAATTTTCCTCAAAAAAATGGGGAGTGTTATCTCCCCAAATCCACCAGTTAAAACAACGAGGGTATTACGCGTATTTCGCAGAAAGCAGCGTCACGCCTTCAGAACGGAAGTTCCAGCCAGGCGTTGAGCGCATGGTGTACAGCGTGGTAATGCCTCCATCCGGCATCGGTGACGGGATTTCAGTCGGCGCAGCAACGTCGCAGAACATCACGTTCACAGCCTTCTGGTTCGGCATCAGAGTCGCGAAAATGTTGGTGTTGAGTTCCTGACGTGCCTCAGGCACAACCAGTTCCGGGTTGGTCACGATAATAAGATCGGTACCTCCGGCACCTTTACCAATCAGCGTGTCGTCCTGACAGAAGATCACATCGTCACCGCTGGCACCGTTAGCGATATTTTTAATCATGGTACCGACAGTTTCAGTACCGCCACCCGGGCGTTGATAGCTGGTCAGTTCAACAACGCCAGTCCATTCCAGCGCCTTCATGAACCGCTGAGGACACAGAACAACGGTGGTCAGGGCCTGCCCCAGCAACATCATGCGGGTTTTCTGATCGGCAATCAGACCGAGTACAAACTTCGCCATTTCACCGGAGTCCCAGGTGGTGTACGAATCGTTGCCCTGGCTGTCGCTACCGAGGTTTACCGTGGTCGCATTTGGTGAGTTGGCGATCCCTTCGTTGTTGGATGCCTTCACGCCATAAATAAGCATGTTGCGAAGCTGCTGCGCGTGGCCCTGACGATTAGCCAGTTGCAGACCGCTGTTAAGTGAATAACCCCAACGGCTCGCCGCATCAGTATCGAGATAGCTGTACTGAGAACGGGTCGAAATGCGGTAAGTCATCATCTGGTCATAGCTCGGAACGATGCTCGCAGACGGTAACTGGCCCGGCAGTGACTGGCCGACATGAGCCTGAGTCGTTGCACGAAGATATTTCTGGTACACAACCAGATCGCTTGAACCGATACGAGCAGAAGGTGCGCCGCCCGGGAGGATTTCGAATGCGCCGGAAGCCATGCTGTACTGCATGACAATATCCGGCTGCATCATGGAAGGCGATACCGTGGTAATCGCTGGTGCGAATGCGCTCATTAATAACTCCTTAAATCAAGAACAGGCCACAAGGCTTGCCGTTTTCCCAGACCACGTTGCCGCTGGTTTCTTTTTTCACTGTCAGGTTGCCCTGCTGGGAAACCATCAACAGGCTGATGTTCACTTTCGGGTTAGAGGAAGAACCACTGGAATACACATCCACGCAGTTTTCCGTCATATCCCAGACAAAACCATCAGCCCCGACTGGATCATCACCGGTGGCAAGCGCCGCGACTGCTGCGCTGATCGGCAATGGAATACGCGCACCTGAACCGACGCGATAGTAGTGAACCGAACCACCAGCCAGATAAAGCGGTACCGGGTTACTGGCAGTCGTGATGCCGTGGTACGCCTGGTTGAACACGGTAAAAGCATTGCAGACCGAAGCTGTTGCTTTTTTGATGGTTGAACCGCTTACGTTTTCCGCGACAGTGGAAACGCACTCAACCACGCCAATACCGCCCCATACGGGCGCATCGAGGTTTTTATCCAGCGTACCGGAGCAAAGTTGCAGGCGGATCGCAGGGTCGTCCTGCGCGTCACCCTGAGTCAGGCCACGCGATTCGACGTTAAAGCTGCCGGCAAATGAACCCTGTGTTTTGAACGGGTCGAAATTAATATCAGCCATGGTTGTTCATGCTCCCTGGAGTGTTGATTTTGACGAGGCGACGCCCCGGAGTTTTGAATGCTGCTAACCAGACGTTGGGATCGCCCTGGTATTCAGTAATGCGACGACCTGCTTCATCCATGCGAACACGCTGGTGTAACTGGCCCAGAGTGTTGTTCATTTCATTCTCGATGGATTTCCGCGCTTCGCCGTAAATAGCCTCTTCGAGAACAGAAAGGGTCGCAGAATCCGCAATTGCGCGAATGTTCACGTCTTTATGCTTTTCCGAGTGTTTTTGCATTCCCATCAGTACGCGCTTGCGGTAATCCAGCGCTTTTTCCCCGGAGAATGGAGTAGGTGCCTGTTTGCCACACGCAACGTAAGCGGAGTCAGCTTTAACCCTGGCCTCAGTCATGTCAGAGTCAGATTTAGCTTTTTCCTCCTCCTCAGCTTTGGCCTTTTCTTCATCAGCCTTGGCCTGATCAGCTTTTCGCTGCTCTTCTTCGGCTTCATCCGCTTTGGCTTTTTCCTCTGCCTTTTTCTGGGCTTCCGCTTCATCAGCCTTTTTCTGCTCTTCAGCAGCGGCATCTGCTTTTTTCTGCTCTTCCTGATCGGCTTTTTCCTTTGCCTCTTTCTTTTCCGCTTCTTCCGCATCAGCGCGGGCTTTAATGCCGGATTCCAGCGAATCCATGCGTGCAGAGATCGTTTCAAATCCCTTATTCACGCCGCCTAATGCATCGCCAACTACTTTCGCGACGATGCTTTCGAGCATTTTCTCGTCCATATCAATGTCACCTTTGTTAGAAACCTCGACCCCTGTGGGGATCTTGTCTTTGTCCCACACTCCCAAAGAGCCGTGGTCCTCTGTTACCAGAGCGATGTGATCGAGCAGGAAGGGCACGCCTTCGATAAGGAAGTTCGTTTCACCATCCATTACTTCCACATTGCCTGATGCGTTGTTAAATACGACTGAAGGACTGGTCGAAACCGTTTCCTTCACGATCTGTTCAACGATGTCCCGTATGTAGATGCGACAAACTGCCCAGACTTCATCCCCTCGGATGTACGGCAACATCACCGAACCGACGATTCGCTCGGTAAAATCCTGCTCCGTCAGGACAGCTTTATCAGGGTGATTAGTGATAACGGGCAACCCGTTACAGCGTTGAAGAAATGCATCGTTAAGGTAGAGATTCGGGTCGCGCCATACGTGTTCTTTCAGCCCTGTCCGGTACGCCAGCCCGGTTCCAGTAATGCGCAGGTTGACCAGCCACATGTTCGAAAACTTCATCGGAGAAGGCGCTGTGCCGTCCCGTATTCGCTGTGCTAATTCAAGCTCGGTTAAATTCACGTTTTCCTTTCTCCGTTAAAAACTCGACAGGTAATTTCTGCGGGGCATAAATCGGAAACACCTGACAACTGCAAAATGGCTCTTCGCCGGCAGCGGTAATTTCGTCGTAATAACCGTATTCGGGCTTAATCAATCCCTGCTGTACCGCCCAGGAGTCGCGGATCAGGTAAATAAGCGTGTCGCGGTGCTTGTGATCGACGCGATAGTCGTAGCCAGGCCGACGCCAGTTGGAATGCCAGCGAAACGCGATAGCGCCACCCTGAACGGAAAGCAGGTATTTCACGTTGCTCGCGAGTTTATGCCCCTGGTCGATTGCCACCCGGCGACTGATGAAATCCAGATCGGTGACTGATTTCCGAATAGTCGATTTCTGCGCGTTTTTATCAATCTCGCTCACACCGTCCGGAGGGATAGACGTCACCCACCCCTGAAAACGCTGCACAGTACGTTCAATAGCCTGCTCACGGTTCAGTTTGATAAGGTTGGCGCTGGCAAAGATTCTCCGATCAAGCTCCTTACGGAGTTCTGGCTTAATCTTGTCGAGGGTGATTTGTTTGGGTCCGTCTGGAGGCTGGTCCCGTAAAGCGCCACCGTGAACAACGAGGCGGCTGTAAATAGAGGTGAGGTGCTTACGTGTTACATCATCGCTGGGTGATTCCCGGCTGGCTGCCACCCGTAGTTTCTGGCACCAGGAAAGCAATGATTTCTGGCTATCCCATCCGTTATCAACGTAATAATTAATCGCATCGGTCAGCACTTCGTAGAGGGTTTTAGGTTTCCTCTTCAGTTTCGTACGGCTGGTTCGTTTGTCCGCCATTATTCGGATCCTGCGGTGGTGGTGGCTGGTATTTCGAAAGGGCTTCTTTGTCGATGATCATTGGCGAATCACCGTAGGTTTCGGTGGCGTTGGTCACGCTGGCCAACCACTCTGCCGCCATCGCCCTGTTTTCGGGATCAAGCTGTTGCGCCATGATTGAGAACAATGCACCGGCTTGCTGTACAACCTTGCTGTCGCTCTCCCTGCGCTTATCCGGCGACTCTTCCACCAGTTCCTGCCAGCCCGCATCAAACTCACGCTCCCACATCCTGAAAGTTGTCTGATAATCCTCGGTGATAATGTCCGGATAATCGTTCTTCAAAGAGATGTAGAAATCCTCATTCCAGGCGATGTAACGTACCAGGCGTTCGAAGTAGTCCATAACCGGCTCGATAACCTGACGAACACCATCGACATACTGGCTGATGGCTTTGGAATCCTCTTTCCCCTCCCCGAACCCATTGGAAAATGCTTCCTCTTTGATAAGGATGGCGGGAACATCACTACCAGCCGAAATGTCGCTGATAATGTTGTCGCGGGCTGTAGAGAGAGCTTTATCGATGTTCTGAAGGTTCAACGATTCGATATCGTCTTTCGTGCCAATACTGAGCACCCCTTCATTTTCCGAGATTTTGACGTTTTCCCTTTTCTTACCTGTGGCTGCCGCCATGATGCCGCTGGCAACCGAGCCGTTCTGTTCGGTTTTGGCGACAAGCACGCCCGCCTTTTTAGCCACAAGGTTGTTTGCCACCATCGTTCCGATATAAGACTTCATCGGGTACAGAACACGCTGAAACACGCTGCGGCCAGTAAAGCCGAACGTTGAGTTCTGGTATTCGAGGTAAATCGGTGTGCCGTTGAATATTTTCAGCGTGCGCGATGGATGCCAGCTTTTTGACGCTATTTTCAGCGTTGCATTCGCCTGCTGAAAGAACCGGCTATTCGGGTTCTGGTCGGTGACCATGCTGCTGGCAGCATTAAGCGGATCCCAGACGTTGATATAAACGTCCTCTTCTCTCAGCCCAAAAGTCGGCAGCGGGTCTTTGCACGTCACGCCATCCGTCCCCACACCGATCGCGGCAGCACCATAACAACGGGAAACGTAAAAAAGATTCTTTATCTTCTCATTGAGACCCATACGCTCCCACACTTCACGAAACTGGCGAACAACACGTTCATCCGGGTCCGTTTCGACGTTATAGGAGCGCGGTTTGCACATCGCCATGTTGATCGGCTTTTCCACCAGCTTCCCGCCGAGGGGATGGAACTGCCAGAGCAGCTTGCAGGTGTTATAGCCAACATCGGTACCTGGCTTGATAGCGTCGCTATCGAGTATCTGCATTAGCTCAGAGCTAAGGTTGGTATTGATCTGAATTTCTGCCATTACAGAAGTCCCTGTTTACAGTGCCTCGTAGTTCCCGAACGCGATGATCAGGCCGTACGTGTAGCAGTCGAAAAGGTCATCAGCGCGTTTATGCGCTTTCGGGTCGGCCAGGTGGAAACCGGCAATCTGGCGCCAGAGGTGGTTAGCGGTCTTTTTCTTAAACTCGACCGTTTTATCGAAAGCAGGTTTGGCGATTTTTGCTTTTTCCTGCCAGTGATGACCGGACGCCAAAACTGCCCTTTCGTCTTTCCCCTTAGAGGTCAATACCGATTTTATGGGCTTCATATCCCATTCTTCGGTTTCGGCTTTCTGGTTGAGGATGGCCCCCATTGCAGCGTCTTCCATGAAAACGCCCTGGCTCCCATGACGGGGGCGGCAAATCTTCGCCAGCCGTTCGAGGTTGTCGTAAACACCCGGCATATATTCCGGGAGTAACGACGCTTTAATCTGCGTTACATCCCAGTCAATAATGGTCAGCCGCGGCTCTGAGTAGGTTTCTTCATAGGCGAAATAAACGAATCCGGTGCCATCGTTATCAGTACCACCTTTCAGCGCGGTATCGGCCACTGCGAAAATCATGTCGCAGGTGGTAGGCATCTCAACAGGCAGGTCATTCACCAGCAGCTTATTGACGTCCAGCAACGCATCTTTCGACCAGTCGATAAACTCTGCCTCAAATTCTTGCTGAAAAACTCGCGGATCATTTGTCTGACGCTCTTTTTCCAGTTCGTCAGGTGGAACAAATGGATTTCCTGAAGTGGGTGCATGATGCTCGTAAAAACCCAATTCTTTATCGTGGCAAAGAGCGTAAAAAAAATTATTATCGTCAATCCCGTCTGGCGTCGAAAACACCCACGTTTTACCGCGTCGGGTAAGTAATGTTGGTTTAATTGATTTCGGCCAAACTTCTTCAAGCATTTCCGGTGATTTGGTGAATGCAGCTTCATCTATAAGCGCAATATCATATTCACGCCCACGACCTGCCAGCTTATTATCGTTAGTCACCCAGAAATCTATTTTCCCACCATTCTTAAGCAGGATTCGCTTTTCACTACGCGACTGATTTTTTATAAGGGGGCCAAGTATCTCAATCAGAGCATCGAATATTTCCTGATACTGTCGATATTCAGCGGTAAAAATGCCAACCTTTCCCCCTTCCTTTCGATCCGTCCCCGGTTTGTGAAATTTATGCGTTACATATGAACACGCCAAACTCACCAGCATGACGGTTTTCCCATAACGACGACCACAGCGCACGACATTATATTGATGCTGACGCCCTTCTCTCCATATGCGAAATTGCCCCGCATGGAGCTTTGGAATAAAAATTTCCTTTGCCATGTATTTATACCTGTGTTCATTCTCCGTCAGGAGTATCAAGCGCCCCATGAACCACGATTGTGTCGTTAGAATCACCGTTACGGAGGTTTTCGATTTCAGCTTTTATTTTTTCATTGCTCAGGCGGGCACGTTCGATTTCGAGTAACCGAAGTTCTCTATCCTGTTCGCTGGAGGCCAGATTGTGGAAAGCTGCGAGGTTTTTCAGTGCAGCGTCCTGGTCACGCGTCATGACCTCGATACCGAATTTAGTTTTCTTCACCCCGGCAATAAGACGACGAGCCGGGCCTACTAAATCCCGTGTATCAGCAAGGAAAACATCTTCGATGCCCTCACCTGCGCATTTAGGGCAATCAGGGTTGGGGTCGTCGTTAGCCACAAAACCAAATCCACCTGACTGATCCGGCGGCGGCTTGCTGTCATTCGCTGCTTTGGCGGCGGCCTTGTCATACTCAGTTTCATCAATCCACTGATAACGGTTATCGAATCCCCAGCAGTAACGGCAGCACACACGGCGCATCTGAGAAATCTCGCCGGGATCGGCAATCGCGATTTCATGCCAGTGCCTGAGAATATCCTGGGCGTTTAATATGGCCTGCTCGGTTAACTGCTCAATGCCCTGGTTAATGGCTCTCGCCACCGCTGGCTTGCGATACAGCATCCGGGCGTTTCTGTCGCCTCCGGTATAACCTGCCTTCCTGTATGCCTCATACTTATTGCGGCACTCCAGATAGTAGGAAACGAACAGTTTTTCTTTATCCGATAGATCTGCACAAAAAGGGGATCTTTCGGGATCAGGTTTTGCGCAGTTTTTTACTGCCTTCCCTTTTCCCTCCCCTTGCTCTGGAGCGGCTTTATCTGGATTCTGCGCAACTATCTGCGCAGTTTTTTTTTGCGCATTATTCTGCGCAGACTTTTTTATGTAGCGGCGGGCTGTGTCGTAAACCAATCCCTGCTGTTCACACCAGTCTTTCAGCTTTATACCCGTACTGGCGTGAGCGGCAGCAAACTGAGATTGCAGCGCCTTCCAGTCGGGTTTGCTCATCAATCACTGTCCTTACTGCGCGAAAGTCTCATCAGCTCGTTATAGGCGTATACGTCACCGTTACGGGCGCGTTTGTATAACGCCCCTCGCAATTCGGCCTCGCCTTTTGCCGTCCCGATACGGATGGCCTCACGAAATAGCGCTAACCTCTCCCTGTCCTGTCTCAGTTCGTCCATATCAATATCGAGCACGTCTGCAATCTGCTGTTCCGTCAGACGACGGGCGGCCAACGCCTCTACTTTTTCACGAACGAACATAAGCACCTCTACGATTTGATATGCAGTACCATTCCGTAGTCATTAGTGCCGGCAGGCAGTTCAATATCCTCTTTCAGGCGAAGACGCAGTTTTTTGAATCCCCGATAATCAACGTAATGATGGACACGCCCAAAGCGGTACGTCATACGGGAAATATCAGGGTGCATCTCAACCTGCATTTTGCTTTTGTTATACGTACCCTCTTTCGCGTAAAACTCAGCAGTGTTTCCACCCTTTGTTTTTTGCGTCTGGATTTTTTGTTGCAGGAACGCATTGAACTGAACCGTGCACCATCCCGCCTTCAGCATTCTCAGCGATAAATCCGTATCCTCGTTGTAACGCCCTCGCCACCGAAACGGGAGGTCATTACGAATAAGATTGCAGGAGTAAATTCGGGTGTTGGTAACGAATGGCGGTTGCTTATCCCTCTCCGGGGCAAACATGGCGTAATTCGGGCCAGCCATCCCCACGTTTTCGTACCGCTGCACAAAATCCTCCATACAGCGGAAAATGGTTCCGTCACCCACGCGGATCCGCTTGTTTTTATGCAGGCGGAAAAAATGCCGGATGTTGTCATCCATAACCCAGTGCCAGGCGAACCCGTTAGCTATCGAGTGGTCCCACGCAAAATTTCGCGCAGCACCCGGGCCGACACTTTTTGTCAGCCCCAGATCGTCAAAGGTGTCATAGTCACGCTGGTATTGCTTATCGAGCACCAGAATGTTCTTCGCATCTATGACCGCAGCGTACTGGTCGTACTCCTGCTCCTCGATAACGATGTGGTACGGGACACCGATGTGTTCCAGTGCTTTCGCCGTCATGCGCGTATCAGCCCGGCCTTTACTGACGATATAAATCGGGTAATTAGGATTCATCGCTGATGTATGCCTTATTCACCGTGGATTCCCGTTTATGTTCCGGGTACCAGATATATTTCGTTTTTGCCGTGATCTGCTGCTGCACAAGCTGGGCGAACAGCGCAACGTCAGCATCCGTCTCGAAATGCACGATAAGCTGTCTAACTCCGTTGGTGTTCTCCTGGTCAAATGCCGGCATTCCCACCCAATGATCCCTCGGGTCGTCTGGCTCAACGCCCAGGATATCGCCTAACTCCAGATCGCTGAATCCCAGCAGCCCGACATCAAACTCAACGTCCTGCAATGCCTCGATTTCCAGCTTAAGCAGATCACCATTCCAGCCAGCATTCAACGGAAGCCGGTTATCAGCTATCCGGTATGCCGCCTTTTGTGCGTCGGTGAGCCCCGAAAGTGTAATCGTGGGGACGGAAGCAATTCCCATCTGATCGGCGGCCAGCACCCGGCCATGCCCGGCAATAACTTCGCCGTGTTCATCAATAAGTATCGGGTTCGTCCAGCCAAATTCCTCAATGCTCGCCACAAGCTGCAACACTTGCCGATCGTCATGCGTTCGGGCGTTACGAGCATATGGGGTTAAATCCTTTAACGGTCGATAGACGATTTTAAGTTTCTCGGTCATATCTCCGCTCTCTGATAAAAAAGCAGTAACGATCAATGCGCAGGGTGCGCGGCGGGTACCACTACTGCTTTAACAATCACTATCGGGCGCCATCGTAATGACACCCTGTAGTGGCTGCTGTTCTAAATTCGGCAAAAGGCATAGCTACCAATGCCATCACGACCAAGCTCACTTTCGCGGGTGTTGTGCTCCACCAGCTTAAACCCGTTGGCCGCAAACCACTTTATGAGGCCATCATGGGTCCAGTACCAGATATGCTCATCACGGCGGAAATGACGGGACCGGAGAACATGCTCTGCCCCCTCAAAGATGGGTACCGAAACGAATACCCATTTTTCCGCCCGGGCGATAGCGACCTCAGGCCGATCGATATGTTCCAGTGAATCCCAGAACGTCAGCGCCGGATATCGGTCATGGTATAAGCTCGACCACTGGCCCCGCTTTTTCAACCATTCAACGCCAGCAGGGTTTACATCGAATCCCCTCGTATCCGGTCGCGCTTCAACAAACTGTCCTGCACCGATGCCCACATCCAGAACCACACCGCTGTAGTGCCGCGCAACTAACTGGATCCGCGCCGCCGTCAACTCTCTACCAAGTTCGGTGTCGGCCAATGTCTGGTACCGTGAAAAGTATTCTTCGTCGTATGGTCTGGCACCCTTCGGTACCGGATAACGCCCCATACCCAGTTCAGGCAGCCAGGCCAGACCGTTCTTGATTTGCTCAGAGAAATACTTCATGCGGCCACTCGCTTACGTGATGCCTGATAGACGTTTTCGATAAATGACTGCACCCGTGAAGAAAGCCCGCTGATTGTTTTGTCGCAGGAGTGTTTCATCTCCTGACACCGGCAATAGTTGTCCGGGTATACAAACAACGCGCGGGATAAATCCATACAGCGGGGATCGGTAACTTTAGAGTGGTGATTATTACCGCCATTGCCACCCTGTAAGCAGATCATCGGTTTACCGTAAGCAAGCGCAGCGTGCATGACGACACATGCGCCCGTAAGCACAATATCGGCCCGCTCCACCAGCGCCAGCATTTGCGTGATAGAAAGCTGGCCATCATGCAATTTCCTGTGCGCGAACGGTTCAAGATCCGGTATCCACTCCTGTCCCGGTTCGTTATCTGCAATGCTGATAACATGGAAACCGCGTAACGCCAGCAACCGGGAAACTTCATCCACATATTTGTTCAGCGGGCCGCGGCTGGCATTGTGCCACTCGGTACGCTCGGTGGTGGGACGTATAACCGCTAATGGCTTACCATCCGGTACCGGGATATCCGGCGCAGGATAATGCGGCAAATCCATCGCTGCCGGCAGCGTGCCAAATTGCTGCTGCATAGCGTCGAAAATGCTCCCGGCCTGAAGATGACCATTACCGTAAAAAATGCGCTGGCGGGAAATGCCTGGCGGCTCGGGTTCAAATCTTACCGATGTACTTTGCTCATTCTTGCGCTGCGTACGCAATGGCGTATTGGTTTTCACGAAATGCAGGTTGGGGATCCCGGCGTAAATTTCCGGAAGTGGCGTTCTCAGCCAGACCTCTTTTCCCTGTTTGACCAGCGCCTTAATAAAGCAGCGCTGATTGATATTGTCGCCGATGCCATGCATCCCGTCGAAATACAGTTTTTCAGGCATTAAGTGCCGCCTCAAGTGGTAAGCGTTTAAAACAAGTCAGCGATGTCTCGCGTGACGCGTTGATAATCTCCACGCCCGGCAGAGCATCAGCGAGAGAAGAAAAGTCGGTGTGCCAGCGTCCTACTTCGCGCGGTACCGGATTGTGCATTGTTGCCGGGTGGCGACCATGCCAGTGTGCTCCGTTCGCCAGGTTGCAGTCGTAGCCGAGAAGGATCACCCTATCAGCACCGAGGTGTGCGGAGAGTTGAATGGCACGCTGGCCGGAGTTAAACGGGCCGTTGTCCGACGGACTGAACAGCTTCACGCCGAACCGAGCGTGAGCCCTTTTGCTTTGGCTCCAAAGTTCGGCGCTGGTCTCCAGCGAGTCGTAGTAATGATCCCACCAGGTAAAGTCGGCAGCGTAGATATGCTGACAGTCTGGTACGGCCCTCCAGCTCGAATTAACCGCGATGATCGGATAACCGGAACCAGAAACCAATGTGCAGTCTTCAGCCGTCAGCGATGGGCCGCTGGCAACGCATATAAAGGTTTTATTCATATCAAATGGGTTTAGTTTGTTATTTATGGCACATTGTTGTTTTCACATTTCGAGGATGAATAATGGAACTAAGTCAACTTGCCCAACCTGAGCCAATTCTTGATGAAGTTACGCTTGCGTCAATCCACCCTGGTTCTCTCGTAAAAATTCAGATCACTGATGGTATTAGCGATAAATTTAATGAGACCATCATCATGAGAGTTAAAAACCGTGACGAGCACGTACTTGAGTGTGAGTTTGTAGAGCGTCAGCTAAGGGATCGGTTTGCTGATAAAAGTCAGCAATACAAAACCCCTTTTCAGTTAGACACGGTTTTATTTATCAAAGAAGCCGTGTTTGCTGTTGATAATGAATGAACAAAACAGCAGACACTCATTTAATGTCTGCTGAGTCCTTATTTTTTGGTCACTCTGTCGTAGATTTGTTCGCAACTTGATCCTGCCGCATAACGTTCATCAGCTTCTTTTGCATAGATTCCCGCTCTTTTGTCAGATTGACCAAGCAGCTCGGCAAGCACTCTGGCGGTCTCGGCTTTTGCCGCGCTTGCTTCGGCAAGAGCGGAAAGGCGGCTGGTTTCACTCCGGCCATATTTGGCCTGTATGCTGGCGAGTTGTTGCTGCAAGCCGTTACCAACACGCCGAGCAGCATCAGCATCGGCCTGAACTTTTGCCAGTTCTTCGTCTGCACGGTTTTGCTCCTCGTTAACGGCATTCTGGCGCCGCTGTTCTTCGGCCCGTTCTGAAACATCTCGGTGCAATGCAGCGGTTGAATCAGACAGGTCACGTTGCGCCCATTGCAGCTTCCATGCTGCATCTGCTGAGTCATATCCAGCGCTGTATGAACGCCATATCAAAAAAGCCACCAGCAATGTGATCGCCAGTGGCTTCCAGTATTTTTCTAACAACGCAAGTAGCGCCGTCATACCAGCACCGATTTCGCTTTTTCGTAGCGAGCTTTACGGTCATCAAGGCCGTTGGTACCACCATTGATAATTTTCGTTACGGCCGTAATGTCACCAGTATGTTTCAAGCAACCTTTTGACGCATAAAACCACGCTGCCGAACGCGCAGCATAACCATCCTGTTCCAGCAGTTGCGGAACCAACAGCAAATCAGTACCCAAGCCAGCGCCGCAATCCCGGTAATTGTCGTGACCGGTAATCTGAATCAGTCCACGTCCGCGATAATTCCAACCGTCATTTTCTGCGATATTCCCCATACGGTGGGCGTAAACGATATTAGCAATTGCTTTTTGATCCGCAGGATGATCAGGGGTACGTCCGTATCGCTGAGCGGTATCGCCGGGGAAATACTTCCCGAAAGTTGCTTTCAAGCCGTCGGCAGAATAATTCAGGTTTTCCACAATACGCGTGAAACCACCAGACTCATGCCCCACCTGAGCGATAAACATCGCCTGGTCATCGGCGGAGGTTATGCCAAATTCAGCCATCGCCGTATCAATTGGCTGAAACCAACGCGCAGCTAACTCGGCGCTGATATTAGCCGCCTTCTGAAACTGTGATTTATTCATTCGCTTTTCTCTGTACTGATACCGGTTCGCTTGGTAAATAACGCCACGGCAATATCACGCAATCGGTCAGCGCCAATAAAACCAATCATGCCGCCAACGAATGCGCCGGAATTTGCAGGAAGGCCCAAATATTCCAGAATCGCTGATACTGCTAATGCTGCAATTCCGCAAACCAGCGCCCCGGTAGCTGTATAGATTTTGGGCTTTCCGGCCCTTATATCCATTAATGCCGAAATCCCTAAAGCCGTCAGCCCGGCATAAACCGACGGCAGGTATACAGCCAACCATTTCATTGTTTGCTCAATTATTCCGTGTTTTTCCATAGTCACCTCCGGAACGGGGCGCCGTGTGAGAATAAAAAATCCCCGAAAATCCAGGAGCGGCAACGGGGAAAGGCGTTGCACTAATTTGACCTGTCAGCGGCCTTTGATATGAAAAAGCCCCGGCAATTGCCAGGGCTAGAATTTTTTGATGGGGTATTCATCGTTCCAGAACAGTTATCGCAGCTTCCATCGCTTTACGCATGTATTCAGTACGACCGTGATCACCAGATAAAGCCGTCCTGAGTGCATTTGCGATATTGTATTTCTTCGTTTCTACGTCGGTATCACAAAGAATAAACACCGCATCCCCCACTATCCGGCACATCTCGTTATAAAGCGCCTCTGACTCTTCACCGTGCATAATTTCACCTTTTTAGCTATTTTGGCGATAGTACCTTCAGAAATTAGCGCGAATGTGGATCCAAAGCAAAAAAACCCGCAATTAAGCGGGTTTGTACAACTTTGGCAACATATCAGAATTGCGCTAAATATGGCTTATTTCGTTGCATTTTGCAATAGCGTCCATTCAATCTCTTCAGGAGGTGCTTCACAATGGTGGTCAAGCGTGTGCTGCAACGCCTCTATGTCCAACTCGTTGAACGCACGTTTGAAGTGGGCCCAATGAGGCGCGTAAACGCGAAGCCATGTTGAAGGATTCACGCTCATTAATCTGGCCAACGCCGCCCCTGCGTACTCTTTGTATGTGTCATTGTTTCGAGTGGCTGCGATGTCTTGCGCAGCAAGCCAGATCAACGAAATTAAACGCTTCTTAGTTTTATTCAGTAGGCCTGGCGGCAGATATTTTTGATGTCCGTTCCAGATTACCTCACAGATGATGGTCTGATACCTAAACGTCAGATCGAAGCCGTAACAATACTTTAGCCACGCCTGCTCATGCTCTGGCAGGAAATTAACTGCGCGGCGCCACGGTGCTCCGGCAAACTCATAATCGTTAATCGGTGGTAATGGCCTGCGGCGGCTGCGCGTCTCCAGTACATACAGAGAAGTGTTCTGTGCCTTTACCCTTCGACCATCCTCAAACTCAACCATGTGGATGTGTTTGCGTGGGCAGCGGTCTTTCTCCGCTGGTGGATGCTCACAAAACGCCTGCAACTGCCCTTTCGTTTTACCTGAGTTATCCATCAATGCGCGGGTTAATTCTATACGGGCGTACTCGAGTAATTGAGGAGTCATTTCGAGATCACCTCATTTTGCCAGAGGGGTAAAGGCGCTTTACATCCTGCCCGACGGATTCGCGACTTCGCGTTACGCTCAATCTGAATAAGCCTTTCGATATTCTGGCGGCGCTGCTTTTCTTCACGTCGGAGATAACCAACTGTGTCTGCCAGTTGTACCTCTCGCCGAGCTATCGACAGTAGATAATCAAACGGGTCCAGAACGGCATCGCATCGGCGGCAACGAACCTGTCGCTCAAACTCATTAACAAAGACGCCTGGGTGAAAGCACCGAACTTTTTCACCCTCCGGCAAAAATTGCAGATCGCTTTTTTCCATCCCTTCTTTCGCCGGGAATGCCACGACGTTCAGTAGTTCGGTTTCTGTTTCTGTGCTCATAACTTACCTTCACTTCTGAGAATTGATTGCGTGCGGAAAACAGCTTCGGCGTGAAATAAGCGAAGCTCATCGCGGGAATAAGGTGTTTTTATGCGTCCATCAACAGCGGAATGACAGGCATCGCAGCCCCACGCGCCCTGTGCATCATCAGGTTTACATCCTGTGCCACACGTTCCGGCAAGCCGGTAATGAGCCAGTACCGTAGTTTCCGGGTTGAAATTACAGATACCGGGAATTCTCATTTGGCAGTCTCGTCCACGCGCTTGCTTTCTGAGATCAACCTTTTTCATCGAATGGCCTCCGCAATGCGTTCACCAATCCAGCGCATTACCGGTACTGCCATGCTATTACCGATTGCTTTATAGCGAGGTCCGTCGGGACAATCCGTTGCCTCCTTTCCACGCCAATTAATCAGAGTATGGTTATCGGGAAAGCCCTGTAAGCGTTCACATTCAACTGGAGTTAAGCGACGAACTTGAGGCCCCCAACTTATGGCCCCTACACCCATCCCGGCCCGACCGCCGTTCGGAGTCAACAAAGCATTTGCTGTTCCGTCGTTACGCACCTCAACAGATGAACCTTCAGCACGTCCACGAATTGCAAGTGTGTACGGCTCATACGCAATGGCTGGAGGCTGCCCGCTATTGGCATGACTGGTGTCATGGTTTCCGGCATGCAAGGTTGGTGCCATGTCTACCGTTGCATCAGCACCGTTGTCTTTGTAACTGAAAGCTATGCAGGCATTTTCCTGACCGTTGTTACGTCCCAGCGTGTGCGCCAGTTCGCGATTTATATCCGGATCCTGTGTACCGTGAACGGCGAACGTTTCAACATCAAAATCAATGCGCTGACCTTTGGCCGTCAGACATGCAGCAACATCAATGTTTCCGCTGGTATTGCCGCCGCCATAAGCCAGTACGTTCATCCCTCTGTCGGCGCATGGTGATGAGTCGTGGCGAGCAGTAAGGGTACCGGCCACTCCCTCGCCATATTGGGTTTCAGCTACTAAGTGTCCAGCTTGTCCCTGGTTGTCGTCTGCACCACACGTTCCAACGCCGTTTGCAGTAAGGGCGGCAACTGTCGTTTGCGGTTCTCTGCGCGGCGGAGTATCCCGGCGCACGCTTTCGAACTCAAAAAGTACCGCGGCGGGATCGAATCCTTTTCGAGCACTTGCGACAACGAACACACGTCGGCGGCGTTGGGCCACTCCGAAAAATTGAGCGTCAAGGACTCGCCATGCGATAGTCCTTTGGGGTCCATACACACAACCAGCGTTCGACCATTTTCGCCCTGCTGGTTGTAGCTCACGGCTTTCTCCGGCAAGTCCTGCCAGAAAACATCCAAAGGCATTATCTTTTGAGGTAAGGACTCCCGGCACGTTTTCCCATACATAAATCGCTTCATCTTCTCCACGCTCGATTCGTTTTGCATCAATTCCATTCGCTAATTCCACATAAGAAAGTGTTAACTGCCCACGCTTATCAGCAAGACCATTTCGTAAACCGGCAATACTGAAAGCCTGACAAGGTGTGCCCCCGACTACTATTTCAGGAGCAACAACACCAACACGCACAAGGCTGGCTATTTTCGTCATATCGCCCAAATTCGGTACATTGGGCCAGCGTTCTGCCAGCACAGCGCATGGGAAAGGTTCAATTTCAGCAAACCACGATGGCCGCCAGCCCAAATATCCCCATGCTACCGAAGCCGCTTCAATACCACTGCACACAGATCCGTAAGTGATGCTTTTCATCCAGCTACCCCGACTAACTTCATCGCTGCTCGCTGTATTTGAGTCAGGATCATGCGGCCTGTGGTTTCAAGTTCTTCGCGGCTGATGTAGCTCGTCGCCGGGCCAGCCCATGTTTTATCGAATATCGCGATCGCCACACCAAATCCTGAAGATGATTCTGACGGCTCACCCTCTGCGGGGATATACCAGTCAGGGAGATCAAAGCTGATGCGCCCACGAACAAAAGCGATGTGGTCGGCATTTTCCGGCCACCAGCTTTCACTCGTCGCTGATTTGATGAAGAAAACATATCGCCCACCCAGCTCGCGCATAGCGGCAGCGTGCTGCATGATCGGCACCATGCCGGTGATGTATTCGCCCTCGAATTGCTGGGCACGGCTATATGGAGGGTTAGCGTACGCTGCGCCGCCGAGGGTTCTCAGGCGGCCGGACCAGTCCTGCGACAGCGCGTTATCTTCTGCGGTGTAGTAGCTATCACATTTGGCGTTGTGGTCGTCAGCAAAGAGATCGAGTGAGAACGGGCCAAACTTGGCGTTTATGCCCCACCAGATTGCGTCGGGTGTGCGCCATTGGTCACCGACTTCTTTAAGTTTGTGCGATTGGCGGTTACGCAGTGCTTCAAGTGCTTTGCAGTATGGATTCTGGTTCACGCGGCATACTCCAGCAACTGAGCAGCGACGTTTTCGACTTCGGCTGGCGATGAGAATTTGCGGAACAGGATCCAGTTCCAGAGCACATTCAGCGTTGATTTATAGAATTGCTGGAATTCAATCTCGTCCATTTTGGCAAAGGAGATCGACTTCGCCCGACGGTTGCGACTGCCATCAGGATAAATATGCTCGGTGTAATAACCGGCCTGAATGGTCACCCATTCGCGGTAAGCTTCGAAGGATTTAAGCAGGGCTATGTCACGCGTTCGCGTATGTGCGGCATCGGCAAGGTACTGCTCTGCGGCGTCGGAAAGCGCAACGCTATGTTGCTGCCCCACCTGCCGGCACAGAAAATCGACGAAGCCGTTAACCAGCTTTTGCTCTTCCGGAAGAATAGCGCCGCCGGTGGGCGTCCAGTAATCAAAGCCAAGCTGAAGGAGTTTGAAAAAGCGTTTGTGAAACTGGTAGTTGCGGACACGCTTAAAGTCGGCGTGAATCCACTCACCGATTTTGATACGTTGCAAAAATTCGCTGGCCTCGGGCGTTGCCGGGGTCAGGGTTTCTAGGCCAATTTTTTGAAGTTGAATCTGTGCCATCGGTTTTCTCCGGTGACACAGTGGTTTCTCAGCAGGTTGTTCAGACCTGTGTATAGATTATAGTGGATTATCAGCATCATCAACAGCCGATATTCCGGCAGTTTTTCGCGCTTCAGCCATCTGCTGCACACTGGTTACAAATTCATCAGGACGCAGCACAAAGCCATAAACAACATCGCCGTATTCGTTCCTGTAAAGCACAACGGGTCTTGTGCTGTTGTTCAGGCCACGAATTAAGTGGTCAGGTATGATCATCACTTTGCTCCAGCATGTTTTTGGGAATCCTTTACTTTCCTTCGCGCGTCCCGATAGTTAAGCCGATGCATACGCTTATCTCAATCAACATGTCAGAGCTGTTTGAGATAAGTGGCATTAATATACTGTATATAAAACCAGTGTTATTCTCCAGTGCCTATAGCTTTATTTTTGATCATGTCGATAAAAATCAATTGGTTGTGTGTTTTTCGAGCAATGTATTAGCGAAACAGCGGAAAACGAGTTATGTGACAGGATCAGGATTGAACGGGAGGGAATGGGTGCCTGGGAACGCCTCAGCTAAACACGGCGGTGGCGGGGATTTCTCCCCGCCGGTTGCCCTTACTGGTTGGACTCACAAGACATGACTGCCGCAACCTCCCTGCTACCGTCCCGTATTCGCAGTTCGTAAAGCGAATGACGGGTCAACAAAGTGAATGCCAGTATCGTCAGGCAGACGATGGCCAGGCACCAGATAACAGAGTTTTGCGGCTTCATGGTTGCATCTCCTTGTCTTCCAACAACATCAGGCTTTTGACATAGCCGGATATTGATTTCGACGTTGTAAGAGGCTAACCTGTACGTGTCTAGCATACGAGGGGCCTCGGGTTGATTTATCAGCTCGGGGCTTTTCTCTTTCTGCTTCGTGTATGCCTGAAACAGAAAGTCTCAAGCACCCGGCGCAATCATACCTTGTCATTCCCTCAACGCAACAGTTGGCGATAATTCTGTTTTTTTTCAAGCTGCAAGCCTGCTTCGGTCGGCCGCAATTTTTTTCTGTTCGTCGATTATTTCCAGGACTTCGGCAAGCGCTAACCCATCGAGTTTGATCACACCATCGTCACTGATCAGAGCCAGCGCCAATAACTCAACAGCCCGGCGAGCCTTCTTGACACTGATTTCGGGCGCGATGATGCTGCGGGTAACTTTTTTCTTTCCGGCTGCGGCGGCAATGGCTTTATCCTGTTCCAGTACTTCACCCGCTTTTTCTCCGTGCTCTTTCACACGGTCAACGGCAACATCCACAGATACTGCTCCGGCTTTCACGCTCTGCTGAACGTCGTGATTAGCCATCGCCAGCGTTAATAGCTTCTCGATGGTTGCTACTGATTTATGCACCTTCTGGGCTATTTCCTGTTTCGTCAGGTTGAACGCAGCCAATTCTTTCACAACAGCGGCCTGTTCAATTGCAGTCAGCGGCAATTGGTTATTCGATGTCATGATCCGCGCTACGCGGTCAACGTCGTTCCCCTCGAACGGTACGATGCTGATAAACTCAACCGGTTTCCCCGCATCACGGCACCGCTGGTAGCACCTGCTGCGGCGATGGCCCTCAACAATCCATACACCGCCCTCATCACGCGGAATCACCTCCAGCGCAGGTACGCGGCCACCAGCGGCGAGAAACTCAAACAGCTCATCATCGGCCTGCTGCGTCCGTTCGTCGTTCTCACGCTTGTTGAAGCCGTCTTTGACGTGAATATCTTCCAGACGAATAAACATGCCGGAATGCAGGCGCTTGATTACACCGGAGGTGGTCATTTTTTTAAAAGAATTAGCCATCTATCTATATTTCCTCAATTTATTTTACTAAGCGCAGGTGAGTTACTTTGTTGCGGTAGCTCTCCCACGCGAAATTCACCCACATGCCACCGTCCATTGTCAGACGGTCCATAATCCGGGCTCCCAATACGCGTTCAAGTTCATCGGGAATCAGGTTAGTAAGCACACCAACCGGCTTCATAGCGGAAAGGCGGCGATCGATAACCTGGTTGAGAATTATCATTTCCCCACGGCTCTCACGCTGTATACCGACCTCATCCAGCACCAGCAGATCAACCTTGCATAAATCATCAATCAGCGCAGCCTCAGAGCCTCCGCCGTCGTAACACGCCCTCACGCGCAACATCAGGTCTGGAATAGTGACCACAAGCACTGATCGCTCCTGTTTCAGCAGAAAATTACCTATCGCGGCCGCCAGATGATTTTTCCCTGTACCGGGGCTGCCGCTGAATATAAAACTGGCGAACCCGCTGCCAAAGTTTTGCGCATAGCTTTTCGCCATCGTCAGCGCATGGCGCTGGCCATCATTCTCGACACGATAATTTTTGAATGTGCAATTCCGGTGCAAATCCTGAATCCCCGATCGACCGAATATTTTTTCTGTCCGAGCCTTGTTGTTTAGCTTGTCCACTTCGACAGAGCGTTTACGCCCCTCTTCCTGCTGCCAGGCCAATAATTCTTCAGCAGTTGTGAATCGCGGTTGAACACCAGCAGGCATAAGTCGCTGGAGTCGTTTCAACAAGTCGGATGTATTTTTCATGCCTACCCCCTGAAGCCTGGTGGGATGGTGTTATTTGGCTGAGAAATCTGGTTAACGTCTCTTTGCGCAGGTCTACCAGACTGCCAGCTTCTCGGTTTATCCTGGCTGTTTTGCAGCCACGTAGTGATAAATCGCTTAATTCCACGCGGAGTTTTCCTTTTTGCCGGGTTACTGTTTAACCAACCCAACATATTGCGAAATTCCTGTTCGATGTTGACTCCTGGATACAACGCAACCTGCTCAAGAAAGTAGCTTTCGGTTACATCAAAAAAACTTTTGCCGTCAGATAACGGGAGTGAAATAAAAACAACCTCCGATGCCTGATGCTGATTTTCATTAGCATCAGGCAATATGTTTTCATGTTCTTTATCTTTTTCTTCCTCTTCCTCTTCCTCTTCCTCTGGTACCGCTTTTTGAACTGACCCTGTAACGCTCGATGCGTTACCGTTTTCGTTTCTCTTGCGTTTCAAATTACGAGCTTTATTCACCCTGTCATTTGTAAGCGCCCGATTTTTAGAGCTTTTCCCGTTATGTTTCTCGAAATTTTTGAAATAAAGAGAATCACCATCCTGTACAAGCCAACCTACAAAAATAAGAGCATCTGCAAAGCCAGGCATAAAAGCGATGCGATCTATTGCGATCTTACTCAGTACAGATGCGTTACCCTTTCTTTCCTCGTGTTCCATATCTGTAACGCTATCATCGTTACAGATTGCTATTTGTTGATCTGCCCATACCCACAAACGGATTAATTTTCCGAGTACCATATCGGGATCAATATTAAGTTTTTCAGAGATGAGGAAAATCTCTGGCTTATCAGGTGTAATTACTTCGACCTTGATCCAGTTTGAAGCCATATATGAAACCCACCTGTAACGCACTATGCGTTACTTCATCGTTACTGAATGCCAATATTTGGCGTTACTGTTACGCGAGCAGCAGTCATAGCTGCAATTCGTATTGCTGAAATAGCTTCGTCTGCTTCCCGTAATATTTCCGTCGGTGCGGCACCAAGGTTTATTGCATTAATCGCATCAACAAATTCTTTGGTTGCCACAGCGACCAGATAAGCAGGACTGTGTGGACGCAAGACGCGTGCGCGTCGTTCAGTTGGTAAGGCTGCCAATGCTGCTGACTTCAACCCCTCAGCCTGAGGTGCATATCTCGGCCCATCGAACCCACGGAAAATACGCTTTACACGCTGCGTCGCGTTGCTGAGTCCATTTTCGGAATCAGCAGTTGGTAAAATGTCACCCCCGCCAGCCGCGTGATACTGCTCGGCAACTGCCAGGCCAACAGTTTTCCAGCCGTCCACCTGTGCCCATCGTTCCAGCTCGGCGGCGACGGCATCAATCGGAGGACTGATTTTCATGATTCACTTTACCTTTGCGCTTTGCCTTATATTGGTCGTATGCAATCGGGTCATATTTCAGAACGCCGCCGGAAGCGATCTGAAGGCGCATAGCTTTACCTTCTGGAACCAAATCCCCCCAAACAGACACGGATGAAGGTTTAACCCCAGCGGCCATAGCTAATTTCGTCTTATTACCAAAAAATTTTACTGCGTCACTTTTGAGCACTTCACTCTCTCCCTTAGGTTTTCTTAAGAAGATTAGATCGTAGAGAAACCTAAGTAAAGAAAATTTAGAATAACCTAATATGCAAAACGAAACTTTTGGCTCCCGTCTGCTGCGCAGGCGTAAAGAATTAAAGCTATCTCAAGCTGCCTTAGGGAAATTGGTCCAGGTGGCTCACGTAACTATTTCTCAATGGGAGCGCGATGAGACGCAGCCTGCGGGAAAGCGGCTTTTCGGGCTCAGCAAGGCCCTTCAGTGCAATCCAACATGGCTGATGTTTGGTGACGACGACAAAGCCCCCACAGACCCAGTGCAGCCCCAAATCCAAGAGTTATCCCCTCAACATAAAGAGCTAATCGAACTGTTCGATGCGCTCCCCGCATCTGAGCAAGAGGCACAGTTAAGCGAGTTACGAGCCAGAGTAGAGAATTTCAGCCGTCTTTTTGACGAGTTACTACAAGCTCGCAAACGCTCCCAGAAAAAATAACTGCCAATTCCTCTACTCAATCTCGTTTCCTATGAGAGTTTTGTTGTGCCCGCAAAAAAAATAAACACCTTCCAAATCATACAGTTAACTTTCTACGCTCAATAATTTAGGTTTTTCTACATTTTTTCTATTGATCTAAATCTTAGGTTATTCTAAATTTAGTCCATCGAAACCACACAGTGATTTCTCAGATAACACGTTCCGCCAGCCTGGCGACAAGGGCACAACACAGGAGATAGGCAATGGTTAAGCAATATCAGGATGTGAAAGTTAGCGATCTGCAATGTATCTACGAAATTCAGGGTGATGAAACCGTCTGTGATGCAGACAAGCAGCAGGCGACTATTGAGTCATTCACATATGAATGGATCCTTGGAGATAACGTCAAATACGGATTTAACCTATGACAGGAACTCTCTTCGCTCTGGTGCTGACCACTTATCTTACGACCGGGGAAGTTCAGGACAGTGTGGTTGAAGTGTTCCCGACTTACACCGAATGCTTGAAAGCTGCGGATCAGCAAAAAATTGAAGGCAGTTGCTACCCTGTTGAAAAAATCATTCATCAGGGAGAAGAAACACCAGCGGAGTATTAATAATGGAGACCATTTTAATCATAACTGGATTCATATTTATTATTCTGGCATTTGCAATAATTAGTTTAGTTTCTTTTTTTATGTTTCAGATTGACGTATGCGGGTCTGATTCCAGCCGCGATTTATAGTTGTTAGTTGCACTTTTTTAATATGCCGTTTATCCGGCAGGTAATTCCACAATCTTTTTTCAGGAGCAAATATGAAAACCATCAGCATTATTAATCTCAGCTTATCCGCCATTAATAACGAACTGGCGTTATTCAATTGTGAAGATTCTATCACCGGAGTAATTCACACTGCCCCATCAAACACAACCGTTGTTCTCGATGGCGGCTACGTTCTCGGTCAATACGGTTGTGTTCACAAGGCAGTTGATGAACTGACAAGTGTACATATCCAGCTTCACGAAGCTGAAAAAGAAAGCGGTACATATGCTGCTTATAAAAATGCCTTTAGTGCCGGGTTTGCATCTTCACGGACACACTAATTTATACGCCCCGTTAGCGCGGGGCATTTATCAGCATAAGCATTTATTCAGTGCTTAATCTGATAAATGAGGAGCCATAAATTGGATATTACTCTCGCATTCAAAAAACTATCACTGACAAACGGTGATGAAATCACATTAAGCATTGCGCCAAGTGCAATGCAAAAAATGATTATCGAGTTAATCGCTCAGGGTTATCTCACTACAGAGGAAATGGCGACTTACGTAATAAGCCAATTAAAAATTTGCGATAAACAAAACCTTCCGTACGTATTACCTGAAAACGTACTGAAAAAATTAAATGAAACTTATCAAACCGTAAATAACGGGGGTGAAAATGTCTAAATATATTGGCTGTTGGTTTGGCCTTGAAGAAGCTGCTGAAGAAAATGGCGAAATGCGAATCGCCCATGCTTTTGAGGCCGTAAATGATAAACAGGCAAAAGCGAAAGCAGCGCTGCTATTCATGGAAGCCTTTCCGGATGGTGACGATTCTCAATTTGAATTTCGCATGTATGCCGAAGCGGACGGTATTCCCTGCCCTACCGAAGAATGGGATGAAACCTTTTTATTCGAACACGAATGGGACGACGATCTGGGCCACCCGGTAGCGAACGTCCAGGCCAGCCCCGTTGATTTTGACAAGCTACAGCCATCAGTGCGTGTCGCCGTACTGGTGAAATACAACACGACTGAAATCACCAGTGATCAACTTGGTGCAGCTATTGAATTACAGCAGGGCGACTCATCAACGTTTGACAGCCATATTACCGACGCTATTTCCAAGATGCCGGCAATCGTGTCCATGTACCCGGAACGCGTTCTGGAAGCAATCAAGTATATCCGTGTTAACTGCGCCCCTAATAAGAAATGGCCGGAAATAAAAGCGGCACTTGCAGGATGGCTGAAAAGTCACGAAGAAGAACGAAAAGAAGGTGCAATCAATGCCATTGATACTGACGCTGCTGAACCATCTGCTGTCGTGGTACCACGCCCCTATAAACACACACACGAAACGCTGGACGTTGAGATCGCTTCTGCTCTCTGGGCTGGCGATGTTGACCCGAACACCCCGCAGCCATCGATTACCCGTTGGGCTAACGGCATCATCAAAGAGGATCGCGAAGACTTTAAACGCTGGTCTATCCAACTCCGCACCCAGCCCAATATTCTCAAATACGACCGCCCTACTATTTTCGGCGTAGTTCGCAATGTGCCGGCAGTCGATACATACCGCTTCCCGGAATCACATAAACGCTACATCACCGAATACCTCAAAGCCAACGGCAAGATGGAGAACGAAGACGATGAGACCGAACAGAACACGGCGGCATCAACTGGCCCACTGGAATCTGAATCGCCAGAAACTTCTACAGTGGCGACGCAACACTCTGATGATGTGTCAGCAACAGGGACGGTGGAAACTGCGCCACCTGTAGAGCGTACTGGACCATTCTACTATCGCACCGCCGATGGCCAGCCCGGCCGTGCCAACAAGCTGGCTAAACTCGAAGCCGTTATTGAACAGGGCTGCATCGAGATCACCAAAGAAGAATACCAGGCACTGAAGGATGCGCCACCAGTTAAGCAGCAAACCAACAGTGATCAACCTGGTATCAATAACCTCGGGAACGGACGTTTCAGCATTGAAGGGCTCGCCCCAGAGCAGCCGCAAACCGATGAAAAAAGCGCCTCAAATGAAGTCGAAAAAACGGAAGTAGCGGCGGTACAGCCTTCCACCACTACTTTCCAGTCCATTGGTGCAGCACTGGAGCATGATCTCGCTGAAAAAGGCGACAACATGAAAATCTGGCGCAGCGTAATGCGCACGGATCCCCGTTATACCAAAGACCTTGCTGGCGCTGGATTCGAAGGTACAAGCATCAATGCTGAGTACATGATCATGCGAGCTACCGAAATTTTCGGGCCTATCGGCACTGGCTGGGGTTTCGAAGTTCTGGAAGATCGTATGCTCCCCGGCGCACCAATGAGCGAAGCCATCTACGAAGATAAGAAATTTATCGGAAACCGCCTGCTGCGGGACGGTGACGGCACGCTTATCACCGAGCAAAACCACAGCATCAAAATCGCTTTCTGGTACCTGAGAGACGATGGCGTAGCGGAACGCTTTGAAGCCTACGGCGCAACTAAATATCTGTACAAAACCAAACACGGAATTACCTGTGACGGGGAAGCACAGAAAAAATCTCTCACCGATGCAATCAAAAAGGCTCTCTCCCTTCTGGGCTTCTCTGCTGATGTGTGGCTGGGGCTGTATGACCAGGCCGAATACAAGCAGGAAAACGCAACCGAGTTCGCTATTAAAAATGCCAGCGAAAAAGCAGAGGACGTTAGCCGTCTGCGCAATGAACTGGACGAGAAACTGACCCGGGTAGCAAACACCATCGAAAGCGCCGTAAGCCCCAACGAAGCCAAGAAGGTATTCGACACCCTGGCGCGTGAAGTGGAAGTACACCGGAAAGCGGCTGAAGCCAAAGGTGACAGTGAACACGCCAAGTACCTGTCAGGCCGCTTACGCCGCCTCTCACAGATTAAAGATCAACGTATCAAAACCCTTACAGAAAATCAGGAGCAATCAGCATGAGCCAGAACACTACCGCAATCGCCATCGCCGCCAACATGACCAAACTGATGGCTCTCGTTGAAGCTGGGGAATTTTCCCCGGAGGACATTGCCGACACCATCGAAGGTGAAGAACTGGCGCTGGGTGACAAATTTGACGGGATTATGACACTGGTCCGCAACCTTGAAGGCCAGGCCAAGACTGTAGACGAAGAAGTGAAGCGCCTCAGCGACCGTAAGAAATCGTTTGAGGGCCAGGCCAAAAACCTCAAAACCTACATTCTGAAATGCTTACAGGCCGCTGAACTCAAAACGTTCAAAACTGAACGCAACACTCTCACCGTGCGCAAGGGTTCAATTTCTGTAGTGATCGACAACGTGGATCAGCTTCCCGACGAACTGGTTGATGTCGCCACCGTCGTCGCACCAGATAAGAAAAAAATTAAAGAGGCCATCGAGGCAGGTGAAAACATTAAAGGCGCTCACCTCGAAGTCGGCTCCGAATCTTTGCAAGTGCGCTAACCGGGATGCGGCCAGCAATGGCCGCCCACTGAGACAGAGATATGAGCGACGAATTCAGCAGTCTTTTGTTCCCCAGAAGAACAGAACCCGATGACTTCAAAGACCACACCGAAGAAATCATCTGGCATATGCGGAACGGGTACCGGCGGCACCACGGCATTACCGAGCAGCCTCCGGAAGTGAAACCCACAAAATTAAAGGAAATGAAAAAATGAGCGTCACAACCGTAATTTCAGTATGGCCGGGTGAGAAAACCGAAGAAATGGAAGAATTGAGCAACGGCTGGGGAAGCGGCCCGGCCGTCTGGAACGATATGGCAATGCGTTACCTGGGTATAGCCAGAAACACCTACACATGGCAGATCGACAAAATTTGGCCTCTGCCAAAGCGTATGGATATACCCGAATACAACCGCGCCGTGCTGGCGATGACATACGACAACATGATTGTCGTTCGGGACGACTATGCCCGCGCTGCACAGTGCATTCGCCAATATCTCGCAGATTTCCCCATTAACGAGGATTACGTCAATCACTGGCCCCGAATTGCAGAAATCTTCGAGAGCAACCCTGAGTCTCCAGCTATCGGTTTATGGCTCACCTCTGTATGCGAAAACCCATTTCTCGGCGAATGGGATGACGATGCCGACGATTACGGCCAGCCGGATTGGTCGAAATACTGGAATGTATTTGAATGGCTGGATGCACAAGGCGGTGCAGCATGAGCAAATATCCGAGAATTGGTGATGTATTGTCCAAGAAAAAGAATACCTCCGCTAAGTGTCGATGTGGTGCGGTAGCGAAATTCAAAACTACGGTACAGGTAGATATTTTTCGTGGTGATGATGAAGTGTTTTGGGCATGCAGCGAACACAAAAATGACAGTGCGTTTCTTCTTGGTCTCGCAGTCGAGAGAAAAGGAGCCGCCCAATGAGCAACACGGCAAAACTTCAACTCGGATTCTCTCCGTTAACAAAGACCATCATGCTGGCAAAAATGCGCGATTTGGAAGGAGGAGGGCGCCTGCGTGTCGGTAGTGACCGTGGACGCGACGTAACGAATGAGGCCGCACAATTGGTCTGGCAACTGGTTATGGCGGAAGGCGGTGAAATCACCTGGGAGTTGGACGATGGTTCTCGCATGGTACTCAAAGCCGAAAAGCAGGAGCGTACAGCATGATTCCAATTACCGCTGTTCCTGTAGAGCGTGACGACGAATACGGATTTTGGACTCACCCGGCTTTCGATGCGCTATGCGGAGACCGTGAGGGTGTTCCTGCTGCTGAATTTAACGAGTGGCTGGCCATTAACGGGCTGGAATACTCAATGGACGAGCTGTGTTTTTGTGGCTATGAGCTGGCTCAGGCTGAATACGAAATTAACGGTTCGTTCACCCAATGGCAACCAGAACCACCTGCCGGCGAAGGCTGGTTTATCGGATCAATCCACGACACTGAAGATGGCCCGGTGTGTATCTGGTTTCGCCACATCGAAGGCGGTGCGGTATGAGCAGATGGGTTCGAGCAGAAATCATGATCATCCGCCAGTGTGCCGGAACTATGACTGTAGAGAGCATCGGTCGGCTGATTGGCAGAACGGGCGCAGCAGTTAGAGCAAAAGCCCGTGAGCGAGGTATCAGGCTGTACCTTCGCGGGGATTACCACCAGTCAGCAAAATACCGCCAAGCAGATATCGAGCTGGCGCGGGAGCTGCATTGCGAAGGTGTAAGCCGCCGGGATATTGCCGAAAAACTGGAAATGCCAATCGGCGCTGTTAACCAGTACGTCTATTTCGAGCGGAGGGTTTCAGCATGAGCATGATATCCCTCTACCCGGCGGTTAAACAAATACATTTCTACGTCAATGATGCCTCTCCAGAGCTGATCAAAGAACGTCGAATTTATCTCGAAAATTACCTTCTTCCATGTTGGATAGGCAGGCTGAACGAAATGCAGTCATGGAAAGAAACTTCCGCTACGGATTTGGAGCTTCTCGCGGAATATCAAAAAGGGGTGGATTTTCTAACCGAAGCATTGAAGCAGGAACATAAAGCATGACTACCCAAATCGTATTCGTGAACGGCAAATCAAAATGTGGCTGCGTGATGGAATATAGCGACGGCGGTGGTGAATATTCAGACGTTCATACGATAACACCTTGCGCTGCACACTCACATCGGGAAGTCGCCTCTCAACCCGTTGGTTATTTCGCTTATGACACAGACGGCGGTTTCACTAACCACAACACAGCAGAGCGAGCACAGAAAGAAGCACAGGACGCTATCGAGTATTTCCGCGAGACGGCCTGCGATGGTTGGAGTGATGAGGTCGATAGTGTTTGCTGGGGCGTTATCCTGCAACAGGCAAAGCAAACCGATATAAGACCACGGACTGACGAGGATAAGTGCGAATCCCACATTGAGGAAATTTGCGATTACGTGTTGTTGCCAGAGCTAAAAAATGTTGGTGGATTATGAGTGAAGTGACAGAAATCCTGTACGGAGAACTGTCGGATGGGGCGTTTTTCGCCCCAGCTTCTTCCGACCTTGTTGATTCACTAATCGGCCAGTACAAACAACTCCGGGCCGATATAGAAATGATGTCCGGGTTAATTAACACGCACCATGCATCAGTACACCATTTTCTGGACGGTAATCAGGACCATAATCGCCGCCATTATTTCGGCGGTGTCAGTAATCTATTTAAACTCGAAGGCGCTATCGCCAGCCTGAATGCAACATTCTGGCAAAAAGCCCTGAACATGACCGACGTGTACGAATATATGCCGAACAATCGGCGCACAGAGTGGAACGAGCAGATCCGGGAAATGAAAACGCCCGACTTCGAAGAAGAAACCGTGCGACCAACAATCATGGAACTGCTTAACTCACGCCAGAAATTCTTCTCCGAGCGAGTAGATGGCATTTTTCGCGCTCTTTCCGGCGACCACGTTACCAACAGGCCGGAAGGTTTCGGCAAACGCATGATCCTCTCGCGAGTGTTCAACGACTACGGAACAACCAATCATGATATGAGCGGCTATATCCAGGATCTACGGCAGGTTATCGCGAAATTCATGGGACGCGATGAACCCCGCTGGCGTGTAACCGACGACGCACTACAGGAAGCCCGTTGCCGGCACGGTGAATGGCTGGTGCTGGACGGTGGCGCGTTGCGTGTCCGTGCATATCTGAAAGGTACAGCACACCTCGAAGTGCACCCGGATATGGCCTGGCGGCTTAACTGCATTCTGGCGCACCTGTACCCGCTGGCAATCCCTCCACAATTCCGCCAGAAGCCAAAGAGAAAGCTGAAAGATTTCGCGCTAATGAGCAAGCCACTCCCCTTCGCCGTTCTGGAAGTGCTGGCGGGATTAAAGGCAGAACGTCACACCCCGATTCATCGTAACCGCTGGGATGAACCGACACAGCCTCTGACTACCAATCCGTACAACCGCCGATTTGACTGGCGCGACGAAGACAAAGCGATCCGGGGTCAGGCGGGGAAAATACTGGAAACCATCGGCGGCGTGTTGATTAAAGCGGGTCCAAATAAAAATATCAACATCTGGGAGTTCGACTATGACCCCGCCCGGGTGCTGGGTGAAATTATAGCGTCCGGGTGTATTCCTGATCATCAGTCGCACCAGTTTTACCCTACCCCTGAATCGCTGGCTGAGTGGGCCGTTTCCGAAGCCGATATTCAGCATGGCGATTCCTGCCTGGAGCCGAGTGCCGGCACCGGAAACCTTGCCGTACTGATGCCGGGAGACCAGACCCAATGTGTTGAAATATCAGCGCTTCACTGTCGGGTACTGGAGGCGAAAGGTTACGCCGTCGAACAGGCTGATTTCATCCAGTGGGCCGAAGCCACCAGCAGCCGCTTTGACAAAGTGGTAATGAACCCACCGTTCAGCGAAGGACGAGCCAAAGCGCATGTGGAATCTGCTGCCAGCCTCGTTAAACCCGGCGGCCGTCTTGTGGCCATCCTGCCCGGAAGTATGTGGAAAAAAGATATTTTGCCCGGCTGGTCATCTAGCTGGTCTGGATTAATTGATAACGAGTTTGACGGTACCGGCGTTTCAGTCGTCATGCTGAAAGCCGATCGCAAGTGATTTTTGATAATCAGTTTTAAAGCCCGGTCAGAGCTAAATTACTGACCGGCTGTATGAGGTACGAGTATGGCCAGAATGGTGAGCTTGGAAGAATGGGCGGCGGAAGAATTTGGAAGTTTAGCCCCCAGCCTTCGCACATTAAAAAAATATGCCAAGGGCCACATGATGGCACCACCAGCCAGAAGGGTTGGCAGAGAGTGGATGATTGATCGTGAAGCCCGGTTTATCGGCATTTTAGCTGAGCCCAAAATCGCACCGACCGCAAACCCCAAGCTGAGAAGGATTATTGAAGATGGCTGCCAGACCACGAACCCATAAAATAACCATCCCTAATCTGTACTCAAAGCTGGATAAGCGTACCGGACGCGTGTACTGGCAATACAAACACCCTGTAACGGGTAAATTTCACAGCCTCGGTACTGATGCTGAAGAAGCCAGACAGGTCGCCAGTGAGGCCAACGACATTATCGCGGAACAGCGCACCCGGCAGATCCTCAGCGTTAACGAAAAAATCGCCCGTATGCGTGAGTCCAGAGAATTTATCACCGTGACAACCTGGCTGGATCGCTACCTTGCTATCCAGCAGGAACGACTTGAAACAGGAGATATTAAATTGAACTCAGTAAAACAGAAGAAAAAGCCCGTTGAACTGCTACGCCAGCACTCCGGGATGATGTATCTGAAAGATATTACCACGCTGGAAATCGCGGAGGTTGTGGATGCGGTAAAAGCCCAGGGCTACAATCGTATGGCGCAGGTTGTCCGGACTACGCTGATCGACGTGTTCAAGGAAGCCCAGCACGCCGGGCATGTTCCCCCTGGCTACAATCCGGCACAGGCCACACGTCAGCCGCGTAACCGGGTAATACGCGAGCGCCTTTCCCTCGAAGAGTGGAAAGAAATTTACGCCGCGGCTGAGCACCACCCGCCCTACCTTCAGTGTGCGATGCTGCTGGCCGTCGTCACCGGACAACGCATTGGGGATATTTCTCGGATGAAGTTCTCCGACATCTGGGATGATATGCTTCACGTCGAGCATGAAAAGACTGGCGCCAAAGTGGCGTTACCACTGTCACTGCGTTGTGAAGCGCTGAATATTACCCTGCGTGAGGTTGTGGCTAAATGCCGCGATGCCGTAGTCAGTAAATACCTGGTACATTTCCGGCACAGTACATCGCAGGCCACGAGGGGTGATCGGGTTTCGGCTAACTCCATCACCACCACATTTAAAAAAGCCAGAAATCGTACCGGTATTTCATGGCCTGACCGAAAAGCACCCACATTTCACGAACAGCGCTCACTGTCAGAAAGACTGTATGAGGCTCAGGGGATCGATACGCAAAAATTACTCGGTCACAAGTCACCTCAACAGACGGCAAAATACCATGATGACCGTGGAAAAGACTGGACGGTTGTAGCCGTCTGAACAGCATATTTTATAGCCAGTTTTGGGGAAGAGTTTTGGGGAAGTTTTGGGGAAAGGATTTGAGAAGAAGAAAACCAACATAAATTTAACATCTATGTTGGTTTTTTGTTGCGCTGGATGTGTTACATATTCGCGATAATCGCGTCGCCAAATTCACTGCATTTCAGCAACTTAGCGCCTTCCATCAGGCGTTCGAAGTCATAGGTTACGGTTTTCGCGTTAATCGCTCCTTCCATTCCTTTAACAATTAAGTCGGCGGCTTCGAACCATTCCATATGAAAATGCAACAGCTGCAGACTTTCCAGCCGTCCGGCCTGACGCATAATATCCACCAGCTGCAGCACCTGAGTGGCGGACAAACCAAATTTGGACTTTTCGCCGCCGCTGGATTGCCATTTACCCGAGCCCTGAGAAGCAAGACGCGCGCGAATCCCCAACCGGGGTATCACATTGAGTCGCTCAGCCTCTTCCAGTACCAGCTTGACCTCGGTCATTTTTTCCAGCACCAGGTACACTTTGTGACCAATTTTTTCGCCGATCAGCGCCAGCCGGATATATTCACGATCCTTGTAGCCATTACACACAATCACCGAACGGGTCATACCCGCATGCGCCAGTACCGCCATAAGCTCGGCCTTGGAACCGGCTTCCAGCCCCAGGGGTTCACCGGAATTGATCAATGACTCAATGACGCGCTTATGCTGGTTAACTTTAATCGGATACACCAGAAAGTAATCGCCTTGATAGCCGTAAGACTCACGGGCGCGTTTAAAAGCGGCATTAATTGAACGCAGGCGGTGCTGCAAAATCTGCGGAAAGCAAAACAACGCGGGCAGGCGTTGCCCGTCGGCTTCACGTTCTTTCACCAGTTTCGCAAGATCAACCCGGGCTTCTGGCACATCCGGATCGGGACAAACGCTAATATGCCCCAGCTCGTTGACGTCATAATAGTTGTTACCCCACCAGGCGATATTATAGGTCCTGAGCATCTTGCTGGCGTCTTTATCATTCATCGCTACCTCCTGCATGGAGCGCAGTTCACCCTGTTCGCCTGCTGACGAACGCTTAATCTTTTTTATGTCGTCAGACATCATTCACCTCTAATATCATTGTAAATCACGTCATCAGACTGCGTGAAACGGTCGCAATAACGCATCAGGAACACACTCAGGTTCAGATGCCCTCAGGCGTATCAGCGCTTAGACTCAGGCTGAGCTTAGCCGACACGCGTGTCCGCCGCATGACCGCAACGCGGAAATGGCATAGAGCACGGTCAGGGGTCAACAGAAGAAGAGCAATGCGCGCCGGTTTGCTGGCACAGCGGCTAAGAGAAAGCGCCTGCTTCATCAGATTTATCACCTCCACACACAGCGTGGCATGCGGTTTATGAGCGGGTGAAAACTGGCGGGGGAATGCCAGCATAAGCCTGCGGTGGAACAGCAGCGCGCCGCAAGACAGCGGCGATTTATACCGCGGGTCGCGCTAAATTGCAAAAGTAAAATAGGTCTGGCGCACCGGCGGGAAAAAATTATTCCTTCAAAGGTATAGGGTTACGTCATTACAACAAAAAACGCTGGTAATGGCCTGAGCCGGTCATTTAAAATAGCCATCCAGAAGTTAATCCATCTATACTGATTAACTTCTACGCGTTTTGAACTGGTACTGCTACGGGTTTCGCCTTAGGAGGCTCTGGCCTTTGCCACTTGCCACTTGCCATGCAGTCTGTTTCTCACTCGTCAAAGTAAGGTAAAGAATTAATGGCCAAACATCTTTTCACCTCCGAGTCCGTATCAGAGGGTCATCCTGACAAAATCGCCGATCAAATTTCTGATGCTGTTCTCGACGCCATTTTGCAACAGGACCCTAAAGCCCGCGTTGCCTGTGAAACCTATGTCAAGACCGGCATGGTACTGGTGGGGGGTGAAATCACTACCACCGCCTGGGTCGACATTGAAGAAATCGCCCGGAATACCGTGCGTGAAATCGGCTATGTCCATTCTGATATGGGCTTTGACGCCAATTCCTGCGCGGTACTGAACGCTATCGGTAAACAGTCACCCGATATCAATCAGGGTGTGGATCGTGCCGATCCTCTTGAACAGGGTGCGGGTGACCAGGGGTTGATGTTTGGCTATGCCACTAACGAAACCCGCGAACTGATGCCTGCCCCCATTACCTATGCCCATCGTCTGGTACAGCGCCAGGCGGAAGTGCGTAAAAACGGCACCCTGCCGTGGCTTCGTCCGGATGCGAAAAGCCAGATCACCTTCCAGTATGACGAAGGCAAAATCGTCGGAATTGATGCCGTGGTGCTTTCCACCCAGCATGCTGAAGACATCAGTCAGAAAGCGCTACAGGAAGCCGTCATGGAAGAGATCATCAAGCCGGTTCTGCCTGCTGAATGGATTAACAGCGCCACCAAATATCACATCAACCCTACCGGACGCTTTGTTATTGGTGGCCCGATGGGTGACTGTGGCCTGACCGGCCGTAAAATCATCGTTGACACCTACGGCGGCATGGCGCGCCACGGCGGCGGCGCCTTTTCCGGCAAAGATCCGTCTAAAGTTGACCGTTCAGCGGCTTATGCCGCGCGTTACGTAGCAAAAAACATCGTCGCTGCCGGCCTGGCAGATCGCTGTGAAATTCAGGTTTCTTATGCCATTGGCGTTGCCGAGCCGACGTCTATCATGGTTGAAACCTTCGGTACCGGTAAAATTGCCAATGAGCAGCTGACCCTGCTGGTACGTGAATTCTTTGACCTGCGGCCATACGGACTGATCAAGATGCTGGATCTGCTGCATCCGATTTACCGCGCTACCGCCGCTTACGGTCATTTTGGCCGCGAAGCGTTTCCGTGGGAAAAAACCGACAAAGCTGAGCAGCTACGTGAGGCCGCCGGCCGCTAAATCCTGTTAGTGAACGCATCTCCTGAGGGCGCATAAGCGCCCTTTTTATTGCAACAACATTTCCTGTGTCAATTACTGTCAAGTTCGCCAGCAGACTCTACACTGTATTAATCCTGTATGGTGATAATGATAACGACTACAATTAATAGCTATATGATTTATAAGGAATTTATCTTAATTTCTTAATTTATTATATTGTAAAATTGCGTTATTTTCAGTGTCATCTGATAGTAACCGGACGGCATAATGGCAAAATCACGAGGGGGATTATCCCATACTGGTTATTCATGCCAGAGCTGGAAAAAGTACTGTGAAGCAGTACGTTAGCGAGTGTAACCGATTACATTAGTGTGATCTATCGCACTTTCTTCCGCGCTGGTTTTTCCTAACATTGATAAAAACAAAATGCCGTTTACTTACATGGAGGCGTTATGCCTGATTATAAAAAAACAAGCAAAACATCGAACAAAGCGATGACTTTTTTTGTTTGTTTCCTTGCCGCATTAGCCGGACTGTTGTTTGGTTTAGATATTGGCGTGATCGCCGGGGCATTACCCTTCATTGCAAAAGACTTTACGGTTAACGCCCATCAACAGGAGTGGATAGTCAGCTCCATGATGTTTGGCGCAGCGGTCGGCGCTATCGGCAGCGGCTGGATGTCGTCACACCTTGGACGGAAGAAAAGCCTGATGGCAGGCGCAATATTATTCGTCATTGGTTCGCTATGGTCAGCAATGGCCCCTAATCCGGAAATGCTGATTGCCGCCCGCGTCGTACTGGGTCTGGCCGTTGGTGTCGCTTCCTATACCGCCCCGCTGTATCTTTCCGAAATTGCACCGGAAAAAATTCGCGGCAGTATGATTTCCCTTTATCAGCTGATGATCACCATCGGCATTCTGGCGGCTTATCTGTCTGATACCGCTTTCAGCGCCGCCGGCGCCTGGCGCTGGATGCTGGGTATCATTATTATTCCGGCAATACTGCTGCTGATTGGCGTCTTCTTTCTGCCTAATAGTCCACGCTGGCTGGCGGCAAAAGGCAATTTTCGCGATGCACAACGGGTACTGGACCGCCTGCGTGACACCAGCGAACAGGCCAAACGTGAACTGGATGAAATTCGTGAAAGTCTGAAAGTCAAACAGTCCGGCCTGCAGCTGTTCCAGAGCAACAGCCACTTCAGGCGTGCGGTATTTCTTGGCGTGCTGCTGCAGGTTATGCAGCAGTTCACCGGCATGAACGTTATCATGTACTATGCGCCAAAAATTTTCGAAATTGCCGGTTTTGCCAATACCACTGAACAGATGTGGGGAACGGTTATTGTTGGCCTGGTCAACGTGCTGGCAACCTTTATTGCCATTGGCCTGGTGGACCGCTGGGGACGCAAACCAACCCTTATCCTCGGCTTTCTGGTGATGGCAGCCGGCATGGGCATTCTTGGCACCATGCTGCACTTAGGCATTCATTCGCCAGGTGCGCAGTACTTTGCCATTGCCATGCTGCTGATGTTTATTGTTGGTTTCGCCATGAGTGCCGGACCGCTAATCTGGGTACTGTGTTCTGAAATCCAGCCGCTGAAAGGACGTGACTTTGGTATTACCGTTTCTACGGCAACCAACTGGATCGCCAATATGATTGTCGGTGCCACCTTCCTGACCATGCTGAATACCCTGGGCAATGCCCCGACTTTCTGGGTCTATGCCGGCCTTAACGTCCTGTTTATCCTGATCACCATTGCACTGATCCCGGAAACCAAAAACGTGACGCTGGAGCATATTGAACGTAACCTGATGAGCGGTAAAAAACTGCGCGATATCGGTCAGCAATAAATCGCTCCCGACCAGAGGCTGCAGCTGCAGCCTCTGGCAATTGCAGCCGGACTTTTGTCCGCGTATGCTGAGCACCATGAAATCACCCGCCCCACCACTGGCCCTTCAGCAGACCCTGCTGCATGCACTGCGTGAAAATCTGTTGCGGGCAAACCAGCAGCTGGAAAAACACTATCCATTGCCTCATCTTAGCTATAACCAGCGCGGTATGGCCGCCGGCACCGCCTGGCTGGAAAAATGGCAAATCCGTCTGAATCCAGTGCTATTAATGGAAAATCAGCAGGCCTTCATCGAGGAGGTCGTGCCTCATGAACTTGCCCACTTACTGGTGTGGAAACATTTTGGTCGGGTTGCCCCCCATGGTGCAGAATGGAAATGGATGATGGAGAGCGTGCTCAGGGTCCGCGCCCGACGTACCCATCAGTTTGCCGTCACTTCGGTACGCAGCCACAGCTTTCCTTACTTTTGCCTTTGTCAGCAGCATCAACTGACTTTACGTCGCCACAACCGGGTAATACGGGGAGACGCCCGCTATCACTGTGTACACTGCGGCGGCGTCCTGCAACCAGGCCAGTTCAACGTAGGTTAACCGCACGCGAAAGATCATCGTGATGGCCATGAAATCAGAATCCGTACCACAACCTGGCATCCGCTAGCCTGACCCAGGGTTCGCCGCACATATTTCTACAGACACACCCATTGTTCTCTGTCATGATCCGGCCATCAGATTCAGTAAATTCCGGCCTGGTCCGCTGTCAGCCTCGGGGTGTGAGCCAAATCAGCATCCAGTCTGGGCGCTGTGGGCTTGCCAGCAGTAAAACCCCTCCCCTACACTATGCATCACTGCTCATTCATCACCGCGCCATGCGTGGTATAACACTTCAGGATGACCATGCGAATACCGCGTATTTATCACCCACAGGCGCTGACAGCAGGCAGCAGTGTGACCTTAAGCGAAGACGCCGCCAGTCATGTTGCCCGGGTACTGCGCATGCAGCCCGGCGAGGCCTTAACCTTGTTTGATGGCAGTAATCTGACTTTTAATGCGTTCATTACCCATGCCGATAAAAAGCATGTCAAAGTACAGTTACAGAGTGCCGAGGAAGACAATCGCGAGTCACCGCTTCATTTACATCTTGGTCAGGTGATGTCACGCGGTGAGAAAATGGAATTTACCATTCAAAAAGCGGTAGAGCTTGGTGTAAACATTATCACTCCGCTGTTGTCAGAACGCTGTGGCGTAAAGCTGGACGCGGAACGTCAGGCCAAAAAAGTGCAGCAATGGCGTAAAATTGCCATTAGTGCCTGCGAGCAATGCGGCCGTAATCAGCTGCCGGAAATTCGCGAAGTGATGACGTTGCAAGACTGGTGCGCGGAGCCGGAGACAGGGTTAAAGCTTAATCTGCATCCGCGGGCAAAACAGCGTATTAATATGCTACCACTACCGGTCAACCGCCTGCGTCTGTTGATCGGTCCGGAAGGTGGCCTGAGCGAAGCAGAAATTAATCTGACCAGAGAAGATGGCTTTGCGGACATTTTGTTAGGACCACGGGTACTGCGTACTGAAACCACGGCATTAACCGCCATCACCGCCTTACAGGTACGTTTTGGGGATTTAGGCTGATAACGACACTTTTTCGTTGCCCCGCAGCGAACGCGCAGCAACAAGGAGAATCACAATGATTAAACTTGGCATCGTGATGGACCCCATCACCTCCATTAATATTAAAAAAGATTCCAGCTTTGCGATGCTGCTGGAAGCGCAGCGGCGCGGTTATGAAATTCACTATATGGAGATGAATGATCTCTATCTGCGTGGTGGTATCGCCCGTTGTCGCAGTCGTCTGCTACAGGTGGAGCACAACGATGACAAGTGGTTTACCTTTGGCGAACAACAGGATATACCGCTGGCCGACCTGAACGTAGTTCTGATGCGTAAAGACCCACCGTTTGACACTGAATTTATCTACGCCACCTATATTCTTGAACGGGCAGAAGAACAGGGAACGCTGATTGTCAACAAACCACAAAGCCTGCGCGACTGTAACGAAAAACTGTTTACCGCGTGGTTCGCCAGTTTAACCCCTGACACCCTGGTCACCCGCGACGCGGCGCGTATCCGCGAGTTCTGGCAACAGCATGGTGACATCATAATGAAACCGCTGGATGGTATGGGAGGCTCATCAATTTTTCGCGTCAAACAGGATGATCCTAATCTGTCTGTTATCATTGAAACCCTGACTAACCACGGTAAATTTTACTGCATGGCGCAAAATTATCTGCCGGCAATCACAGACGGCGATAAGCGTATTCTGATGGTGAACGGCGAGCCGGTCCCCTACTGCCTGGCACGGATTCCAAAAAGTGGGGAAACCCGCGGTAATCTGGCCGCCGGTGGCCGTGGTGAAGCCAGACCGCTGAGCGAAAGCGACTGGAAAATTGCCCGAATCATCGGGCCAACGCTAAAAGCTAAAGGGCTCTTTTTTGTCGGACTGGATATTATTGGTGACAAGCTAACGGAAATTAACGTCACCAGTCCCACCTGTATCAGAGAAATTGAAGCCGCGTTTCCTGTCTCCATCACCGGCATGCTGATGGATGCCATTGAGAACCATCTGGCCGGCTGACACACGCAACCGGCCACTGTGCCGGCAGGCCCGTCCTGCTGGCACACTTAACTTGTGAAGACATGATTTTGAGAATGAATTTACAGCATCACTTTTTAATCGCGATGCCGGCACTCCAGGACCCGATGTTTAAGCGCTCGGTAGTGTATATCTGCGAGCATAATGACGAAGGCGCGATGGGGCTGGTTGTCAATAAGCCAATGGACAATCTGACGATTGAAGGCATCCTGAAAAAGTTGAAAATCGTCGCCGATCCGCGCGATGAGTCTATCAGCCTCGATAAACCGGTATTTACCGGCGGCCCGCTGGCAGAAGATCGCGGTTTTATTCTGCATTCAGCAGAACGCACCTTTGCCTCCAGCATCCGGGTGTCAGACAATACCATGATCACCACGTCCCGTGACGTGCTGGAAACCCTGGGAACCGCGGAACATCCGAAACAGGTGCTGGTTGCCCTTGGTTACTGTGCCTGGGAAAAAGATCAGCTGGAAAGCGAGCTGCTGGACAACGCCTGGCTCACCACGCCGGCTAACAGTCAGATTCTGTTTCAGACGCCCATTGCTGAACGCTGGCGCGAGGCAGCACGCAGCATCGGCGTTGATATTCACAATATTATCAACGAGGCGGGCCACGCCTGATGAGCACAGTACTGGCCTTCGACTTTGGCACTAAAAGCATCGGCGTGGCTATCGGTCAGGCGCTGACGGGTAGCGCGCGCCCGCTTACTGCACTTAAAGCACTGGATGGTATTCCCAACTGGGATAAAATCGCCGCCCTGCTGGAAGAGTGGCAGCCGGACGCCGTGGTAGTCGGGCTGCCGCTGAACATGGATGGCACAGAGCAGCCTTTGACGGCCAGAGCGCGAAAATTTGCCAACCGGCTACATGGCCGCTTTGGTGTTCAGGTTTCACTACAGGATGAGCGCCTGAGTACCGTGGAAGCCAGAGCAGACCTGTTTGAACGCGGCGGTTACCGCGCCCTGAGTAAAAACAAGGTCGATTCTCAGTCAGCGGTCATTATTCTGCAAGACTGGTTCAATTCCCATTCCTGACCGTCAATCAGCCCGGCCTGCTGGCGCTGACTAAGACTTTGTGCAAAGGTCTGCATTCCCCATGCTTTTCCGGTTTGCAGCTGGCTTGCTATCTGATGGTTTTTCCCTTCACGCATCAGGCTGGCAATCGCCGGCGTGGTAATCAGTACTTCAAACAGCGCCACCCGACCAGCGCCGGCAGCAGGAATCAGATGCTGGGCAATTACTGCCTGTAAGCTGGCCGCCAGCTGAGCTCTGACAGGCACTTTTTCTGCCGCTGAAAACACGTCCGTCAGCCGCTCCAGCGCCGCCACCGCGCCACGAGCATGTAGCGTCGCCAGCACCAGATGGCCGGTTTCCGCTGCCGTCAGTGCCAGACGAATTGTCTGTTCATCACGCAGCTCCCCTAGCAAAATAACGTCCGGATCTTCACGCAAAGCCGCGCGCAGCCCTGCAGCAAATGAACGACAATGGGTACCAATTTCACGCTGTTGTATCAGTGAATGGGCACTGTGATGGATGAATTCAATCGGATCCTCCAGCGTCAGAATATGCTTTTGCTGCTGTCTGTTAAGCAAATTAATCATCGCCGCCAGCGTGGTCGACTTACCGCTACCGGTAGCGCCGGTGACCAGAATCAGCCCTTGCTGGCACGCCGTTAGTGCCGTCAGTATATCCGGAGCCTGTAACTGCTGCAGGGTAGGCAGCTCACTGGCAATCCGCCGCAGCGCCAACGATACACCAGTCTGCTGGCGAAAAAAATTAGCCCGCAATCGCACCCCGTGCAGATGAATAGCCAGATCCACCTGGCCGTGCTGCTCAAGCTGACTGACCTGGGCGGCATTCAGCCAGCGTCCAGCAAAAGACTCCAGTTGCTGCATGCTGAGCACCGGCAACCCGTCGCGCTCTGTCAGCCTGCCCTGATGCCGCCATCTTGGTCGCTGCATGCTACAAAGGTGCAGATCGGAGGCATTATGCTTTACACTAAGCGCAATGATTTCTTCAATGTCCATATAACCTCCTGACTATGACAGTAATTTCACACAATCTGGACCAGGTGCGGCAACGAATCACCCATGCCGCCCTGCGTTGCGGCCGCGATCCAACAGAAATCATGCTGATTGCCGTCAGTAAAACCCAATCTGTGAACGCCATCGAACAAGCCATGCTGGCTGGTCAGCGCAGTTTTGGCGAAAATTACGTGCAGGAAGCGCTGGATAAAATCAGTGCGATGGAAAATTGTGCGCTGATCTGGCACTTTATCGGTCCGCTGCAATCCAACAAAAGCCGCCTGGTGGCCGAAAATTTTGCCTGGCTACATACCCTGGACCGGCTGAAGCTGGCGCAACGTCTCAATGCACAGCGACCTGAGCAGCTTGAGGCGCTAAATGTGCTTATTCAGGTAAATATCAGTGACGAAAACAGCAAATCCGGCATCATGTTAGACGATGTCGCAGAACTGGCCCGGGAAGTGGTTAAATTGCCGCGCTTACGGCTACGTGGCCTGATGGCAATACCGGCACCGGAAAATAGCTATCAGCGCCAGCTGGCGGTTTGTCAGCGTATGGCCAGAGCCTTTGAACAATTGAAAGCCGGTTGTCCATCTGTCGATACGCTTTCTCTTGGAATGAGCGATGATATGGAAGCCGCCATTGCTGCGGGCAGTACGATGGTGCGTATTGGCACCGCAATCTTTGGTTCGCGACATTACGCCTGAATCAACACAACAATAACTGAGGAACCTCATGCTGCTGACATTGTTAGACACCATTATTGGTTTGTATGTCATGGTGTTACTGCTGCGCGTCTGGATGCAATGGGCACGCTGCGATTTTTACAATCCCTTTTCCCAGTCGGTGGTCAGACTGACCCAGCCGCTGGTAAAACCTCTTCGCCGCATTGTGCCGGCCGTCGGTCCAATCGACACCGCGTCTTTACTGCTGGCGCTGGTCATCAGTATCGTTAAATTTCCACTGCTGCTGGCACTGCAGGAGCACGTACTGTTTTTTGACAAACTCTTCCTGCTGGCAGGGATACTGTCGTTGCTGAAAACGGCGGGAACCCTGGTATTCTGGCTGGTGATTGCCCGCTCACTGATGAGCTGGGTAAGTCAGGGTCGCAGCCCTGTTGAATATGTACTGATACAGCTAACCGAGCCGTTAATGGCACCCATTCGCCGCATTTTACCGGCAATGGGCGGTCTTGATTTCTCTGGCATGGTGGTGATTCTGGTTCTGTACATGCTGAACTATCTTGGTATGAACCTGTTTCCGCTGATCTGGTTTCGCATCTGATTACCTGAATTACGTTCTGGATATACTATGCAAAAAGTTGTTCTTGCCACCGGCAACCCTGGTAAGGTACATGAACTGGCCACGATACTGGCCGATTCGGGTTTACAAATCGTGGCACAAACTGAACTCGGCGTGCTGCCTGCTGAAGAAACCGGCCTGACCTTTATTGAAAATGCGCTGCTTAAAGCACGCCACGCATCAGCCATCACCGGACTCCCGGCCATTGCCGATGATTCCGGTCTGGCCGTCGACGCCCTCGGCGGCGCGCCCGGCATATACTCCGCCCGCTATGCCGGCGGTGAAGCCAGCGATGAACAGAATCTGCTGAAGCTGTTAGCGGCCATGGAGCATGTCGCCGATGGCCAGCGCCAGGCGCAGTTTCACTGCGTGCTGGTTTACCTGCGCCACGCAGCAGATCCGACGCCGCTGGTTTTTCACGGCCGCTGGCATGGCGAAATCACCCGTGCCGCCGCTGGCAGCGGCGGCTTTGGCTACGATCCGGTTTTCTATGTCCCGTCACAGGGCAAAACGGCGGCGGCCATGAGCAAAGCGGAAAAACAGGCGATTTCCCACCGCGGCAAGGCGCTGGCGCAGTTACTGGAAGCGATGCGTCATGGCTGATTTACCGCCACTCAGCCTGTATATCCATATTCCCTGGTGCGTGCAAAAATGCCCTTATTGCGATTTCAACTCACACGCACTGAAAGGGGAGGTTCCGCACGACGAGTACGTTCGCCATCTGCTGCAGGATCTGGAACAGGACCTCAGTCTTAGCGGCGGACGTATGCTGAGCACGATTTTCATCGGGGGAGGAACCCCCAGTCTGCTCAGTGCTGGCGCCATGCAGGCACTGCTGGATGGCGTACGCCAGCGCATGCCGCTGGCCGCAGATGCTGAAATTACCATGGAGGCCAATCCTGGCACCGTCGAAGCCGCGCGTTTCAGCGCCTATCAGCGAGCCGGCATTAACCGCATTTCCATCGGGGTACAAAGCTTCAGCCCGGCCAGTCTGCAGCGGCTGGGACGGATCCATGGTCCCGAAGAAGCGAAGCGCGCTGCCAGACTGGCTGCAGATCTCGGATTACGCAGCTTTAATCTCGACCTGATGCACGGGCTACCTGAACAGTCTCTGGAAGATGCACTGGACGATTTGCGTCAGGCGATTGCCCTGGCGCCACCACATCTCTCCTGGTATCAGCTTACCATTGAGCCTAATACGCTGTTTGCCTCACGGCCGCCACCGCTGCCAGACGACGATGCACTGTGGAATATTTTTGAACAGGGTCACCAGCTGCTGACTGCGGCAGGCTATATACAGTATGAAACCTCAGCCTATGCTAAGCCGGGGTTACGCTGTGAGCACAATCTTAACTACTGGCGTTTCGGTGATTACCTGGGCATCGGATGCGGCGCCCACGGCAAACTGACCCAGCCGGATGGCACTATTCTGCGTACGGTGAAAACCCGTCATCCGCGGGGATTTATGCAGGGCAGATATCGTGAGCGCATCTATGAGGTGGCGGCGGCGGATAAACCTTTTGAATTTTTCATGAATCGTTTTCGCCTGCTGGAAGCCGCACCGCGCCGCGACTTTTCGCGTTTTACCGGCCTTGATGAGGCCAGCGTCAGACCCCAGCTGGATGAAGCTATTCGCCTCGGATATCTCAGCGAAAACGCCAGCCACTGGCAGATTACCGAACGGGGTAAACTGTTTCTTAATTCGCTGCTGGAATTGTTCCTCGAAGCGGCGTAAACCCTGGAAATCAGGCGGGCGCTCTGGCGCCCGCAAAGGCTTATTTAAGCGCGGCGACTAACCCCTTACGCTGGTTTTCCAGCGCCGTCACGCGGTCACAGACTTCATGGCCAAAATTCTGGAAATCCTGTTCCTGATTACTCCATTCCGCCTGAATCGCCTGCTGCAACCCACCAAGATTGCCCAATACTGCCTGTAAGGGATTACTGTTGTTACCCGTCTGCCGGGTGCCCATTTCATTCAGGCTGTCCTGCAGCACGCCGCCCATGGCACGCTGTACCAGCCCTTCGCCATCCTGTCTGACCTGCTCTATGGCCTGATGATGAAAAGTCAGCCCGTCACTGCGGTGTTCGATAATGCGGTTCATCTGCTGCCTGAGCTGCTGGTCCAGTGAGGTCAGCCGCGAACGGACATTACTGTCGGCACCCAGTTTGTCAACAATCACCCGATCCAGCGCCTGGCGCCCTTGCTCAAGCCGGTAACGGGCGCCATTGTCAATCCACGGAAGATCGCGGCGTAATGCCGCCTGATAATCAATCGCCTTCTGGCGCGTCGCCGCATCGATTTTCTGCGGCTGACCATTGCGCTGTACATCGCCCTGTGGGGAAATCAGCAGATTGCCATTAGCACCAACCACCTGCACGCTTTGTGGCGAAATCACCACGTCATCCTGCGGATTGACACTGCACTGATAATCCGCCTGTGCCTGGCTGGCTATCAGCGTCAGCGCGCCAAATATTGCCGCTTTACCCCACATAATTGCTCCTTAATGCGCATTGTAGTATTCCCTTTTACCACATCAAGGGAATGGCTGATTAGTTAGTCCCACCACACGTCAAAAAGTTCGCTGACCTGCACCGACTCCAGTTTGTGCTCTTTCAGCCAGTTCACTACCCGTTCACGATGAGCGTCAGTACACTTTCCAATCTGCTGCATGCAGACCAGACCTTCCCACTGGCGGTAACCGCTACCATCAAATGCCAGGCCATTTGGCTCAATAACTTCAATAATCAACGCATCAACCATTGCATCGATATCGTCTTCTGCAATGGTGTCAGGAAATGTCCAGGCCACGGAAAAGCCCAGTTCCTGAAATTCATCAATGTGCATTTTTTTACGTAACCGACGACTGCGCTGTCTAGCCATTATTTAATCCTCTCAAACATCAAATCCCAAACGCCGTGACCGAGACGCTGACCCCGCTGTTCAAACTTTGTCAGCGGACGCGAATCGGGCCGCGGCACGTATGTCTGCGTAGCAGACTGATTGTGATAGCCGGCAACCGTATTCATCACGGCCAGCATATGTTCTGCATAAGCCTGCCAGTCGGTAGCCATATGAAATACCCCCCCCAGCTTAAGCTTAGTCAGGACCAGTTCCACAAATGGTATCTGCACAATACGCCGTTTGTTATGACGTGCTTTATGCCAGGGATCGGGGAAAAACAGCTGAACCAGACGCAGGCTGTTATCGGGGATCATTTTTTCCAGCACCTCCACCGCGTCATGACACATCACCCGCAGATTGCTCACGCCAGCCTCATGCGCCGAAGCGAGGCAGGCACCGACGCCGGGCGAGTGTACTTCAATACCAAGGAAATTTTGATGTGGATGATTCTGTGCCATCGCCACCAGCGAGGCCCCCATCCCAAAGCCGATTTCCAGTACGACCGGATGCGTATTGCCAAATGCCTGCTCCAGATTCAGCGGCTGTGGGGTAAATTCAATTCCCATTGCTGGCCAGTATGTTTCCAGCGCCTGTTGCTGTCCTTTGGTCAGACGCCCCTGACGACGAACAAAACTGCGGACTTTACGCAGCGGGCGACCGTTTTCGTCAAATTCCGGCGAAATGACATTATCAATCATGGTTTGGCCTGTGATGAGCGATCAAGAAAAACGGGCATTATGCCCGTCGCAATGCAAAACATAAAGGCTACCCTGCAAACCGTGCGGCCGCGCTTCCAGAGTAATAAACATCAGGCTGCCATTTGCGCGACGTCCCTCGAAAAATCGCGCGGATACTTTGTCAGCGCAAGTTCCGGTTTACAGCGTTATCCGCCTGTGCTGGAATCCCTCACTCCTTTTCCGGTTACACAGGATAGTATTGATGATGGTTGCCTCTCAGTTCGCGCAGCAGGTACTGGCATGGTATCAGCGATGCGGACGTAAAACGCTGCCCTGGCAGATAGAAAAGACACCCTATAAGGTCTGGCTGTCAGAGGTGATGCTGCAACAAACGCAGGTAGCCACCGTCATTCCCTATTTTGAACGCTTTATCCAGCGCTTTCCGACGGTCAACGATCTTGCAGCAGCACCGCTGGACGAGGTATTGCATTTGTGGACTGGTCTTGGCTATTACGCTCGCGCACGTAATCTGCACAAGGCGGCCAGAACCGTAGCGGAACAGTATAGCGGTCAGTTTCCACAACGCTTTGAGCAGGTCGCCGCACTGAGCGGCGTAGGGCGATCCACCGCCGGAGCGATTCTTTCGCTGGCACTGGGGCAGCATTACCCGATTCTCGACGGTAACGTCAAGCGCGTGCTGGCGCGCTGTTATGCTGTCTCTGGCTGGCCGGGCAAAAAAGAGGTTGAAAAAAGATTATGGCAGCTTAGCGAAACGCTAACGCCAGCCGACGGCGTCAGTCAGTTTAACCAGGCCATGATGGATCTCGGTGCCATGGTATGTACCCGTTCCCGTCCGAAATGCACACTTTGTCCGCTCAACGACGGCTGCGTGGCCTACGCCGCGGGCAATCCTGGCGATTACCCAGGCAAGAAGCCGAAGCAAACACTCCCGCAGCGCAATGGCTGGATGCTGCTGATGCAGCACGACGATAACGTCTGGCTGGAGCAGCGTCCGCCGGTTGGCCTGTGGGGCGGACTGTTTTGCTTTCCGCAGTTCACCAGCCGCGATGCGCTGGCAGAATGGTTGCATCAGCGTGGTTTGTCTGTCGAACAGACGCAGCAGCTGGTGTCGTTTCGCCACACCTTCAGCCACTTTCATCTTGATATTATTCCAGTGTGGCTACGCGTGTCAGTTTGCCCGGTTGTCATGGATGATGGGAACGGTCTCTGGTATAACTTAGCCCAGCCACCCGCGGTGGGATTAGCCGCGCCGGTGGAACGCCTGCTGCAACAGCTGCGCCAGCCGCAGCAACTGGCGTTGACAACGCGTGCAACCTATGAGGAACAACAATGAGCCGGACTATTTTTTGTACATTTCTGCAACGCGAAGCCGAAGGACAGGATTTTCAGCTCTACCCGGGCGATCTGGGCAAACGAATCTATAACGAGATTTCAAAAGAAGCCTGGCAGCAATGGATGAGCAAGCAGACCATGCTGATTAATGAAAAAAAACTCAATATGATGAACCCCGACGATCGCAAAGTGCTGGAACGCGAAATGGTCGATTTTTTGTTTGAAGGAAAAGACGTGCATATTGAAGGCTACACTCCGCCAGAAAAGTAACTCTTTTTGGGCCCTGAGATTGGGGCCATTCAGTCAGGCGACGTACCGAATGATGAAAAAATTACTCAGTTTGCTTGTGATTATACCGTTATTAATCTCCTGTTCCGGTTCGCACAAAAAAGATCGTTATCATCCGGAATGGGTCAAAGACACCAATGGTTTCGATATTCTGATGGGCCAGTTCGCCCACAATATTGAAAATATCTGGGGACTTAATGAAGTCCTGATCGCCGGCCCGAAGGACTACGTAAAATACAGCGATCAGTATTACACGCGCAGCCATATTAACTTTGATGCCGGTACCATTAGCATCGAGACTATTTCAGGGACTGATCCAATGGCCAGCCTGCGCCAGGCGATCATTCAGACCCTGCTGATCGGTGATAATCCAGGTAACGTCGACCTCTACTCTGATGCCAATGACATTCAGATCAGCAAAGAACCGATGCTGTACGGCCAGGTACTGGATAATACCGGCCAGCCGATTCGCTGGCAGGGACGGGCCGGGGCTTTCGCTGATTATCTTATCCAGAATAAACTGCAAAAACGTTTGTCCGGGCTGCATGTGATCTGGTCGATTACCATTCCGATGGTGCCAAACCACCTCGACAAACGCGCGCACCGGTATCTGCCGATGGTGCGTAAAGCCGCAGAAAAATACGGTGTTGATCAGTCATTAATTCTGGCAATTATGCAAATTGAATCGAGCTTCAACCCTTATGCGGTCAGCAACGCCGACGCGCTGGGGCTGATGCAGGTTGTACAGCACACCGCCGGTGTTGATGTATTCCGTCAGAAAGGGAAATGGGGGAAACCCAGCCGCAGTTACCTGTTTGATCCAGAAAACAATATTGATACCGGTACCGCCTACCTGGCGATTCTGCAGGACAATTACCTGTCGGGTATTGCCAACCCAACGGCGCGACGCTACGCGGTGATTACCGCCTATAACGGTGGGGCCGGCAGCGTGCTGCGGGTGTTCTCCAGCGATAAAAACCGGGCCTTCACCCTGATTAACAGAATGTCACCCGGTCAGGTATATCAGACGCTGCTGGCTAACCACCCGTCAGCGGAATCCCGCCGCTATCTGTACAAAGTGGATGCCGCACAGCGCAGCTACCACCGTTATTAACCGCCCTCACCCCCGGCATAGCAGCGAATGCCGGGGATACTGGCGGTTCAGCGCCCGATCTTCCTGAACGCGCTGGTGGTGGCAGTCAGCGCCTGCTCAGTGGGCAAACGCTCCATGGAACTGGCGCCGTAAAAACCATCACACTGCGGGCACTGCGCCATAATATAGCGTGCATCCTCCGGAGTGGAGATAGGTCCACCGTGACACAACACAATAACATCCTCACGCAGCCGCTTCGCCGCCGCCGCCCATTGATTAATCAGCGGCACACAGTCGGCGAGCTGCAACGCGGTGTGGGCACCAATGTTACCGCCGGTAGTCAGTCCCATGTGCGCGACAATAATATCCGCGCCGGCGCGGGTCATGGCTTCTGCGTCAGCCGCGCTGAAGACATAAGGCGTGGTGAGCATACCTTTCTGATGCGCCAGTTGAATCATATCCACTTCCAGCTGATAACCCATGCCGGTTTCTTCCAGATTAGCGCGGAAGTTACCGTCAATCAGGCCGACCGTGGGAAAGTTCTGCACGCCGGAAAAACCCAGCGCCTTAAGATCGTCAAGAAACTTATCAAATAAACAAAACGGGTCGGTTCCATTCACCCCCGCCAGCACCGGCGTATGGCTGACAACCGGCAACACTTCCAGGGCCATCTCCAGCACAATCTGGTTAGCGTTACCATAGGCCAGCAGGCCAGCCAGCGAACCGCGTCCGGCCATGCGGTAGCGCCCTGAATTATAAATCACAATCAGGTCAATTCCGCCGGCTTCTTCACACTTAGCCGAAAGACCGGTTCCGGCGCCACCGCCGATGATGGGCTCGCCACGGGCTATCATGGCATGAAATTTTTCCAGTATCTGTTGACGACTGATCGCTGACATTGCTTAGTTCTCCCTGCTGAATCCGTCACGCAATGCCGCGACTGCCGCTGCTGCAAATGCCGGATCGTTGATATTATATGGTAACCGGACCAGCCGGCGACGGCTGGTTTGCCTGAATTCCGCCGCAAATGTGCGGCTGAATGCCTCTAATGCCGGTGGTGACCAGAAGGGCTGACCAGGCGCGTCCAGCGCGGAAAATCCCCCTTCGGGAAGTAAAAACGTTAACCGCCCCGGACACTGATTGAGCTTACCGGCAATCCAGCGAGCCAGTTCTGCATTTTCTGCGGCGGTAGTGCGCATCAAGGTTACCTGCGCATTGTGATGATAAAACTGCCGTCCGGCATAGCGTGCCGGCACTGAGTCAGGTTGAGCAAAGTTAACCATGTCCAGCGCACCGCAGGAGATAACGGCGGGAATACCGCTGCGCGCCAGCGCGTCAAAACGATCCTCCCGGCAGGCCAGCACGCCATCAAACAACAGATCACAGACTTCGGTGGTGGTCAGATCCAGCAGACCGCTGAGCATGCCACTGTCCACCAGCTTTTCCATCGCCCTGCCCCCGCTGCCGGTGGCGTGAAACACCAGGCAATCGTACTCCGCTTCCAGCGCGGCACTGACCGCCTGAATACAGGGTGTGGTAACACCGAACATGGTCAGTCCCAGCGCGGGTTTAAGCTGAGTCTGCGACGGCATTGAAAACTTTACGGCACCGGCAATCTGATGGGCGGCATTGGCCAGAACCCGCCGCGAAATGCGATTTAATCCGGCGACATCGGTGACCGAATAAAGCATCGCAATATCGCTGGCACCGATATAAGACGAGATATCGCCGGAAGCCATGGTGGAAACCATCAGTTTGGGAATACCCACCGCCAGACTCTGCATCGCCGGCGTGATAAGCGCAGTGCCACCGGAGCCGCCAAGACCAATAATACCGGCAAGGTCGTCACGTCCGGCAAGAAAATGGGTAAAAGCAACCGCCATCGCATCAATCGCCCGACCGCGGTCACCGCAGAATACCTGCTGTGCCCCCTGCGGATGGCAGGCTGCAATTGCTGCCGGCGTAAAGTCAGCAACCGACGACGCATCCGCTGACTGGGTAGACAGATCAACCGTTACCACCGGGACCCCGGTGGCAGCAATGCAATCACGCAAATAAAGCAGTTCCTTTCCTTTAGTATCTGCCGTCGCCACGGCATAGATATATGCGGTATTTCCCTTCATTTTCTATCGCTCCTTTGATTTATCACAAAAAATAACAAACTGATTTAATTTAAATAAAAAGATAAATCTCAGTAACAAGCAACGGAAAAAATGCGATCCCGTTGGTAATAACATCTTAGCAATTAATAAATTAATTCAATGATACGTGTGTCTCATTTACAATCAACTAAGCTTATGCTGACAATATCAGTGACCCCTAAGCAAACCTATACCAATGAGGTTATCGTGGAACATAAGGAACCCGCAGGAAGCGCCGCTCTGACAAATACCCGCGCGCGCACACGCAAATTACTCGTTGACACCGCAATCCGGCTGTTTGATGAAGGAGCGTTTCCCTCTGTTACCGATGTAGCCCAGGCCGCACAGCTGTCACGCGCGACAGCTTACCGTTATTTCCCGTCACAAAGCGCATTAGTGGATGCCGTGGTGGGCGAAACGCTTTATCCGATACAGCAGTGGCAACCGGCGCAGCCTGAAGTGGAAGCGCGTATTGATGAACTGCTGAGCTACGCATTTCCGCTAATGCTAAAACATGAAGGATCTTTACGTGCGGCACTCCATCTGTCGCTGACCCAGTGGGAGCACGCCCGCTCACAGCATACTGTGGGCAGCAAAGATAAACTGGTACGCGGTAACCGTAAAGCAATGCTGCAACTGGTCACCCGGCCACTGCTGGAAGAAATGCCGCAGCCGCAAGTTCTCAAAGTGATTCAGGCTTTGTCTCTGGTGTACGGTTCCGAAATATTCCTGGTAATGAAAGATATCTGGCATTGTGATAATGCCGGGGTAGAGGCGCTTGGCAAATGGATTGCCAAAGCGATTGTACGCCAGGCGCGTGAAGATGCCGCGGCTGCGGCATCCTGACGCCGGACAGGCCAGAAAAATCTGGCCTATTCAATCAGCATATTGGCAACCAGCCGGCGGCTTCCCTGGCCGTCATTTTCAATATAAACCCCCTGAAGTTCCGGCGAGAAACCAGGCAGCTGGTTAATACCCTGCTCCAGCGCCAGAAAATATCGTAACACCGCCCCATCCCACTCTTCACCCGGTACCACGCAGAGCACACCAGGAGGATAAGGCAACGCGCCTTCGGCGGCGATACGCCCGGCGGCACTGGCAAGGGGCACCAGCTCAACCTGGCCACGAATATAGGCGGTGTGCGCATCCTGCGGATTCATCCGCACTGCGGGCAGACTGGCTTTACGGAACATCGCTTTTTGCAAATCTTTCACGTTGTAACTGACGTAAAGGTTATGCATTTCCTGGCATAGCTGGCGCAACGTGTAGCCTGCATAACGTCGCTGATTTTTACGATACACCGTCGGCAACACCTCACTGAGCGGGGCATCGTCTCTGACATGCTGCTCAAACTGGCGTAACATGGCGACCAGCTGCACCATTTTTTCTTCGCTTTCAGCGGGTGTCAGCAAGAACAGGATAGAGTTCAGATCGCATTTTTCCGGCACAATACCGTTTTCACGCAGGTAATTTGCCAGAATAGTAGCCGGAATACCAAACGAGGTATAAGCGCCGCTGGCCGCATCAATACCGGGTGTCGTCAGCAGCAGTTTACAGGGATCCACCAGATATTGATCGCTGGCATAACCGGCAAAACCATGCCAGCGGGCATCGGGTTCAAAACTGAAATAACTCACGTCGGCGGCAATCGCCTCCGTGGGTGCCTCATGCCACGGCCTGCCCCGCACCCGGTCGGGAACAAAGGGACGGATCATGTCGCACTGATTCAGGATTGCTTTGCGGGTCTCAATTCCCAGCAGTACACACTCCTGCCACAGCCGACGCCCGGCCGGCCCCTGATGCATCCGGGCATTCACATCCAGCGCCGCAAATAGCGGATAAAACGGGCTGGTTGAGGCATGCAGCATAAAAGCATTGTTCAGCCGCTTATGCGGACAAAAACGCTGCTGACCACGAATATGGTTATCTTTCTTATGGATTTGCGACGTCTGGGAAAACCCTGCCAGCTGCTTATGCACGGACTGGGTAACAAAAATGCCGGGGTCGTCGGGTGTGAGATCAAGCATCAGTGGCGAGCCGGCTGCCAGCACCGGGATAAACTGCTCATAGCCCACCCAGGCCGAATCAAACAGGATATAGTCACAAAGAGGACCAAGGGTATCAACCACCTTGCGCGCGTTGTAAACCGTACCATCATAAGTCCCAAGCTGAATGATTGCCAGCCGGAAAGGACGGGCATCCCGCGCCCGCTCAGGGGCCACTTCAGCAATGCACTGACGCAGATACTTTTCATCAAAGCAATGCGCATCAATGCCACCAATAAAGCCGAACGGATTGCGCGCCGCTTCAAGATAAACCGGCGTCGCCCCGGCCTGAATTAACGCACCGTGATGATTAGATTTATGGTTGTTACGATCAAACAACACCAGGTCACCGCGGGTTAGCAATGCGTTGGTCACAACCTTATTCGCGCTGGAAGTGCCGTTCAGTACAAAATAGGTTTTATCGGCATTGAAAACCTTCGCAGCAAACTTTTGCGCATCTTTCGCCGATCCTTCATGGATCAGCAGATCGCCAAGCTTGACGTCCGCATTACACATGTCTGAACGAAAAATATTTTCACCATAAAAATCATAAAACTGGCGGCCAGCTGGATGCTTACGGAAAAAAGCGCCCCCCTGATGTCCCGGGCAGGCAAAGGTACTGTTGCGCATGGAAACATAGGTGGTCAGCGTGTCAAAAAACGGCGGTAACAATCCCAGTTCATATTCCGCCGCCGCACGCTCCAACCCGGCAATATCGTCTTCGCTGCCGGATAAAACGCCGGTCACTGGCGGCAGATTTTCCGGCGTCTCTCCAGCCTGCAGCGCAATAAACACCGGTAAATTAAAACCGGTATAGTTCAGCAGTGCCAGAATGCCGCTGTGGCAATCGGCAGCAGAAATCACTACTGCGGCAATATCCGTAAAATCGGTTGCGTCGAGGGTAACAACCTGACGCGCGGTCTGAAGTCGCCAGGCCACAGAAGCGCTGGCAGCAATTTTCAAAGGAGTCATACACAAATCCCCTGGCCTCAAGGATGAGTGAGTGGCAGAACCACAAAGATGGGAAATATTCCCGCGAAAAAGCACCTGACCTGGCAGCATAATGCGCGGCGCCGGCAGCCCGCCTGGCTTCACCGCATAACGCAGGCAGACAATACAGGATAATCTTTGCGCCCGGTTATCACCGCCGGTGATCCCAAAGATACAGAAGAGAAGAGACTGAGCGCCGCTAGCCTGGCTTGCATGAATGTGTCCTCAGTGTTGGCGGGAAAGATCAGACAGGACGTCAAAATTTGCGCAATGATGGCACTTTTTCCCCCAGGCTTCAACCCACTGAACCGACAGCGTAACGGTCCGGATTCTCTGATACAGGTCAGCCGGCAGGCGACCGCGCACCGCCACAGAAAAAGCGGTTTGATTTCTGTCTGTTAACCTGCCTCATCAGCGGACCCGCGGCACCAGCAGTTAACATTTTCTTGCACAGTTTTAGCGCCGTCAGCAAAGCAGCCGCGCCCGGTCTTTCCGCTGGAAAGCTTATCCCCAGCGAAGGCGATTGCGCCCGTCGCGTTTGGCCTGGTACAACGCCCGATCTGCCTGTGCATAGAGTTCTTCAAAACAGCTATGACGAGCCCCCCAGCTAAGGCCAAAACTGGCGGTAACCAGCTGTCCGGGTAGCGCAACCAGTGGTGCGACATTCAGCGCCGCGTGAATCGTGCTGGCAATAATCACTGCCGCTTCCAGCGAAGTTGCCGGCAGCAAAATAGTAAATTCTTCACCGCCAACACGGCCAATACTGGCCAGGCCCGGCAGCGTGCACTCAATCCGTTTGATCAATTCCTGCAATACCGCGTCGCCACGCGGGTGACCAAAACGATCGTTAATATTTTTAAAATGATCAATATCCAGCAGAATTAACGCGGCATCACTCTGCTGCAAAGTGGTGCTGATCCGGCTGATAATGGCATTACGGTTATATACCCCGGTCAGGGCGTCGTGTGTGGCTTCATATTCCAGCTTTTCAGCTAATCGTTGTAACTGCGCATTCAGCAGGGTCAGCTCGCGCTCAGCACGATCGCTGCGGGCAATCAGGCGGTACGATTCACGAATTAAACGCTGGTAATGACCGTTAAGGGTGAGCAGTGCCTGGCGATAAACTTCTGCATCCAGTCGCGTCTGTTCAGCAATATCGCGGGAGGTGTCAAGGATGAAATTCTCTTCGGTAAACAACTCGTCGAGATTCATGTCAGTTTTCCGGTTTCAGATAGAACGTCATCGCCGGGAAGTCGATATTCAGTTCCTGGCCAAACTCTTCGGAGATATCATCTTCACGATCGTAGTACCAGTGCAATACCACTGCCGTCCCGTTACCCGCCATATTGTTCAGCACCTCAAACAACGTAAATAACATTTTGGTGCTGGAGCTATTGAAATAGCTCAGGGCGACATGCACCGCCACCTGCACATCAGGCCGCGATCGCACCAGCCTGGCATAGGCTTCGACAGCGCCAATCAACGGCCGGTAAAATGCCGCCGCATTTTCCGGATAAGATTCGCCGGTCAGCCGCAGCAGATGATGGGTAAAGTCAAAAGCCACTTCCGGCGTACAAGCCGTGGCGGGCAAAACGATATTATTCACGGTGATGGTTTCAGCCATATTAAATAACAGCCTTAAGATAAAAAGCGGAAAGATCGCTGGACTCAACCGGATGAATGGCAAACTGCAGCGGCTCACTGGCATCGCGCGCCAGCGTCAGGAATCCCATATTAGCACCTTTGCTCCAGACCGGCGTTTCGGCACGCAGTGATGCTTTATAAGTCTGCTTAATTTCTTCGGCACTCATCCGGCGGATCGACTCCAGGCTGTGACGCAGGCGCGCCATTTCCTGGGCAGCGACAAGATTCGCGCTTTCAAAAACATATTTGCCGGCATGCACACCAAAACTGACCGACCCAAAGCGCATTTCATCATCCTGCTTTAGTAGCGCCCGGGTGTCTGAAGAGTAACGCAGGATATTCTGTACCATCTCAATAAAGGTCGAAAACAGTTTACGCCGGGTAGTAAACGATGCTTCGTTGTTTTCAAGATAACAACGGATCACTTCCCCCATCGCGGTAATGTTGTGCTGCGAAAAAAAACCGGTGTAATGCAGCGCAATCAAATCGCATTCATTGTTAGCCAGCAGATTGGTTAATAACGTCCCGCTAGTCATCATGTTCTGCCACATCAGTAACGGAAGCCAAACCACGACATGTCATCACGGCGAGCCTCATCCCCTTGCCAGGCCAGCCACGTTTCCTGTAAAGACTGACACAATTGCTTCATCGGTTGATGACGTTGCGCTTCCAGCAACATGCGGATACGACGCCGGCCAAACATAATCCGCCGCTCGCCACCAATCTGATCGGTTAATCCGTCGGTCCAGATAAAGAAGATATCCTCAGCTTTCAGTGCCAGTTCATGACGCGTCCAGCAGTAATCCACCGGCGTATCGGTATAACCAATTCCTACCCGCTCGCTGTCCAGTAACAGCGCATTTTCACTGTCAGCAGAGAGCAAAAAGCCGCTGAGACGCCCGCCAGCCCATACCAGACGATGCTGCTGCGTATCAACAAACAACGCCATGGCATCACAGCCATCGTTAGATAATGACGTTTGTTGCGACTGATTAAACTGTCCCAACGTTTGCTTAATCGCCAGATTGATATGCTGCAGTAACCGTTCCGGTCTATCCGGCTCACAGTTCGCCAGCGCTTTTTCCAGCGCAGAGGAGAGAATCACTGTCATAAATGCACCGGGCACGCCGTGCCCGGTGCAATCAGCCATCACCATCAGCCAGCCATGACCATAATGGTGAAAGGCATAAAAATCACCGCCAACACAGTCACGCGGCTGCCACATCAGACACCAGTCACGCAGCTGATTTGCCATGGTTTGTTGCGATTTATCAAGCATGGCTTCCTGAATAACTCTGGCATACTCGATACTCTGCATAATCTGCTGATGCTGACGCGCCTGCAAATCGGAAACGGTACGGATAACATCAATCCCCAGTCCCATCCCCAGATATTCGCCATTATCAGTAATCATAAAACCATCGGTTACCGATTTATCACCGGAGGCCACCATCTGCCGGGCAACGCTTTCCAGCTGACTGTCAGCCTCAATCAGCAGCGGGTTTTTATCCATAAAGGCAATACAGCTTTTACGATCATAAAGCTCGCGAAAAAAAGGACGTGACATCTGGGACAAAAAGATATGGCGGTTGATCATGCCAAACGGGCGGCGTTGCTCCACCACCGGCAGGCTGATTAACAGCTTATGGCTGGTGAACAATGCCATCACCTCAGCGTTATCGGCATCCGGTGAGACATAAGGAACGTCATTACATAGCGACCGGGCGGTAACCGGCCGGGAAGAAAACGCACGCGTATGTAGCGTAAAAGGAGGAGTTTCCATAGTCCCGGTCACCGGTCTGGAGCAATGATGACAGTGTAATGACACAATATGATAGTCTCATGTCGCAGTAAGGAATAATCCTAAAAAGACAATTTTCCACCAAAGTAAGATAAACCCGCAGCAGGAAGCCACAATCTGCAGGCCGGTTTGCGATAAAAATAAGGAAGACCAGCGCTGAGCATTAACCCTGCCGGGATGGTGGAAAAGCGCGCAATCGGCCAGCATTCCGCGATAAAGCATTTGACGCCCTACGGTCATTAAGGTTTAATGCGGCGCGTTGCCCGGATAGCTCAGTCGGTAGAGCAGGGGATTGAAAATCCCCGTGTCCTTGGTTCGATTCCGCGTCCGGGCACCAGTTTCACTTCTATGTACATCTCCCAAACTCCACAAAACTCAAGAATAATCACTGCCATACGTCATTTTCTGACACGCCGAACTCACTGACTTCAACTCAATGCTACCTTAAATTTGAGACAGCAACGCATTAAAAATCAGCAACAAACCGCTTTATACTCAACGATGATTAATCCCAATACCGAAAACATTCGGCCGGGTAACTACGGTCCGTACTCAGGAGAAAAACTTTCATGCGCTGAGGTTGTCATCGGCTATCTTTAACGCCGGGTTGTTATCCCGGCATCCGCGATGGTAAAGCAACCAGGGATTGACCGGATGATGGATTGTGGTTTAAAACAGAGTGCAAGAACCTTGCACTCTGGGGTTATAACGATCACCGTCAGCCATAATGCCGGCTTTACGAGCAAATCCGCGACCTGAGGCAGTCACGTCAGGACCTGGATGGTATACACGGCAACAGTGTTTTTACTCAAGCCCAGACGTCTGAACACCCGTGCACTCCCATGGGGCGCAACCCCCCCCTTTTCCGGTCGAACTAGCAACGGGGAGTCATGGGACGTATACCGCAGCGGTGACGCCGATGGTGTAATCATCGGCTTCGACTGTCTGATCGCCCATCAATTTAACCGCGTACGCAGCCTGTTTTGACGCCGGTCCGGACACCTGGTACCATCCCCCGCCGAGGCTATCGTGGGTGGAGTCCCCGGTCGCATTCAAGGTGTCAAGAACCAACTCCAACTCATGCTTCGGGTCGGACTTGCCTTTTGCCATCGCCTGTAAACCTCCTGTCTCCACCGACACTACCGTGGCCGTCCACTTTATCGCAAACAACGCCGCATTAGCTGCCGTGATACTTCCTGTCGCGACCGGGTCGCCGTCCGACAGGTCGCCGGCCTCAAGACCGTCTACAGCGGTTAAATCGTTGTTAATCACCATCGGAGCTGCGAAACTAAGCGTGGCCGTCTTTTCTTTGGCCGTGGCCGTATCGACTCCGGTAGCATGCGCCACACCGACCGAACCCATCAGTAACATCACCTGCATGGCGAGTGTATTTATTGTAGATTTCATAATGACCTCTGTTAATAACATATCAAGACCGTGGATGCATGAACCCCGCCCCTTCCCTAAAGGGACCCCGCGCCACCCACAAACGCGGCAGGTATACGAAAAGAATGCCGCTAATTTGACCTAAGATGATTAGTAAAAAATAAACCGATGGTAAGATGCTCTCAGTCTGGGCAGAGACGGCGGTAACACCAACCACAGTAATGGACTTTTAACACTCGAATAAGCAACCGGTCAGGGTGACTTCAATCACTCCAAACAGCACTTTCAACCCTCACGACATAAGTGTCCGCTGGCACCTCCTGTGCACCATCCGCATTGACGGTATAATCAAAAACGGGATGCGCGATGGCCTTGACAACCCAACTATCCCGCTCAGCCACCGCCTCAGGGAATTGCAATTTAACCCTGAGTTTATGGCCATCGTTATTTTCGCCCGAGAGGATAATATGGCGGACGTCACCGTTTCGTTCGCCATCCCCTTGGGCAAAGCGGACCGCTATGCGTTGCTCAGACGCGTCCTGTGTACTCACCACACCAATAGCCAGCAGCGTGTTGTCTGCCAGGTCGGTTAAGAAGACAGGCTGTGCAGCCCTCAGCTCATGCCGAAGCACTCTCCCGGCAGCAAAATCAAGGGTGGCAAGTTGTTGCACGGACGTCCCCAGGCCATTGCGATCCACAACAGCGGCTCTGACCACAAACTGATAACTGTCGGCAACAACCGTTTGTTCACCATCCGATACGACACTGAACGGCGCAACGTCATCACCTGTATCAATAATCAGCCCCTTCCCACTGCCCCTGTCTGGACGACCGCCAGCTCTCTCAATCCTGACGTGTAATCTGTTCCGTTCATTTCGAGTGCTGGTTATAACATAACGGTCTGGCGTACTGCCGGGCGTTGATACATCGCTCCATACCTGAAACCCCGCATGCGTATCATGGGTTTCGACACTCCCCCTGGCGATAATGTCACCATCACGTAAGTGCGCGCTCAGCCCCTCGCTGGTCTGAATGCTCAAGCGAGGAGCTTCACTCGCCTGGGCATAAACCGGACCCGCCAAGTAATACGTCAGTATTCCAGCCATCGCATAGGCTCGCGCGTTTATTCTGCCCACCATTAATGCCCTTATAGTTACCGTTCAGCAAAATACCGTTCGCCCGATTATGATTACGCTTTATTGACAGATTTCCTTTGTCGTCCTGACGATACCGCCTGGTAATGTATGACTCCCTTCATCAGGCAGCGTATAATTTACCCGACATTGCTTGTTCCCCCCCCATTTGGCTACCAACGTACCTTGAGGAGAAAGACCTGTCAGATACACCTCCCCTTTGTCGCCGACAATCCCCGCGCCTTGTACTGACACCTGTGTCACGACAGAGCCAAACGGGACAACCTGGCCCCCGGTTCGCGTTAGGGTCATCAGTGCACGCTCCCCCACACGGACAGAGAACGCCGCTGGCACCACTGCGCCCTGCGTAGGGACAACTTTCACATCGGTCTGCATGATTTCCGCATTCGGCGGTAACGCCGTCGGATCCAGACTGATGGTATTCTCCTGATAAGGCGTCAGATATGCTTTGCTCGTGTACCCCCTGAAGTCCGTGCTAACCCCGGGGAAACCACTGACCAATACGCCAGATGCACCCGGCGCTTCGACAAGCGCAACCGTGCCGCCGAGCGATTGACCAAACGTGACACCGTTGTGATGCACAATCATGCCTCCCGCCACACTCCCCCCCATCTGACGCTGGTGAGGGCTGTAACTGTAGTTACCCGACAGTTGCCCGTAGCGACCAGTCCATGTCATGCGCAATGCACTGTTATCGCGATCAGAAACACTATTCCCACTCTGATGGCGCTGCTGCACATCCCAGTTCAGTTGACGGTCGAAGGCATAGCCGTTCAGGCCCATCTGGTTGGTATCAGAATCTCTCGACGAGGTCAGTTGGTACGTTACACTCACTGATGAACCGTGTGAGCTCAACCAGCGATCTAATGGCACGCTCACATACAAACTTGTCACCGTATCGGTTCGCCGCTCACCGCGGTTGTCAAACTGCCTGGTTTTGTTCAGACCCAGCGAGACAGATACCCCCCCGACCCCGAAGCCATAACTCGCCCCGTATGAATCATCATGGCCACCACGGTTCCAGTAATTGCTCCGACTGCCATTGAGGTTCAGGTATCCCCACAGCCCCATGGCCTGGCTCAACACAAGCGAAGTAGTCGACTTTCTGCGGTCATACGGACTGTTCAGATAATCCCAATCCGCCCGTTCACCACTTTTTTGCCAGATATTCAGCACGTCTGACAGCGTGTTATAACCCTCTGAAACATACTGATGGGTCATCACCAGCGTTGTCTGCGTTGCAACAATCTCTTTGCTGAAACGCGCACGCCAAGCAGTGCCATTCTCCGTATCTCTTCCTCTTCGACGGGCATGGCTGTTTGTGCCATCCAACGATAGCGCTCCCCATGCTCCCATTGAGAGGCCCAGCCCCAGCGACACCGCCTGATAGTTCGCTGCCGTTTGCCCCCCGCCGTATACCGTGAGGTTCCAGGGTAAACCGACCATCACGGTGCCCTGGGCCACTGAGCCTGTCGCCCCTGAACTCGCCGGACGATAACGCCCCGCCATGACGTTGTACTTAACGTAACCTTCTCGCAGCGATACTGCAGGCGTCTGATACGGCACGGTAAACACCTGAGGGTTGCCATCTGTTTCCCATACGGTCACCTGCAAATCCCCCCCGCTACCGGATAAACTCAAGTCTGTTAGGGCAAACGGTCCCGGGGCAACCGTCTGGCTGTAAATCGTATACCCGTTTTGCCTGACTTCGACGCGCGCCTGTGTCCTGGCAATGCCCCGGACTGTCGGAGCGAACCCGCGCTGGTTCCAGGGCACCATATTGTCATCCGTGCTCAGCATCACCCCACGAAATGGAACGCTGTCAAACACATCACCAGACGTCGACCGCTCACCCAACGTGAGCCGGCTCTTCATGTCATACAAGCCACGGTCAGCATAGGTGTAGACACTCTGCCATTTTCCTTTCACGACGCCTTGTTTCTGCCAGTTTGTCTGATTGCGCAATCGCCAGGGCCCCAGGTTGGCCCCCGGGTTTAATTGCACATAGGAAGAGTTGGTGTTTGTTGTATACCCGCCCCGGTATTCCGTACGCGTTGTGTTCGCATTGTAGTCCAGCAAAAAAGCCGGAATACCGTCACTCCATAATTCCTGCGGCGCAATGCCGCGCAGTTGTGCCCGGAGAGAAACCTGCGGAATGCTCAACAAGAGTTGCTGGCTGTAAAACTGATAGTTCACTTTCGCGCCCGGAATGGCCGACAGTAACGCACATTGTTCCTCTCGGGCTTTCGCATCGTAATAGTGATCGACCAGGACACCGTAACGCGACAAGCTGTCCACACTCAGACACGGCGCAAGAAAGGATGAACCGTCTGCCTCATTGCTGCGCTTAAAGACAACGTCGCGGTAATCGACCCGCTCCCCGTTGAGAAAAATATCAACGGGATAGGTCCCGGGCAGCTGCCCCCCCTGATTAATCAAGGTCATATAAATGCCTTTTCCCGATAGGCCTAGCATTGAAGGGTCAAAGGTATATTCTCGCGCCAGGCCCGCACAGGGTATGCCCCCGATGCTAACAGCCAAGGCAAGCAGCTTTAGATTCAAACTCAAGGATCCTCATGGTGGGCCTGCTATTGGGCCTGGTCAGATTACTGCAATGTACCGGTGTAAGGCCGACTGCTCCCCCCGAAGTCGGTGATCAGGTGCCATTCAACTTTCCCCGAGGCGCCTTTGGGCAACGTGAATTTCCGTTCGCCTTGCGGCGGGATATAATCCAGACCGTTGACAGATTGACCACCAACGGATATTGACTGCAGGTTCATATAAAACGGCGTAGGGTTAGTCACCTTCAGCCAGATGCCCTGACGCTGCCACTTCAATGACGACGCCATATCAGTTGGAGAGCCTTTAATTGATGACGGACGCACCAAGAGCTTGATGCAAGAACTCACGCTAACCTGAACATTGATGGTAGCCTGTGACGGTTTGACCGCCTTTCCATTTTTTTTCGCCCACTCATCATCCGCCTGCGGGGGGATGCCTGACACACAGAGCCATTGCAGCGTCTCCCGGTCCTTCGCGAAGTCACCGCCGGTGCGAACAATGCGCACCCGACTCTGTTGTTGCCCGTCCAGGCGGAACAGCGGCGGTGACACAACGAAAGGGGCCGCGCTCTTTCGGTCTTCGTTGAGCACCTCTGATTTCACCAGCATTGGGTAATCCTGCACGTTCATGATGGTCAGGGTGGCCCCCTCGGATTCGGGATCATAAATGACCCGGGACTGCCCCAGTTTCAGCGTGAAAGGCTGCTCTTTCGTTGCAATACGATTATGTGCCTGCTCAGTGGCATCTGCAGCTTGAGAAACAGCAGCAAGCATTAAGGCCAGGAGGACGCCAGGCAAAGGCGACTGTAGGTAAAACATCGTATATTTCCCTTTTATCTCAGATAAGCTTTGGTCTATGTCGCCGTGTCACAGGCACACCACTTCATTAAGCCCTTGCAAAAACCAGCGCCTCAGCGACTGCTGGTCCCGTAGGCGCGCCTTGCGGGAAACGCGCCGCGCGGCACCGGCTGGGGTAACAGATCCGGTTGATTACTCATCTCTCCTGGCAGGGAGCCCCCGAGAGGACACCCCGCCGGCTTGTTAGTCAGTGACCACCACTGCCGGCCACGTAATGCTGGAAGAAGAACATCCACGCCACCAATAAACCCAGGCACACCAGCACGATGAAACCCACGCTGTCGCCATCGCGGGCGACGGACCGGCGCGTGGCCCCGTGGATATCCCCCCTGAGCAGCGCCCTGTCCAGCGCACGCCAATAGCGCCGCAGCAGGCGCCAGTGCCGCTGGCAAACCGCCACGCCACGTCGCCAGGCGCGTAGCCAGCATTCCATCCTTCTCTGCATCCCTCTCCTCCCTATTGCTGCGCCTCACGCGCCCACGCCTTTTACGGTGACGTCAAAAATCAACGTGGCACCGCCGGGTATGGCAGGGGGCAACCCCGCATCGCCATAGCCCTTTTGGGGCGGGACCACCACAATGACATGCCCGCCTACGCCGACCTTCTGCAGCCCGATGGCGACCGCCGGCAACAACGCCCCGACCTTCACCGTTTTGTTTTGCCCGTTCTGGCCTGAGGCATCAAAGACCGTGCCGTCCGGTAACGTGCCGGTCACGCTCAGGATCGCCCTATCCGTCGTACGCAGGTGACGTCCCTTACCTTGCTCCACCACCAGGTACCAGGCACCCGCATCGATGAACGCCCCCTTGCGCTTCCCAAAAGCCACGCGGTAGGCCCGCCCCTCGGTCTCCTGATGCTCCCGGACGGCCTGCGCCTGACCGCTGTACTGGGCGTTCAAGGCGGTCATCGCCGCCTCCATATCCGCAGCCCCCATCCGCAGCGACCGATGGGCATACATGTCCTGCAGACCCGCCATCAGATAACGACGGTCCAGCTCGATACCCAGGCCGCGCTGTGTGGCCAGCGAGTTCTCAATATCGCGCCAGACGTTGACCCCGCTGGCGTACGCCTGACGCTGCGCCTCGGTAGCCAACGGCAAGGGGTTCTCGTCACCCGGGGCCGGCGGCGACGCCTCCCGCTCGGGCACCGGCGTCGGGTTTGCCGCTGCCGCGCCGCTCACGCCCTCCGCGGACGGTTCGGCGCCAGGGTGCCCCGGCACGCTGGCAGACGGCGTAGCGGCAGGCGGCACAGAGGAAGGCGCCCCCGATGTACCGGTGGCCGCCTGGGCAACAACCTGCCCGCCGAACGACGCGGTGGGCGGCGCGGTACGGGTTGATGCCGGCGAGCCGGACGTGGGCGCTGGCGAAGTTTCCACCCCTGCGGACGGCGTCTGCGCCGGCAATACACCGGTACCACCCAGTAACGCCCCCAGTAGACAGCCAAGGGGGCGGAGTCGCCACACAGGCCTATGCATAGAAAGTTGTCGTAACATCATGTCGTATGCCTCAGTCAATACGTTAGGGTTCAGGCGTCGCCGGTATCAGCGACGACCAGGGAAACAGATACTGCGCCCGCGCCAGGGTCTGGCGGTAGGCCGTCATATCCCCGCCGGCCCGCTCCAGTTGCAGCAGGGTGCGGTACATCTCCGGGCTGGGGTACCGGGTCAGGTAGTCTGATAACCAGGCTTGCGCCGACGCGCGCAAGGCCTCGTCATGGTGGTGGTTATAGAGCCACACCGACCGGGCCAGGCCGCCCAGCCCGACCTCGTCGGGGTCAACCCAGGGGTTCCAGCGCAGGGCATCACGCAGCGGCTGAATGTCCGCCCCCGCGGAGCGCACGGCAACGGACACCGCACCCGCCACCCGGGCGTTGTTGATGCACTGGACGGTCGCAGCCAGGGCCACGACCACGCCGAGGGCCCGCAGCCACGGCGCAAGCCGCGGTGGCGCAGTCCACACGCGACCGCCCGCAACAGTCCCTGACCGTGCCACCCCGATGCCGGCCAGCAGCACGGGCACCAGTACGTGCAGGGGGGACTGGTACAGGGGAAGCTCCACCATCGCGTGCAGGGCTATCGGCAGGCAACACACCAGCCACCCCGCGGCATCCCCCCGTGGGGCGCAGAACCCGCCGACCGGCGCCATGGCTCGCCAGGCCAGGTAGGTCCGCCACAGCCCCCAGCCGACGATAAGCAGCAGGCCGCTCACGGCCACCAGGCCACCCTCTACGGCCTGGAACAGCAGTTCATTATGGGGATGCCTGGTGGTGGTCTCCCAGCGATAGCCCAGCTCCGGGTCCCGCAAGACCTCGGTAAACACCCGCGTGAAGCTCCCCATGCTGGTGCCGAAGAACGGGTGGGTCAGCCACTGCCGCCAGGCAGCCCGCCAGAGGATGACACGGGCGGCCCGGCCATCACTATGGTCCAGTCCGGTGACGAGGTCGGGATAGGGGACGGGGGGCGCGTGACTAGAGGTAGGTGATGCCCCCACGGGTGCCGCCACGACGGCCGCAGTTGTGGGCGCGGGCTGGCTGATTGACTGCCAGCCGGCCAGGCCGCCGAGGGCGATACCTGCCACGGCGACCAGCACCACGAGGACACGGTAATAGCGCGCCAGAAGGAGCAGCGCAACCACAACCAGGGCGGCGCCCAACACACCGACGGTGGATTGGCAACACACCAGGGCGGGCCCCATCACCCCCAGGGCAAGACCCATCGGGCCGCGATGATGCCCCCGGAGGACCTGTAGGGTCGCCACGCCGATGACAGTCGCCAGGAAGCTGGCCATACAGTTGACCTGCATGAAGAGGCCGGACGGGCGCCCGTCCCCGGCAGCCGGCATCCACACTGCCTGGGGGTCCGGCGCCAGCACCTGTACATAGACCGTGACTGCCGCGGCGACCCCGGCGGCCACCAGTGCATCTCCGAGGCGGGCAGCCCCGCCCCGACTCAGGCGACAGGCTGACACGCCCGCCAACACCAGGCCGGCCAGCCACAATGCCGTAACCCGGGACACCACCGGCAGACTAAGCGTGTCGCCCCACACGGCGGGTAGACTCAACAGCGCCATCCCAGCGAGAGGGGCCGCATACCATCTGAGGCGCAGAGATGTCGCACGTAGGCACACCACCGCGAGCCAGGCTGCCGCCAGCACCCAATAGAGGCCGCTGGCGATAAACCGCCCCTCGCCGGGCCACAGGCCCAGCGGCGGCACCAGCAGGGCGGCCGCAAGGAGGGCCCCCAGCCCGCCCATGCCCCGTGCCAAGCCCCGCCGCTTCCGCCGCATAGCCGACGACGAGCCGTCCGCCGCAGGAGACATGCCAGGGGGCGCGAGGTGACGTAT
>NZ_MOMB01000012.1 GCF_002752165.1 Erwinia sp. OLFS4
AGCATCTGACGGGCAAAATTTTCACCCAACGCATTGAACGTAATAACCTGACGCTCCGCACCCGCATTAAACGGTTGGCTCGTAAAACAATCTGCTTTTCGCGCTCAGTTGAGATCCACGAAAAAGTCATTGGAGCGTTTATCGAGAAACACATGTTCTACTAATTGGAGGCATCACCAAAAATTGCCCGTTATCAGGCGGGAGATAATAATCACGAGGGCGTGCTGGAAATCATTGATCGGCTGCTGTTAGCTCAACCACCTTTTGACCATTAAATCTGGCCTTACAGGCTAAAATGTCACTACCAGACAGCGCGTTCTTAATGCAGAATGGGACATCCTTGCTGACCGGCTGGTAGCTGAATGAATGTGCAAAGAAATGGCTGAATCCGGCAGTCTGCGCCGCGACTTTCAGCGTAACGTCCTGTTTCCGGTAATCGCAGTGCTGCTGCTGGTCATGGTAGGCGCAGCGCTGGTGCTGACGCAGATTGCCACCATTGCCGATAAAAAGGCGCTGGAAAAACAGCAACAGGTTGTCAAAAACCTGCTGCTGCTGGATTTAACCCACTGGCGTCAGCACCACGAATCCCTGCAGCAATGGGACGACTTGCGCAACCATCTGGGCCCGGCGGCAACCGACCGCCAGTGGCGTCAGCAGCATCTCGGCGAAGCGCTCTGGCGGCTGCAGGACGCCGACGAAGTCTGGCTGCTGGATAGCCACAACCAGCTGGTGGAAGGCTGGCGCAAAGGACAACCAGCAACGGCCGCTGACTGGGCGCAAACCGCCCCGACGCTGCATCCCTGGCTCAGCCATTTTCAGCAAAATCCCGCCATTGTCTTTTCGGATATTGTCCGCCTGCACGATCGGGTTGCAGAGCTGTCGCTGGGGGATATCCACGCAACCCGTGACTTCCCCGCCAGCCGTCTGCTGCGGATTCGCTATCTGCCGGACAATTTCTTTGCCGCGCTGGAAACTGGCGGTGTGTTGCAAAACTTCCATTTTAATCATCCGGCCAAAAAGGCCACAGGTGCCGGCTTTCAGCTCAACTCTGCGCTAAATACCCCGGTAAGTTATCTCAGCTGGTTACCGATGCGCCCCGGTAAAGAGATTCAGCAAGTAATGCTGCCTTTTGTCTGTGTGGTCCTGGCAATTGTGGTGCTGTTAAGTTTGCTGATGATGCGTCGCCTGGCGCGCGCTTCACATTCACTGGCCCGCTCGCTGCATCAGCTGCGTGAAAGTGAAGCCCATGCCCAGCATCTGGCCTCACACGATGTACTTTCCGGTTTACCCAATCGTATTATGATTCATACCCGGCTGAGCGAGCTGCTGGCGGCAATGCCGCCACGCGGCAGTGGTCTTGCGCTATTGTTACTTGATCTCGACCGTTTCAAAATGATCAACGATACCTGGGGCCATCCGATTGGCGATGCACTGATCGTCGCCGTGGCACAGCGGCTGACGTCTCTGTTGTTACCGGAAGCAGCCGTTGTTGGCCGCCTCGGCGGCGATGAATTCGTGGTACTGCTCAATGATATTACCGAGCGGGCCGAAGCAGAGGCATTCTGCCATCAGGTGATAGACGATCTTGCCACAACCTTACTGATTCAGGGTTATCAGCTGCACACCGGCGTCAGCATTGGGGTAGTGCTGGCACCTAAGCATGGACTTAACCGTCGTGAACTGATGCGTAAGGCTGATATTGCGCTTTACGCGGCAAAATCGCGCGGACGCGGTCAGTTCTGTCTCTATGAAGGCAGCATGGACAGTTCCGTAAAACTCCGTCAGCTGCTGGCTAACGAGTTACGCGACGCGCTGGAAGATGATACAGAATTAATGCTGTGGTATCAGCCAATTATCTGTGCACTCAGTGGAAAAATTGTTGGCGTTGAAGCCCTGATACGCTGGCAGCATCCGCAGCAGGGCATGATTTCACCGGCCACATTTATTCCGCTGGCAGAGGAAAATGGCCTGATTATTCCGCTGGGTGAATGGACACTGCGGCAAGCCTTTAGCATGGCAAAACGCTGGCCGCAGCTGATGGTTGCGGTAAACGTCTCGCCGCTACAGCTGCGCTCGCGGCATTTTGTCGACCGGCTGATGCAACTGGTTGCCGCTGCCGGTATTGCGCCACAGCAGATAGAACTGGAAATTACCGAAGGTATCCTGATTGATGACGAACAGGAAGCAAATGCCCTGGTGCGTTCGCTGCGTGAACGCGGTTTCCATCTGGCGCTGGATGATTTTGGTACCGGTTATTCCAGCCTCAGCTACCTGAGCCGTTTTCCGGTCAATACCATCAAAATCGATCGGGCGTTTATCCAGCCGCTGGGACAGGTAGCCAATGCAACCGCCATTGTACGGGCAGTCGTGGATCTGGGTCACGCTATGCAGCTGAGCGTCACGGCAGAAGGGGTGGAAACGCAGGAACAATATGCCGCACTGACCGCGGCGGGCTGCGATCGCCTGCAGGGATATTTGTTTCACCGCGCCCAGCCAGCGGAAGCCATTCATGATCTGTTAATCGCCCAATCTGCCCCCGGCCAGAACGCCAGGCCGCAGTAAGCGGACAATGCCCACCCGAACAACCATGATAGTTTTCCCTCATGTGCGCCTGTACAGCGGCGGCGCGCCGTCTACGCTTAATGCCGGTACGCTTAATCACCTGAGGAGAACCAATGACTTTTTTTCTGTTCCTGTTTGCCTGCATTGCAGCAGGATCAACCGGCATGATTTTTAAACCCGGACACTGGTATACCACGTTAAAAAAACCGGCTTTTACCCCGCCAGACTGGGCTTTTCCCCTGAGCTGGTCGCTGATCTATTTGCTGCTTGCCTGGGCGGGCTACCGGCTAACACAGCAGCCCGGCAGCGCAACCTTACTGGCACTCTGGGCGCTGCAAATAACCCTCAATACCCTGTGGAGCCCGCTATTTTTCGGCGCACATCGCCTGCGAAGCGCAATGACAGTTCTGCTTGCGCTCTGGCTGGTGGTCGCAGCAATGATAGCCCTGGCCCTGCCGCTGGACAGCCTCAGCGCCCTGCTTCTGCTGCCCTATCTGCTGTGGCTTTCACTGGCCTGTGCGCTTAATTTCTCCATTTTATGCCACAACCGTAGCTAGCGGTTTCACGCGTCCGCAACACTACTTCGTCATGGGCTGGCTGGCCCGTTCGGCCCGCGAGGGGGTAATCACCAGCCAGACCGCAAGGCAAATTACCGCCGCCCCCATAAAAAAACGTCCCGACAGCGCTTCATCAAGGAACAACCAGCCCCATAACACGCCAAAGGGTGGGATCAGAAAAGTCACCGTCAGCGATCGCAGCGGGCCGATACTGGCCAGCAGGCGAAAATATAATATATAGGCCGCTGCGGTACACAACAGGCCAACCGCCAGCACGCTAAACCAGGCACTACTTTGCGCCCAATGTACCTGTGGACCGCTTATCAGTGAGCCAATAAAAAAGGGCAGTAAAAACAGCGTTGCGCCAAGCTGACTGCCCATTGCCAGGGTTCGCGCGTCCAGCCCGCCGCGTTGATGAATCCAGCGCCGGGTGAGAAATCCCGCAGTCCCATAGCAGGCAGTGGCCAGCAAACAGCAAAGCATACCGGGTATTAAGACATGAATTTCACTGGCGTTACCGGTACTGGTAATCAGCACAATGCCACATAAGCCGGTTATCACTCCGGCGCTTTTTTTCAGCGTCAGCGCTTCGGCAAAAAACAGCGCGCCGATCATCACGCCCATCATCGGCGTGGTGGCATTGAGAATGGCGGAATAACCAGCAGGCAGCAGCTGAGCGGCAATACAATACATTAAAAACGGTAGGCCGGAATTCACTACACCGAGCAACAACACCCATTTCATTTTTCCGTCAAAGCGAAAGCTGACGCCCATCGTCAGCAGAATAACGCTGAGGCCACAAAAGCCAAAAAACACCCGTAAAAAAGCAGTATTTATCGCCCCGAAAGCCGGCGAGGCGACACGCATAAACATAAAGCTGGCACCCCAGAGCGCAGCCAGTAATAACAACCTGGCGATATCCGATTTCTGCATTATCTACATCCTGTTAATTCATGCGTTGATTGTCGTTATACAGCAGCTGATAACCGCGGCGGTCAGTGTTTATACGTCTGAAGCACTGAGCGGCTCGCCTGGCAGATCACATGCAACGGCGGTCACCTCGCGAAAAAAGTCAAAATACAGGTCCCGACAGCCATCATATCCGTCCGCAGGCCCGGATGCGACCTCCCAGGCGCTGGCGGGCAAAACAGCCGCAGAGTATGGCGTCTGACAAGCGTCGGCGCCGGCGACGAAACCGGGCCGTTCCGCCCTCAGCTATTTCACGGCGGGGAACGATTGCGCCAACGGCGTCGGCACGATGCATCCTAAATTCAGACGCGTTTCCTGCAGGGAAAGCCTCTGAAATTTCACCGCCGGTCATTTTTTTGTGGCGAAGTTTGTCAGGTGGGTTAAAACTAAAATGTTTGCAACCGGAAGAGAAAGCGATGCACGTTGACCGTTTTACCACAGCCGATCTGCCTGAATTTACCCGCTGGTTTAACCATGCTGATGAGGTGCTGCAATTTGGCGGCCCGGAACTGGCTTTTCCGTTCAGCGCGGCTTTTCTGCGTTCCCTCAGCAATCCGCAGGCCGATAACACGCCGGGCATTACCTTTGCCGGCCGTATTAACGGCGAGCTGGTCGGCTCAGCGCAACTGCACTTTCACCGCCAGCAACATATGGCGGTCCTGGCCAGAGTGGTCATTAATCCAGCCTGGCGCGGCAAGGGACTGGCACTGCCGTTGCTTAAGCCAGTGGTCGACTTTTTCTTCGCCGATATCACCATGCAGCGGCTGGAACTGTCCGTTTATAGCTTTAATAACGCCGCAATTCGTACCTACAAAAAGCTCGGCTTTGTCTATGAAGGAATAAGACGCGGTAACGTTCAGGCCAGCAATGGCCAGCGCTGGGACACGCTGATATATGGCATGCTGCGCGAGGATTATCTGACAATGCGCGCACGCAGCGCGGCCTGAAAGCCGGTTAACTTTCCGCATGGGTTCACAGGTTACCGCTGCTGTGATAGCAGCATCTGTCCGCCATGCGCCTTTGCCGGACTGGCCGGCAAGCAGGATGAGGTTTATCCAGGCGCTGACCGGTGATGGATGACTATCGCTACTTCTTTTTTAACAGCAATTCTGAAGGCTCAGGTCGGCCAAAATAGTACCCCTGAAACAGCGTGCATCCTTCTTCCTGCAAACGCTGGAACTGTTCGGCGTTTTCCACCCCTTCCGCCGTAATCTCAATATCCAGACTGCGGCTCATTCCGGTAATGGCGCGAATAATCGCCAGCGATTCCCGGCTAGTTTGCATATCGTTAATAAATGACTTATCAATTTTAATTTTGTCAAACGGGAATGAGCGCAGATAACTCAGCGAGGAGTAGCCGGTTCCAAAGTCATCCAGCGCAATCCGTACCCCCAGATTTTTCAGCTGCTGCAGCGTGCGGATATTGGTCATATTATTATCCAGCAATACGGATTCAGTAATTTCAACCTCAAGCCGGTGCGGCGCCAGCTGACTCTCTTTCAGTGCCGCCGCCACAATAGAGACCAGGCCATTGTTTTTGAACTGTACCGGCGACAGATTGACCGCAACGCTCTGATCATGTGGCCAGCCCGCCGCCTCTTTGCAGGCTTCATGCAATGCGTAAGCACCAAGGCTGTGGATCAGACCGGTCTCTTCTGCCACCGGAATAAAGTCCAGTGGCATAATGATTCCCTTCAGCGGGTGGTGCCAGCGCATGAGCGCTTCATAACCAACAATGTCCCCCTGATGCCCATCGGTAATGGGCTGGTAATACAACCGCAACTGATGCTGGGTAATCGCCTCACGCAGATCCATTTCTACCAGACAGCGTTTGCGTGCCGCCTCATCCATCTGCAACGAGAAATGCTCATAGCGATCGCGTCCGTTACGTTTAGCTTCATACAGCGCCATATCGGCATGACGTAACAGCGTCTCTACCGGCAGCGGTTCACCACTGTTTACCGCAATGCCGATGCTAACCCCCACGGTAAGGTTGTGGCCATCCACGCTGAAACTGGGGCGTACTGCATCAATCAGCCGGCTGGCAATATCGTCGGCGTCAGAGCCATGATTGAGGTCGGGTAACACAATGGAAAATTCATCACCACCGTTACGCGCCAGGGTATCCTGCGGACGCAGCACGCTACGAAAACGCCCCGCTACCGCGCGCAGCAGATCGTCGCCCACCTGATGACCAAGGGCATCATTAACATTTTTAAAATTATCGAGGTCCAGTCCAAGCACCGCGGTGAGTTTTCCCGCCTCGCGATCACGGTGCAGCGCCTCTTTTAAGCGCTGATTAAACAGAATGCGGTTTGGCAGACTGGTCAGATTGTCATGATGAGCCATATGCCGGATGCGGGCATCCGCCGCGCGCTGCTCGGTGACATCATCAGCAATCATCAGAACATAGTTAGTGTGGGCCTCATTACCCACTATGATCGAGGCACTACAGCTAAGGATGCGATCTCCCGTCGCCGTGGCCATCAGCTGCTCATTGGCATGGGTTTCCCCGCTTCGCTGTACCGCACTGGAAAGCTCGGAGAAAAAAGCAAACATTTCGTCCGCCATCAGATCGCGCAATTTACGGCCATCGGCAAGCCAGGCCGACAGTCCCAGCAGTCGCTCAGCCTGGCCATTGACCAGTAAAATTTCACCGGAGACGACATCTTCCACAATAACCGCGGACGGAATATTACTGATAATGGAGTCGAGAAATTTCGACATTGCAGCGGCTTTTTCGCTGTTTTGTTCCGCCAGCGCCTTTGCCTGCAGGATCTGCTGCTGAGCTTCGCGCATTTCCGTACAGTCACGGGTAATTTTAACAAAGCCCAGCAACCGCCCTTCATCATCATGAACGGCGTCAATCACCACATGGGCCCAGAACGCACTCCCATCTTTTCGGTAACGCCAGTTATTATCTTCAAAACGCCCCTCGGTCCGGGCGATATTGAGATTTTTTTCCGGGACCCCCGCCAGCTGGTCTGGTTTGCTGTAAAAAACGGAAAAGTTTTTACCAATAATCTCATCACTGAGATAGCCCTTCGCCCGACGGGCTCCGGCGTTCCAGTTGACGACATTCCCCTGCGGATCGAGCATATAAATGGCATAGTCTGTCACCCCCTCCACCAGCAGCCGGAAACGTAAATCCTGCTCACGCTGCAGGCGTTGCTGTTCGGTATAATCCCGGGTAATTTTGACAAAACCAATCAGCTTTCCCCCATCGTCATGAACAGCATCAATTGACGCATGCGCCCAGTATGCGCTGCCATCCTTGCGATAGAGCCAGCCTTCATCTTCAGCATGTCCTTTGTTCAGCGCCACCCGCAGCTGGTCATCCGCCAGTTTTGCTGCGCGATCCTGTTCACTGTAAAACAAGGAGAAGTGCTGACCAATCACTTCACTGGCCTGATAACCCGTTGCGCGTTGCGCCCCGGCGTTCCAGTTCACCACCCTGCCATCGCTGTCTAACATATAAATGGCGTAGTTGACGATACTCTGTACTAACAGCCGGTAGGTGACATCTGAGGTTTCACGCATTCTTGTTTCGCCTGGGCACTTAGGGGTCCTGAGATAAATAAGTCTATTGCCGCGTGTAATCAAACGCGAATAAATATTATTAGCCGTGAGGCTGGCTGAGATGGTATTTTTTTATCTTAGGCTGCTAATAACACCCCTGATTATAAACTGCAGAAGGTTTTCAGTCCGGGGCAAAAGCGCAGCGGGCACTTCCACTTTAGCAGGCTTAGCGACATGCGGTAACTAACATTCAGTAATAATTTTGTTTACTAATTGTTCAAACCGTCTGATGAATGGCTTGCGGCAGAGAAATAACGCCATAAAATAAAAATAAAACTCAATTACATAAAGCGTTCAATCATAAATAATAAGTCAATGATGCCTGAAATTAATAGAAACAACGCCAGCGAGATGTTTTACATAAAATGGCAACCTATGCCCCTTTATTTGCAGCGGAGTGCTCATGTTTAAGTCTTTTTTCCCAAGGCCAACGCTGTTTTTCAGCAGCGTGGTGGTGTTTTTTGCCATTGCAATCCTGCTGTGGTTTTTCGGCGCCAGTGAATTAATCAATCGGTTTCCTGGCATGGCAGGCGTGGCAGGAAAACCGTTGCCGGTCAGCGCAATGCGTTTTCTGGCCCCGCAAATGCTCTGGTTTTATGCCTGGTACTGGGGGTGGGTGCTGCTGTTTTACGTTTTCTGGCGCCTGTTGTCACCGCATCCCTGGCGACGCTGGTCTATCCTTGGCTCAGCACTGATCATCTTCCTCGTCTGGTATTCCGTTGAAGTCAGCGTGGCAATTAATGCCTGGTACAATCCTTTTTATGACCTGATCCAGAAAGCGCTTTCTAAACCCAATAGCATCGAAATTTCACAACTCTATGACGGAGCAAAAACCTTTCTTAGCATTGCGCTAATGGCCATTATTATTGGGGTGGGCAATGCTTTTTTTGTCAGCCACTATGTGTTCCGCTGGCGTAGCGCCATGAATAATTATTATGTCCATTACTGGTCACGCCTGCGGGATATTGAAGGTGCGGCACAGCGTGTGCAGGAAGATACTATGCGTTTTTCCTCAACCCTTGAGGGATTAGGCGTCAGTCTTATCAGCTCGGTGATGACGCTGATTGCTTTTCTGCCACTGCTGGTTCAGCTATCCAGCCATGTAAAAACCATTCCGGTGCTCGGTGAAGTGCCCTATGGTCTGGTATGGGCCGCCATTTTCTGGTCACTATTTGGTACTGTGTTGCTGGGTATGGTGGGGATAAAATTACCAGGCCTGTCATTTACCAATCAGCGCGTTGAGGCCGCTTACCGAAAAGAACTGGTATACGGCGAAGACGATCACAGCCGCGCTCAGCCGCCTACCCTGCGTACCCTGTTTAATAACGTGCGCAAAAACTATTTCCGTCTCTATTTCCACTACCTGTATTTCAACGTTGCCCGCTATCTCTATCTGCAGGCGGATAACCTTTTTGGCCTGGTGGTACTGTTTCCGACCATTGCCGCCGGAGCCATTACCCTCGGCCTGATGCAGCAGATTACTAACGTGTTTGATCAGGTGCGCGGTTCATTTCAGTATCTGGTCAATTCATGGCCGACACTGGTGGAACTCATGTCTATCTATAAACGTCTGCGCAGCTTTGAGCGGGTGTTAAACGACAGTGATGCCCCACTGAGTGAAGAGGTATTACGATAGTTACCGGCGCGCGCCAGCCGCGCGCCGCAGACATTTTACTCTTTTGCCAGTGCCGCAAACACATGCTCTACCGCACTGGCGCCCGGGTCTTTAATACCATCCAGGCTGTGAGCATTAAGATAAGAGGAGCGGCCGGCTTTCGCGCTTTTCATCGTGGCGGTGCTTTCCGCACCCTGACGCGCCGCCGCGGCAATTTCGCTTAACGAGGCGCCCTGCTGCAGCGCTTTAAACGCCGGGTCAAGCGCATCAATCATGGTACGGTGACCGGGCCGCGCGCCACCGTAATGCTGCATACGTTCCAGCCCGTAGGCCAGCGCATCGGCAAAGCTGGCCCCTTCACTCAGCTTTTGTCCGGCCGAGGTAAACATAATCGACATCAGAACGCCGCTGGAACCGCCCATGACCAGAGCCAGCTGTTCACCAATATGAATCAACAGTTTATCTGTTTCATTTAGCGGCAGTCTGCGGTTATCCAGCGCGTTAAGTAACCGGCCTGCGCCGGCAGCAAACGTGGAACCTGTATCACCATCGCCAACTTTGGCGTCCAGCTGATTAAGCTGATTTTCCAGCGCCACCAGCGTATGACAAATCGTACGCAGCAGGCGGGCGTTTTGTTGATTTTCCGAAGGCGTGAATGCCGACTGAACGCGGGATTTTTTGCCCGCCAGCCGCTCCGCTGCCTGATATTTAAACATCGGTTGCCAGCCGCTGGTTTCCACCGGAGCCGCCAGCGCTTTTTCCAGCACCGGTGACAGGACCAGGGTGGTGAGAGAAAACCCTTTCATATCCAGGGCACTGACCAGGGTCGCCGGCCCGATTAAATGTGAGACCTGTTTACCCAGCGGCGATGCCAGCGTTTCTCTGACCAGCAGCGCCATTTCCAGCATCGAAAAACCGCCAAGATTATTGAGTAGCAACACAACCTGTTTACCCTGCGGTATCCGCGCCAGCAGCTTTTCGCTCATCGCCGCGACAATCTCGCGGCTATTCTGAGTAGCGAGGGTCGTAACACCCGGTTCTCCGTGAATTCCCATGCCCAGTTCGCTTTCACCGGCATTCAGCCGCTCATCACGATCCTCTCCCGGCAAATGGCAGGTAGCAAAAGCCAGGCCGATACTGGCTGTCGCTTCAATGGTCTGCTCGGCCAGCTGAGTCACCTGCTCCAGCGTCTGTCCCTGCTCGGCGGCATAACCTGCAACTTTATGTACCAGCACCGTTCCGGCAATACCGCGCGGCTGCGGATTGTCCGGTAATGCAATATCGTCACGCACGATAACCATGCTGACCTTATACCCCATGCCACGGGCTTTTTCCGCCGCCAGCCCAAAATTAAGCCGGTCACCGGTATAGTTTTTGATAATCAGTAAACAGCCGGCCTCACCGGTCACATTAACAATGGCGCTCAGCACCGCATCAACACTGGGAGAGGCAAAAATATCGCCGCACACTGCCGCGGTAAGCATACCTTTGCCAACAAAACCGGCATGCGCGGGCTCATGGCCGGAACCACCGCCGGAGATCAGCGCAACCCTGGTTTTATCCCAGTCGCGCCTTACCACCACACGGATATCTTCATCGACCTCAAGACGGCTGATGTTGTGGTAAGGGGCACTCTGGATAAGGCCTTCAATAGCCTCGTTTACCAGATGATTTTTATCGTTCATGAAAAAATGACTCATTACGGCTCTCTCCTGGTCAGGTAACAACGAAAGCAGCGCTCAGCGCGTAAAAGGCCTGAAAAACGTTAATTTAACGGAGATCACGGTGACGTGCAGTGGCATGGAACACAAAAGCGGATGAAGAGCGGCTGGCAGTCAGGGGGGGGGCTGGTCGTCGGCCAGCAGCCGGCAGATAACGTGCCGGCCAGACAAAACCGGCCGGCACGCGCTGGCTCAGGATGGCGACGTTAAATGCTTCAGCTTCGCTTCATAGGTCTGCGCCTGCTGTTGGTCGAACTGGTTTTCCCATTTCGCGATAACCAGCACCGCCAGTGCGTTACCAATCACATTGAGCGCGGTACGCGCCATATCCATAATGCGATCGACACCGGCAATAAACGCCAGGCCTTCCAGCGGAATCCCTACGCTGCCCAGCGTTGCCAGCAGTACGACAAAGGAGACACCCGGTACGCCAGCAATGCCTTTAGACGTCACCATCAGCGTCAGCACCAGTATAATTTCCTCGCCCAACGACAAATTAATGCCATACATCTGGGCAATAAAAATAGCCGCAATACTCTGATACAGCGTCGAACCATCGAGGTTAAACGAATACCCGGTTGGCACCACAAAGCTACTGATCGCTTTCGGCGCGCCGTATGCTTCCATCTTCTCCATAATACGCGGCAGCACTGTTTCAGAGCTGGAGGTGGAATAAGCCAGAATTAACTCATCTTTCAGAATGCGCATCAGGGTGGTTACCCGCAGCTGACACAACCGGGCCACGCCACCCAGAATCACAAACGCAAAAAACAGGATCGCGGCATACACCAGAATAACCAGCTTCGCCAGCGGCCACAGCGAAGAAAAACCGAAGCTGGCAACGGTAACCGCCAGCAGTGCGAACACGCCCACCGGCGCATAACGCATAATCATGTTAGTGACTTTAAACATGGTTTCAGAAACAGAACGAAACACCTGAACCAGTGGTTCGCGATGCTCTGCTGGCAACGAAGACATGCCAAGGCCAAACAGTACCGAAAAGAAGATCACCGGCAGCATATCCCCTTTGGCCATCGCGGCAAAAATGTTCTGCGGGATCAGCGACAACAGCGTCGTCACCAGACCATGCGGAGCATTTTCTACCTGCTCAGTGGTCGCTTTATACTGGGAAATATCTACCGTGGTCAGGGTTGACATATCAATGCCGGCACCAGGCTGAAACAGATTCGCCAGGGTAATGCCCACCACAATCGCCACGGTGGTAATCACCTCGAAATAAACGATGGTTTTAACGCCGATACGCCCCAGTTTTTTGGCATCGCCCATACCGGAAATCCCGACGACCAGCGTCGATACCACAATCGGTACCACAATCATTTTGATCAGATGAATAAAGATATCACCGGCAGGTTTAAGAATGTTTATGACTAACCAGTCACGATTTTCCGGATGATTATGCAAAATGGCACCGGTTACGATACCCAGCACCAGCGCAATGAGAATTTGCCAGGCGAGACTCACTTTTATTGCTTTCATAATACATTTACTTCCTTAACAAAACCCAACCTGCGCGCAGCTGCCGGGGGAGGGAATATCCCCCGGATGATCAACTGAAACCGAGCTGGCTCGCGGGTAAAACGGACAGATAGCCCTGAAATCAGGCCCCAGATAAGTACCATTTACCTCAACAAAAAATCAACCCTGTAAAAAAAGTGCGTATTAGTCCCAGGCAGCAGATAAAATGATCTATTGCAGGAGAGCGCATTAAACCCTTGTTATTAACGGTAATAATAAAAATGATTTACTAGCATAATTATGCATACAGCTAGTAATTAGCAGCGTTATCGTTGATTGGCCGCTTGTTTTTTGCGCAGCACCGGTGCCTTGTCCGCGCCGGTTTATGTGCCACGAGACGGACAATTTCAGGTAAGAAAAATGTCATACACTTTACTTGCCGTGATCCAATACTCAAAAATAAGCAAAGCTTGATTCTGTCGCTTCCCTTCGCACTCCATTGACATACTATTAACATTTACAAGGAGAGCCGGTCATGAGCCAGATAAAAACCTATCCGGTGCCGCCCGCCATCGCGGCTGACACCTTAATCAATGCACAACAGTACCAGTCGTGGTATCAGCAGTCGGTACAGGACCCGGAGACATTCTGGGGTGAGCAAGGCAAGATACTTGACTGGATAAAACCTTACACCCGGGTGAAAAACACCTCTTTCGCCCCAGGGAACATTAATATCCGTTGGTATGAAGACGGCACCCTGAACCTGGCCGCTAACTGTCTCGATCGTCATCTGGCAAAACGGGGCGACCATCCGGCGCTGATTTGGGAAGGTGACGACGCCCGCGAAAGTCGCACACTCACCTATCGTCAGCTGCACCAGCAGGTTTGCCGCTTTGCTAATGTGCTAAGTGCACAGGGGATTAAAAAAGGCGATGTCGTGGCTATTTATATGCCGATGGTGCCGGAAGCGGCGGTTGCCATGCTGGCCTGTGCCCGTATTGGCGCCATTCACTCGGTGATTTTTGGCGGTTTCTCACCCGAGGCCATTGCCGGACGTATCGTCGACTCCAGCGCGCGCTTGGTGATAACCGCAGACGAAGGGGTTCGCGCGGGCCGAAAAATTCCGCTCAAACAAAATGTCGATACCGCTTTAGCCAATCCTCACGTCACCTCGGTGAAAAACACCATTGTTTTTCGCCGTACAGGCAGTGACATTCACTGGCAACCCGGGCGTGACTTGTGGTGGCATGAGCTAATGTCACAGGCCAGCGATAGCCACCAGCCGGCAGAGATGAACGCAGAAGATCCTTTATTCATTCTCTACACCTCCGGCTCCACCGGTAAACCCAAAGGGGTTCTGCATACTACCGGCGGCTATCTGGTCTATGCCGCCACCACCTTCAAATATGTCTTCGATTACCATGCTGATGACATTTACTGGTGTACTGCCGACGTTGGCTGGATCACCGGCCACAGCTATCTGCTTTACGGTCCGCTGGCCTGTGGCGCCACTTCGTTACTGTTTGAAGGCGTGCCCAACTGGCCACAACCCAGCCGCATGGCAGAGGTGGTTGATAAGCATCAGGTGACGATTCTCTATACTGCGCCAACCGCAATTCGTGCGTTGATGGCAGAAGGTAACAAAGCTATTGAAGGCACCTCGCGTGCCAGCCTGCGTATTCTTGGTTCCGTCGGTGAACCGATTAACCCGGAAGCCTGGGAGTGGTTTTACAATAAGATTGGTAATGGCCGCTGTCCAATCTCTGATACCTGGTGGCAGACAGAAACCGGGGGATTTATGATCACCCCACTACCGGGCGCCACCGCGTTAAAAGCAGGGTCAGCAACGTTTCCCTTTTTTGGCGTGCAACCTGAGCTGGTTGATAACGAAGGAAATCCACAGCAGGGGGCCTGTGAAGGTAACCTGGTGATCAGCGATTCCTGGCCAGGCCAGGCACGTACCTTATTTGGCGATCATGAACGCTTTGAGCAGACCTACTTTTCCACCTTTCCCGGTCGCTATTTCAGCGGTGATGGTGCGCGTCGCGATGAAGAGGGTTACTACTGGATCACTGGCCGCGTCGATGACGTGCTGAACGTCTCTGGCCACCGTCTCGGCACCGCTGAGATTGAATCAGCGTTGGTGTCCCATCCAAAAATTGCCGAAGCAGCGGTGGTTGGCATTCCACACGCCATTAAAGGTCAGGCGATTTATGCTTATGTGACACTCAATCACGGCGAAGAACCTTCTTCCGAACTTTACGCCGAAGTACGCGCCTGGGTACGGAAAGAAATAGGTCCGATTGCCACGCCGGATATCCTGCACTGGACCGATTCATTGCCTAAAACCCGCTCAGGCAAAATTATGCGCCGTATTCTGCGCAAAATTGCCTCCGGCGACTCCAGCAATCTTGGCGATACTTCTACCCTCGCCGATCCTGGCGTGGTGGAAAAACTGCTGGAAGAAAAACAAGCGATTAAAATGCCCTGATATCCTCCCCTCCTGCGGGAGGGGTTTTCTGCTGTTTGCTGAATATGTTACGAGGCCCGCCGGGAATGGGCAGACAGCGGAACCTCTGTCATCTCTCCGGTCCTTAGCTGATTTCTTAACAAATAAATAACAACAACCGCTGTCCTCCGGTGCGTAGTTCCGTTCGTTGGCAACGCTGCTCCGGTTGTGGTGAAAGCCCAACATACTTCTGGAGACTATAAATGAACGATATCCTCTGTCAGCGGATAGAACGCTCTGAGCATTTTCAGACGCTGGTGCGCAAGCGCCAATCTTTCGCTCTGTTCCTGTCATTCATCATGCTCGTGCTCTATATCGGCTTTATTTTATTGATCGCCTTCGCACCGGACTGGCTGGGAACGCCCGTTTCTGCCGCAACCAGCGTCACTCGGGGCATCCCGATTGGCATCGGGCTTATCGTTATCTCTTTTTTACTGACCGGTGTATATGTCTGGCGTGCCAACGGCGAATTTGAGCGCCTGACCCGCCAGCTGATGAGTGAGGTAAAAGAATGAAAATCGCAACCACGCTTTTTGCCCTGCTGCTACCGGGCCTGGCGCACAGCGCAGAGAGTATCAGCGGAGCCGTTCAGCAGCGCAGCACCAATATCGAAGCCATCGTGATGTTTGTTATTTTTGTCGCCGCGACCCTGGTTATCACCTGGTGGGCGGCAAAACGCACCCGCTCACGCAGTGATTACTATACCGCCGGCGGCAACATAACCGGTTTACAGAATGGCCTCGCCATCGCCGGAGACTTTATGTCTGCCGCTTCCTTTCTCGGCATCTCGGCGCTGGTCTATACCTCAGGTTATGACGGGCTGATTTACTCGCTCGGCTTTCTGGTCGGTTGGCCTATTATCTTGTTTCTCATCGCTGAACGATTACGTAATCTTGGGCGCTATACCTTTGCCGATGTCGCTTCATACCGCCTGCGGCAAAAGCCGATTCGCACCCTTTCTGCCTGCGGCTCACTGGTGGTGGTCGCGCTTTATCTGATCGCTCAGATGGTCGGTGCCGGCAAGCTGATCCAGCTGCTATTTGGCCTCGATTATCTGGTAGCTGTGGTGCTGGTGGGCATTTTAATGGTGCTTTATGTCTTATTCGGCGGCATGCTGGCAACCACCTGGGTACAAATTATTAAAGCCGTGCTGCTACTGTTTGGTGCCACCTTCATGGCCGTGATGGTGATGAAACTGGTTGGTTTTAGCTTCAGCACATTATTTAGTCAGGCAATGACCGTCCATGCCAAAGGTGCAGCCATTATGCGGCCAGGTGGGCTGGTTCACGATCCGATTTCCGCCCTTTCACTCGGCCTGGGATTGATGTTTGGCACCGCCGGTCTTCCGCATATCCTGATGCGTTTTTTTACCGTCAGCGATGCCCGTGAAGCGCGAAAAAGCGTGTTTTACGCAACCGGCTTTATGGGTTATTTCTATTTTCTCACCTTTATCATCGGCTTCGGTGCCATCGTCCTGGTTGGCGCTAACCCGGCATTTAAAGACGCCAGCGGCCAGCTCATCGGTGGTACTAATATGGCGGCGGTTCATCTGGCAAATGCGGTAGGGGGTAATCTGTTTCTTGGCTTCATTTCGGCGGTGGCTTTTGCCACGATTCTGGCGGTGGTTGCCGGGCTGACGCTGGCAGGAGCCTCAGCCGTTTCTCACGATCTGTATGCCAGCGTGGTGCGCAAAGGAGAAGCTTCTGAGCTGGAAGAGCTGCGGGTTTCGAAAATTACCGTTGTATTGCTTGGCTTTGTTGCCATTGCATTAGGCATCCTGTTCGAGAAGCAAAATATTGCCTTTATGGTCGGACTGGCCTTCTCAATTGCCGCCAGCTGCAATTTTCCGGTGCTGCTGCTGTCAATGTACTGGTCGAAGCTGACCACCCGTGGCGCCATGGCGGGAGGCTGGCTGGGGCTGCTAACCGCCGTCATTCTGATGATCCTCGGACCAACAATCTGGGTACAGGTACTCGGCCATGCCAGTCCGGTCTATCCGTATGAGTATCCGGCGCTGTTTTCAATGCTGGTCGCTTTTATTGCCACCTGGCTGTTTTCGGTAACCGATCATTCAGAAAACGCTGCGGCAGAACGCGCCCGCTTTCGCGCGCAATTTATCCGCTCACAGACCGGTATCGGTATCGAACAGGGGAAAAGCCATTAAACAACCCAGCCAGCCGACGCTGGCTGGGTAATACTCAGAAATTGAGAGATGCGCCAATATACGGCCCGTCCGCCAGCACGCTGTCTTTGTTGTTATCTTTACCATCCAGCGTCAGATACTGATAACCAACGTTGACGGTCAGCATGCGGATTGGGCTAAGGGTCACGCCCGCCTGAATATCTTTGTAAGCATCGATGTTGTGTGAGAATGACGCCGGTGCCCAGTAATAGCTGCCATACAACCCCAACATGCTGGTAACCGGATAACTTGCACCCAGACCAACAGCATTGGTATAGCCAGATTTACCATAATGTGGTTTGACATACAGAGTCCTGACCCCAGGAGACAGCATCAGTCCGGCAACAGAAAGATTATATCCCAGCCCCAGACCATAAAGGCTGCCGTCATCATTACTGCGCATCCAGTTACCGTTTAAAAACAGGCCAGGCGTACGAGTACCCATCCCCACATTGAGGTTGGTGTATTTTTTACCGACAGTCACGCTGCCATCAAGCGCCTGAGCAGAGGTTGCCGCCGCCAGCAGTATCAGCCCACTGGTTATTGCCACCGCTTTTTTCATTATTATCTCCACCGAATCATTTTTCTTTCGCGCAAGAATAAACGGCGAACCGCTGTGGCTCAACAGATGATTGTTAACAAATGCAACTATTAGCAGCCGTTATTGACACATTGTTACAGCATGATGATTACAGGGTAGCCCACAGCAAACGGCTGATAAAAGGCGCAATCACCACGGTAACAATGCCCGACAGCATCATGACCAGACTGGAGACAACCCCTTCCTGCTGGCCTAATTCGTAAGCTCGCGCGGTACCGGCTCCGTGGGAAGCGGCACCAAAACCGGCACCTTTAGCCATCCCCTGTTTGATCGCCAACCGCAGAAACAGCACGTCACCAACCGCCATGCCAAACACGCCGGTGATAACCACAAACAGTGCCACCAGATCCGGCTGGCCACCGATCTGTTTTGCCGCTGCCAGCGCAAAGGGCGTGGTGATAGAGCGCACCGCCAGGCTGCGCTGGATATCTTCCGGTAACGTTAACAGACGCGCCAGCCAGACCGAACTTAATACCGCCACCAGGGTCGCGGTAAACACGCCCGCAGTGAGTGACAACCAGTGGCGACGAATCAGCGGCAGATTTTCATAAACCGGTACGGCAAACGCTAGCGTAGCCGGACCAAGCAGCCATAACAGCCAGTGGCTATCACCAATATAACGTTGCCAGCTGATATGCGTCAGCAGTAGCAAAGCCACCAGCACCAGCGGCGTCATTACCAGCGGCATAAGCAGCAGGGTATGCCAGCGACGATACAGCTTTTTATTCAGATAGTAGACGGCCAGCGTAGCCAGCAGACAACTCAGACTAATCAGGAAATCAGCCATGGCGTTTTGCCCGTTTACGTGTCGCCAGCCAGCGTTCAAAACGACTGACGCGTTCAACAACCAGTGCCGTGGACCCCAGTACCAGCAAGGTACTCAGGATAATAACCAGCATAATTCGCCAGCCTTGCACTTTCAGCAGGTCAGCATAATTCACCACCGCGACCACCGCCGGCACAAAAAACAGCAGCATTTCGGCCAGCAACCAACCGGCGCCCGCTTTCACCCAGCGTAGCGGCAGAATACGCAAAGAGATCAGTGCCAGCAGCAGCAGCATGCCAACAATATTTGCTGGCAGCGGCAGATTAAGCCAGCTGACCAGCTGACTGACGGCGGCAAATAGCAGGATATACAGCGCAACCTGTAGCGGCACCTGCAGCCGTTGTTTCCATTTCAGTGGGGATGAATGCAAAGCGAGCGACATGATGTCTCCCTCATTTTGTGATGCAGGTAGTATAACGGAGAGACAAACAGTGAAAAAAATAACTTAATATTATTAAAACTATGCCTTTTGGGAATGATTATGGATGTACGCGCGCTACGTTATTTCGTTGAGGTTGTCCGTCAGCAAAGCTTCACCCGCGCGGCGGAGCGATTGTATGTTACCCAGCCTACCATCAGCAAAATGCTCAAACAGCTGGAAGATGAACTGAGCTGTACCCTGCTGATTCGTGAAGGCCGCAAACTGCATCTGACCGACACCGGACAGGCCGTGTACCAGCGAGGATTAACTATACTGCAGGAGTTTAAGCAGCTGGAAGCGGAGTTAAGCGATCTGACCGAGCTGAAAACCGGTGAACTGCGGCTGGGGATCCCACCGATGGTGGGCATGCAGATAGCCGGGTCCATTTCGGCCTTTCGCCAGCGTTATCCCGGCGTCGAGCTTAAAATAGCCGAATTCGGGGGGCTTACGGTGCAGCAGGCGGTAATGAATGGTAGCCTGGATATTGCCATGACAGCCCTGCCGCTGGCAGAGGATTCCGGTCTGAATGCCCTGCCGCTGATGACCCATCCACTGTGCGTTCTGGTTCCGCGCAGCGAAGAATGGCTACGCCGCAGCCTTATCCCACTGAGCGAACTGGTTAACCACCCGATTCTGATATATAACGAAGAATTCTCCCTTAACCGTCAGCTGATGCGGGCCTTTCAGACAGCAGGATTTACCCCACAAATTGCGGTACGTAGCGGACAATGGGATTTTCTGGCGGCCATGGTTCAGGCTGGCATGGGGGTGGCAATTATGCCAGAACCAATCTGCCAGCGGCTCGACAGAAACCAGTTATTGTGGTTGCCGCTGGAGTCAGATCTGGTCTGGCGTCTTGGACTGATATGGCGTGAAGGCAGCTATCTGTCACGCAGCGCCCAGGCCTGGATCGCCTGCTGTCGCGAGTTCTGGCCGGGGGAAGCGCCGCGTCTCTCTTTATAACCCCTCGCGTTAATGGAGATCTTCTTTTTCCATCAGCAGCGTTTCCAGCAGATCGAGATCATGGAGCAGCACCCCCATGGTTTCGCTGCTGATTTGCTGAGTGGCCCGCAGGTGATAAACCTCTCCGCGCTCCGCTCTCAGCGCAGTCAGCCGGAAGCGACGCTCGAGATTCTCCGCCAGCAGCGCCGCCTCAAGATCGTTTTTCCCGTCCACCCGTCGCCGCATCAGGCCAATTACCCGGGTGCTGATCTCTTTAACCAGATCCGGATCGAGATTTTCCGTGGTGTCATCAATCAGCCGCTCTTCCATTTTATATAAACTCTCAATGGCCGTTCCCGCCATTACCGCCCGCGCCTCCTGCATTTCCCGCCGCTGCTGTGATTTATCAATGGTTTCAATGGTCCGCAGCAGCAGCGGCATCACCACCACCCCCACCAGCAGGGAAAACAGGATGACGCCGGTGGCAATAAACACCAGCTCATAGCGGGCAGGGAAAGGATCGGCATTCGGCAGATAGAGCGGAATGGAAAGCACGCCGGCTAACGTAATAGCCCCACGGACGCCGGCAAAAGAAGCGATCAGTAATTCACGCAGTGAATAATTACCAAATTCCATGGGTTTCTTTTTCAGGAACCGCTGACTGACACGCTGCATAATCCACAGCCAGCCAAAACGCACCAGCATCAGGGCAATATAGATCATGGCAATGCTCGCCGACAGTATCCAGATATTCACGTTCGGGTCAGCATCGGCCTGCAGCAACGACGTTTCCAGTATGCCCGGCAGCTGCAGTCCCAGCATCAGAAACACCATGCCGTTAAAAACAAACTCCAGCATCTGCCAGACGCTGTTGGCACGCAGACGCATCGCCAGCGGGGCCTGACGCATAATACCTGAACGGGTCACGGTCATTCCTGCCGCCACCGCGGCAAGAATACCGGAAACGCCAAGATGTTCTGCAATCAGATATGAGGCAAAAGGCAGCAGAAGCAATAATACTGTCTGTGTTGCCGGATCGTCGCCGCTCCAGCGGCTAAACAGACGCAGTGAACGCCCGTATAACAGGCTCACCAGGATACCGGCCAGTAAGCCGCCCAGCGCTACGGTGAGAAAACTGACCGCGGCCCCGGAAATCGTGAAGATCATGGTGCCCAGCGTCACGTCAATGGCAAACTTTAATGAGACCAGGCCGGAAGCGTCGTTCATTAAGGCTTCGCCTTGCAGTATTGACATGATCTTTTTCGGAATGCGTCCCTCACCGACAATACCGGACAGGGCCACCGCATCGGTGGGTGACAACACCGCGGCCAGGGCAAAAGCCGGAATCAACGGAATACCTGGCACAACCCAATAGATCAGATAACCAATACCCACCACGGTAATCAGCACCAGCACCAGCGCAAGACCGATAATCTCACGTCCGTGATGAAAAAATTCGCTGGTCGGCGTTTTCCAGCCATCGGCAAACAGCAACGGAGGAATAAACAACACCAGGAACAGCTTAGGGTCAAAATCGACGTGCAGACCAAACGTTGGCCAGGCCAGCAGAGCGCCGAGGCCTATCTGCACCAAAGGTAACGGAATCTGAAAAGGAATGATACGCGCCGCTACGCCGGACAGCGACACAGCGAGGGTCATAATCAGTATGGTAAAAAAGATTTCCATGCGTTGCGTTTAGCCTCTTCCGACAGGCGTGAATACAGCGTCCTGCGCTGCCCTATGCGGATAGTAAAACAAAAGCATGGTGATAAAAAACCGTAACGGTGCGGAAAACAAACAAATAGCCACGAGGCAACCCCCGTGGCCATGATGTGATCGGTCAGATAGCCCAGCCACCGGCGTAAAAAGCAATCAGCGCAACGGCAATAATCACGGTGCCTGCATTCAGTTTCCGCCATTCGCCAGAAATCACCCGTCCGATAACCAGTACACCGAAGCCCAGCATAATACCGGTCACGATATTACTGGTCAGCACAATGAATACGGCGGTAACCAGGCCGGCCATCGCATCAACAGAATCGCTAAAATCCAGTTTCGTCACGTTACTGAGCATCAGCAAACCGACGTACATTAAAGCCGGTGCAGTGGCATAACCCGGTACCAGCCAGGCCAGCGGTGATAAAAACAGAATCAGCAAAAACAGCACGCCGACGGTGATGGCGGTCAGGCCGGTTTTACCGCCGGCGGCAGTACCTGCCGCCGATTCAATATAAACAGCTGCCGGTGCCGCCCCCACCACTGCTGACAACACGCTGCTCAGTGAATCAGATGTTAGCGCTTTGCCACCGTTAATAATTTGTCCGTCTTTATCGACCAGGTTGGCATGTCCCGCCACGGCACGAATAGTACCGGTTGCATCAAATACGGCGGTCATCACCAAGGCCAGAACGCTCGGCAACACGGCCGCACTCAACGCACCTTTAATATCAAGACTGAACAACAGCGAATGCCCCTGCGCATCGTTCAGGCTCGGCATAGCAAACATGCCCTGATAATGCACGGCGGGGTCGAAGACCAGCCCCAGAACAGAGATAATAATGATGGTCAGCAAAATGCCACCCGGCACTCGCAGCTTCTCCAGCCCAATAATCGCCGCCAGCCCCAGCAACGACATCATCACCGGAAAACTGGTGAAATTTCCCAGAACCACCGGCAGACCGGCGCCGGGATTTTTTACCACCAGGTTAACGCCATCAGCAGCAATCAGCAGCAGGAATAATCCGATACCAATGCCGGTGCCCTGCGCTACCCCACGCGGCAAATTGCGCATTATCCAGCTACGGATGCCGGTGGCGGAAATCAGCGTAAACAATAACCCCATTAAAAAAACGGCGCCCAGTGCAACCGGTACGCTAATGTGCTGGCCAAGTACCAGGCTAAAAGCCGTAAACGCGGTCAGCGAGATAGCACAACCTATCGCCAGCGGCAGATTCGCCCATAACCCCATCAGCAGCGAACCAAACCCGGCAACCAGACAGGTGGCGACGAAAACCGCCGACGGCGGAAAACCGGCTTTTCCCAGCATGCCGGGGACCACAATCACCGAATAGACCATAGCCAGAAAGGTGGTAATGCCGGCAATCAGCTCCTGGCGCACGCTGCTACCACGGGCTGAGATATGAAACCAGCGATCCAGCGCGCAGCCGGAGTGAGACGAGGACGATGACATATAAAAATTCCCCTGAATGAGTGGTATGCAGCCGGACAACACGATAACTGGCTATCGCCCGGGTTGCAGTTGCGTTTTACGCAGGCGAAATCGATAACAGCAAACGTTTACGTCGCGCAATATGCTTTTGCTGTCAGTAAGACTTATTGTTAGCGCGGCGATTATCAGACCTGTTCAGGTGCTTTTCAACCGGCGATAACAATTTATTCGCTTTATTCGCTGAGATCGATTTTTCCTGCCCGCAAAATAGCACGCTGCCAGGCATCCCGCTGCGCTATCTTATCCAGCCAGGCCTGAATATTTTCCGACTGACCATGGCGCGCCATCAGCGCCTGTAAAGGAAAACTCATCTGCACATCGGCAATAGTGAAATGATCGCCGGCAAACCAGCGCTGCTCACCAAGATGCTGTTCAATAAACTGTTGATGGTTTTTCAGCTGCCGATCAAGATACCCTTTGCGGATACCCTGTTCTAACATCCGGCCTGCCGGGCGCAACAGCCAGGGGGTGGGTGCCTTACCAAGACGGTTGAAAATCAGCCGCATCACCAGCAACGGCATTAACGATCCCTCAGCATAGTGCAACCAATAGCGCGCCTGCTGACGAACGTCGGCCTGACGTGGCATAAATTGCTGCTGCGGATCATATTGTTCGACCAGATATTCAAGAATAGCGCCTGACTCAGCCAGCACGAGGCCATCATCGACGATCACCGGCGATTTACCTAACGGGTGTATTTCTTTTAGTGACACAGGTGCCAGTAACGTTGGTTCACGCTGATAACGCACCAGCTGATAGGGAAGTGCCAGCTCTTCCAGCATCCAGACAATTCGCAGTGAGCGGGACTGATTAAGGTGATGAACAGTGATCATGTGCGGCCTGCGCTGAATGACGTTTTTTCAGTATAGCCGTTTTCATCACGGCGGATCGTTTTGCAACAATACCGCACCGGTGCCCTGAATACTGAGCCGATCATCCGGATTACGTAGCGGGCACTGGGCCATAGAAAGGCAGCCACAGCCAATGCAACCATCCAGTTCATCGCGCAGGCGGGTAAGCGTGGCGATGCGCCGATCCAGCTCAGCCCGCCACTGACTGGTTAATGCCCGCCATTCTCTGGCCGACATGCGTTTTCCGGCAGGAATTTGCATCAGACTTTCGCCGATGGTCGACAGGGGAATACCAATACGCTGCGCAATCTTAATCACTGCCACCCGCCGCAGAACATCGCGATGATAACGCCGTTGATTTCCCCCGTTCCGGCTACTGCTAATAAGGCCTTTCTCTTCATAAAAATGCAACGCTGACACCGCCACGCCGCTACGTTGCGCCACCTCGCCGGGAGTCAGTTCTTTTTTATTTGCAAAATTCACATTTTTTTTCATTTAGCACTTTACCTCAAGTTAACTTGAGGAATTATACTTCTCCCCCATCAGACGCGCGACATGAAATTTACGCACCACACAGGTTTAAGCGCTGCCAGACTACTATTACGGCGAGCCATCGCGCTGGTTTTAACTTCCAGGGAGACCCGTTTTATGCATGATGAAATCATTAAAACTCTGACCGCATGGATTGAAAAAAACCTTGATAAAACGCTGTCAATCGATGAGGTGGCAGCTAAATCAGGCTATTCAAAATGGCACCTGCAACGCATGTTTCGTAATGTGACCAGCCAGACCCTGGGCGGCTACATCCGCGAGCGCCGCCTGACACTGGCAGCGCAGGCACTGTCTCAGACCCAGCGCCCGGTATTTGATATTGCCATGCAGTATGGCTACGATTCACAGCAAACCTTCTCACGGGTGTTTCGCCGCCAGTTCTCCCAGACGCCAACCGCATACCGCCATGCAATGCGCCGTCAGCTGCAACAGCCACAGCGTGACGCCCCTTATGATTACGGCGATTATCATGCCCCCTTTTGCCGGGTGGACACCGCCAGCGGTTTGCAACAGGCCTGCTAAAACCTAAAAGCATGGCATCCGGGCTGACTGTCCGGGTGCCCCAGCCAGCACAAGTATCTACGCTTCCACCGCCATTTTTACCACCAGCCACAGGTGGTTAGCCTCGCTCAGCCAGCAGCACAGCGCCGCCCTGTTTCGCTAAAAACCTGTACCCGATCGCCTATAACTACAGGTTATCGACAGGCAACAAAAGCACGATCACTCACGCGATGCTAACAGGCGCAAAATTTGTTCAAAATTTAAAATTCAGTGATATAATGTGACCTGCATCACATTTAAGCCTTCGCGCTGGCGATCTGCGTGGTCTCCCTGACAAACTGCGCGCGTCGTCTCTACCTGGTCAATTGTCAGGGCTGAATCATCCGGAGTTGAAAAATCATGGGGACCCTGGCGGCAAGTTTAGCCTTAATGAGATGGGAATTATTAAGCGCAGTCATGATGTTTTTTGCCAGTACCTTCAACGTAAGATGCCGTCAGACCAGCCATAACGCGCTGGCATTTGTTTTCACCGGCATCGGTATCGGCATGTCCTGCTGGTTTGTTACCGGTTTACTCGGCATTACCATCAGCACCGTAAACCTGCTTAACTTCTGGCATATCACTAAAGACGCGTTTGTTGAAGTGATGAGCCATACCCCGTCTGACTGGCCTATGCCGTAATTTTTCAACAACGGGCCTGATCGCCCGTTGGTTTATATCTTTTTTAGCACACCCGGCATCGCTATTCCCTGTTTAGGTGCAGTGGAAATTGACTTACGATCCTGCTGCCACATGTCGCCCATGATTCGGTCAAGTCCACGATCGAGCCCGGTCACCAGCCCGGCACCCGGCGTAAATGTCAACTCACCAAAATAGATCCTGCCCTCGTGGATATACCAGTCTACCCGTACATAATCAAAATCACTGGCTAAGACTTTACTTAACTGCAACGCTTTTTCCAGCGAAGGCATTTGCGCGCTGATATCGAGACCTGTATCACGGATCTTATGAAAGCTATGTTTCAGATTATTAACGTAAAAAATCATCGAGAGCGGTCCCTGCCCGCTGCGGTTATATATCACCTGCAGCACATACTCGAAATGGCCATCCCTTTTATTAAACATATGAAATTTATAATCAATTGCGCCAAGGTTTCCGTCACCAATATATTGCTCAACGAGAATACGCGGCTTAATAAAACGATAATGAATTTCACGGGAATGTGCGGAAAAATCCATCCTGAGCCATTCGTTACAGCGTGCCACCAGCTGCTGCTTCCGGATACAGTCTGGCTCCTCAAGCAGTACTTCAACCATTCCTGACCCATGATTTGGTTTAATCACGTTATTTTTCAGAGACTTAAGGCTTAAAAGCGTCGTCGGATCTTTCGTTTCATACAATAAGGGAATCAGATAATTGTTGCCAATTTGCTGAGCAATATACTCTCTGACCAGCAGCTTATCCGACAGGTGTCCATAGCGCACGTAATCCCCCATGATAATTTTCCGGTACAGGATTTTTTCATTGAACAACCGGGGCTTCCGGAGGTTCGGTAACTTCCTGAAAGTGTGAAAATAGAAAATACGGTCCTGATATGACCACGGCATTTTCCGTATTAACCAGGCGATACTTTTGCGCAATCCTTTTATCAGCTTATTCATTTTCAACCTCATTTATAGGTCTTGATTTTGCGTGAGGAAAGTTGAATTTTCATAATGACTCCCTTCTTAAAAAAATAATTTATTACCGTGAGTGACAATAATTCTGTAATAAACACACTCCAGGCCGCACCGATCAGTCCCCAGCTACGAATGAAAAACCATGAAGTCAACAGACTGATCAGTAACTGAAAGAGGATCTTCACTAACAGGTAGTTAAATCCCCCCTCTTTAACCATAAAGCGATATACGACTGTTCCCATGGCCGAAAAACAGGTGGCCCACGACAACAGCGTAATAATATTCCCTGCCTGGATATAATCGTTTCCATACAGCATGCTGATTAATCTTTCGCCAGTTAGCGAAACGATAAGCAGCATAAAAAGGGACACCACCATGACATAGCCATTCAATCGTGCAGCCAGCCTGACCGCCATTTCACCCCGCTGGCGAAAAATTGCCGAAAAGCAGGAGGTGATGATGGCCACCGGAATAAATATCCATGAAGCTGCAATGGTGTTAGCGGCAGCAAACACCCCCAGTTGCTGTGCTGAGCCGCTAGCAACCAGAAAAAACTGCGCCATTTTGACCTGTACGGAGATAAACACGCTGGAAATCGCCAGCGGTAAACCGGCATACAACAGGTAATGCATATAACTATGCTGCCAGCGCCGCGGCGGCGCACAGATTTCGCGATGGCGAAAAAACTGTCCCCGTTTAATCAGGTAAGGTACCAGCGTCACTGCCACAATCGATAACGACAGTAAAAACGGGCTCAGTTTCAGCCAGGCCACCGTGAAACTGATAGCGAAACTGACCAGCATACCGCAAGCGTTGGCCACGGTATTCAGACGCGACTTCAGACGCGCATTGTTATAAACGCTGAAAATATCCTGCGTGACAAAAATGGCAGATAAAAATGCCGCAAAAGCAAAAACCGCAAAATTTTCCCGCATTGTCAGCCAGACGTATATTAATGTCGGCGTCGAGAGAATCAGTAATAAAATCAGACGAAAACGGCGAGCAACCGCCATCAATCGGCTACCTTTCTTCTCATTTTTACTGATGCTTTTGAAAAGAATGGTTTCTGATCCAAATATTGCCATTGTCTGAATAATTGAAAATAATGACGTTGAAAATGTCATTTGTCCGAAAATTGCCGGACCAAATGATTTAGCAACATAGGATGTGACAAATATCACACCAAACACAGATATCACCTTTTCAGACATCATCCAGCCCGCATTAGACATTTCGCTGTATTTCATCTCAGTGCCCTATCATTCCTCAGACAGACGGACAAAAATCACTTCCGTGTCCACAACTTAAGTCAGTTACATCAGGTTCAGGAACCAGAAAAAGCGTGACGCCTCTGAATTAGATCGCCAGTTCATTTTTTATAATTAGAGAATAGTCTTAAATTTTTATTAATGAGATAATTTTAAGAATTTAGGAATATATTTAATTTTGGTCTCAAAAGCGCCAAAACCGTCTCAAAAAAAATTGCCTCCAGAACCTGGCGATCACTTATTACTCTATGAAACCCGGGCGCCAGATATTATGCAAAATGTCTGGTGCCACACGATGGAAAGAATCTATAACAAAACCCTCCATGTCGAAAGTCGTCACCAGGCTTTTGAAATAAAATAAGAGTAATCCCATGATGATATTTCTCATTAATCACTTAACTTAAGCCTTGCAATTAATAGAAATGGTCAACCGCTCGCCGCGCTAATAAATCGAACGGTTAGATCCACTTATAAGCCAGATTTAACCCATCACATTATCGTTAAGAAAGGTAATACTATTTATGAGAAAATCACGTTTCACCGAGCAGCAAATCACCAGCGCCATTAAAGCATCAGAAAATGGCAGTAAAGTAAAAGATATTTGTAGCAAGCTGAAAATTTCAGAAGCTACCTTTTATAGCTGGAAGAAGAAATATGGTGGGCTGGACTCAGAAGAAGGAAGGAAAATCAAACAGCTGGAAGCGCTATTGCACAATATGGAACGCGAACTAAAAACACTCAGCGCTGACAAGGCAATGCTACAAAGCGTTCTTAAGAATTTCTTTACCACCAATGATAAGCGTCAGGCCGTCAACTTCCTGCAGGACAGGTTTGAAATCGGCACGCGCCGCAGCTGTCGCTTACTGGATATCAGCCGCAGCGTATACCACTATCCTTCAGGCCAGGACAGACAGCGCCAGTAACACCCTGAATTTTACAGGGATGAAGAGGTGCCTGCACGTCAGGCTATTTAAATGCCTGCAGTAAAATTTTACTATGTATACCGGGTGTGTTATGCCATTACTCACGCCAGTAAAATTATAAATTATCAGAATGTTTACAGCGCATTTCTCAGTGACATCACTGAGAAATGCACCAGATTATACTAAAGAAAAATAAATGATTCTTTTTGCTGTGCCATTCTGAGTTAAACATTATTAATATCAGAATGCGGTCAGATTGTTACTTTGCGGATAATCGAGCGGACGGACTGATTTCTGACAGAATTAAGAAATATCCTTAATTAAAATAAAAACCATTCAGAAAACATGAAATCCTCCCCCCTCTTTTCTGCCGGACTGATTAGAGCGGCTAACTTTTAATTTCATACCCCGCCAAAACAGGCTGGTTTTTTTAATGAATCTGTTTAAGATAATCCCTTAAAAGCCAGATTTATCTTAAACACTTCGTCTCATTAACCACGCCGCTCAATTATTGACTGGTTCATCTTGTTATCCACCGCTGTCGGCAGCAGATTTACATTTGAGTTAAGTCACGCAAATCAATCATCTCATTATTCTTGAGCAGATCATTGACAGGTTTTACTCACTTATCCTGAAAAGGAAAAACCGGTTTCACTGAAAAGACGGCTGACTAATATGGGATACACTTCACACTTTGGCGGGTTTCATCCGCGAAATAACCATGCCACTGCAATAAAAAATGTGACTCTGCGACCAGTACCCGTCAGAGAAACAGCATAACGATCATTGTCTGGCGACCCTGACGACAGCACTTATCAGAAAAATTGACGTTATTGGTGGCAGAAAAATCATTATCGGGTAATAAACAGCCAGCCAACACCGCTATAATCCCGGCATCTTATCCGGCCACACTGATTAACATGGCGCAACACAAGGATAAACACCACATTAACCAGCGGTTAATTTCAGTTAATTCTTAATTTTTTAATACCAGAAGCGATCCTGCTCTTTTTATTCACCGCCCGTCAGGAAAATGGATGAACCTTATGTCGGAAAATACCTCGCAAATGATTCACAAGGAGAGTGGGCTATCTCTTTTTTACGCCTTAGTCTCAGGCCGGCTGCAACCCGGTGGCTTGTGGCAGCAACCACTGTATCGCGTAAAATACTTAGTGCGCGCTTTCATTTATCCCCGAGCCACTATGCAACTGCTGTCGGCCATTGCCGCCAGCCAGGTAATGCAAACGATGCTGCCGTTACAGAACACCCTGCCCGGAAAAATTCATCGCCCTTATCTTTACCTTTCTTTGCCAGTGCAGGCACGTAGCGAAGCGATTATCAGTCATTATGATTTCGCCAGCCGGCTGCCGCTGGCCTCGCTGCGTACCGCGTTGCTTTCCAGCGTACCGCTGACGCTGACAACATTTAGCGGTAAAAATGGTGAACACTTTGTCGTTGAACTGGTCTGCAGCGGACGCTGTGAGCGGGAAGGCGAGGCAAACATGTTTATTAAATGCAATCACACCCGTCTTGCCATGCTGACTTTTGCCGTGATAAATAAACCACAGCGCGTGCTTATCATTGGCGGAATTCAGGGAGCGCATCGCGACACCCCCCATGAAGTGATTCGCGACGCTACCCGGGCATGCCACGGGCTGTTTCCTAAAAGATTGTTACTGGAGGTCGTACAGATGCTGGCCGCCATCACCGGCGTCACGCGCATCGAAGCAGTCAGCGATCGCGGCCACGTTTTCCGCAGTCTGCGTTACCGGCTTAGCAAAAAGCGCCTGTTCCATGCCAGCTATGATGAATTCTGGCGGGCAATTTATGGTCAGCCGGTCAGTCGCGACCTGTTTTCACTGCCACTTTGCTTTCCGCGCAAACCGCTGACGGAGATCGTCAGCAAAAAACGCTCAGAATACCGCAAACGCTATGACTTGCTGGATGCCATGCAGGAAAGCTTCCGTCATCATGTACTGTAATACCGCTAACTGACGCCACTTAAGGTGGCGTCACCGTAGAAACATCATCAATTTTCCAGATGCCGTGCTCATCTTTCATGGTGAGTAGAAGCCGTTGCTGGTCATCAGGTAGCCCCAGCACCACTTCACCTTTCGCCTCATCACCGTGAATTTCAAATGGCAGCGTAGAGATGTGGTCAACCCAGCTGTCACTGTAATCCGGCCCCTGAATGAAGTAGTCGTTATTCATCCCTGTCGGACTTTTAATCAGCACCTGTATGCGGTTAATCAGATGCTGGGTAACATACTGATTTAATTTAGGATCATGCTCATCAATCGGACTTTCATCTTTATTCATGGCGCCCAGATACCAGCTGTAAAATGCCTGTCCGGTCATCTCCGGCGACAGCCGGGGCGCCTGTGCGGCAACATGAAAAGCTGTCAGTGCCAGCAACAGTCCCATTAAACATGTTTTCATTAATGCTATCTCTGTAAAGCGGAAACGACATCCTGAGTTCCCTGGCTCCGGTTATGGTCACCGATTGTAGGGGAAACCGGAACAAAATTCAGCCGGCAAAATAGCCACTTTAGATAAATAAATAACACCATCATAACCATGGCTATCTTGCAGACCTGAGCGCACCGATCCGGCGGCAGATAATAGAGAAAAGTTCAGCCTGCCAGCCCTGAGAAAGCCCGTATTTTTGTTTTGAAACAGAGGGTAGCTGAATACTGCCATTATCTCTCATCAGGCTGAGTCACGGGCAACCAGCTGGCCGGAAAGCGTCACCGTCTGAGTTTCAGATTGCGGGTGTTTTATTTTACGGATTATCAGCGTGGCCGCCTGACGGCCGGTTTCCTCGCTGGCAGAAGAGACGTAGGTAAAAGCAGGCGATGTCAGATTCACCTGCAGCATGTCCTCAAAACCGACCAGGGCAACCTGCTGCGTCAAAAAAACATCTTTACCGATAGTTCGCCCGACCTGGTGAATGCCACTGATACAACCGATCATTGCAGCCGGTGAATGACACAGTAATGCGGTGATAGTGTTATTCTTTTCCAGCAGCTGGCGCGTGGCAACGCTGACAGCATGCGTGTTTTCACTACAGGCCGGTGACGTGTCTTCACGATAAGGGATGCCGTTTTGCACTAACGCACTGCGGAAGCCAAGCAGGCGCTGCTGGCGGATAAGGTCGTTTTCCTGGCCGCCAATATAGCCAATACTTCGGTGACCCCGGCCAATTAAATAACGCGTAGCAAGGCCGGCTGCCTGACGATTATCCCGCATCACCAGATTACAACTCCCGGTAATCTGCAGCTGTGAGACAACCACCAGCGGCAACGCAATCTGGCGAATCTGGTCCGGTAAGCTGGCGCAGCTGGTCTGTGAAGAGAGGTAAATAATGCCGGCAACGCCCTGCTGCCTGAAAGACAGCAGGCAGCGTGCAAGCTGGTCACCATCATCCTGCGGCTGGCCAAGGAATATCATGTAACCTTGTTTTTCCAGCTCCTGCACCACGCTGGCCATTACTTTTATCGAAAAAGTGTCACTAAAATCCCGCAGGATAAGACCAATCAGGTTAGAAGTACTGGCGCGTAAATTTGCGGCAGCTACATTGTGGACATAACCTAACTCATTGATGGCAGATTGCACTTTTTCAATCGTTGCCGCAGAAATTTTTCCTTTCTGACGAAGCACCAGCGAGACGGTGGACACCGATACCCCCGCCCGCTGTGCCACATCAATGATGCTGACTTTTTTCAAATCCACTCCGTGAGAAAACCAAAAATTAAACCGGAAACAGCGTTCTCCCGCCGAAGCGGGAGACATGCAGAGGCTATTTTTGGTTTATTTACCGATCATTGTCGACAGGGTTTGCGCGATAAACTGCGCGCGCGCACCAAAAATAATCTGAATACCTTTATCACCCACAAATACAACGCCCCGGGCGCCAAGGCTGTTAAGTCCCTCTTTATCGACTTTATCACGCTCGGCAACTTCCAGCCGCAAACGCGTAATACAGGCCCCCACGGCATCGATATTTTGTGCCCCGCCCAGCAAGCTGACAATCTCCTGAGCCAGCTCGGTGTCGGTTCTGTCACTGGCATCGGCGGTAACCTCGGTGCGCCCGGGCGTTTTCACATCCAGACGCCGGATCACAAAGCGGAAGGTGAAATAATAAATTACCGCCATAGGGACACCCACTACCACGGCGTTAAGGTAATGCGTCTGGAAACCATTCAAGGAAGGCACAATACCAAAAGACAGATAATCAATAAAACCTGCAGAAAATGATTTCGCGATATGAGCATGCAGCAAATACATACACATGTACGCCAGACCAGCCATAATCGCATTAAAGATATACAGCACCGGCGCCACAAAAATAAAAGTGAATTCAACCGGTTCAGTAATACCGGTCAGAAAACAGGTAAGTGCGGCAGAAAACAGAATACCAAAGGCGATCTTTTTGTTTTTGGTATAGGCTTCATGGTACATCGCCAGACAGGCAGCGGGCAGTGCAAACAGCATCAGCGGGAACTCCCCCTGCATAAACTTGCCGGCATTCTGATAGCTATTCGCGCTAAATGATTTTACCCCTTCTTCCAGCATTTTGAACCAGATAGTCTGATCGCCGTGGATCAGCTGGCCAGTTTGCATGGTGTAGTCTCCGAATGAATACCAGAAAGAAGGATACCAGATATGGTGTAATCCCAGAGGAATCAGTGCCCGCTCCACCAGCCCGAAAATAAAAGTGGAAGCGGCCTGATTATCGCCATTCACTACCACCGACAAAGCATCAATTCCCGCCTGAATATGCTGCCAGATAAAAGGTAATACCAGTCCAAGTAAAAATGATAAAAACGCGGTGGCAATAGCAACAAAGCGTTTACCTGAAAAGAATCCGAGGAACTCCGGTAACTGCATCGCATGAAAACGGTTATAACACCAGGCCGCCAGGATGCCGCAAATTAAACCACCAAACACCCCCATCTGCAGTGTGGGAATGCCAACTACCATGGCATATTTGCCACCCTGAGTCGCCATTTCCGGCGTGACGCTCAGCATGGTGCTAATCGTGATATTGGTAACAAACACTGACACCGCCGCCGACAAGGCCGCAATACCAGATTCTGATGCCAGGCCAACCGCTGAGCCAATCGCAAACAGCATAGGCAGGTTATCAAAAAGCACGCCACCGGCATTCATCATCAGCGGCAATTCAAATTTATTACCGAATGCCAGCAGCAGACCGGCTGCCGGCAGCAGTGAGATTGGTAGCATCAGCGCCCGACCAATCATCGACAGTTTTGACAACGACTTAATAAAACCTGAGATCAGACTCATGCTGTCTCCCCCCGAATGTGATTTGTTTTATGTATTATTGAGGTTAACTGTAAGTATAACGTTCTACTAAAACGTTATACTTATAATGAAATCTCGCACCTGGCGGTGCAATGGATATTTCATTAGCCGGCGGGCAGAATGTGAAATTTTTGAAGTTGATCGGCAAACTACCGGGCGATCTTAAGAGATAACGTAGCCAGCAACCAGGTGATGACAGGCGTTTTTTAACCCGTTAACAAAAATGAGGCAATCACGGACGCTCGCTATTCTGCCTTAACTGCAGCAGCCGGGTATTGATCACTGCAACGTTCACTTCGCAGGGGGTGCCATCGTCAAGATAGACGGTTTCATTAATTTCCAGGGCCGCATCCTGGTCATTCAGTTTCAGTAACATCAGCTGCTGCGGATCGCTGACGTTAATCGCATTCAGATGCTGTTCCCTGCGCTGAACCTTTTTACCGGTAACTTTTTCAATATATGAGTATTTTGAAATTTCCAGCTCGCTGCATTCCATGCTTTCAAACAGGCTAACCGGCAAATGAATGTGCTCCAGTGCCACCGGGATATCGTTAAAACACATCAGGCGCAAAATTTTATATATTTTATCGCTATTTTTTATCCGTAATGCCTGAGCAATATCAGGAGAAGGCACCCTGATGATACTCACGGTAAGCACTTTTCTTACCCCCTTAAACCCTTTTTTCTGTGCCTGAAAATCAAAAGGGGAAAGCGCGTGAAATCTGCCAGAATGATTACTTTTACCAATTGATCCAACAAAAAGCCCGGAACCTTTCACCCGGTATATTTGCTGCTGCTCAATCAGAATGCGCGTCGCCTCACGGACCGTGGCGCGGGTAATACCAATATTTTTAGCAATTGCGATTTCAGTATCGAGTTTATCGCCCGGTAGCAACCCCTGCTGCTTAATCTTTCGCAGCAGGTAATCAACGACTTCTTTTTGTTTTTCGGTAATGCCCTCGATCATCAGCATACTTTCGATCCGGTAGAGACAGCATGGCGTTGCCGACAGGATATAAAGCCTCCCGGCGCGGTGGATTGAAGCTGGGCGGCCCCGTCTGACAGCGTCAGGATGTGATCGGGCTAACGAATTTGCATTCAATCATGACATGTCCGTATATATCTTAACCTCATATATTGTATCTGTACACGTCCAGGTTCATCATCAATATGACTAGACATCTTTAGGTTTATCCGGAACGCAATAAACAGGCAACCCGGCATCATCATTGCCTTTATTACACTGTTTTTTATAACAGTTATTGAATTACTCCCGCCAGCATGGCGGCGAAAAATAGCATCTGCCCTGAGTAAAACGCTATCCGGGCTGGGCATATAATCTCAAGCTGTCTGGACATAACTGGCCTACCCGAATGGGAAAGCCGCAGACAACAGAGTCAATAACACCACGTCAGGGGTTCAGTACCTGACTTTATAGCAGGAAAAGAGCATGGCAAATCTGGCGAGCTGGTTGAATGAAGAAACGATTCAGTACGCTGACAAGGTCACCAGCTGGCAGGAGGCGATTATCCTTGCCGGCCGTCCTCTGCTGGCAGCGGGAGCAATTTCCCCGCGTTATATTGATGCCATTATCAGTATGAAGCAGGAAATCGGTGCGTATTTTGTGATTGCACCGCGCATTGCCATGCCCCATGCCAGACCAGAGCAGGGAGCAAACAAACTCGGTTTATCGGTATTAAAACTGGCCAGCGCCATTAATTTTGACGCCGGTGAAAATGATCCGGTCGATATAATCTTTATGTTTTCAGCCCCCGACAGCAACAGCCATATCGATATGATCTCCCAGCTGGCGGAAGTGCTTTCTGACGATGACACAATGCAACACATCTTCACTACGCGCAGTAAAGCGGCGCTGATGGCGCTTTTACTGCCGGAAAATCATGCCGGTTAACGCCGGCAGAATCAGACACAGTCATAACAGTCATAAATGAGGTGCGACATGAAAATCATGGCGGTATGTGGAGCAGGCCTGGGTAGCAGCTTCATGATGGAAATGAATATTAAAAAAGTGCTGAAAAATATTGATGTTTCCGCAGAGGTTGATCATGCGGATTTAGGCTCGGTCACTGCCAATCTTGCCGATGTATTCGTTATGGGAAAAGACATCGCCTACAGCGCAAACTTGCCAGAAGACAAGGTTATTATCGTTAATAGCATTATTGATATCAAAGAGTTAGAAGAAAAACTGAGCCATTACTTCAACCAGGCGTAATCGCGCAATCGCTGTATAACATTGACCGCTGAGGTGAATATGTTTATCCAGAATCTTTTACAAGTCGTTGTAGACGTGATGAAAGTGCCCTCCATCCTGGTCGGGCTGGTCGCGTTAATCGGCCTGATTGCACAAAAAAAACCTTTCCCTGACATCATTAAAGGAACGGTCAAAACTATTCTGGGCTTTTTAGTACTGGCTGGCGGCGCCTCGGTCCTTGTGGGCTCATTAACGCCGCTCGGTGATATTTTCAAATTTGCATTTAACGTACAGGGGATCATTCCCAACAACGAAGCCATGGTATCTATTGCGCTGGCAAAATATGGTGCACCCACCACGCTGATTATGGCCTTTGGTATGGTCGCCAATATTATTGTCGCGCGATTTACCCGGCTGAAATATATCTATTTATCCGGCCATGTCACCTTCTATATGGCATGTATGGTCGCGATTATTCTGTCAGTAGCCGGCTTCAGTGGCGTTCAGATGATCTATACCGGATCGCTGGCGCTGGGCATGATGATGGCACTTTTCCCGGCGCTGGCGCAGCCATATATGCGCAAAATCATCGGTAACGATCAGGTGGCGCTGGCCCACACCGGTACCATCGGTTACATCCTGGCCGGCTGGATTGGTTCTCTGGTGGGTAAAGGATCGCGCTCCACCGAAGAGATGAACATGCCAAAAAACTTAAGTTTCTTGCGCGACAGTACCATCTCAATTTCGCTGACCATGATGATTATTTATTTCATTCTGGCAGTATCGGCCGGCCCGCAATATGTAGAAAGTCATTTCAGTCAGGGACAGAATTACCTGGTTTATTCTTTTGTGCAGGCAATTACCTTTGCCGCAGGGGTTTTTATCATCCTGCAAGGGGTTCGTCTGATTCTTGCCGAAATTGTCCCGGCCTTTACCGGCTTTTCAGAAAAACTGGTGCCTGAGGCCCGGCCCGCACTGGATTGCCCGATTGTGTTTCCCTACGCGCCTAATGCAGTGCTGGTTGGCTTTATCTCCAGTTTTATTGGTGGTCTGGTCGGCCTGTTTATTCTTGGCCAGCTGAAATGGGTGCTTATTTTACCTGGCGTTGTCCCGCATTTCTTCTGTGGCGCAACAGCGGGCGTATTCGGCAATGCAACAGGCGGAAAACGCGGTGCCATTCTCGGCGCTTTCGCCCACGGTATTTTAATTACTTTCCTGCCAGTTGCCCTGCTTCCGGTACTGGGAGCATTAGGGCTGACCAATACCATGTTCTCTGATACTGATTTTGGCGTTGCCGGCATCCTTCTTGGCAACATGGCTCGTTTTCTTGATAAAGGCACGATCACGGCAATCATTACCGGCATTTTTGCGTTGCTGGTGGTGTATAACTTTGCAACCGCCCGTAAAATTACCCGTAAAGAAAACCAAAGCTGAAAACAGTGTCTCAACCACAGGCGGCATCTGCCGCCTGTAATCGGACAGCCATAAAGTATACCAATAACATATTCAGCCGCACTGATAACAAACGGCCCCTATTAAAAATGGGCACATAAAATACAGTATTTTTTCAAAAATACACTCAATTCATTTTGTTATAACATATCGGCAGTTGCATAATCACACTCCCGGTAACAGCCATCAGAAACCTTTACTCTACCCATACTCCGGCATCGAGATACACTGTATACGTATCAGCGCTAATCTCCTGCTCCCCTTCTGATGTAATATGGCAGCTGACCGTTCCCGCTTCTTTAGCAAGAAACCATCCAGTGTTAGTCGAATTTGCCGGATCGGTATCGGCACAGCTTTCAAAATCAATCGTTAGTTGGTGCTGCGGATTGTTTTTTCCTGAATAAGTAACGATATTGTAAGCATCCCGCTAAAACGGTCCATTCACTTTTAGAGATCTTCCGACATACTGACTATGTCCCCTTGTAAGCATCCTGTAGTGGTCAACTAAAACTGGCCAGCACTTTGGAGTTCTTCTAGTATCGTTTTTCCGATTCGTTTGGTGGTAACCCACCATTATACTCGTGTGGCCTGAGCTCGCTGTAATACTTAACGAGATAGTCCGTTATTGCCTGATCTGCACCGCTAAAGCTTATGTAGCCAGTCACTGGCACCTACTCATTCTTCAGGCTCCGGAAGAAGCGCTCCATTGGGCTATTATCCCGGCAGTTCCCACGCCGGCTGGCTTGCCACGTGTTTCCCATGCCATTTCCAGCGCTTTCGTGGTGAGTCTGCTGTCTGGTGAGAACGACATTGCCCAGCCCACTGGCTTTCTTGCGAACAGGTCGAAAACAACGGCGAGGTAAACCCAGCGTTTGCCTGTCCAGATATACGTTACGTCGCCGCACCATATCTGATTTGGCTCTGCCACTGCGAACTGCCGTCCAAGGTAATTCGGGATAGCGATATGCTCATGACCGCCACGTTTATAGCGGTGAGCTGGTTGCTGGCAGCTCACCAGTCCCAGTTCTTTCATGAGTCTGCCAGCAAGCCAGCGCCCCATCTGATATCTTCTCTGGGTCGCCATGGTGGCGATGCTCCTTGCCCCGGCAGAACCGTGGCTGATGCTATGCAACTCAGATACCTGGCTTCGTAATACAGTTCGTCTGCCGTCTGGTTTTTCAGGACGGTTTCTCCAGTATTTGTAGCTGCTACAATAAACCCCGAACACATGGCAGAGCGTGGCTACAGGATAATGCGCCCTGCGTTTCCCGATTATCGAGAACTGTTCAGGGAGTCTGACATCAGGAGCGCGGTAGTCTTTTTTAATATTTAACTTTCTATTTCAATACGTTGTAGCTTTTTCCTGAGCTCACGGACTTCAATTTGTTCCGGGGTAATGGGGGAAGCTTTTGGTGTTTTTCCCTGCCGCTCATCACGTAACTGTTTCACCCATCGCGTATTGTGGAAAGGCTGACATCCATAGCGCTGGCTGCATCTGTAACGGTGTAGTTCTGGTCAAGGACCCGTTGAGCGGATTCGCGTTTAAATTCTGCGCTGAAACTTCTTCTTTTCATTGGGGCACCTGTAATGTTCTGAGGTGAGCATATCACCTCTGTTCAGGTGGCCAAATTCAGTGTGCCACTACAGGTACACTTTATGTGAAAAATCACCAATTTATACAAGACACTTTTTCCGACGATAGAAAATAAAAAACCCCTGAATTAACAGGGGCCTATGTTTTCATTCTTTACAGATAACTCTAAGGTCATCTTCAGAACGGAATATCGTCATCGAAATCCATAGGTGGTTCGTTGCTGTTAGCCGGCGCACTGTTTTGCTGAGGCTGAGACGGCGCACTGCCGCTGTACTGATTGCCACCCTGAGGCTGTTGCGGTTGGCCCCAGCCATTATTGTTGTTGCCCGGAGCCGCACCGCTACCAGCCGGAGCACTGCCACCCTGACGACCACCCAGCATCTGCATTGTGCCACCGACGTTAACCACAATTTCGGTGGTGTAACGATCCTGGCCGCCCTGATCCTGCCACTTGCGGGTGCGCAACTGGCCTTCAATGTAAACCTGTGAACCTTTGCGCAGATATTCGCCGGCAACTTCCGCGACCTTGCCGAACAACACCACACGATGCCATTCTGTGATTTCTTTTTGTTCACCGGTCTGCTTGTCACGCCAGCTCTCAGACGTTGCTACCGTGATGTTGGCCACCGCGCCGCCACTCGGCATATAGCGAACTTCCGGATCCTGGCCAAGATTCCCCACCAGAATGACTTTATTAATGCCTCTGCTGGCCATGTTCGATTCTCCCGATGAAATTTTAGTCAGTTTTCTACTATGAAAGTCTATCATCTCATAGCGGGTATGCCTATGAAGTTAACACGATGCGTTCAGGTTATACGAGCCGGCTTCCAGAATGGTTCGTAGCACAAAACCCTAACAAATGACGATAACACTGGATATCCGGACAGTTATTTTTATGCCATAATAACCTGTTTCTTTGTGGCCGTGCCGCGAGCATGGCGGCATCTGTGCTAACCGGGAAAAGTGAATGGATAAGATAGAAGTTCGTGGTGCACGCACCCATAACCTGAAAAATATCAACCTGATCATCCCTCGGGATAAGCTTATTGTCGTCACCGGGCTTTCCGGTTCCGGGAAATCTTCCCTGGCATTTGACACGCTGTATGCCGAAGGCCAGCGACGCTATGTTGAGTCGCTTTCTGCCTATGCACGTCAGTTTCTTTCGCTGATGGAAAAGCCGGATGTCGATCATATCGAAGGGCTGTCACCCGCCATATCAATTGAACAAAAATCGACCTCTCATAACCCACGTTCAACGGTCGGTACCATCACCGAAATTCATGACTATCTGCGTCTGCTTTTTGCCCGCGTAGGTGAACCACGTTGCCCTGACCATGACGTTGCACTGACTGCCCAGACCGTCAGCCAGATGGTGGATAATGTACTTAACCAACCGGAAGGCAGTCGTCTGATGCTGCTGGCACCGGTGGTGCGCGATCGAAAAGGTGAGCATACTAAAACGCTGGAAAACCTGGCGACCCAGGGCTATATCCGCGCGCGTATTGATGGTGAAGTTTGCGATCTGTCCGATCCGCCAAAGCTGGAACTGCAAAAAAAACACACCATTGAGGTTGTCGTCGATCGCTTTAAAGTACGAGCCGATCTGGCACAGCGGCTGGCGGAATCTTTTGAGACCGCGCTGGAACTCTCCGGCGGCACGGCAATGGTTGCTTCAATGGATAATCCGCAAGCTGAAGAGCTGCTTTTTTCTGCCAATTTCGCCTGTCCGGTATGTGGTTACAGCATGAATGAACTGGAACCACGCCTGTTTTCATTTAATAATCCGGCAGGGGCCTGCCCTACCTGTGACGGTCTCGGCGTCCAACAATATTTCGACCCCGAACGGGTGGTACAAAATCAGGAGCTTTCGCTGGCAGGCGGTGCCATCCGCGGCTGGGATCGTCGTAACTTCTATTATTTTCAGATGTTGCGCTCACTGGCGGATCACTACCACTTTGATATTGAAGCACCGTTCGCCTCGTTAAAAGAGAGTGTTAAAAAAGTGATTCTTTACGGTTCCGGTAAAGAGTCTGTCGAATTTAAATATATTAACGATCGGGGTGATACCTCGGTGCGCCGCCACGTTTTCGAAGGCGTGTTACACAACATGGAACGCCGTTATAAAGAAACCGAATCCAGCGCGGTACGCGAAGAACTAGCGAAATTTATCAGTAATCGTTCCTGCGCCAGCTGTCATGGCTCACGTCTGCGGCGTGAAGCTCGCCATGTTTTTGTTGAAAACACCACATTGCCGACCATCTCAGAAATGAGCATTGGTCATGCCATGGACTTTTTTCAGCACATCAGGCTCAGCGGCCAGCGGGCAAAAATTGCTGAAAAAGTGCTGAAAGAAATCGGCGATCGCCTGCGTTTTTTGGTTAACGTTGGTCTGAACTACCTCTCTTTGTCGCGCTCAGCGGAAACCCTTTCCGGTGGCGAAGCACAGCGTATTCGTCTCGCCAGCCAGATTGGTGCCGGGCTGGTCGGGGTAATGTACGTTCTGGACGAACCGTCGATTGGCCTGCACCAGCGCGATAACGAACGCTTGCTGGAGACCCTGATTCACCTGCGTAATCTGGGCAATACGGTGATCGTAGTTGAACATGATGAAGACGCAATTCGCGCAGCGGATCACGTTATCGATATCGGCCCCGGCGCCGGCGTCCACGGCGGTGAGATCGTTGCCGAAGGCAGCGTTGAAGATATCATGGCGGTTGCAGATTCACTGACCGGGCAATTCCTGAGCGGCAAGCGGGCCATTGAGGTGCCAAAAGAGCGGGTAAAAGCCGATGCGACAAAGGTACTGAAACTGACTGGCGCCAGCGGCAATAACCTGAAAGACGTTACCCTGACGCTGCCGGTCGGCCTGTTCACCTGCATTACCGGCGTGTCGGGTTCCGGCAAATCAACGCTGATTAATGACACCCTGTTTCCGGTGGCGCAACGCGTATTAAACGGTGCCACCCTGGCGGAATCGGCGCCTTACCGCGATATTAGTGGTCTCGATCATTTTGATAAAGTGATCGACATCGATCAAAGTCCGATTGGCCGCACACCGCGCTCTAATCCGGCAACCTATACCGGTATTTTTACCCCGGTGCGCGAGCTGTTTGCCGGCGTACCGGAATCGCGTTCGCGCGGTTACACACCGGGACGTTTCAGCTTTAACGTTCGGGGGGGCCGTTGTGAAGCCTGCCAGGGCGACGGGGTAATTAAAGTTGAAATGCATTTCCTGCCGGATATTTATGTCCCCTGCGATCACTGCAAAGGCAAACGCTATAATCGCGAAACCCTGGAGATTAAATATAAAGGCAAGAATATTCATCAGGTGCTGGATATGACGATTGAAGAAGCCCGTGACTTCTTTGATGCCGTGCCGGCACTGGCGCGTAAACTGCAGACGCTGATGGACGTTGGGCTTTCCTACATCCGTCTCGGTCAGTCCGCCACCACCCTGTCAGGTGGCGAAACCCAGCGGGTCAAGCTGGCGCGCGAGCTGTCAAAACGCGGCACCGGGCAGACGCTCTATATTCTTGATGAGCCTACAACCGGTCTGCATTTTGCCGATATCCAGCAGCTACTGGCGGTTCTGCACCAGCTGCGCGACCAGGGCAATACCATCGTAGTGATTGAACACAATCTGGATGTGATCAAAACCGCCGACTGGATTGTTGATCTCGGTCCGGAAGGGGGAAGTGGTGGAGGTGAAATTCTGGTGGCCGGCACGCCGGAGACCGTTGCCGATTGCGAAAAATCACATACCGCACGCTTTCTGAAACCGATGCTTAAACCACGTTAAACCTTGCGCTGCGGACGGCATCATCTGATGAATGCCGTCCGTCCGTCGGGTACCAACATCATAAGATAAATCTGCTAATTTTGCTGACACACGCGGGTAAAAATGAAGCATTTTCGCTTTATTTTACTCTAATTCAGTAAACGTTTGCAGGATCAGGCAAGATTTCAATAGGTTCTGCCCTACCCCGCAGCGGCGTTGACTACTAAGCTTATTGCTCTTCGATGGGCGTCACGTTTTCGGATGTATTTTGCACCATCGCCCGTCACTGTCTGCCACCAGCGCGAATATGGTTGCTGGCGGAAAATCGCTTAACGTCACTTCTAATGGTTAAATCTGGAGAAATCATGAAGATAACCCATGCTTATGCTGCTCAGGACGCAAAAGCCAGACTGGCTCCCTTTGAATTTCAGCCGCGCGAGTTGCGTGCTAACGATGTTCTGATTGAAATTTTATTCTGCGGCGTCTGCCACTCCGATCTTCACCAGGCGCGTAACGAATGGCGCAATACCGTCTATCCGGTGGTTCCCGGCCACGAAATTGTTGGTCGCGTTGCCGCAGTTGGCACAGAAAGCGTTAAATATCAGATTGGCGACATCGTTGGCGTCGGCTGTCTGGTCGACTCTTGTCGTCACTGCCCTGGCTGCCAGGAAGGTCTGGAGCAATACTGTGAAAACGGTTTTGTTGGTACCTATAATGGCACCGACCGTTTTGACGGCACCACGACATACGGCGGTTATTCAAGCCAAATCGTCGTGCATGAAGATTTCGTATTACGGGTGCCGGAAAATCTCGATCTGGCGGGAGTTGCGCCACTGCTGTGCGCCGGTATCACCACCTATTCTCCATTGCGTCACTGGAAAGTCGGCCCCGGCCAGAAAGTCGGTATTGTCGGACTGGGCGGACTGGGTCATATGGGTGTCAAACTGGCTCACGCCATGGGTGCAAAAGTCGTGCTGTTTACCACTTCGCCGTCAAAAGTTGAAGACGGTAAACGTCTGGGAGCCGATGAGGTCGTCATCTCTAAAGATGCTGAGCAGATGGCTCAACATGCCAATAGTTTTGACTTCATTCTGAATACCGTGGCTGCCCAGCACGATCTCGATCAGTTCACTAACCTGCTTAAGCGCGATGGAACCATGACACTGGTCGGCGTCCCGGAACACAGCCACCCTTCACCAGCAGTCGCTAACCTGATCTTTAAACGCCGCGCGATCGCCGGTTCACTGATTGGCGGCATCGCAGAAACCCAGGAAATGCTGGATTTCTGCGGCAAACACGGCATCACGTCAGATATTGAGATGATTGATATGAATTACATTAACGAAGCATATGAACGCATGCTTAAAAGTGATGTGAAGTATCGCTTTGTCATTGATATTAAATCACTGAATAAACAGGCTGCCTGATAAGCTGCGGACCGGATAGCCGCCGGTCCGCTTTATTTACGCCGGTTTTTATCATTTAACTCAGGCATCAGACACCCTGAAGAAACCGCTATGCCTCACGAATCACACAGCCAGTCTGCCCGGCTGATGACTATTTTTCAGATTAGTCAGCGCTCATGACCAGTACGGCAGAACCGGTAAATGGCCCCTTACTGACATCTTTACCCTGCTTTTTGATGAGTACGAATTTAAACTGACTTTCCCCTAACCCCCCCTGCAGCTGCGTTCTGATACTGTCACCCGGTTTGACTCGTTGTTTTTCGTAATACATTTCTACTCCCAGATATTTATTAGAGGTCTGTATTGCCAGGGTCGAAAAATCGGTGATGCCTCTAATTGGTTGAATCTGATGTATAATGCGGGCTTTTGAGGTTCTCTTATGGCCAGCGTTAACGTTCATTGTCCCCGTTGTCAGTCTGTTCAGGTTTACCGCCATGGTCAGAACCCTAAAGGCTATGACAGATTTCGCTGCCGTGACTGCCACCGCGTGTTTCAACTCACTTACGCTTA